>NZ_JBVHWN010000009.1:0-290088 GCF_055564335.1 Streptomyces sp. NPDC029139 | reverse complement strand
GAATCTCAAGGACCGGAGGCGGTGACCAAGCTGCGGCATGGCCACCACCCTCGCACGTGGCCCGATCGACATGAAGTCAAAGAGACAGAACCTAGAGGGGGTCTTGGCGCGCGGCCCTGTCGTCCGGGTCCCCGTCGGCCGGGACCGGGCCACCGAAGCCGGGCGCGGCCGCGCCGACTCCGTACGGGAACCCCTGGGCGCGCGCCGCGCGAAGCTGTTGAAGCCGGGATGCGCGGGAAGAGGGGGTTCATGAATGATCTTGACATCCGTGCCGTAGCCGGAGGACCGCGCCCATGACCGTCCCCCGCAAACGCGTCGGCCGCGCCCGTCCGAGGCCGGCGTTCAGCCTGCGCCAGCTTCTCCTCTTCTTCGGACTGATAGCCATCGCCCTGTCCGCCACAGGGCTTCTGCTGAAGGTGATGGTCAGGACGGCCGATCGGCACCCGGACCAGGTGGTGATCGCGGTGGTGGCCATCGCCCTCGTGGCGGTGACGCTGAGAAGCGTCCGTAACCGCCGCATCGCGAGCCGCAGCGGTACGACACAGGCGGGCGTCCTCTCCCCGGGCGAGGCAACGACAGCGCACCAGGGCCTGTTCGTGGGGGAGCCGCTCGAAGAGGTCGACCCCGCGCCGCCTGCTTTCGAGGCGGACGACTACCTGGCCATGGACGCGGACGCCTTCGAGCAGGCTGTCGCCGCGTTGTGCGCACGTGACGGCTGTCTCGACGTCGAAGTCGTCGGCGGCGCGGGCGATCTGGGCGCCGACGTGACCGCGACCACACCCGACGGACGACACCTGGTCATCCAGTGCAAACGCTACGGGCCGGTCAACAAGGTCGGTTCCCAGGACGTGCAGAGATTCGGCGGCACCTGCTTCGCCGTGCACGAGGCGTCCGTCGCCGCCGTCGTCACCACCGGCGAGTTCACTCAGCCGGCGACGGAGTACGCGGAACAGTGCGGGATCCAGTGCTTCGACCACGCCGCCCTCGTCGCCTGGACGGAGGGCACCGGCCCCGCCCCCTGGGAGGCCGCACCGGTCGCGGCGGCGGGGGAGCCGGTACGTTGACAGGCGTCAGTCGACATGTTGCTATAAGGCGCCGCCCAGCCTGACCCGCACCGCACCGCGTGCCGCTCGGGCACCGGACCGGCCGCCACATGACCGGGGCGGCGCCCCAGAGACCCGAGCGAGGACCCATGCCGCAGCGCGCCGCGACCGTCGTCGGCGGCGGGATCGGCGGGCTCGCGACGGCCATCGCCCTGCACCGCCGCGGCTGGCACGTCGAGGTGCTGGAACGAGCCCCTGAGTTCACCGAGGTCGGCGCCGGCATCTCCCTGTGGCCGAACGCACTGCGCGCGCTCGAAGCGCTCGGCCTCGCCGACACCGTGCGCGCACTCGGTGCCGTCGAGTCCGGCGGCGGCGTACGCGACCGGCAGGGCCGCTGGCTCTCCCGCGCGGACAACGCCGAGTTGACGCGCCGTTACGGCCATCCCCTGGTGGTGCTGCACCGCGCGGACCTGCTGCGGGCGCTCACCGAGGCGCTGCCCGCCGACAGCCTGCGCGCGGGCCGCGAGGTGTCCTCGGTCCGCGAGGGCGGGCGGCACCTGGTCGTCGAGCACCGTGGCGGCGAGTCCCGGCCCGACCTCGTGGTCGGCGCCGACGGCCTGCGCAGCGCGGTCCGCCACGCCCTGTGGCCCGACGCGGCCGGCCCCCGGTACGCCGGCTACACCGCCTGGCGCATGGTCACCGATCCCCTCGCCGAGCCGCCCTCCGAGGGCGCGGCGACCTGGGGCCGCGGGGAGAGATTCGGCTGTACGGCGCTGCCGGGCCGGCGGATGTACTGCTTCGCGACCGCGTCGCTTCCGGCTTCGGGAGCAGGAGCCGGCCCCTCCGAACACGCCGAACTGCTCCGCCGGTTCGCGTCCTGGCCGGACCCGATCCCCGAGCTGCTGACCGCCGTCCCCCCGGACGCGGTACTCCGCCACGACCTGTACGACCTGCCGCCGCTGCCCTCCTTCGTCCGCGGCCGGGTCGCTCTGCTCGGGGACGCGGCCCACGCCATGACCCCCAACCTCGGCCAGGGCGCCTGCCAGGCCCTGGAGGACGCGGTCACCCTCGCCCACTGCCTCGACGGGACCCCGGACGTGGCCGCCGCCCTCCGCTCGTACGACGTGCTGCGCCGCCCCCGCACCCAGGCCGTCACCCGCCGCTCCGCCAGGCTCGGCGCGATCGGACAGCTGTCGTGGCCGCCGGCGGTGCTGCTGCGCGACACGGCGGCCCGACTGACGCCGACCTGGCTGACGCTGCGTTCCATGACACCGGTCCTCGGATGGACCCCGCCCGCTGAGCGAGCGACCGCGACGGAGAACGAGAGTCACTGATGCCGGACTGGACGTATCACCCCCTGCGCGGCCCGGCAGCCGCCGTCCTCGGTCTGCGCCGTTCGCAGCGCACCGCCCTGCGGCTGCTCGCCTCGATCGGATCCCGGCCGGCCGGCGCGCGGCTGATCGCCCGCGGGTTCGGTCACCGTCATCCACCGAAGACGCTCGCCGGCGAGGTCGCCGGCGTTCCCGTCGCCGTACGCCTCGGCATATCCGTCCCGCCCTCGCTCGCCCGCGAAACGGTGCGCGCCATGCACCCGCTGGGGGCCGGTGTCGTCGAGGTGGCGCCCGTCTCGGCGGCCGACGTGGAGACGGTACGGGAGGCCGCCGCCGGCCGCTCGATCCCCCTGGTCGTCCACGCCTGCGACCCGGCGACGAAGGCGGCGCTCGCACCCCATGTCGACGGCTTCACCCACGACGACGACCCCACCGTGCGCCGCCTGTCCCACCCGTCGGTCACCGCCGCCGCCGGCCTGCTCGCGGAGCCGGACGCCGTCGTGCTCGCCCGGCCCGACGTCCTCGTCGCCGCCGGTCCCGGCTGGTTCGCCCGGGTCACCGAGGCGGCCACCCCCACCGCGCCGGCTCCCGCGCTCCGGGACATCGGCCGCGATCCGCGCCGCTGGCCCGCCTGGTGGTGGGCGCTCCTCGTCGGCCTCGGCATGACGGGCGCGGGACTCGGCGCCGCGGTGATCACCCTCGGGCCGGTGCTGCTCTGGTACGACCGCGACTATCTCGGCATGACGCTGCGGGAACTGCACGCTGCCAACCACCACCTCGTGCACTTCCTCCAGCACGACCGGATCACCATGGCCGGCACCATGGTGGCGATCGGCGCCCTCTACACCGGACTCGCCGTGGGCGGCCTCAGACGCGGCTGGCCATGGGCCCGCGAGGTGTACCTGCTCTCCGGGGCGATCGGCTTCCCCACCTTGTTCTACTTCCTGGCCACCGGCTTCGTGGAACCCCTGCACACGGCCACCGCCCTCGTGCTGTTCCCGATGTTCGTGGCCGCGGTCCGCCGCACCGGACACGCACCCCGGTGGCGCCTGGCCTCCGAGGGGCCGGAGCCGGAGCGCCGGCGGGCACTGGTCGGCCAGCTGCTGCTGATCGTCACGGGAGCGGGTCTCTTCGTCGGCGGAGCGGTGATCTCGGTGGTCGGTCTGACCGGCGTCTTCGTACCGACGGACCTCGTCTTCCTGGGCACCAGCGCGCAGACGCTGGAAGCCGTGAATCCCCGGCTGGTTCCGTTCGTCGCCCACGACCGCGCGGGGTTCGGCGGCGCCCTGATGGCCGCCGCGGTGGCCATCACACTGCTCAGCGCGTGGGGCTGGCGACGGGGCGAGAGCTGGGTGTTCTGGAGCCTGGCCGCGGCGGCCGCCGCCGGGTTCCTGCCGGCCGTCGTGGTGCACGGAGCGATCCACTACACCGACTTCCTCCACCTCGCGCCGGTGTACTTCGGCATCGCCACGACCGCCACCGGGCTGCTGCTCGCGCGTCCGTACCTCTGCGCCAGGAAGCCCCCGCGCACGGACGACTGACGGCCCGCCCGCCGAGACCGTGACCGACCGGGGCCCCGCCCATGGAGGACGGGGCCCCGGTCACCCCCCGACGGCGCAAGGCGCGCGGGTGGATTCAGGCTCCCTTGCCGTTCGGCCGCAGCCCACGCATCGACTCGTTCAGCTCACGCTGGAAGAAGTCGATGAAGCCGTCCGGGTCAGGACCGGCGTTCTGCATGACCAGCCGGTCGAAGCCCGCGTCGACGAAACTCTGCGCCACCTCGGTGTACCGCGCGGGGTCGTTGCCGCAGGCGAACTTCTCGAGGATGTCCTCCTCGCGCACGGTGGTCGTCGCCGCCTCGAAGTTGACCGGATTCGGCAGCTCGCTCATGACCTTCCACCCGGTGACCGCCCAACGGGACGTCTCCAGTACGGCCTTCGCCGCGGTCTCCTCGTCGGGCGCCCACGCCATGGGGACTTCGACATAGCCCGGCCCCTTGCCGCCCGCCTCACGGTAGTGCCGGACGATCTCCGGCTTGTCCTCCGTGGCGAACAGCGCGTCACCCAGTTCGGCGGCGATGCGCGAGGACGGCTCGCCGCTCGCCGCCACCGCGATCAGGGGCAGCTCCTCCGGAAGGTCGAAGACCCGGGCGTCCTCCAAGCGCAGGTGCTTCCCCTCGTACGACCGGTACCCGCCGCGCCACAACAGGCGAATGATCTCCAGGGCCTCCCTGAGCATCTCGTGCCGGGTGCGGACGGTGTCGGGGAAGCCGCGGCCGACGACATGCTCGTTGAGCCGCTCGCCGGAGCCGACACCCAGGACGAAGCGCCCGTCCGACAGGAGGGCGAGGGTGGCGGCGGCCTGCGCGATGATGGCGGGGTGATAGCGCACGGTCGGGCAGGTGACGCCGGTGGCCAGCCCGATCCGTGAGGTCTTGGCCGCGATGCTGCCCAGCACCGTCCAGGCGAACGGCGAATGCCCCTGGTTGTCCAGCCAGGGATGGTAATGATCGCTGATCTCGACGAAGTCGAACCCCGCCTGTTCCGCGAGGACCGCCTGGCGTACCAGCTCCGCCGGTCCGAAGGCCTCGGCGGCGAGCTTGTATCCGATCTGCACGAGTCACACCTCTCCTCGTCACGAGACATCACTTTTGTCCGCGCAGAAGTACCCCGGCCCCGGCGGCCTGTAACGGGTGCGCCCGGCGCGCGACACGGCGTCCGAGGGAAAAATGTGTCGCCCGTCCCTCCGCTGAGCTGGAACGATCCAGCCATGGCACGAACGTTTGACGAATTGGTGGCGGAGGCGCAGGCGGTCTCGGTGGCGGGCTGGGACTTCTCCTGGCTGGAGGGCCGCGCCACCGAGCAGCGCCCCTCCTGGGGCTACCAGCGCATGATGGGCGAGCGGATGGCACGGGCCTCGGCCGCGCTGGACATCCAGACCGGGGGCGGGGAGGTGCTGGCGGGAGTGCCGGAGCTGCCACGGCTGACGGTGGCGACGGAGTCCTGGCCGCCGAACGTGGCCAAGGCCACCCGATTGCTGCACCCGCGGGGAGTGGTGGTCGTCGCGGACGAGGACGAGCCACCGCTGCCGTTCGCCGACGAGGCGTTCGACCTGGTGGTCAGCCGGCACCCGGTGACCGTGTGGTGGGAGGACATCGCGCGGGTCCTCGCGCCCGGCGGCACGTACTTCTCCCAGCAGGTGGGCCCGGCCAGCGTCTTCGAGCTGGTCGAGTACTTCCTCGGCCCGCAGCCCGAGGAGGTGCGCCGCGCGCGCCACCCCGACGACGCCCGCCGGGCGGCCGAGGCGGCCGGGCTGGAAATCGTCGACCTGCGCTCGGAGTCGCTGCGCACCGAGTTCTTCGACATCGGCGCGGTGATCTACTTCCTGCGGAAGGTGATCTGGATGGTGCCGGGATTCACCGTCGACCAGTACCGAGACCGGCTGCGGCAGCTCCACGAGCGAATGCGGAGCAAGGGCCCGTTCGTCGCCCACACCACACGCTTCCTGATCGAGGCACGAAAGCCGGCCTGACCCGGCGGCGCCGCGCCGCTCCCCGCGGTGCCACGCGAGAGCGGCCCCGTCACCGTCGGGGCCGCTCTCGCCCGGCACGCGTCCCGGCCGTCAGGCCGGGTCCGTCGCTGTCAGCGGCCGCCGCGTCGCTTGCCGCCGCCGCCCTCGTTCAGCAGGCCCGCCTTGCGCAGGGCGTCCGCCATCGCGCTGTTCGCGGGGGCCGGGGCCGAGCCCTGCGGCTGCGCGCGGCGCTGCTGCGGAGGCCGTCCGCCGCGCTCGCGCCGCTCCCGCTTCGGGGCGGGCGCTCCCGTCGCGTCGGCCGTCGCCTCGTCGTCGAGCCGCAGCGTCAACGAGATCCGCTTGCGCGGGATGTCGACGTCCAGAACCTTCACCCGGACGACGTCAGCCGGCTTCACCACGTCCCGCGGGTCCTTGACGAACGTCTTCGACATCGCCGACACGTGCACGAGGCCGTCCTGGTGCACACCGATGTCCACGAAGGCGCCGAAGGCCGCCACGTTCGTGACGACCCCCTCCAGGACCATCCCCGACACCAGGTCGCCGATCTTCTCGACGCCCTCCTTGAACGTTGCCGTCCGGAAGGCCGGCCGAGGGTCCCGGCCCGGCTTCTCCAGCTCGCGCAGGATGTCCGTGACCGTCGGCAGACCGAAGGTCTCGTCGACGAAGTCGTCCGCCCGCAGCGACCGCAGCACACCCGTGTTGCCGATCAGCGAGGCGACCTCGCCACCCGTCGTCTTCACCATCCGCCGCACCACCGGGTACGCCTCCGGGTGCACCGAGGACGCGTCCAGCGGGTCGTCGCCGCCCCGGATCCGCAGAAAGCCCGCGCACTGCTCGTACGCCTTCGGCCCCAGCCGCGCCACGTCCTTCAGCGCCTTCCGCGAGCGGAACGGCCCGTTGGCGTCCCGGTGCGCCACGATGTTCTCGGCCAGCCCCGCGCCGATGCCCGACACCCGCGACAGCAGCGGCGCCGAGGCGGTGTTGACGTCGACACCCACGCCGTTCACACAGTCCTCGACCACCGCGTCCAGCGAGCGCGACAGCTTCACCTCGGAGAGGTCGTGCTGGTACTGCCCGACGCCGATCGACTTCGGGTCGATCTTCACCAGCTCCGCCAGCGGGTCCTGCAGCCGGCGCGCGATCGAGACGGCGCCGCGCAACGACACGTCCAGCTCGGGAAGTTCTTGCGAGGCGAAGGCCGAGGCCGAGTACACCGAGGCGCCGGCCTCCGAGACCATGACCTTGGTGAGGTTCAACTCCGGGTGCTTCTCGATGAGTTCGGCCGCGAGCTTGTCCGTCTCCCGGGATGCGGTGCCGTTGCCGATGGCGACCAGCTCGACCCCGTGCGCCTTCGCGAGCCGCGCCAGCTTCGCCAGCGACTCGTCCCACTTGTTCGCGGGGACGTGCGGATAGATCGTGTCGGTGGCCACGACCTTGCCCGTCGCGTCGACGACGGCGACCTTCACACCCGTACGGAAACCGGGGTCGAGGCCCAGTGTCGCCCGCGTCCCGGCCGGGGCGGCGAGCAGCAGGTCGCGCAGGTTCGCCGCGAAGACCCGTACCGCCTCGTCCTCCGCCGCCGTCCGCAGCCGCAGCCGCAGGTCGATCCCGAGGTGCACCAGGATCCGGGTCCGCCAGGCCCAGCGGACCGTGTCCTGCAGCCACTTGTCGCCCGGACGCCCGCGGTCGGCGACGCCGAAGCGACGGGCGACCATCGCCTCGTACGAGGAGGGACCGGGCGTCGCGGACGGCTCCTCCGGCTCCAGCTCCAGCGAGAGGACGTCCTCCTTCTCACCGCGCAGCATGGCGAGGATCCGGTGCGAGGGCAGCGCGGTGAACGGCTCGGCGAAGTCGAAGTAGTCGGCGAACTTCGCGCCGGCCTCCTCCTTCCCCTCCCGCACCTTGGCGGCCAGCCGGCCCCGGCCCCACATCCGCTCGCGCAGCTCGCCGATGAGGTCCGCGTCCTCCGAGAACTTCTCGGTGAGGATCGCCCGGGCGCCCTCGAGCGCGGCGGCCGCGTCGGCGACGCCCTTGTCCGCGTCGACGAAGGCCGCGGCGGCGGCCGCCGGCTCCACGGACGGGTCGGCGAGGAGTGACTCGGCCAGGGGCTCGAGACCGGCCTCGCGGGCGATCTGCGCCTTGGTGCGGCGCTTGGGCTTGAAGGGCAGGTAGATGTCCTCCAGGCGCGCCTTGGTGTCGGCGGCCCGGAGCTGGGCCTCCACCTCGGCGGTCAGTTTGCCCTGCTCCCGTACGGAGTCGAGGATGGCGGTCCGCCGGTCCTCCAGCTCCCGCAGATAGCGCAGCCGTTCCTCGAGCGTGCGCAGTTGCGCGTCGTCGAGCATCTCGGTCGCTTCCTTGCGGTAGCGCGCGATGAACGGCACGGTCGACCCGCCGTCGAGCAGCTCGACGGCCGCCCTCACCTGTCGCTCGCGTACGCCGAGTTCCTCGGCGATCCTGCCTTCGATGGACGTCGTCACGGTGTCCCGACTCGCCTTCTCGCGCCTCAAGCTTGCGACTGCATTGTGCCGGGTCGCTCACCGGAATGCCGCACGCGCCCCGCCGCGCCCCGCCGCGGTCGAGGCCACGCCCACCGAAGCCCGGCGTACCGCCGCACACCGCGCAGCGGGCGAGGCCACGCCCACCGAAGGCCCCGCCGCCCCCGGCCTCCCCGCTGTCGGCCGTCAGCCCTTGCCGTTCAGGTCCGCGGGGAACGCCCCCGCGAGGAACGCCGCGTTACGGAAGGACTTGCCCAGCTCCGTCAGGCGCTCGACCCCCGCCGCACCCAGGTGCTCGTACGGAGCCGCGTCCAGGCGGTCCGTGTCCTCCTCCACGGCCTCGCGCAGCGCCGCGCCCTCGGCGGTGAGCTCGCCCTTGTCGTCGACCAGGCCGCGCTCGCGCAGCCGTGCCGCGGCGGCCTCCCAGTCGGCGCGCCGCCAGCCGCGGCTGCCCAGGACCCAGCGCGGGCTCATGCCCATGCCCGTGGCGGTGTGGCTGACCAGCGCCTCCAGGGGGTCGAGGTCCGCGCTGAGCAGCGCCACGAGGTGGCCGTCGCCCCGGTGCTCGCGCAGCAGCGTGGCGGCGTGCCAGTAGCGCAGGTGCGGCTCCTCGGGCACGGGAAGGTCGGCATGGGCCGAGTACAGCGGCCGGGCGTGCCGCGTGCACGCCTCAGTGGCGCGCAGGGCGAGCTCGGCGGCCTCGGCCATCTCGGCGGAGGCGACCGTCTCCTCGCCGAGGAGGCGGCGCAGGGTCGTGTCCACGGCCCGCAGCCGAGCCACCACCGCCTCGGCCGGCGAGGCGATGTCCCAGACGGCCGGCAGGTACCGGGCCAGCAGCTCGACGTTGTAGTTGTAGAAGGTCGCGGCGACGGTGCCGGCCCCGACGGCCCCCATCGCGGCGCTCCGGGCGGCGAGCCGCATGGCCGCCGGGTCCTCGAAGCCGAGGGCCGAGAACTCGCTCTCCAGGTCCGGCGAGAAGTACACCGTGGAGTGCAGCGGGTTCAGCATGTGATGGCAGCGGCGGCCCGCGCGGGGCGGCAGAGAGGTCATGGACGGCACGTTACCGACTGGTCGGTACGACCGGAAGTCCGGGGGCGGCTCCTCGCGGCCGATGGCAGGAAAGGTGGGGTCCTCGTCATTGCGGCCGTCCCCGGGCCCGCCAAGGATGGGTCCATGACGAATCGACCCGTGCTCGTCGTCCTCTTCGACGGCGTGCAGAGCCTGGATGTCACCGGGCCGGTGGAGGTGTTCGCCGGCGCCGGCCGCTGCGGCGGCGGCGCCTACCCGATCGTGACCGCCTCGCTCGACGGCGGCCCGGTCCGTACGCAGAGCGGCCTGCGCCTCCTCCCCGACACGACGCTCGCCGACGCGGGCCGCCCGCACACTCTGCTCGTCCCCGGGGGCGAGGGCACCCGGCGCTCCGACCCCCGGCTGATCGACTGGCTGCGCGAGAACGCCCCGCACGCCGAGCGGCTGGTCTCCGTCTGCACCGGCGCCCTGCTGCTCGCCGAAGCAGGTCTCCTCGACGGCCACCGGGCCACCACCCACTGGAGCGCCTGCGACCACCTCGCCCGCTGTCACCCGGAGGTCGAGGTGGAGGCGGAGCCCATCTTCGTCCGCGACGGCAGGATCTCCACCTCCGCCGGGGTGACGGCGGGCATCGACCTCGCCCTCGCGCTCGTCGAGGAGGACCTGGGCCGCGCCGCCGCCCTCACCGTCGCCCGCCACCTGGTCGTCTTCCTGCGCCGCCCGGGAAACCAGGCGCAGTTCAGCGCCCAGCTCGCCGCTCAGACCGCCCGCCGGGAACCGCTGCGCGAGCTGCAGCACTGGATCACCGAACACCCCGACGCCGACCTCTCCGTCGAGTCGCTGGCCGCCCGCGCCCGGCTCTCGCCCCGCCACTTCGCCCGCGCCTTCCAGGCGGAGACGGGTATCAGCCCGGGCCGGTACGTCGACCGGGTCCGGCTCGAACACGCCCGCAGGCTCCTGGAGGAGACGGCCGACGGCGTCGAGGAGGTCTCCCGGGCGGCCGGCTACGGCACCCCCGAGGCCATGCGCCGGGCCTTCGTCAAAGCCATGGACACCGCGCCGGCGGACTACCGGCGCCGCTTCCACGCCCCTGTTCCCACCACCAGCCGATAGGGATCGCAACCATGCAGATCGCCGTCCTGCTCTACGACCGCTTCACCGCCCTCGACGCCGTCGGCCCCTACGAGCTCCTCGCCCGCCTCCCCGGAGCCGAGACCGTCTTCGTCGCCAAGGAGGCCGGCCCGGTCCGCAACGACCAGGGAAGCCTCGCCCTCGTCGCCGACAAGGCCCTCGCCGAGGTGCCGCACCCGGACATTCTCCTGGTCCCCGGCGGCCCCGACTCCCGTGAGGCGATGAAGGACCCGCAGATCCTCGCCTGGCTCCGTACCGCCGACGCCACCAGCACCTGGACCACCTCCGTCTGCACCGGCTCGCTCGTCCTGGCCGCCGCGGGCCTGCTCACCGGTCGCCGGGCCACCACCCACTGGCTCGCGTACGAGGAACTCAGGGCGCTCGGCGCCGAGCCCACCGGCGAGCGGGTCGTCCTCGACGGCAAGTACGTCACCGCCGCCGGGGTCTCCTCCGGCATCGACATGGCCCTGCACCTGCTCGGCCGCATCGCCGGTGACACCGTGGCGCAGACCGTCCAGCTGCTGACCGAGTACGACCCGCAGCCGCCGTACGACGCGGGCTCCCCGGAGAAGGCCCCGGCCGAGATCGTCGCGCGCTGGCGCGGCACGGCCACGAAGGACCTCGCCGGGGGCTGAGTCCTCCCGGCCGCGGCCTCAGATCCCGTACGTGAAGCGGGGCGCGCGGCGCTCCAGGAAGGCGGCGACCCCTTCCGCAGTGTCGCCGCTGCCGCGCGCCTGCTCCGCCCAGTACGCGTCCCGGTCGGCGCGTCCGTCGGCGAACTCCTTCGCCGCCGCCTGCGTCAGCAGGGAGCGCGAGGCCAGGACGCGGGCGAACTCGCCCACCCGCTTGTCCAGGTCGCCGACCGGGAGCACCTCGTCCACCAGACCGGTGCGCAGTGCCCGCTCCGTGTCGATCAACTCACCCGAGAAGAGGAGGTACTTGGCGGCCGACGGCCCCACCAGCGAGGCCAGGCGGCGGGTCGAGGAGGACGGATAGACGATGCCGAGCTTCGACGGGGTGACCCCGAACCGCGCGCCCTCCTCGGCGAAGCGCAGGTCGCAGGCCGCGGCGAGCTGGCTGCCGCCGCCCACGCAGTACCCGCGCACGGCGGCGAGCGTCGGCTTCGGGAAGGCGGCGAGCGCGTCCTCGGCCCGTACGGCGAGCGACTGCTGCTCGTCGCCCGGCTCCCGCAGCGTCGAGATGTCGGCGCCGGCGCAGAAGGTCTCCCCGTCCCCGGTGAGGACCAGGACGCGGACCCGGGCGTCGGTCGCGAGCGGCGCGAGCAGCTCCGGCAGCGACCGCCACATCGCGGCCGTCATCGCGTTGCGCTTGGCGGGGTTCGAGATGACGACGGTGGCGATCCCGTCGACGACGCTGACGCTCAGCTGCGGCTCCATGCGGCGGATGCTATCCGGGCGGGCCGACCGTACGATCAAGAGGGGGTCGAGGAGGAGGCGCGGATGGCCCAGGGTCCCCAGGACGCGGTACGTGAGGGCAAGAAGCTGCGCCGCAGTTTCGGCTGGCTCGCCCTTCTCGGCGCCCTGCTCGTCCTCGGCGGGATCGTCGGTCTCCTCTACACCGGCCTCGCCACCCTCACCTCGATGCTCCTCTTCGGCTGGCTGCTGCTCATCGGCGGCGTCGTGGGCCTCCTGCACGCCATCGAGTCCCGGGGAACCGCCTACTTCTGGCTCGCCGTGGTGGTGGCGGCCCTGAACATCGCGGCCGGTGTCGTCGTCATCCGGCACCCGGAGGGCTCGGCCGAGGCGCTGACCATGTTCGCGGCGCTGCTCTTCCTGACCGGCGGGGTGTTCCGGCTGGTGGGCAGCGCGGTGGTGCGCGGACCGCAGTTCGGCTGGACGCTCCTCCAGGGAGCCTTCGGGCTGCTGCTCGGACTGCTCGTCCTCTTCGACTGGCCCGACAGCAGCCGCTACGTCCTCGGGGTCTTCTTCTCGCTGGCCCTGCTCTTCGACGGGCTCGGCCTGATCGCCATCGGTATCGGCGGCCGCCAGATCGTCGGCATGGTCGCTCCGGAAGCCGCCTCGGGGCGGACTTCCGCGCGGGGCGCCGCGCAGGCATCACCGAAGCCGTCAGAAGGAGATCAGGAGCAGTCGAACAACTGACGTTGGCATACTCACCCGGTCAGAAGGTGGCCGATAAGCGTCGACTTCTGGTCAGTAGGCCGGTCCGGCCCCACGGATTACCAAGACTCGACTACGTGGCGACAATCGAGCACGAGGGTGGGAGCCGGACTATGGAGAGCCGCGGGAGCGTCCCCGCACGGCCACCGTCCTACGAAGGGGTCTGGCGCTTCACCGCTCCCGCGGTCGACGTCTCCGTTCCGCAGGCCCGGCACGCCGTACGAGACCTGCTGAACCGTCAAGGTGTACCGCTTCACGAGGACACGGTCCAGGGCCTGCTCCTGATCGTCTCGGAGCTGGTCACCAACGCCGTCAAGCACGCGGCGCTGCTCTCCCCCGAAGTGGCGGTGGAGGTGGCGATCGGAGCGGAGTGGATCCGGGTGTCCGTCGAGGACAACCATCCGTACCGCCCCAAGGCCCTGGAGGCGGACTACGCGCAGACGGGCGGCCGCGGGTTGCTGCTGGTGCGGGAGACCGCGCTGGAGGCCGGCGGGGCGTGCGACGTGGAGCACACCGCGAGCGGCGGCAAGATCATCTGGGCCGCGCTGCCCCTCGCACCCCAGGTGGCGGGAGCCGGGGCGGCGCCCGGAATCGGTGCCCAGGCGCCCGCGACGGCGCCCGGCACCCCGACCCTGCCCGGGATCACCAGCCCCCGGACGGACCCGTCAGTTCCCTGACCGCCGGACGCGCCGCGTCCAGGACCGTCATGAACCAGGCGGAGAACGGCGCGGTCGCGTGCCGCTCCGCCAGCTCCTCCGCCGTGACGAAGGCGGTCTCCTCGACCTCTTCCGGGTCCGGTCGCAGCGCGGCCTGCACCAGCCCGACGAAAAGGTGGTTGTACTCCTGTTCCACCAGGCCCGACGCGGGGTCCGGGTGGTTGTAGCGGACGGTGCCCGCCTCGGCGAGCAGCGAGGGCGAGATGCCCAGCTCCTCGTACGTGCGGCGGGCGGCGGCCGCCATGGGCGACTCGGCCGGGTACGGGTGACCGCAGCAGGTGTTCGACCACACACCGGGGGAGTGGTACTTCCCGAGCGCGCGGCGCTGCAGCAGCAGCCGGCCCGACTCGTCGAAGAGGAAGACGGAGAAGGCGCGGTGCAGCTGCCCGGGAGCCTGGTGGGCGGCGAGCTTCTCGGCCGTACCGATGGTGGTGCCGTCCTCGTCGACCAGCTCGAGCATGATCGGATCCGGGACGCCGCCCGAGGAGACTCCGTTCGGCGAGCTGTGTGCCGCGGTGGCTGATGTGGTCGGCATACCCATCCTTCGCTTCGGTCCTCGCCCCTGTGGGGCACCCTCAGTCTGCCGCACAAAAGCGGCTTGTCCGTACTTCGGAGGCCGGACATGGCCGCTCCCACCGCACCGGAGTACACCCCGGCGCGGCGGGAGCGGCCACACGTCAGACCCCGAAGGCCGCCGGAAAGCGGATCATGCCCCGGCGAACCGGGCCGGAACCGTCGAGCGCCGGCACCGTCCTCGCCTCGTCCGGAACCTCGAAACCTGGCCTGATCTCGTATTCCGACGCCTGTGCGAAGCCGGAGCGCGGGTCGTGCGCCGGGTGGCCGAGCGCAGGACGGCCGCTCCCCGCGCAGCCGTACGGCGTCGAGGACGCCCCAAACAGCGGCCTCCCCGGCCCCCGCCGCCGGTGCCCCGGAGCGACGGCGACCGGTGCGAGCGCCGCCGCCGGAGCGCCGCCGGCATGGCTGGGACCGCCCCACCGAAGGCAGGGGCAGGGCGACGAGCGCGTACGCCGCCGCCGAGCCGCCGGCCGCCTCGGCGCCGTACGAGGGGCCGGGCAGCCAGGCACCGGAGACCTTCCGGAGGGTTCGATCAGCGCGGCCTCCTCCTTCGTGGCGAAGGCGGCCGCGTCGATCTCCCGTACGCGGGGGGAAGCCGGCGGCCGTCTCCTCCCGCGGGCGTCACCGCGGATCGGCCGGCCGCAGGACGTAACCGGTGTAGCCGTACTCGCCACCGTGGTCACGGCGCATCGCGAGCTCCTCGCGGGTCGCGGCGAGCGCCTCGGCCATGCCCGGAGCCGTCGGGTCGGCGGCGTCCGCCCGCTCGGCGAGCGGACCGTAGTACTCGTCCCAGTCGCTCTCGGGCTGGGGGACCACCCCGAGGACGTGGTAGCCGCCCTCGACCGCCGCCGCGGTGTTGGCGGCGGTGTTACGCAGGGCGTAGTGGCGGTCCCAGAAGGCGCGGGCCTCCTGGCTCGGGTCGTCCGCCGTCCACTCGCACTCGGTGAGGACGAGGGTCCCGCCGGGAGAGAGCAGCCGGCGCCACGCGCGCAGCGCGGTGTCGAAGCCGAGGGCGTAGGCCGAGCTCTCCGCCCAGACGAGGTCGAAGGACCCGTCGGGGAAGGGCAGGTCGCCCATGTCGGCGCGGAGCGTGCGGACGGAGCCGCCGAGCCCGCGGGCGTCGGCCGCCTGCCGGAGCTCTTCGAGGAACGGCTCATGCAGGTCCACGGCCGTCACCTCCGCCCCGGCCTCGGCGGCCAGGAGCAGGGCGGAGCGGCCGGGTCCGCAGCCGAGGTCGAGCACGCGCGGCCGCACGGGAAGCGGTCCGCAGAGCGCGAGCAGACGACGGGTGGTGGAGTCGGAGCCGGGGCCCTGGCGCGGAAGACCGTGGTGCAGGGCGAAGAAGGCGGTGTGCAGAGCGTTGTCGGACAACGTGGGAAACCCTTGTGTGAGAGGGCCCCGGCCGACGAGAACGTCAGGTCAGCCGGAAACCCGGGAACTGGGGAAGGACCGGGCGCTGCCGCACGGGGCAGCCTCCATCGCGACGGTCATCAACCTCAGCTCCTCTCCACCTCACGTGTGCGCGAAAGGCTAGCAGTCCCCACCCGGCGGTCGCAGCCGCCCGTCGAAGCCACCGGCCCCGGCAGCCGGGCGCACGCAGGTGGCCGGCGGTCACAGGCAGAGCTTCGCCTCGTGCTCGGCGTGACCGGCCGGTTCCAGCTGGAAGGTGCAGTGCTCCACGTCGAAGTGGGACCCCAGGCAGCCCTGCAGGTCGTGCAGCATCTTCTCGTGGCCCACGGAGTCCAGCGCCGCCTGGTCCACCACCACGTGCGCGGAGAGCACCGGCATCCCGGATGTGATCGTCCAGGCGTGCAGGTCGTGGACGTCCTCGACGCCCGGCAGCGCCAGGATGTGCGCGCGGACCTCCGCCATGTCGACGCCCTTGGGGGCCGACTCCAGGAGCACGTCGAGGGTCTCGCGCAGCAGCTTGAGCGTGCGCGGCACGATCATCAGGCCGATCAGGATCGAGGCGATCGGGTCGGCGTACTGCCAGCCGGTGGCCAGGATGATGCCCGCCGAGATCAGCACCGTCACCGAGCCGAGCGCGTCCGCGAGCACCTCCAGGTAGGCGCCGCGCACATTGAGGCTCTCCTTCTGGCCGCGGACGAGCAGCGAGAGCGAGATCATGTTGGCGACCAGACCGATCAGCGCGAAGGCGATGGTGAGCCCGCCCTTGGTCTCGGCCGGCTCGATGAACCGCTGGATCGCCTCGTAGAGCACATAGCCGCCCACGACGAGCAGCAGCAGACAGTTGGCCAGCGCGGCGAGGATCTCGGCCCGGGCGAACCCGTAGGTGCGGGTCTCCGTCGGCGGCCGGTTGGCGAAGTGGATCGCGAGCAGCGCCATCGCCAGGCCGACCGCGTCGGTCGCCATGTGGGCCGCGTCGGCGATCAGCGCGAGCGAGTCCGCGACGATGCCACCGACGATCTCGATCACCATCACGGACAGTGTGATCGCGAGCGCGATCCGCAGCCGGCCCTTGTAGGCCGCCGCCGCCGTCCCCGTGGGCGGCGGCCCCCCGTGGCTGTGCCCGTGGTCGTGTCCAGCCCCCATGACAGAACCTCTCCCTCGCGACGTGTCTGTGGCCCCGGTTCGCAAGTCAACTACGGGTGGGGGGTATCCGCAACACGGTACTGAACACCGTTGTCATATCGTCTGACCTGCGGTTTTCCTGGCCGCTCCCGGCGGTCTGCGGTGGGCGGTCCAGCGGCCCGGGGGGCGCGGTTTGTGGGGCGGGACGTCGATCACCCATGATGATCTCCGCAGGACGGGGCGCGCTCGCGCGGATGCGAGGGGGCCCGGGGGAGTCCGCACCGCAAAGCCTCGATGAACTCCCGCTTTCGTTCATCCGATAGCCTCAGCCGACGTGCTGCCGCCCGATGCCGGGCCGTACCGCCGTGCCCGGGGCCGTGTCATGGGCCCCGCCGGCCCGCCCGTCAGCTCCAAGGAGTGAGTTCGTCTGTCGACCGCCATCCTCACCGGTCCGCCGGTACCCGGATCGTCGCTCGACGGCGATCTGCGGTCGCTGGGCTTCGACGTCAGGGTCGCCTCCGACCCGCGTGACGCCGGCGCGCTGCTCGCCGCCGTACCGGCCGGCGAACGGGTCGCCGTGGTGGACCCCCGCTTCGTCGGACACCTCCACGCGCTGCGGCTCGCCCTCACCGACCCCCGCTTCCCCGCCTCCGCCGTGCCCGGCGCCCTCACCGCGCAGAGCGAGGCCCGCCCGGCGCTCGCCCGCGCGCTGACGGACGTCTCCGCGCCCGTGCCCGGCGCGGACCAGGACGCGGGATCCCTCTCCGTCGACACGGGCGAGGGCCTGCCGGACACGCTCGCCGACGCGCTCACCGCCGACGGCGTCGCGGTGCACCGCCCCGAGCTCGGTTCGCTGGTCGCCGCCGTACCGGCCGACGCGGAGGGCCGCCACCGGGCGCGCGCCGCCGTCGCGGCCGTCGACGACGAGGCCGTACGGCTGCGCTCCGCCGTGAAGGCCCACGACGGCTTCTTCACCACCTTCTTCATCAGCCCGTACTCGCGCCACATCGCCCGCTGGTGCGCGCGGCGCGGGCTCACCCCGAACCAGGTCACCACCGCGTCGCTGCTCACCGCGCTGATCGCGGCCGGCTGCGCCGCGACGGGCGAGCGCGGGGGCTACGTCGCCGCCGGCGTCCTGCTCCTGGTCTCCTTCGTCCTGGACTGCACCGACGGGCAGCTCGCCCGCTACTCCCTGCAGTACTCGACGATGGGCGCCTGGCTCGACGCCACCTTCGACCGCGCCAAGGAGTACGCCTTCTACGCGGGCCTCGCCCTCGGGGCGGCGCGGAACGGCGACGACGTGTGGGCGCTCGCGCTGGGCGCGATGGTCCTGATGACCTGCCGCCATGTCGTGGACTTCTCGTTCAACGAGGCCAACCACGACGCCACGGCCAACACCAGCCCCACCGCCGCCCTCTCCAACCGCCTCGACAGCGTGGGCTGGACCGTCTGGGTCCGCCGGATGATCATCCTGCCGATCGGCGAGCGCTGGGCGATGATCGCGGTCCTCACCGCCGTCACCACCCCGCGGATCGTCTTCTGGGCCCTGATCATCGGCTGCGCCTTCGGCGCCTGCTACACCACCGCGGGCCGCGTCCTGCGGTCGCTGACCCGCAAGGCGAAGAGGACGGACCGCGCCGCGCAGGCGCTCGCGGACCTCGCCGACACCGGCCCGATCGGCGAGCTGGTCGCCCGGGCAGGCCGCCGCCTCGCCCCGCAGCCCCTGCCGCCGGCCGTCGCCGGAGCCGCCCTGCTGATCGCCGTCGCCTGGACGCAGCCGGTCGGCAGCGCGCTCACGGTCGCCGCCGCCCTCGCGTACGCGATCCTGGCCGGTCTCGCCGTCGCCCGCCCCCTCAAGGGCGCCCTCGACTGGCTCGTGCCGCCCGTCCTGCGGGCCGCCGAGTACGGCACGGTCCTGATCCTCGCCGCCCGCTCCGAGGTGAACGGGGCACTGCCCGCGGCCTACGGACTGGTGGCCGCCGTCGCCTACCATCACTACGACACGGTGTACCGCATCCGCGGCGGCACCGGCGCGCCGCCCGCGTGGCTGGTGCGCACCATCGGGGGTCACGAGGGCCGCACGCTCCTCGTGACCGTGCTCGCCGCCCTGCTCGTGAGCCGCGGCACCGATTTCACCCTGGCGCTCACCGCCCTCGCGGTCGCCGTGGCGCTCGTGGTGCTCGTGGAGTCCATCCGTTTCTGGGTGTCCTCCGGAGCACCTGCCGTACATGACGAAGGAGAAACAGCATGATTGGCCTCGTACTGGCAGCCGGTGCCGGACGGCGTCTGCGCCCCTACACCGACACGCTTCCGAAGGCCCTCGTGCCTGTCGACGGTGAGACCACCGTCCTCGACCTGACGCTGAAGAACTTCGCGGAGGTCGGCCTCACCGAGGTCGCCATCGTCGTCGGCTACCGCAAGGAGGCCGTGTACGACCGCAAGGAGGCCCTGGAGGCCACGTACGGCGTCTCGATCACCCTGATCGACAACGACAAGGCCGAGGAGTGGAACAACGCCTACTCCCTGTGGTGCGCCCGTGACGTCCTCAAGCGCGGTGTGATCCTCGCCAACGGCGACACCGTCCACCCCGTCTCCGTCGAGAAGACGCTGCTCGCCGCGCGCGGCGACGGCCAGAAGATCATCCTCGCCCTCGACACGGTGAAGAACCTCGCCGACGAGGAGATGAAGGTCATCACCGCCGAGGGCAAGGGCGTCCAGAAGATCACCAAGCTGATGGACCCGGCCACCGCCACGGGCGAGTACATCGGCGTCACCCTCATCGAGCCCGAGGCCGCCGAGCAGCTCGCCGACGCCCTGAAGGCCACCTTCGAGCGCGACCCCGACCTCTACTACGAGGACGGCTACCAGAAGCTCGTCGACGACGGCTTCACGATCGACGTGGCTCCCATCGGCGACGTCAAGTGGGTCGAGATCGACAACCACGACGACCTCGCGAAGGGCCGTGACATCGCGTGCCAGTACTGACCCGGCTCATCCCCTCGCCGGTCGTCGTCGACATCCGCCGGGGAGCGCTGGAGGACCTCTCCACGCTCCTCGCGGACCAGCGGATCTCCAGCAACGGCCGGATCGCCGTGGCGATCAGCAGCGGCTCGGGCCTGAAGCTGCGTGACCACTTCGCCGCCGAGCTGCCCGGCGCCGACTGGTACCCGGTCGAGGGCGGCACCATCGACGCGGCCGTGAAGCTCGCCGACGCCATGCGCGGCAAGCGGTACGACGCCGTGGTCGCCCTCGGTGGCGGCAAGATCATCGATGTGACCAAGTACGCGGCGGCCCGGGTCGGCCTGCCGCTGGTCGCCATCGCCACGAACCTGTCGCACGACGGCATCTGCTCGCCGGTCTCCACCCTGGACAACGACAACGGGCGCGGCTCCTACGGAGTGCCGACCCCGATCGCGCTGGTCATCGACCTCGACGTGATCCGGGACGCCCCGGTGCGCTTCGTCCGCTCCGGAATCGGCGACGCGATCTCCAACCTCTCCGCCATCGCGGACTGGGAGCTCTCGCACCGCGAGACCGGCGAGCCGGTCGACGGCCTGGCCGCGGCCATGGCCCGCAGCGCCGGGGAGGCCGTGCTCCGCCACCCCGGCGGCGTCGGCGACGACGACTTCCTCGTCACGCTCTCCGAGGGCCTGGTGATGTCCGGCATCGCCATGTCCATCAGTGGCGACACGCGCCCCTCCTCGGGCGCCTGCCACGAGATCAGCCACGCCTTCGACCTGCTCTTCCCGACCCGCGCGGCCAGCCACGGCGAGCAGTGCGGAGTCGGAGCGGCCTTCGCGATGCATCTGCGCGGCGCCGCCGACGCCTCCGGGCTGATGGTCGAGACGCTGCGCCGCCACGGCCTGCCGGTGCTGCCGGAGGAGATGGGCTTCACCGTGGACGAGTTCGTCCGGGCCGTGGAGTTCGCCCCGCAGACCCGACCGGGCCGCTTCACCATCCTCGAGCACCTCGACCTGTCCACAGAAGAGATCAGGGACGCGTACGCCGACTATGCAAAAGCCATCGGTAGCTGAGCTCCGCCCGGTCGTCCACCCCGCGGGTGTGAAGGACCGGCGGAGCGGCGAACACTGGGCGGGCCGCCTGTACATGCGGGAGATCTCGCTGCGGATCACCCGGCACCTGGTGAAGACCCGGATCACGCCGAACCAGCTCACGTACGTGATGACGATCGCGGGCGTGCTCGCCGCCCCGGCCCTGCTGATCCCGGGGATCTGGGGCGCGGCCCTCGGTGTCCTCATGGTCCAGCTCTACCTCCTGCTCGACTGTGTCGACGGCGAGGTGGCCCGCTGGAAGCAGCAGTTCTCGCTGGGCGGCGTGTACCTCGACCGGGTGGGCGCCTATCTGTGCGACGCGGCCGTCCTCGTGGGCTTCGGCCTGCGCGCCGCCGACCTGTGGGGATCGGGGCGGATCGACTGGCTGTGGGCCTTCCTCGGCACCCTCGCCGCCCTCGGCGCGATCCTGATCAAGGCGGAGACCGACCTCGTCGGTGTGGCCCGGCACCAGGGCGGACTGCCGCCGGTCAAGGAGGCCGCGTCCGAGCCGCGCTCCTCCGGCATGGCGCTGGCCCGCAGGGCCGCCGCCGCGCTGAAGTTCCACCGCCTGGTCCTCGGGATCGAGGCGTCCCTGCTGATCCTGGTCCTGGCGATCGTCGACACCGTCAGGGACGACCTGTTCTTCTCGCGGCTCGGTGTCGCCGTGCTGGCCGGCATCGCGCTCCTGCAGACGCTGCTGCACCTGGTGTCGATCCTGGCGTCGAGCCGGCTGAAGTGAGGACACGCGTGAGTACGCCGATGAAGCTGGGCGCCGTCATCATCACCATGGGCAACCGCCCCGACGATCTGCGCGCGCTCCTCGACTCGGTCGCCAAGCAGGACGGCGACCCGATCGAGATCGTCGTGGTCGGCAACGGCGCCCCCGTGACCGGGGTGCCCGAGGGCGTCCACACCATCGACCTGCCCGAGAACCTGGGCATCCCCGGCGGCCGCAACGTCGGCATCGAGGCATTCGGGCCGGGCGGGCCCTGCGGCCCCGTCGACGCGCTGCTCTTCCTGGACGACGACGGGCTGCTCGCCCACTCGGACACCGCCGAGCTCGTCCGCCAGGCGTTCACCGCCGATCCGCGGCTGGGCATCATCAGCTTCCGGATCGCGGACCCCGAGACCGGGCTCACCCAGCGCCGGCACGTCCCGCGGCTGCGCGCGTCCGACCCGATGCGGTCCTCCCGCGTGACCACCTTCCTCGGCGGCGCCAACGCCGTCCGTACGAAGGTGCTCGCCGAAGTCGGTGGTCTGCCGGGCGAGTTCTTCTACGCCCACGAGGAGACCGATCTCGCCTGGCGGGCGCTCGACGCCGACTGGATGATCGACTACCGTTCCGACATGGTGCTGCTGCACCCCACCACACCACCCTCCCGGCACGCGTCGTACCACTTCAACGTGGCCCGCAACCGGGTGTGGCTGGCCCGGCGCAATCTGCCCGCTCCTCTGGTCCCGCTCTATCTCGGTGTCTGGCTGCTGCTGACTCTCGCGCGGCGCCCCTCCGGCCCCGCCGTCAAGGCGTGGATCGGCGGATTCCGGGAGGGCTGGGCCACTCCCTGCGGTCCGCGACGGCCCATGAAATGGCGTACGGTGTGGCGGCTGACCCGACTGGGACGCCCGCCCGTCGTGTGACAACGTGGTACCCGACTTGCCGCGCATCTTGGATACGAAAGTTTCGACTTGTGAGTGACACAACCCACGACGGTGCGGTCGCGACGAGCGCCCCTCCTTCCGTCGACGACGGCCTGACCCCGGCCGAACTGGCCGCCAAGTACGGTCTCGCGGTCAGTGGTGCCCGGCCCGGCGTCCTCGAGTACGTCCGCCAGCTGTGGGGGCGGCGCCACTTCATCCTCGCCTTCTCCCAGGCGAAGCTCACGGCGCAGTACAGCCAGGCCAAGCTCGGTCAGCTCTGGCAGGTGGCGACCCCCCTGCTGAACGCGCTGGTCTACTTCCTGATCTTCGGGCTGATCCTGGACGCCGGCAGGGGGATGACCACCGACGTCTACATCCCCTTCCTGGTGACGGGGATCTTCGTGTTCACCTTCACCCAGAGCTCGGTGATGGCGGGCGTGCGGGCGATCTCGGGCAACCTCGGACTCGTCCGGGCCCTGCACTTCCCGCGCGCCACCCTCCCGATCTCCTTCGCGCTCCAGCAGCTCCAGCAGCTGCTGTTCTCCATGATCGTGCTGGCGGCCGTCGCGATCGGCTTCGGCAGCTACCCCTCGCTGAGCTGGCTGCTGCTGATCCCGGCCCTGTTCCTGCAGTTCGTGTTCAACGTCGGACTGGCCATGATCATGGCGAGGATGGGCGCCAAGACGCCCGACCTCGCCCAGCTGATGCCCTTCGTCATGCGCACCTGGATGTACGCGTCCGGCGTGATGTTCTCCATCCCGGTGATGCTCGCGGACAAGCCGGCCTGGATCGCCGACGTGCTCATGTACAACCCGGCCGCGGTCTACATGGACCTGATCCGATTCGCCCTCATCGACGGCTACGGCTCCCAGAACCTGCCGTCGCACGTCTGGGCCACCGCCGTGGGCTGGGCCCTGGCGATCGGCATCGGCGGCTTCATCTACTTCTGGAAGGCCGAGGAGAGGTACGGCCGTGGCTGATTCCACTCAGGGACGCGTCCCCACCGTCATCGCCGACGAGGTCCACATCGTCTACCGGGTCAACACCGGTGGCGGCGGCAAGGGCAGCGCCACGGCGGCGCTCAGCCGGATCCTCGGACGCGGCAAGGCCGAGGTCACCCGGGGCGTCCGCAAGGTGCACGCCGTGCGCGGTGTCTCCTTCACCGCCTACCGCGGCGAGGCCATCGGCGTCATCGGCTCCAACGGCTCCGGCAAGTCGACGCTGCTGCGCGCCATCGCGGGACTGCTCCCCACGGAGAGCGGTAAGGTCTACACCGACGGTCAGCCCTCGCTGCTCGGCGTCAACGCGGCGCTGATGAACGACCTGACCGGTGAGCGCAACGTGATACTCGGCGGCCTCGCCATGGGCATGAGCAAGGAAGAGATCCGCGAGCGCTACGACGGCATCGTCGATTTCTCGGGCATCAACGAGAAGGGCGACTTCATCAGCCTGCCGATGCGCACGTACTCCTCCGGCATGGGCGCCCGGCTCCGCTTCGCCATCGCGGCCGCCAAGAACCACGACGTTCTCATGATCGACGAGGCCCTCGCGACCGGTGACCGCCGGTTCCAGATCCGCTCCGAGCAGCGCATCCGCGAGCTCCGCAAGGAGGCCGGCACGGTCTTCCTCGTGAGTCACAGCAACAAGTCGATCAGGGACACCTGCGACCGCGTGCTGTGGCTGGAGAAGGGCGAGCTGCTGATGGACGGGCCCACCGAAGAGGTCCTCAAGGCGTACGAGCGCGAGACCGGGAAGTAGTCCCGGCCCCGTGCCCCAGGGCCCCCGCCGCACCGGCGGGGGCCCTGCGCCGTGTCCGGACCCGCTCCGCGGCGCGTCGCGCCCCCCGCCTGGAATGTTCATGCGGTCAACATCGGGCAGGATGAGCGCATGGCAGCGATCTCGGGGGGAAAGTCCTACCACCATGGCGATCTGCGGAACGCGCTGATCTGCGCCGCCGTGGACCTGGCGACCGACGGTGGTCCCGACCGCGTCGTCCTGCGCGAGGCGGCCCGTCGGGTCGGTGTCTCGCCCACCGCCGCCTACCGGCACTTCGACGGCCGTGGAGAGCTCCTGCGCGCCGTCAAGATCCACGCCCAGCGCGCGCTCGCGGAGTCCATGGAGCGCGCCGCCGAGCGGGCCCCCGGAGCCGACGACGCCATCGTCGCCGCGGAGCTGCGCCTCGCCGCCCTCGGCCGCGGCTACATCGGCTTCGCCCTGGAGCAGCCCGGCCTCTACCGGACGGCGTTCTGCACCCCCCGCCCGCCGTGCGGCGAGGAATGGATGCCGGCCGGGCGAGCGCCGGAGCCCGAACCCGAGATCCGGGCGTTCACGCTGCTCACGGACGCGCTGAACGCGCTGGCCCGGGTCGGCCGCATCCCTCGCCCGACCCGCCCGGCCGCCGAGGCCGCCGCGTGGTCCGCGGTACACGGGCTGTCACTCCTGCTGCTCGACGGCCCGCTGCGCCGCCTGCCGGAGCGGCGCCGCGCGGACGTCGTCGAGTCCACCCTCGCCATGGTGGTCTCCGGAGCCCGCGCCGACTGAACGCCGGGTACGCGCGAACTTCCCTGCCCCGCCGAAAAGTTGACACATCCACCGATGTTTTCGCAGCGCGGCGCGTACCCCGACGAGGCGGCGCCCGTTGTACAACGTAAGCTGTACCGGTGCTGATTCGTGGCAAGTGGGGCGATACCCCCTAGGCATCCCGGCCGTCAGGCGGTGAGTCCTCTGGAGAGGCCCCGTGGCGTGTCCGAAATAGGATGGATTGGATCGGCAGTGTAGAACAGGAGATGTGACGGCCATGACGCAGAATCTCCAGCTCCGCGAGGGTGTCGCCGTCCCCGCGTCGGGCAGCCCCCAGTGACGGGTACCCGGCAGGTGCGCCCCGACGCCTCCTCGCGCACCACGCTCGACAAGGCCACGGACGAGAACTTCCCCGTGGCCCCCTTCTTCCTGCCGCGCGCCTGGCGCGAGGACCTCATGGCCGTCTACGGCTACGCCCGCCTGGTCGACGACATCGGCGACGGCGATCTCGCCCCCGGCGGAGCGGACGCCCGCCACCTCGGCCTCGCCCCGGAAAGGGCCGACGACCGGCTTGCCCTGCTGGACGCCTTCGAGGCCGATCTGGCCCGGGTCTTCGACTCCACCCCCCGCCACCCCCTGCTGCGCGCCCTCCAGCCCACGGTACGGCGGTGCGGGCTCACCCCCGATCCCTTCCTCGGCCTGATCGAGGCCAACCGCCAGGACCAGCTGGTACGGCGCTACGAGACCTACGACGACCTCGTCGCGTACTGCGAACTCTCCGCGAACCCCGTCGGCCGGCTCGTGCTCGGAATCACCGGAACGGCCACCCCCGAGCGCCTCCGCCGCTCCGACGCGATCTGCACCGCGCTGCAGATCGTCGAACACCTCCAGGACGTCGCCGAGGACCTCGGCCGCGACCGGATCTATCTGCCCGCCGAGGACATGAAGGCCTTCCACGTCACCGAGGACGACCTCGCCCGGCCCACCGCGGGAGCGTCGGTCCGTGCGCTGATCGCCTTCGAGGCACAGCGCGCCCGCGAGCTGCTGCACGACGGGGCCCCGCTGGTGGGCAGCGTCCACGGCAGGCTGCGCCTGCTGCTCGCCGGCTTCACCGCCGGCGGGCACGCCGCGCTCGACGCGATCGCCGCCGCGGGCTTCGACGTCCTGCCGGGGCCGCCGAAGGCCACCGGACCGAGTCTGATCCGCCAAGCGGGAGCGGTCCTGCTCCGGGCGCGGAGAGAGGGGTGAGCCGGACCGTGGAGGGACAGACGGAGACGTCCGCGCCGGTACAGGCCGCGTACAGCTACTGCGAGGCCGTCACCGGACAGCAGGCGCGCAACTTCGCCTACGGCATCCGACTGCTGCCGACGGAGAAGCGGCAGGCCATGTCGGCGCTGTACGCGTTCTCGCGGCGGGTCGACGACATCGGCGACGGCGCCCTCGCGCCCGAGGCGAAGCGGGACCGGCTGGAATCCACCCGAGCCCTCCTGGAGCGGATCCGGCGGGACGAGGTGGACGAGGACGACACCGACCCCGTCGCCGTGGCCCTCGCCCACGCCTCCCGCCGCTTCCCCATCCCGCTCGGCGGCCTCGACGAACTCATCGACGGCGTCCTCATGGACGTGCACGGCGAGACGTACGAGACCTGGGACGACCTCAAGGTCTACTGCCGGTGCGTCGCAGGCGCCATCGGACGGCTCTCCCTCGGCGTGTTCGGCACCCAGCCGGGCGCACACGGCGCCGAACGCGCCCCCGAGTACGCCGATACGCTCGGACTCGCCCTGCAGCTCACCAACATCCTCCGGGACGTCCGCGAGGACGCCGGGACCGGGCGTACGTACCTGCCCGCCGACGACCTGGCCAAGTTCGGCTGCGGCGACGGCTTCGCGAAGGAGACACCGCCGGAGGGAGCCGACTTCACCGGCCTCGTCCACTTCGAGGTGCGGCGCGCCCGCGCCCTGTTCGCCGAGGGCTACCGCCTCCTGCCCATGCTCGACCGGCGCAGCGGCGCCTGCGTCGCCGCCATGGCCGGGATCTACCGGCGCCTGCTCGACCGGATCGAACGCGACCCGGCGGCGGTGCTGCGCGGCCGCGTCTCGCTGCCCGGCCGGGAGAAGGCGTACGTCGCCGTGCGCGGCCTCTCCGGCCTCGACACCCGCCACGTGTCCCGACGCACCGTCAGGAGGCGTGCGTGAAGCGCCCGTACGAGACCGCGGGCCGGGCAACCCCCCGCCGCGCGGCGGCGTCCCTGACTGCGACGACCCGAGGGGAGGCCGCATGAGCGCGGACGAACTGGGAGCCCCCGCGCCGGCGGCCGACGCCGGTGGCGGCCGGCAGCCGTCGGACGCTACGGACACCTCCTCGGCGCGCGTCGCCCGGCCGCCGCACCTCGGCGCGGTCGGCCGCGGTGAAGACACCGGCGGAGGCCGGCAGCCGCACGCCGTCGTCGTCGGCGGCGGGCTCGCCGGCATCACCGCCGCGCTGCGGCTCGCCGACTCCGGGCTGCGCGTGACCCTCCTCGAAGGACGGCCCCGGCTCGGCGGCCTCGCGTTCTCCTTCCGGCGCGGCGAGCTCACCGTCGACAACGGTCAGCACGTCTACCTGCGCTGCTGCACCGCCTACCGCTGGTTCCTCGACCGCGTCGAGGGCGCCCACCTCGCGCCGGTCCAGGACCGCCTCGACGTCCCCGTCCTCGACGTCGGCCACCCCCGCGGCCCCCGCCTCGGACGGCTGCGCCGCACCGCCCTGCCCGTACCGCTGCACCTCGCCGCGAGCCTCGCGACCTATCCGCACCTCTCTCTCGCCGAGCGCGCGAGCGTCGGGCGGGCCGCGCTCGCCCTCAAGGCGCTCGACCCGGCCGACCCGGCGCTCGACGGCATCGACTTCGCCACCTGGCTCGGCCGCCACGGCCAGTCCCCGCGCGCCGTCGAGGCACTCTGGGACCTGGTCGGCGTCGCCACCCTCAACGCCACGGCGGCGGACGCCTCCATGGGCCTGGCCGCCATGGTCTTCAAGACCGGCCTGCTCTCCGACCCGGGCGCCGCGGACATCGGCTGGGCCCACGTGCCCCTCGGTGAACTCCACGACACCCTCGCCCGCAAGGCCCTCGACTCCCTCGGCGTACGCACCGCACTGCGGACCAAGGCCGAGCGGATCTCCCGCACCGCCGACGGCCGGTGGACCGTCGACGTACCGGGGGAGCGCATCGAGGCGGACACCGTCGTGCTCGCCGTGCCGCAGCGCGAGACCCGCGAGCTGCTGCCCGAGGGCGCCCTCGACGACCCGGACCGGCTGCTCGACATCGGCACCGCACCCATCCTCAACGTGCACGTCGTCTACGACCGCACGGTGCTCCGGCAGCCGTTCTTCACCGCGCTCGGGTCCCCGGTGCAGTGGGTCTTCGACCGCACCGACTCCTCAGGTCTGCTGAGGGGCGGGCCCGAAGGACCCTCGAGCGAGGGCGGTGATGGGCTGGGGGCACCTCCCAGCGGTAGCTGGGGGAAGGTGGGCGGGCAGTACCTGGCCGTCTCCCAGTCCGCCGCACAGGACGAGATCGACACGCCGGTCTCCGTGCTCCGCGAGCGCTACCTCCCCGAGCTGGAGCGGCTGCTGCCCGCGGCCCGCGGCGCCGGGGTCCGGGACTTCTTCGTCACCCGGGAGCGGACCGCGACGTTCGCCCCCGCTCCGGGCGTCGGCCGGCTCCGTCCCGCCGCACGCACCCATGCCCCCGGCCTGTACCTGGCCGGCGCGTGGACCGCCACCGGCTGGCCCGCGACCATGGAGGGCGCCGTACGCAGCGGCTTCAGCGCCGCGGGCGCCGCGCTCTCCGCCCTCGGCCGCCGCCATGAACACCCGCTGCAGGAGGCGGTATGAGTGTGAGTACTGGAACAAGAGGAGAAACCGTGCCGACCGTGCCCCCGGTGAATCCGGCCGTCGACACCGCGGACGTGACCGCTCTGCTGGAGCGCGGGCGGACCCTGTCCACCCCCGTCCTGCGGGCGGCCGTCGACCGCCTCGCACCGCCCATGGACACCGTGGCCGCCTATCACTTCGGCTGGATCGACGCGCAGGGCAACCCGGCCGACGGCGACGGCGGCAAGGCCGTCCGCCCCGCGCTCGCGCTGCTGTCGGCCGAGGCCGCCGGAGCCGCCCCCGAGGTCGGCGTCCCCGGCGCCGTCGCCGTGGAGCTCGTCCACAACTTCTCGCTGCTGCACGACGACCTGATGGACGGCGACGAGCAGCGCCGCCACCGCGACACCGTCTGGAAGGTGCACGGCCCCGCCCAGGCCATCCTCGTCGGCGACGCGCTGTTCGCCCTCGCCAACGAGATCCTTCTCGAACTCGGCACCGTCGAGGCCGGCCGCGCCACCCGCCGGCTCACCACCGCCAGCCGCAAGCTCATCGACGGGCAGGCGCAGGACATCTCCTACGAGCACCGCGAGCGGGTCACCGTCGAGGAATGCCTGGAGATGGAGGGCAACAAGACCGGCGCCCTGCTGGCCTGCGCCGTCTCCATCGGCGCGGTCCTCGGCGGCGCCGACGACCGCACGGCGGACAAGCTGGAGGAGTACGGCTACCACCTGGGCCTCGCCTTCCAGGCCATCGACGATCTGCTCGGCATCTGGGGCGACCCCGTGGCCACCGGCAAGCAGACCTGGAGCGACCTGCGCCAGCGCAAGAAGTCCCTGCCCGTCGTCGCCGCCCTGGCGGCCGGCGGACCGGCCTCGGAGAAGCTCGGCGAACTCCTCGCCGCCGACGCCAAGAGCAGCGACTTCGACTCCTTCTCCGAGGAGGAGTTCGCCACCCGCGCGGCCCTCATCGAGGAGGCCGGCGGCCGGGAGTGGACCTCCCAGGAGGCCCGCCGCCAGCACACCATCGCGGTCCAGGCCCTGCACGAGGTCGACATGCCCGAGCGGGTCAGGGCCCAGCTCGTCGCGCTCGCCGACTTCGTCGTCGTACGGAAGAGATGATCACCATCACCCTGATATGAGTGCGCAGTCGCCGGCCGGTGCCCTCGGGCATCGGCCGACGGCAGACCCGAGTGAAGCAGAAAGTACGCGACAGTACACCGCCTGCACGAAGGGGAAGCCATGACAGCGACGACCGACGGAAGCGCCGGGGCCGTGGGACCCCGGACGGCCGCGGCCAGCGACACCACCGACACCACCACCGACATCACTGCCGCGGCGCCCGCGGCGGCCGGCCTCGACGAGGTCGCGTCCCGCGCAGCCGCACGATCCGTCGAGCATCTGCTCGGCCGCCAGGACGCCGAAGGCTGGTGGAAGGGCGACCTGGAGACCAACGTCACCATGGACGCGGAGGACCTCCTCCTGCGGGAGTTCCTCGACATCCAGGACGACGACACGCTGCGCGCCGCCGCCCTCCACATCCGGGGCGAGCAACGCGAGGACGGCACCTGGGCCACCTTCTACGGCGGCCCCGGCGAACTGTCCACCACCATCGAGGCGTACGTCGCCCTGCGCCTCGCCGGAGACCGGCCCGAGGACCCGCACATGGCCCGCGCCGCCGCCTGGATCCGGGAGCGCGGCGGGATCGCCGCCGCCCGCGTCTTCACCCGGATCTGGCTCGCCCTCTTCGGCTGGTGGAAATGGGACGACCTGCCCGAGCTGCCGCCCGAGCTGATCCTCCTGCCGAAGTGGTTCCCGCTCAACATCTACGACTTCGGCTGCTGGGCCCGGCAGACCATCGTGCCGCTCACCGTGGTCTCCGCCAAGCGGCCGGTGCGGCCCGCGCCCTTCGAGCTGGACGAGCTGCACACCGATCCGTCCCGGCCGAACCCCGGCAAGCCCCTTGCCCCGGTGCTGAGTTGGGACGGCGCCTTCCAGCGGCTCGACAAGGCCATGCACCTGTACCACAGGATCGCCCCCCGCCGGCTGCGCGAGGCGGCCATGAACGTCGCCGCCCGCTGGATCGTCGAACGCCAGGAGAACGACGGCTGCTGGGGCGGCATCCAGCCCCCCGCCGTCTACTCCGTGATCGCCCTGCACCTGCTCGGTTACGACCTGAGGCACCCGGTCATGCGGGCCGGGCTCGAGTCCCTCGACCGCTTCGCGGTGTGGCGCGAGGACGGCGCGCGCATGATCGAGGCCTGCCAGTCGCCCGTCTGGGACACCTGCCTGGCGACCATCGCCCTCGCCGACGCCGGTCTGCCGTCCGACCATCCGGCGCTGGTGAAGGCCGCCGACTGGATGCTCGGCGAGGAGATCGTCAGGCCCGGCGACTGGGCCGTGCGCCGGCCCGGACTCCCGCCCGGCGGCTGGGCGTTCGAGTTCCACAACGACAACTACCCCGACATCGACGACACCGCCGAGGTCATCCTGGCGCTGCGCCGCGTGAAGCACCCCGACCCCGAGACGGTCGAGACCGCCATCGCGCGCGGTGCCCGCTGGACCCTCGGCATGCAGTCGAAGAACGGTGCCTGGGGCGCCTTCGACGCGGACAACACCAGCCCGTTCCCCAACCGCCTGCCGTTCTGCGACTTCGGCGAGGTCATCGACCCGCCCTCGGCCGACGTCACCGCCCATGTGGTGGAGATGCTGGCCTTCGAGGGCAAGACCGACGACCCCCGCACCCGCAGGGGAATCGAGTGGTTGCTCGCCGAACAGGAGCCGAACGGCGCCTGGTTCGGACGCTGGGGCGTCAACTACGTGTACGGGACGGGCTCCGTGGTTCCCGCGCTCACCGCGGCCGGGCTGCCCCGTTCCCACCCCGCGATCCGGCGCGCCGTCGCCTGGCTGGAGTCCGTGCAGAACGAGGACGGCGGCTGGGGCGAGGACCTGCGCTCGTACAAGGAACAGGCATGGATCGGGCACGGAGTCTCGACCGCCTCCCAGACGGCCTGGGCGCTGCTCGCGCTGCTCGCCGCGGGCGGCCGCGAGTCCAAGGCGGTGCGGCGGGGCGTCGCCTGGCTCGCCGAGACGCAGCGCCCTGACGGCTCCTGGGACGAGCCGTACTTCACGGGCACCGGATTCCCCTGGGACTTCTCCATCAACTACCACCTCTACCGGCAGGTGTTCCCGCTCACGGCGCTCGGGCGCTATGTGAACGGCGAGCCGGCCGTCTCCAGGGAACGGTGATGGGCGGCCAGGAGCCGGGCTCCTCGTCCGGCGGTGCGGCGCCGCTGCTGATCGCGTGCGCCCTCGGCATCGAGCAGCTCGCCCTGCGCAGCGGTGAACGGGGCGGCGCGTCCGGTCCGTTCACCGTGGTGCGCACGGGCATGGGCCCGGACCGCGCCCGCCGGGCCGTCGCCCGGACACTCGGCCGGGAGCCCTGGCGGGACGCCGTCGTCATCGCCTCGGGCTTCTGCGCCGGCCTCGCTCCCGGCATGCACCCCGGGGACCTGATCGTCGCCGACGAGACCCGGGGGCCCGCCGGCACCACCCCCTGCACCGGGTCCGACCTGCTGGTGAAGGCGCTGACCCGGGCCGTGCCCGGCAGGACCGTCCACACCGGCCCGCTGACGGGCTCCGGCCACATCGTGCGCGGCCACGAGCGCACCGATCTGCGGGCCACCGGCGCCATCGCGGTGGACATGGAGTCCGCCGCCACGCTCCGCACGGCGCTGGACGCCGGCCCCCGCCCTGTTGCGGCCGTACGGGTGGTCGTGGACGCTCCAGAACATGAACTGGTCCGGATCGGCACGGTACGCGGTGGAATATCGGCTTTCCGTGTTCTTCGTGCCGTCCTTCCCGCATTCTTCGAATGGCACCGTTCTTTGCTGCTCCCCAGGAGGTGAGCGAGTTATGGCCATGCCGCTCCGTCAGTCCATCCGGGTCGGGACCTATCTCATCGAACAGAAGCTCCGCAAGCGGGACAAGTTCCCTCTGATCGTCGAACTCGAGCCGCTGTTCGCCTGCAACCTCAAGTGCGAGGGCTGCGGGAAGATCCAGCACCCGGCGGGTGTCCTCAAGCAGCGGATGCCGGTCGCCCAGGCGGTCGGCGCCGTCCTGGAGTCCGGGGCGCCGATGGTCTCCATCGCGGGCGGCGAGCCCCTGATGCATCCCCAGATCGACGAGATCGTGCGCCAGTTGGTGGCGAAGAAGAAGTACGTCTTCCTCTGCACCAACGCGCTGCTGATGCGCAAGAAGCTGGAGAACTTCACCCCGTCCCGGTACTTCGCCTTCGCGGTGCACATCGACGGGCTGCGTGAGCGGCACGACGAATCCGTCGCCAAGGAGGGAGTGTTCGACGAGGCGGTGGCGGCGATCAAGGAGGCGAAGCGGCGCGGCTTCCGCGTCACCACCAACTCGACCTTCTTCAACACCGACACCCCGCAGACCATCATCGAGGTGCTCAACTATCTCAACGACGACCTCCAGGTCGACGAGATGATGATCTCGCCCGCGTACGCCTACGAGAAGGCACCCGACCAGGAGCACTTCCTCGGCGTCGAGCAGACCCGGGAGCTGTTCAAGAAGGCCTTCGCCGGCGGCAACCGCGCCCGGTGGCGGCTGAACCACTCGCCGCTCTTCCTGGACTTCCTGGAGGGCAAGGCGGACTTCCCGTGCACCGCGTGGGCGATCCCGAACTACTCGCTGTTCGGCTGGCAGCGTCCCTGCTACCTGATGAGCGACGGCTACGTACCCACGTACCGGGAGCTGATCGAGGAGACCGACTGGGACAAGTACGGCCGCGGGAAGGACCCGCGCTGCGCCAACTGCATGGCGCACTGCGGGTACGAGCCCACCGCCGTCCTCGCCACCATGGGCTCCCTCAAGGAGTCGCTGCGGGCCGCCCGCGAGACGGTCTCAGGCAACCGGGGGTGAGCGGAGGCGCCCGGGGGCCCCGTCCAGGGCCCCCGGGCGCGCAGCCGGACGCCGGGTCGACGGGCCGAAGGGGGCCGAGCATGACGATTCTGGAGAACATCCGGGGGCCGCACGACCTCCGGCCGCTGAACGACACCGAGCTCGGTGAACTGGCCGAGGAGATCAGGCGGTTCCTGATCCACGCGGTCGCGCGGACCGGTGGCCATCTCGGGCCCAACCTCGGCGTGGTCGAGCTGACCATCGCCCTGCACCGCGTCTTCGACTCGCCCGCGGACCGCGTCCTGTGGGACACCGGGCACCAGAGCTACGTCCACAAACTCCTCACCGGACGCCAGGACTTCTCCAAACTGCGCAGCAAGGGCGGGCTCTCCGGCTACCCCTCCCGCGAGGAGTCGGAGCACGACGTCATCGAGAACTCGCACGCCTCGACCGTCCTCGGCTGGGCCGACGGCCTGGCCAAGGCCAACGAGGTCCTGAAGAAGGACGACCACGTCGTCGCCGTCATCGGCGACGGAGCCCTCACGGGCGGCATGGCCTGGGAGGCGCTGAACAACATCGCCGCCGCCAAGGACCGCCCGCTGGTCATCGTCGTCAACGACAACGAGCGCTCCTACGCCCCCACGATCGGCGGGCTCGCCGACCACCTGGCCACCCTCCGTACCACCGACGGCTACGAGCGCTTCCTCGCCTGGGGGAAGGACGTCGTCCAGCACACTCCGGTCATCGGGCAGCCGTTGTACGGGTCGCTGCACGGCGCGAAGAAGGGCCTCAAGGAGTTCATCGCCCCGCAGGGCATGTTCGAGGACCTCGGCCTGAAGTACGTCGGCCCGATCGACGGCCACGACATCGGGGCCCTGGAGTCCGCCCTGACGCGGGCCAAGCGCTTCGGCGGTCCGGTGCTCGTCCACTGTCTCACCGAGAAGGGCCGCGGCTACCGCCCGGCCCTGGAGGACGAGGCCGACCGCTTTCACGCCGTCGGTGCCATGGATCCCCGTACCTGCGAGCCGCTGACCCCGCCCGGCGGCCCCTCGTGGACCTCCGTCTTCGGTGACGCGATCGCGGAGATCGGGGCCGAGCGCCCGGAGGTCGTCGCGATCACCGCCGCCATGCTGCACCCCGTCGGCCTGACGGCGTTCGCCGAGCGCTTCCCCGACCGCGTCTGGGACGTCGGGATCGCCGAGCAGCACGCCGTCGTCTCGGCCGCCGGCCTGGCGGCCGGCGGGCTCCATCCGGTCGTCGCCGTCTACGCGACCTTCCTGAACCGCGCCTTCGACCAGCTGCTCATGGACGTGGCCCTGCACAAGTGCGGTGTCACCTTCGTCCTGGACCGGGCCGGCGTCACGGGCACCGACGGCGCCTCCCACAACGGGGTGTGGGACATGTCGGTCCTCCAGGTCGTCCCCGGCCTGCGGCTCGCCGCCCCGCGCGACGCCGAGCAGCTGCGGACCCAGCTGCGCGAGGCCGTCGCGGTCGACGACGCCCCGACCGTGCTGCGGTTCCCCAAGGAGACGGTGGGTCCTCCCGTACCGGCCGTCGGGCGGATCGGTTCCATGGACGTCCTGCGGGCCTCACCGCCGGACGCGGAGGTGCTGCTGGTCGCCGTCGGCGTGATGGCCGACGTCTGCCTGCGGGCGGCCGACCTGCTGGCCGGGCGCGGCATCACGTGCACCGTCGTGGACCCCCGCTGGGTCAAGCCCGTCGACGAGGCGCTCGCCCCCCTCGCGGAGCGGCACCGCCTCGTCGCGGTCGTCGAGGACAACAGCCGTACGGGCGGGGTCGGCGCGGCCGTCGGCCAGGCACTGCGGGACGCGGGGGTCGACGTGCCCCTGCGGACGTACGGGATCCCCGAGCAGTTCCTCGCGCACGCCAAGCGCGGCGAGGTGCTCGCCGATCTGGGCCTCACCCCGGTGGAGATCGCCGGAGACATCAGCGCGGCACTGACCCGGAAGAAGGGGCGATGACCAAGGAGTTCGACCTCGCGGCGCTGCTCGCCGAACGCGGCGCCGAGCGCTACGAGCTGCACACCCGCTACCTCAACCACCAGCTCCCGCGCATGCTGCACACGATCGGCTTCGACAAGGTCTACGAGCGGGCCGAGGGCGCCCACTTCTGGGACGCCGAGGGCGGGGACCACCTCGACATGCTCGCCGGCTTCGGGGTCATGGGCCTCGGCCGGCACCACCCCGTGGTCCGCAAGGCCCTCCACGACGTCCTGGACGCCTCCCTCGCCGACCTCACCCGGTTCGACTGCCAGCCCCTGCCCGGGCTGCTGGCCGAGAAGCTCCTGGCCCGCAGCCCGCACCTCGACCGGGTCTTCTTCGGCAACAGCGGGACGGAAGCGGTGGAGACCGCGCTGAAGTTCGCCCGCTACGCCACCGGCATGCCCAGGGTCCTGTACTGCTCCCACGCCTTCCACGGCCTGACCACCGGCTCCCTCTCGGTCAACGGGGAGAACGGCTTCCGGGACGGCTTCGCCCCGCTGCTGCCCGACACCGCGATCGAGCTGGGGGACCTGGACGCCCTGGACCGGGAGCTGCGCAAGGGGGACGTGGCCGCGTTCGTCGTCGAGCCCATCCAGGGCAAGGGCGTGCACGAGGCGCCGCCCGGCTTCCTGCGCGCGGCCCAGGAGCTGCTGCACGCACGCGGGGCGCTGCTGATCGCCGACGAGGTGCAGACCGGGCTCGGCCGGACCGGGGACTTCTACGCGTACCAGCACGAGGACGGCGTCGAGCCCGACCTGGTGTGCGTCGCGAAGGCGCTCTCGGGCGGCTACGTGCCGGTCGGGGCGACGCTCGGCAAGGACTGGATCTTCAAGAAGGTCTACTCGTCCATGGACCGGGTCCTCGTCCACTCGGCCAGCTTCGGCTCGAACGCGCAGGCCATGGCCGCCGGTCTCGCCGTGCTCTCGGTCATGGAGAGCGAGGGAACGGTGGCGCACGTGCGCCGGGTGGGCGGGCTGCTGGCCGCGCGCCTGAAGGAGCTCGTCCCGCGCTACGAACTGCTGAAGGAGATCCGCGGGCGCGGACTGATGATCGGCATCGAATTCGGGCGGCCGTCCTCGCTCGGTCTGCGGAGCCGGTGGACGATGCTGCAGGCCGCCCGCAAGGGACTCTTCGCCCAGATGGTCGTCGTGCCGCTGCTGCAGCGGCACCGGATCCTCACCCAGGTGTCGGGGGACCATCTCGAGGTGATCAAGCTGATTCCGCCGCTGATCATCGACGAGGCGGACGTGGACCGCTTCATGGCCGCGTTCACGGCCGTGATGGACGATGCCCATGGCGGCGGCGGACTCATGTGGGACTTCGGGAAAACGCTAGTCAAGCAGGCGGTGGCGCAGCGGTGACGGCGGAGCTCTTTTGCCTCTGAGGCAACAAACTTGCCTCAGAGGAAAGATCCTGGCGAAATGGGTGCATGGAGATCCTCCCCGCTGCCGATGCTCCCGACGCGCCGGGCGACGTGCCGGGCGACGTGCCGGACGTCGCGCCCCGACTGCGCGCGCTGCGCCGTCGCCGCGGGCTGACCCTGGAGGCCGCCGCCCAGCGGGCCGGTCTCTCCCCGGCGCACCTCTCCCGGCTCGAGACGGGCCGTCGGCAGCCCTCGCTCCCCATGTTGCTCGCCCTGGCCCGTATCTACGGTACGACGGTCTCCGAGCTTCTCGGCGAGGCTCCGCCCGAGCGGGATCCGATCGTGCGGGCGGGCCGGTCCGAGCCCGTCGAGGCCGACGGCTGGACCTACCGCCAGGCGGGCGGCCCCGGGCGCGCCCTGCAGGCGCTCCGGGTCCACGTGCCGTACGCCACCCGGTCCGACATCGTGCGCGTCCATCCCGGGGAGGAGTGGCTCCACGTCCTGGAAGGACGGGTGCGCCTCGCGCTCGGCGACGCCGTGCATGTGCTCGACCCGGGGGACAGCGCGCACTTCGACTCGCTCACCCCGCACCGCATCGGGGCCGCCGGCCGCGGCGGGGCCGAGCTCCTCTTCGTCCACACGCTGATGCAGAGCCCCGCCGCCGAGCTGTGCCTCGGCGACGGAGCCCCGCATCCGCGCTGAGCCCTCCGAAAGGGGCCGTTATGTCCGAGAAGTCCGCACCGATCACCGGTGAGGAGCGCGACGGGGGCAAGTTCCCCAAGGGGCTCGTGCTCCGGCTCTTCGCGTACCTGGTGGCGGGGCACCTCTTCGCCGGGTTCCTGTACCTGCTGTTCCTGCTGGGCGGGCAGAACCAGTAGCGGACGGGGCGCGGTCACGCCTCGCTGACGAGCCGCTCGCGCAGGCGCTCCCGGGTCTCGGGGCTGAGCTTCAGGCCGTCCGAGAGGTAGTTCTCGACCGTGCCCCAGGTCTGCTCCATCGTCTCCAGCGCCGCCCGCAGGTACTCCACGCGCGCGTCGAAGAGCGGGCTGAGCAGCTCCATCACCTCGGGCGACATCGCGTCCGCGGAGGTGGAGCTGCGGCGCACCTTGTAGCGGCGGTGCGGATCGTTCGACTTCACGTAGTCGGCCTCGACGGCCTCGCGCTCGACGCCCACCGCGAGCAGCGAGATGGCGATGGACAGGCCCGCCCGGTCCTTGCCGGCCGCGCAGTGCATCAGCGCGGGGACGCTGTCCTCGGCCATCGCGTGCAGGACGCGGCTGTGTTCCGCCGTGCGCTCGACAATCATCTTCCGGTACGAATCGGACATGCGGTCCGCCGCCTTGCCGTCGCCGAGGGCGGCGCGGAGCTGGTCCAGATCGCCGCTGCTGACGAGCTTCCAGAACTCCTTGCCGTCGGCCGGGTCGTTGAGCGGTATGTTCACATTTCGTACACCCGGGAGCTCGACGTCCATGCCCTCGACCTTCCTGTCGGCCAGGTTGCGGAAGTCGAAGATCGTGTGCAGCCCGAGGGTGGAGAGGAAGGCGGCGTCCTCCTCGGTGGCGTGCGCGAGGTGGCCGCTGCGGAAGAGGCGTCCGAACCGCACCGATCGGCCGTCCACGGTCGGCAGGCCGCCCACGTCCCGGAAGTTGCGGACCCCGGCCAGCTCGGGTTCGGTCGACGGGACCTGCGGCAGCTGCTGCGTCACGAGTGCTCCTGAAGGTTGGCGGATCGATTCGGTTCCTGGGGCAATCATCCCGGCTGAGGTCGGCTCCGCACACCCCCGGGCAGGGGAATGGGTGTTCTGTCCGAATTGACTCCTTCGGTATAACGCGCCCTGATTGCAGGGGAGATGGGATCCGGCGCGTGAGCAGCGTCATAAAGGTCACGGAACGTGCCTGATCATTGCGGCCAATCCCCTTACCGGAAAAGGTGATCGGGGTTCCGACATCCACGGAGGGTGACCGGAATTCCGGGCGAATTGCGGGGCCGTGAATGCGAAAGAAAAACGGTGGCTTGTTCGTGCCGACCCCGCTCGTCTACGGTCACCGTCAATCCGGTCGGACCGCCGAATCCTGCCACCGTCCGGAATCCGCACCCACCCACGTATGGCAGGAGCGGGGGACCCAGGTAAGTACGCCGAACCGGTCGATCCGGACGGCTCGGGGTGAAGCCGCGTGAGAAGCGGCCGGACATCTCCAGTCCGAACCCGACAGCTCACCTCGCAGGCGACGGAGAGGAATTCGCCATGCCCGCGAAGGGTAAGCATCGCCGTCCCAAGGTCAACCCGATCACGCGCGGATTCGTCGCCGCCGGCACCGGTGGCGCCGTCGTCGCCCTGCCGCTCCTCGGTGCGACCGGAGCCCACGCCGCCGACAAGGGCGCCCCGGCCGTGACGCCCGAGCAGGCCGTCGCCGCCGTCGCCGCGGCTCCGGCCGCCGCCCCGGCGGCTCCCGCCGCCAAGCCGAAGACGTACTCCGTCGTCCCCGGCGACTACCTGTCGAAGATCGCGGCCGAGCACCACCTGGCCGGCGGCTGGAAGAAGCTCTACCAGGACAACCGGCAGATCATCGGCGAGAACCCCTCGCTGATCCTCCCCGGCATGAAGCTCACCCTCGGCGCCAAGTCGACGGCCAAGGCGCCCGCGCCCAAGGCCGCTCCGAAGGCCGCCCCCAAGGCCAAGCCCAAGGCCGCTCCGAAGGCCGCTCCCAAGGCGGAGAAGTCCTCCTCCGCCGCGGCCGAGTCGCGCAGCTCGCGCTCCACCGAGCGCAGCGCGGCGGCGCCCGCCCAGGCCGCCCCGGCGCAGGCCGCGTCCTCCGGCTGGGTCGCGCCGGTCTCCGGCGGTGTCTCCACGCCGTACCGTGCCTCCGGCTCCATGTGGTCCTCCGGCTACCACACCGGTGTCGACTTCATGGCCTCCTCCGGCACCTCGGTGAAGGCCGTCGGCCCCGGCACCGTCCACTCCGCCGGCTGGAGCGGCTCGTACGGCAACGAGGTCGTCATCCAGCACGCGGACGGCACGTACTCCCAGTACGCGCACCTCTCCTCGCTCTCCGTCTCGGCGGGCCAGAGCGTCGGCGGTGGCGACCAGATCGGCCTCTCCGGCTCGACCGGCAACTCCAGCGGTCCGCACCTGCACTTCGAGATGCGCACCGGTCCGAGCTACGGCTCCGACATCGACCCGCTGGCCTACCTGCGCCAGCACGGCGTCGGCGTCTGATCCACGCACGTCAGAGAGGCCCGGCACGCGCGTGCCGGGCCTCGGCGTATTCCGGCTTGGCGGAATCTTGACCGGTGGCATATCTCACCTGCCGTCAACCCCTCCTTACGGTCGCGTAGGTCACACGCGTAAGGGAAAGATGTGCTCCCGTGGCAGACGATTCGAGATCAAGAGACATGGGCGTGTTCGGGTCGTACGCGGCGATCGGTGACAGCTTCACCGAGGGCGTCGGTGACCCCGGGCCCGACGGGAAGTTCGTCGGCTGGGCGGATCGCTTCGCGGTCCTGCTCGCCGACCAGCTGCCGGAGCACGACGCATTCCGTTACGCCAATCTGGCCGTACGCGGCCGCCTCCTCGACCAGATCGTGGAGGAGCAGGTCCCGAGGGCGAAGGAACTCGCCCCGGACCTGGTGAGCTTCTGCGCGGGGGGCAACGACATCATCCGCCCGGGCAGTGACCCCGACGACGTGGCCGAGCGCTTCGAGCGCGCCGTCGCCGAGCTGACCTCCGCCGTCGGCACGGTCATGGTGACGACCGGCTTCGACACCCGGGACGTGCCCGTGCTGCGCCATCTGCGCGGCAAGATCGCCACCTACACGGCCCATGTCCGGGCCATCGCGGACCGCTACGGCTGCCCGGTCCTGGATCTGTGGTCGCTCAAGTCCGTGCAGGACAGGCGGGCTTGGGACGGCGACCGGCTGCACCTGTCGCCCGAGGGGCACACCCGGGTCGCGCTGCGCGCCGCCCAGGTCCTCGGCCTTCCGGTGCCGGCCGACCCGGACCAGCCCTGGCCGCCGCTGCCGCCCCGGGGCACCCTGGAGGTGCGCCGGGACGACATCTACTGGGCCAGGGAGTACCTCGTACCGTGGATCGGCCGCCGGCTGCGCGGAGAGAGCTCCGGCGACCACGTGGCGGCGAAGCGCCCCGACCTCATGCCTCTCTGACCACGAAGGGAAGCCCCTCGGGGAGCCGTGCGGGGATCCGGTCGGGGATGCGCTCCAGGACGCCGCCGGCGAACACGTCGTACAACGGCAGCGTCTCCAGGTGCACGTAGCCGATGTGGCAGTCGCAGACGGCGAGGGGGCAGGCGCGCGGGCGCAGGGCGGCGCGGTACGAACCGTCGTAGAGGCGGCCCAGCTCGGCCTTGACGAAGTGGCAGCGGCGAACCGTGCCGTCGCCGTCCACCGAGATCACCGACTCGCCGGTGCGGCAGGGCAGCCCGCCCGAGCGGTGCGGCCGGCGGCTGTAGGGGAAGAGGGGGTCGAGGGCCGTCCAGCCCTCGGCCTCCTCGTCGGTGTACGTGTGCCCCTCGGCCGCGTTCACCCAGAGGTAGACCTGGGGCGGGAGGTCCGCCCGCAGCCGCCGGGCGTCCTCCCGGTGCTCCGGCAGGCCGACGATCCCCACACTGAACCGGGTGCCGCGATCCACCAGTTCACGGCACTTGCCGAGGAAGCGGTCGTACGGAGTCTGCCCCGGGTGGTAGGTGCACCAGAGGGCGAGGGACGCAGGGTCGGCCTCGGCCAGCCAGTCGGTGCGGCAGCTCAGATTGGTCTGGATCGCCACCCGCTCGATGTGCGGGAGATGTGACAGTTCGACGAGGGCGCGCCGGTACCAGGACCGGACCAGGCCCTCGCCCCACGGGGTGAACAGGATCCTCAGCCGGTCGCCGGTCTGCGCGGCCGCCCAGGCGGAGAACCGCTCCAGCGCCGCCCGGTCGGCGCGCAGCTGCTCACGGCTGTCGCGGCGCTTGGCGAAGGGGCAGTAGGGACAGTCGTAGTCGCAGGAGGCGAGCGGGCCCCGGTAGAGGATCGTCAGGTCCATGCCGTCACTCCGTCACTTCGGCTCGTAGGCGGCCATCGCCGCCCGGACGGCGGGGGAGAACAGCGCGGGACCGAGCGCGTCCGAGTGGGCCAGGCCCTCGGAGGAGAGCCGCAGCAGCCCGGCCGGGGCCGTCGGGTCCAGCCAGCCGAGCGACTCGAACCGGGCCAGTTCGGCCGGGAAGTCCGCGAACGGAGAGGACCCGAACCGTTCCTCGTAACCGGCCGTGGCCATGCCCCGGGCCTGGAGGAGCGACTGGAGCAGATGCCGGCGACGGGCCTCGTCCGCGTCGACCCACCGGCCCACCTGGGCCCGCGTGAAGTCCTCCGCCTCCGTGTAGGTGTCGATGATCGAGCGGATCTCCCTCATGTCGACGGCGTAGTCGAAGGAGTAGTGGAGGGCCGAGGTGTACGAGCGGGCTCCGCAGCCCAGGCCGATCATCCCGTCGGTCTGGCAGGCATAGTCGTCCGCGCCCTGCGGCGGGGCGTCGGCGCGCCGGAACATCCGCATCGACACCTGCTCGTACCCCCGGGAGAGCAGATGGTCCCGGCCGTGGCGGTACAGACGCAGCCGCTGCTCGTCCCATTCCCGGTCCGCGGTGGAAGCGAGCCGGCCGAGGCCGGTGAGCGGGCGGACATAGAGGGGATAGAGATAGAGCTCCTCGGGCGCCCAGGCCAGCGCGGCGTCGAGGGAGCGGGCCCAGGTCCGCTCGGTCTGGCCGTCGATCCCGTAGATCAGGTCGATGTTGAGGACGGGGACGCCGGTGTCGCGGATGCGGGCGAGGGCGGCCTCGACATCGGCGCGGCGCTGGGGACGCACCGCGGCGCGGGCCTCGGCCTCGACGAAGCTCTGCACACCGATGCTGAGCCGGGTGGCTCCCCGCTCGGCCAGGACCGCGAGCCGGTCGGCCGTCGCCGTCGCCGGGGAGGTCTCCACGGAGAGGGGGACGGCCCGCAGGTCCGCGCCCATCCGCTTCTCCGCGATGTCGCAGAGCCGTGCCAGCTCGCCGGCGGTGAGGAAGGTGGGCGTGCCGCCACCGAACGCCGCCGTGGCGAAGCGGACCGGCCCGGCGTCGCCGAGAGCGTCCCGCACCGCGGTCGCCTGACGGTCGAGCGCGTCGAGATAGCGGGTGGTCAGCTCGTCCGGGGCGCCGATCCGGGTGAAGAGGTTGCAGAAGCCGCAGCGGACCTCGCAGAACGGTATGTGCGCGTACAGCGAGAGGGCGTCCTTCGGCTCGTCCGCCCACAGCGCCGCGAGACCGGGCGCGGGGGAGGGCAGCTTCCGGTACGCCGTCTTGTGCGGGTATGCGTAGACATAGCTCTGGTACGGGCGCGGTACCTCGGTCGTGCGCGGGCCTTCCGCCGCGGGGGTCATGCGCACGCCTCCCGCTCCGGGCCGGCCAGGAAGAAGTGCGCGTACGGAACGGTCCACACGACCTCGTGGCCCAGCCGGTGACCGGTGAAGCCGTCCTCCCCGTACGCCGTGCCGTGGTCGGAGCAGACGATCGCGAAGCAGCTCCGCCGGCTGCTCATGGCGGCGAAGAGCCGGCCGATGTGCCGGTCCACGTACTCCAGCGCCGCCGCGTGCGTGGCCCGGCTGTCCCCGGCCTCGCGGGTCGCGCCGGGCAGATGGAACCAGTTGGGCTGGTGCAGCGCGGAGACGTTGACGAAGAGGAACAGGCGCTGCTCGTGCGGGAGCGCGGCGACGATCTCCTCGGCGCGCGTCACCTGCGACTCGAAGGAGGTGGGGGAGGTGACGCCGAAGGACGGCTCCCAGTGGCTCTCCTGGAAGAGGCCGGGCAGGACCGAGCCGAGGGGGGCCTGGCCGTTGAAGAATCCGACACCACCGACGCACGCGGTGCGGTAACCCTCCTTCGCGAGCGCGGAGACGAGATCGGGGGTGTCGTGGACGAACGTGCCGTCGGCCGTGGTCTCGCTGCCCGCGAACCGGGCGGCGAAGAGCCGCGGGTGCGGGCCGGGGGCTGCCGGCGTCGGCAGGAACCCCGCGAAGATCGCCTGGTGGGAGGCGTAGGTGAAGCTCCCCGGGGCGTGCCGGCGCTCCCATTCCCCGCCCGGGAGATGCCGGGCCAGGTTCGGGATGCGACCGGCCGCTGCGAGCTCGGCCGCCACGTCGTGGCGGAGCGTGTCGAGGGTGACGAGCAGCAGGTCGTGACTGCCGACGACGTCGTTCATGTCGGGTGAGGGCGGCGGGATCACGGCGTGCTCGTTCCTGTGGTGCTGATCGTTTCGGTGGTGCGGACAAGGGCGGCGACCTGCGCCGCGTAGGTGTCCAGGCCCTCGGCGCCGCTGCCCGGCAGGCCGGTGAGCCCGGGGAGGAGGTCGCCGAAGGCGTTGACCTCACCGACGGCGAAGCGCCGCCAGCCGACGGCGGGAAGCAGATCGACGCCGACGCACCGCGTGCCGGGGAACGCGGCGGCGGCTCGCTCGCACACCTCGAGCGCGTCCGCCCACCGGCCGCCCGCTCCGGCGACCGCCGCGCGCACGGCACCCAGGTCGCCCCGGCTGCCGCCCAGATGGAGATTGGTCATGGGGGAGCGGCTGGTCCGGACGACGGCGTGCGTCGCCCGCCCGTCGATCACCACCACCCGCAGATCGGCGGCCCTGCCCGCCTGCGCCGCCTTCGGCAGCCAGCGCTCGATGTGCAGTCCGTCGGGGGCGAGCGCGTCCACGATCGCCGCGACCTCGCGCTCCGTCCTGTAGCGGCGGACCCGCAGCGAGTTGAAGAGGCGGCCGTCCGGGGCACGCTCCACGGAGGTGGTGGCCTGCACCCGGCCGGCGCCGGCGGTCTCGACCGCGAGCACACCGGACGCCGAGGAGCCGTGCGCCGGCTTCACGAAGGCCCGGCGCAGCCCCGCGCCCGCCATCAGGGAACGGACGTCGGCCCAGCCCCGTACGGGCGGCGCCTCCGCTCCGGAGGTCGGCGAGTCCGGCACGGGTACCCCCGCCTCGCGCAGCCGTCCGTGCGCGAGGCGCTTGTCGAAGAGCACCGCGAGCTCGGCGGGCTCGTCGACGAGGACCGCCCCCGCCGCGGCGACGGTCCGGGCGAGCTCCGCCGCGGCGGCCGTGAACGCCGCGTACCAGCGGCCCGTCCCCTCGACCCGCGTCGGGTCGTCCGTCCCGCGCAACAGCCGGTCCACGTCCGGGTCCTCCCCCGGCGACTCCAGACGGACCGTCTCGCCCGGCAGGAACCGCCCGCCGCCCCGCAGCACGTCCCGCCACGGCACGACCCGCGCCTCGGGCAGCCCGGCGGCCCGCACCGCGTCACGGAAGAACGCGACCCGGCGGTTGCCCGGATTGCCGACCACGACGAGGCGAGGGCGTGCGAGGGGCGGGTGCGCGGGGGACGGGTCCGCGGAGGGTGGGCGTGCGAGGGGCGGGTCGAGGCGCGGGGAGGGCGTCATTCGGCGACCGCGACGTACCGGTAGACCTCACCGTCGCCGTCGTCCTCCGCCACCTGGGCGTCGTCGATGTCGACCGACACGCCGTGCGGGGTGAGGGCGTCGACGATCCGCTCGCTCATCTTCTCGGAGAGGTAGTGGTGCGAGAGGTCCAGGTGCGAGAGATGTGTCAGGGGCTGGCCGGTGAGCAGGGCCTCGGCCCCCTCGTCGGTGAGCGTGCCCATCGACAGGTCGAGGCGTTCGAGCCGGGCGACCACCGGGGCGCTCGCCAGGGCAGCGGCGATCTCGTCCTGAAGCACGCTGTTGCGCAGCGCGAGGTGGCGCAGGGCGGGAAGACCGGTGCCGGCGAGGATCGGCTCCAGGTCGGTGACCGAGGAGTCGCCCCCGTACTCGTCCGTGCCGAGCCACAGGTCCAGGCTCTCCAGCGCGGGCAGGTCGCTGCCCGCGATGCCGCGCACGACCTCGGCACCGAGGCCGCCGGACTCCACGACGAGCGTGCGCAGCGCGGAGTGACGGATCGCCGGGAAGGCCAGCTCCGAACCTCCCCGCACGCCGAATTCCAGCAGGCGGGGAAAGGCCCTGAGCAGAGGTGTCACGTCGGACTGCTGGATCCACGAGATCTCGCAGTCCTCGAAGTCCATGTCACCGACGAAAAGGGCTTCCAGAGCCGGGAGCCGGTCCCTGGCGGCGACGAGAGCGTCGACGATCTCCGCGGACGAGTTCTCGTACGCCTCGTCCCAGGCGCCGACGATCAGCGCGCGGACCCGCGTGGTGTCGACCGCCGCGAGGAAGCGTTCGAAGATCTGTCCCCACTGCTCGTCGTCCGGGCCGCAGTACGTCGAGCCGGAGAGACGCCAGGCCACGGCGCCGGTGTCCGGGAGTTCGACCGCGGAGTCCGGCTCCGGGAAGTCGAACACAGGCAGACCGTGCAGTTCCTGCAGATGGCCCGAAATGGTCATGAGAGCTCCAGACACCGGACGGCGAAGATCGGCGGACGCGAGCAGTTCTACCAAGCGGCACCGACACCGCCGCGCGCCGGGGGCGGCCCACGGGCGTCGAGGGGCGTTGTCAGTGGCTGCGTCTAGCGTCGAACGGGTGGTCGACACACGGCGTGTTCACCACGGAGGGGAGAGCCATGTACCGGCAGGGAGACGTGCTCGTCGTGCCCGTCGCCGAGAGTGCGGTGCCCGCGCATGTGAAGGGCGCGGTGGGGGAGCCGCGGGACGCCCGGGGCCGGCTGGTCCTCGCGCTCGGCGAGGTCACCGGCCACGCCCACGCGATCCCCGGCCCGGGCCGGCTGGTCCGCGAGCCAGGGCCCTTCGGCCCGCTGCTGCTCGAACTGCCGGAGGGCGGACGGGTGGTGCACGAGGAGCACGCGCCGATCCCGCTGCCGAAGGGCTGGTACCGAGTGGTGCGACAGCGGGAGTACACGCCGGGCGCGTTCCGGATCGTCGCGGACTGACAGGGGGAGAGATGAACGGGAGAGCGACGACGGTGGTGGGGACGTCGGTGGACAGGTGGCGGGCCGCGGCGGCCGCCACGGGGGCGGCCGACCGGCCGGCCGCGGAGGCAGGGGTGCGGCTCGCCTACCGCACGGCCGGCCTCGCCGCGCCGGAGCGGATCGTCTGGGCGGACTCGCCCCGGGCGGCCGTCAGGGCCGTACGCGAACTGGCCGACGCGGGAAGGTCCGTGCGCGAGGAGGTCCGCACCCGGCCGTGGGCCGAGGAGCGGCGCCGGGTCCACGACGAGCTGGGGCCCGGCGGCTGGACAGCCCTGTGGTCGAGCACCGGGGCACGGCTCTGGGACACCACGCGCGCGCTCGCCGACCGGATACGGGCCGCCGTGGTGGACGACCTCGCCCCGGCCCCCGGTGAGGCCGCGGCGGTGCGCCAGGTACTCCTCGACGCCGTCCTGGGTCAGCACGACGCCGCGTGGCTCGCCGCCTTCGACGGCAGGGGGGAACGCCTCGCCGGGCTCGCCGCGGTCGCCGAGCAGGCGGGCTGGTGGTGGCCGTACGAGAAGGTGGTCGTCCTGTGCGAACGCCCCCTCGAGCTGCACCGGGACGAGGCCGGGCGCCTGGACCGGGGCGACGGGCCGGCGCTCGCCTACGGCGACGGTTTCGCGTTGTACGCCTGGCGGGGAATGGCGGTGCGGGCGGAATTCCTCGCCGAGCTCGACGGACTCACCCCGGAGCGGATACGCGCCGAGGAGAACGCCGAACTGCGGCGCGTGATGCTGGAGTCCTTCGGATACGACCGTTACCTGTCCGAGTCCGGTGCCCGGCCGGTGGACCGGGACGACACCGGAGTGCTGTGGCGGATCGAACTGGCCGGCGACGAGGACGTGGCCATGGTCGAGGTGGTCAACGCGACCCCGGAACCGGACGGCACGTTCCGCACGTACTGGCTGCGGGTGCCACCCGAGACCCGGACCGCTCGGGAGGGGGTCGCCTGGACGTTCGGGCTCGCGGCGGAGGTGTACGAACCCCTCGTCCAGACCTGAGCGGGTGACGGGGCAGGAGTGGCGCGCGGGAGGCGGGGCCGTGGGGTGCTGGGATGTGCGCGACGCCGGGCGGCTTTCCGGCCCGGGCCATCGCCCCAAGCCCCGACGACCCTCGAAGGGACCGCCTGTGAGGACCAGTCATCTCCCGAGCAGCCCTCTCCCGGCGCCACCCGCCGGCTCTCCGCTCCTCGTCCGTCCAGGCATCCGTCCAGGCGTCCGGCCGCTCGGCCGGGCGCTCGCCGCGGGCGCGGTGCTCGGCGCCCTGGCCCTGGCCTTGGCCCTGGGCGGCGCGGCGCCCGCCCTCGCACTGACCCCCGGCCCCGTGGCGCCCGCCACCACCGTGCCCGCCGCGATGCCCACCGCCGCGACCGCCACGGCACCGGCGACGATCACGGTGACCGGCACCGGCCGGGCCGCCGCCGCGCCCGACCTCGCGGTCCTCTCGGTCGGCGTCGAGGTGGCACGTAAGACCGCCAAGGAGGCCGTGGCCGCCCAGCGCACCACCGGGGAGGCGCTGCTCGCCGCGCTGCGGCAACAGTCCGTCGCCGACCGCGACATCCGTACCCACAGCCTGTCCCTCTCGCCGGTCTACACCCAGACCGCCGACCCGGAAGCCAAGGTGACGGGTTATCAGGCCGCGCAGTACTTCTCCGTGAAGGTCCGGGACGTCGACAGGGCGGGCCAGGTCATCGGGGCGGTGACCGACGCGACGGGGGACGCCGGCCGGGTCAACGGCGTCTCCTTCGACGTCGCCGACCCGAGCGCGCTGCGTGCCGAGGCGCGCGAGATCGCCCACAAGGACGCGCACGACACGGCGGCTCAGCACGCGCGGCTCAGCGGGCACCGGCTCGGCCGCCTCGTGTCGCTGACCGAGGGCGAGAGCGTACGGCCCGGCCCCGGAACGGCGCCCGGCATGCCGGCCGACTCACCGGCGGCCCCGCTGGCCCCCGGCGAGATCGAGGAGCAGGTGACGGTCACGGCGGTGTACGAGCTGCTCTGACCGACGGCTCACCACCCACGGCCCGACAGCCCAAGGCGTCCGGGACTCGGTAGGACGGGGCGTGCCGGGTTCCGGGACGGTTCCGGCAGATCCCGCCCGGTGCCCCCTGCCGCCGCACCCGCGCTATTTTCCGGTCGCGTCCCCGGGTCGGGTGGCCCGCGACCCGGCGCCGTCCAGGGACGGCAGGCCGAGCTCCCGGGCCAGCGCGGCGTCCGCCCACTCCAGCATGGCGGCCCGCGAGAGCGACCCGGCGTACGCGGTCATCTGCACGGCCAGACCGTCCAGGAAGGCGGTCAGCCGCCAGGCCGCCGCCGCCGGATCCGGGCACGGGAACTCACCCGCCTCCGCCCCCTCGGCGATCACCTGGGTCAACGCCGCCTTCCACTGCTGGTCGAGAGCCCCGGCCACCTCGCGCAGCGCCGGTTCCCGCAGGCAGGCCGCCCAGCCCTCGATCCACAGCCGCCAGCCCTTGGCCTGCCCGGTCGGGGCGTACCAGCGGACGGCGGCGCGGAGCCGGCGCAGGGCCGTGGTCCGCCGCCCGATGAGGCGCCGCAGATGCGCGAGGTCGGCCTCGGCGGCGTAGGCGAAGGCGGCGGCGACGAGCTTCTCCTTGGTCGAGAAGTGGTAGAGCACCAGCGCGTTGCTGACGCCGAGCACGGAGGCCACATCGGCGATCCTGAAGGCCGCCACGCCTCGTTCCTCGATCTGTTCGACGGCGGCCCGGAGCAGTTCCTCCCGCCGTTCCGCCACGCTCAACCGCACTCTCGCCACAGCGGTCAGCGTACACAGCGCCTGACAAGAGCATGATCATCGAAACGGGGCAGAGTGCCAGGTACCGGGAGCCGGCCGTGCGACCGACCCGGGCGGCTTCGGCCGGGTCAGTACCAGCCGTACCGCTCGGCGATCTCCGGCAGCCGCTCCTCCACGAGCGCGTGCGCCGCCGCGCGCGGAGTGCTTCCGTCCGCTTCGGCCCGGTCCAGCATCCGGCCCACCAGGGACCGCATGGCCCGCCGGATGTGCGCGAAGGCCTCGTCGGCGTCCGCCCCGATGTCGCCGAAGAGCGTCCACCACCACCAGGCGTTGGTGCCCGAATTGACGACGACGTCCGGGAGCACGACCACCCCACGGGCGGCGAGCAGCTCCTCGGCCGCCGGAAGGACCGGCATGTTCGCCGCCTCGACGACCCACCGCGCCCGGATCCGCCCCTGGACCCCGGTGTCGATCGCGTACGAGACGGCCGCCGGAACCAGGACGTCCGCGTCCGCCGACAGCCAGGCGTCACCGGCCTCCTCCCGGTCCCCGGGCCGCAGCGCCGCGCGGTCCACGGCCCCGTGCCCGTCACGCGCCGCGAGGAGGGCCTCGACGTCGAGGCCGTCCGGGTTGGCGATCGTGCCCTTCACGTCGGCGACCGCCACCACGGTGAGTCCGGCCCGGTCGAGGAAACGGGCGGTGGCCCCGCCCATGGTGCCGAGCCCCTGCACCGCCACCCGCGTCCCGGCGTACGGCCTGCCCGCCCGGTCCAGCGCCACGAGGACCGACTCCGCGACCCCGCAGCCCCCCACGAGCTCGTCCAGCCCGATCCCGTCCACCTCCACCGCGAAGGCGTCGGCGAGCCGCCTCCGGGCCTCCGCCTCGTCCTCCAGGAGCGGGTACACCGCCTGGACGGAGGAGACGAGCCCCGCCTCCGCCGCCGCCCGGTCGACCAGGTCCTGCGTCAGCCCCAGGTCCTCGCCCGTGGTCCAGAAGCGCTCGATGTACGGCCGCATCGCCCGCAGGTAGCGGACCAGCACGCCGTACGCCTCGGGTGAGCGCGGGTCGCAGTCGATGCCGCCCTTGGCGCCGCCCAGCGGGACGTACCGGCTGCTCGGGTCGTAGTGCAGGGCCTCCTTCATGGTCATGCCCCGGGCGAGGCCCGCGACCTCCTCGGCGGTGCAGCCCTCCCGCATCCGCAGCCCGCCGCTGGCCACCCCGCGCACCAGCCGGTCGACGACCAGATGGCCGCGGCGTCCGGTCACGTGGTCGGTCCAGTCGACGGACAGCAGGGGTGCGGCGCTCATGGGGATACTCCGTGATTCGGCATGACGCGGTGTGACTCGAACGTGACGCGGCGATAGGCGGTACTGAACAGCGGTTCAGTATCACCCATCGCCCCGCCGGGAGCGGGGCGGGCCGCCCATAATGGAACGACATCGACCCTCAGGAGGCCCCGTGACCGGCACCGGCTCCGACCACTCGCTGCGGGCTCGCCTGCGCGCCCTGCGGCCCGAGGCGTTCGGCGCCGACCCGGCCGGGGAGCGCCTGGCGCGCATCCGGCGCTCACCGCACTTCGCCGACGGCGTCTTCCGGAACCCCCAGTCCGCCCGGACCCGGCCGTCCGGCTCCACCGTCGAGTTCGCCAAGATCTACTTCCAGAAGGAGGCGCGGGCACGCCGGGCCCCCACCGGCACGATCCCCGTCCACCCGACCACCGTGGCCGACCTCGCCAAGCCCCCGGTCTCGAGCCTCCGCGTCACCTGGATGGGGCACTCCAGCGTCCTCGCGGAGATCGACGGCCACCGCGTGCTCTTCGACCCCGTATGGGGCGACCGCTGCTCGCCCTTCCCCTTCGCCGGCCCCAAGCGGCTGCACCCCGTGCCGCTGCCGCTCGCCGCGCTCGGCCCGGTCGACGTCGTCGTGATCTCCCACGACCACTACGACCACCTCGATCTGCCCACGATCAAGGCGCTGGCCGCCACGGACACGGTCTTCGCGGTCCCGCTCGGCGTCGGCGCGCACCTGGAGCGCTGGGGCGTGGCCGCCTCACGCCTGCGCGAGCTGGACTGGAACGAGTCCACCGAGATCGGTGACCTGCGGCTCACCGCGACCCCCGCCCGCCACTTCTGCGGCCGCGGTCTGCGCAACACACAGCACACCCTTTGGGCGTCCTGGGTCGTCGCCGGCCCGGACCACCGGATCTACCACAGCGGTGACACGGGCTACTTCCCCGGCTTCGCCGAGATCGGCGCCGCGCACGGTCCCTTCGACGTGACCATGATCCAGATCGGGGCGTACAGCGAGTTCTGGCCCGACATCCACATGACGCCCGCCGAGGGCATGCGCGCCCACCTCGACCTCCAGGGCGGCAGCCCGCACGGAGTGCTCCTGCCGATCCACTGGGGCACCTTCAACCTGGCCCCGCACGCGTGGGCGGAGCCCGGTGAATGGACGAAGGACACGGCCGAGGAGGCCGGCCAGGCGGTGGCGTTCCCTCGTCCTGGCGAGCCGTTCGAGCCGGCGGGGAAGTTGCCCTCCGGCGCCTGGTGGCGCGGGGCGTCCCAACCGGTCGCTCACCCGTGGCGCCGGCCTCAGCCGGCGCAGGCCCCCGCCGAGGCCCCCAGGCACGATCTCGACCTTGCGGGTGATCGGTGACGCCGAGCGAGGATGGCCTCGGCGGGCTCGTGCGCCTGCTGACACGTCTTCCGAGCGAAGAGCGAGACCGCCGGATGCGTGCGCCGACGGCGCGCCCCGCCGGGAGCGTTCGGCAGATGCCCAGCAGTTCAGGTTCTCGCCGACACTGAAGAGACCTCTTCCAGTTGTCGTCCGAACCCGCGTCGTGGGCAGCAGAGCCAGCAGGCGAAGCTGCCGATCATCATGGCTATGCCGGCGGGGTTCTCAGTCTCCTCGGCGGCAGCGAGGACGTGAGCAGGTCGAATTCAACGTTCGCACAGCGGGGCGGAGGAGAGATCCGGCGCGGGGAAGATGGGGAAAGCCCCGGAGGGATGCCGGTGAGTGGGGCCGTCAGCCCTGGTGGGTTTCTCCGAACTCGGCGGCAACGTTCTCCCGCGAGGGGAGCAATATCGGTTTGGCCCGCACACCGGATGCGTGGGTTTCATCCATGGTGTCCGGAGTCCGCCCACACGTGAAGCTGTCGAACCTGTGGAGTGCCTGGCTGATGTGGACCTGCACATCGCGATGGATCCTGATGACCGTCCGTCCGTTCGGCGGCCGGCGCGGAGGCGGGGCGGGTCCGGGGGCCGGTTGACAGGGGGTGCTGACTAACCGCCAGTTCATGTTCATTCCTGCCCCTTGGCGATTCCGGTCAGGGCAATGGCTCCGGACTGGAACAGGCCATGGAAGCGCTGTAATTCCAGTCAGCGCTGCGGATCCAGGACCACGGCACCAGCCCCCACTCTGCGAGGCCGCGACCAGCAGTCGACAGTGTCGAATCCTGAACCTCAGCACGTGCATGCGTACGGGCCGTTCGTGCCGGAAACGAAAGGGCCGTCTCTCGAGCCGTGCAGGCCTGCATCCTGGGCAGATCTCGCCTACGCCCTTCGCCCCGCCGCGTAACGGTGGGACGAAGCGGCCAGGCTCGAATCAACCAGCAGCATCTGTAAGGGGGTTGGAGCCCCCCCGTCGCCGCTGACGGTCAGTCAGCCATGTGCCCGGCCAGTCGTGGTGGTGGCTGAAAAAAACCGGCAGATGTGAACGCATATTCGATGTAGCGTGCCGCAGATCACGCCGGGGGGCGTCGTTCTCCTCGGCCCGTGCTGACCGGGAGAACACGTGAAACGTAGACTCGTATCCTTAGCCCTCGGAGCAACCGTGCTGACGCTCGTGCTGGGGATCACCCCCGGCGCTGCCGCACCTCAGCCCGACGGCCCCACGCCCTCGCAGTCCAGGCAGGAAACGGTCGCCCCGTACACGGCCATCGACCGCTCCGCCTGGACCGTGAAGCCCGGACCGCTTCCCGCCGGACTCGATGCCACCTCCCCGGCCGACGACGTCATACCCGTCGTCGCGGAACGCCTCCACGAGTTGGGGGCGGCCCGCGGATTCGCCCGCCAGGAAACCGACTACCCGGGCCGGGCGATCACCGTCCTGTGGAAGGGCACGCCCCCGGTCGACGTCACCGCCTACGCCGACAGCCGCCCCTACGGCGTCACGGTCACGATCCGCACCGGTGCGAAGTATTCCCGCGCAGAAGCCGAAGCCGCCCGTACGCGGTTGCTCAACCACCCCGCCGCTGCCCGCCTCGGCGTCACCTGGAGCGAGCTGAACGCCGACGGCAGTGGCGTCACGGTGGGCGTCGCCGCCCGTACCCGGGCCGCCGTCGACCCCATGCCCGAGCTGCGCAACGCGGCCCGCATCCCGGACGTCGCGCTGAGGCTCGGCGTCGAGAGGGTCGCCGGCGACGCCCTGTTCTCCCGGGGCAACGACTCCCCGCCGTGGAAGGGCGGTATCCGCACCGTCCACGGCGGCAGCCTGTGTTCCACGGGATTCGCCGTGCTGGCCGGGTCCACGGGAAAACTGCTCAGCGCGAGCCACTGTGACCGCTCCGGAAACCTGGCCGTGCGGGACGGGGCCGGGCAGACCATCGCCCCCGGCGGGGCGTCCGTCGCCACGATCGACAGCATCGACTCGATGCTGATCGACCCGTCCGACTCGCCCGCCACCACGCCGCGCATCTTCCGTGGTGGCCACTCTTCCACCTCCACATCGCTGGTGAAGGGCTGGTACTCCAACTGGCCGGGCGACCCGGTGTGCTCCTCGGGTGCCAGCACGGGCGAGCACTGCGGCACCGTCTATGACGACTCCGACGTCTACGTGGACGAGAACGGGGTGAGGGTCGGCGTCATTCAGGTCGCGGCCCCGGCCGGTCAGATCATGGGCGGCCAGGGCGACAGCGGCGGCCCGATGTTCAAGAACGTGACCGGCGGCGTGCAGGCCCGGGGGATCCTCATCAGTGCGGACACCACGACGGGCCCCATGACCTACTCGTGCGGTTCCGTGGCCCCCGACGCCTCGGGCATCAAGTGCTCGCGGTGGGTCAACTACGTGCCGGTCAGCACCGTTTTGAACACGTGGGGCGTGTCGCTGGAAGTCGGCTGATACGCGGCCGTGCCGCCGTACGGAACCCGTGCGGCAGCAGGGCCGTCCCACTCGGGAGCGCACACCAGTCGTGCGTCTGGCGAACGGACGGGATGCGATGAGAGACCAGCTCGACATGCGGACGAGAAGGACCGCGCACCGTGGCGTAACGGCCGTGGCGGGAATCCTGCTGCTGGCGGGGGTCACCGGCTGCGGGTTGCTCACCGACGAACCTCCGGCGGACCAGACACCGAAGACGGCCCCCGTCAAGGGGAAGACGACCGGCACGGCCAAGAACCCCGAGATGCCGCCCCGGATGATCCTGCGTGGAAAGGACGACCCCACGGCCGGCCTGCTAGCGCTCCTCCCGGGAACGCTGGTGGTCACGGACAAGAACTGCATAGCCGTGAAGTCGGAAACCGACGGAGGAACCGTTGCCCTCAACTGGGGCCACGGATGGACGTCCAGGGTCGAGGACGGCAAGGCCGTCGTCTACGACGGGCGCGGAAAGGTCTTCGCGAGAGAGGGCGACAAGGTGACCCTGGGCGGAGGGGCGTCCTCACGGTTCGCTGACCACCCGTGCGCCGGACACAACATGTTCGCGGTCAACAACGCACCCACCGAGAGGTAAAGCCGCGGCACACCGAGGGCCGCCCTTCTCCTCACGGATGCTGTTGGTTGATTCGGGCCTGGTCGCTTCGCCCCGTCGTCACGCGGCGGGGCGAAAGTGCTTCCAAAGCGCTGGTGCACGTCCATGCGTGGGGTCGGCCGGTGAGTCAGGCGTTGACGCGGCCGAGGTACGACCGTCGTGGTCACGTACGTGACCAGGCGCACGGGCCCGGGGTCGCCTTCGCGCCACCGGGCGCGCCTTCGAGACTCCCCGCACCCCGACCCGTGAGTGCGTGCGGTACAGCCCTGACCCCGGCGTCCGCCTCCTTGGGCGGCCTCCCGTCGGGCCGGTCGAATCGCGCCAATGGCCTCCGTGCGTGCCGACGTTGACGCTCGGTCACCTGTTCGTGCCCTGATACGATCATCGCGCTTGCGGGGGCGGCGGATGGCGCAAGAGGGCATCGACAACCACGACGGCCATCCGGGCGGTGCCCCCCCGGTACGGACGGTTCCGCCGGTCCACCCGCATGGACGGATGTCAGCAGCCGACCGTCAGTCGCCTGAAGAGAGTCTTATGACGCATTACGCACAGAACCCAGTGCTCTGGGCCCTCCTCGTCGCCGTCTGCGGCGCGGTCGCCGTCATCGTTCGCCAGCGCAAGGCGACGCGGGCCCTACGGCGTGAGATCGAAGAGACCAAAGCCCATTACACCGAGCTGGAGAACGGCTTCTCGAAGTCCGTCGAGGCCGAGAAGGAGCGAGCGCAGGACGCGACGAAGTCCGTCCTGAAGTCCGCCATGCGGACACTTCAGGGCCTCGCCGCCGAACAGCAGTCCGTCATCTCCGGACTGCAGAGCAAGTACGGCGAGTCCGTCATCCTCCAGGACCTGCTGGAGATCGACCACACGAACTCCCAGTTCGGACGGCGCGCCCAGTCCATCGCCGTGCTGTGCGACGGCTGGCTGGGTCGCCAGCGTGACGTCGCCTCGATCTACGACGTGGTCCGCAGCGCGCAGGGCAGGATCCGTCACTACCGGCGCGTGGAGATCCTTTCGCAGGTCGACTTCGGCATCACCAGCCGGTCCGTGGAGCCGGTGGCGCTGGCCCTCGCCGAGCTGCTCGACAACGCCACGAGCTACTCCAGCCCGGACACCGTGGTCGAGATCAACATCCGCACCGTGCCCAAGGGTGTCTGCATCGTCGTCGACGACGCCGGTGTCGGCATGAACGACGAGGAGAGGGCCAAGGCCACGAAGCTCCTGTCGACCGAGCGGGTCTCCGGCGTCTCGGGGCTCGGCAGCCCCCCGCAGTTCGGCTTCGCGGTGATCGGCGTGCTCTGCGAGCGCTTCGGCTTCGAGGTGTCCGTGGACTCCACGTCGCCGTACGGAGGCGTCCGCGCGGTTCTCCTCCTGCCGCACGACCTGCTCACGGCCATGCCGGAGAAGAAGGTCCCCGCGGCGCCCGTCCCCGCCGTCTCCGGCACGGACCCGGGCGGCCCCGAACCCGCCGTGAGCACGGCCTCGACCGCCGACGGACTGCCCCAGCGCCGCCGCAAGCGGCCGATGGCCATCGTGCCCGGCGGCACGGCCACGCCCGCCCCGCACCGCTCCGGCGCGGAAGCCGCGGCGATCATGGGCGCCTTCCAGCGAGGCACGCAGTCCGGGCGGGCCACCCGCCCGGACCCGGCGGATCAGACGAGCAGCACACGTGATGCGAGCAGCGAAGGGCATGAGATCTCGTGAACGACGATCTGTCATGGATGCTTGACAGCGCCTTGGAGATACCCGGGGCGCTGCACGCGGTCCTGGTCTCCGCCGACGGTCTGCTGATGGCCCGGACGAAGGACTTCGACAAGGACAACGCGGACACGGTCGCCGCCGCGATGAGCGGTGTGCAGTCCCTCAGCCGCTCGCTCGGGTTCTTCGTCGACGGTGGCCACCTGCGGTGGCGGCAGACGCTGGTCGAGTTCGACGGCGGCTGGGTCTTCCTGATCTCCGCCGGCGAGGGCGCCTACCTCGGTGTCTCGGCCTCGCCGGACGTCGACATGCAGGACATCACCTTCCGGATGCAGCAGCTCGTCGGTCAGCTGGGCAAGGCCCTGACGACGCCGCCGCGCGAGAACCTCGGCGTCCGCTCATGAGCGGCTTCGACGAACTGGAGTCCGAGGCCGCCGCCTTAGTCCGCCCGTACGTCATCACCAAGGGACGCGGCCTGCCCGACGAGGAGCAGCTGTCCCTGATCACCCTGGTCACCGCGGCGGGCGACCACCAGCAGCGCCCGACCCGGCTCTCGCCCGAGGAGCAGGGCCTGCTCGACCTGTGCACGGCCGGCTATCTCTCGGTCGCCGAGATCGCGGGTCACACCCGCCTGCCGATGGGCGTGGTGAAGATCCTCCTCTCCGCGCTCACCGAGGGCGGCTACCTCATCACCCGTCCGCCCGTGCAGCGTGCCCAGCTCGCGGACCGAGACATCCTCGAGGAGGTGCTGAATGGGCTACGCACCAAATTTGGGTGAACAGGCGTACGTCCGTGGCGGAGCGACGCAGATCGCGGTGAAGATCCTGGTCGTCGGCCACTTCGCCGTCGGCAAGACGACCTTCATCGGTGCGATATCGGAGATCCCTCCGCTGTCCACCGAGGAGACGATGACGGCCGCCGGCGAGTCGTTCGACGACCTCAAGGGTGTCCGCGGCAAGACCACCACCACGGTGGCCATGGACTTCGGCCGGCTGACCATCAGCGATCGCGTCGTGCTGTACCTGTTCGGAACGCCCGGTCAGCAGCGCTTCGTCCAGATGTGGGAGGACATGGCGCGCGGCGCCCTCGGCGCGCTGGTCCTCGTCGACCCCGAGCGGCTGGCGGACTCCTTCGCCGTGATCGACCTGATCGAGCAGTACGGACTCGACTACGCGATCGCCGTCAACCGCTTCGACGGCACGGCGGACCGGGAGGAACGGGCGCTGCGCGAGGCGCTGGACCTGCTCGACGACACCCCGGTCGTCGCCTGCGACGCGCGCGACGAGCGGTCGTCCGCCGACGCGCTGATCACCCTTGTCCGGCATCTGCTGGACCGCGCTCACTAGGAACCGACATGGACGCTCAATCCCCCACCCCCGTGCCCCCGCCCGGGTGCCCCGCCCACGCCGACGGCGCCCGGGTACCGCTGTACGGCCCGGAGTTCGCGGCCGACCCGCAGGCGTACTACTCCTATCTGCGTCACTTCGGTCCGACCGCGCCCGTGGAGCTCGCCCCGGGGGTGGAGGCCACCCTCGTCACCGACTACGCGACCGCGCTGCAGCTCCTCCAGGACTCCGGCTCCTTCCGCAAGGACGCGCGCCGCTGGCGGGATCTCAACGAGGGCCGGATCAGCCCGGACAATCCGGTCGTGCCCGCGCTGGCGTACCGGCCGAACAGCATGTTCAGCGACGGCGCCGAGCACCTGCGCCTGCGTCAGGCGATCACGGACAGCATGGCCCGCGTCGACGCGCGGAAACTGACCCGGACCACGGACCAGGTCTCCGAATACCTCATCTCGCAGTTCGGCGCACGCGGCTCCGCCGATCTGCTCGGTGACTACGCCAGGCAGCTGCCGCTCTTCGTGTTCAACGAACTCTTCGGCTGTCCCGCCGACATCGGTGACCGGGTGCTCTTCGGCATCACCGGCATGTTCGACGGCATCAACGCCGAGCGGGCTGTCGAGGTCCTGTTCGGGGCCGTCGGCGAACTGGTCGCCCTCAAGCGGGCCAGGCCGGGCGACGACGTCACCTCGTGGCTGATGCAGCATCAGGCTCAGTTGACCGACGAGGAGATGGTCCATCAGGTGGCCCTGCTCCTGGGTGCGGGCACCGATCCGCTGGGCAACCTCATCGGCAACACCCTGCACCGGCTGCTCACCCACGACCGGTACGCGGACGGGGGCGGTCTGATCGACGAAGCGCTCGACGACACCCTCTGGGACAACCCGCCCATGGCCAACTACGCGGCGCACTACCCCGCCTCCGACCTGGAGTTCGCCGGGCAGAAGTTCCTGGCGGGTGATCTCGTGCTGGTCAGTTTCGCGGCCGCGAACACGGGGCCGAAGCTTTCGGCCGCACGCCAGGCCGGCAGCAACCGGTCCCATCTGGCGTGGAGTGCGGGCCCGCACGCGTGCCCGTCGAAGGAACCCGCGCGGCAGATCACCGTCACCGCCATCGAGAACCTGCTCAACCAGCTCCCCGATGTCGAACTGTCCGTACCCGAGGACAGCCTCGTCTGGCGCCCGGGCCCGTTCAACCGAGGTCTCGCCACGCTGCCCGCCCGGTTCACCCCGGTGGCGGCCGTGCGCCGCACCGGTACGCAGGCACGTAGCGAGGAGTCCGTGCCGGCGCAGGCGGCGGAAGCGGGCCGCAAGCGTGAACGCGGCGGAATGTGGAGCCAGTTCCTCACCTGGCTGGCCAAGTGACGGACGCAACTCCCTCGGCCCCCCGACCCTCGCATGATTGATCAGCCACGGGGGTAGTGAGCATCGCGTTGTTCTGGCGTGCTTACGAGGCGAAGGAGGTGCCGTGGAGCACATATCCACGGATGCCGGTTTCATTCATGCTCCCATCGGGCTCGGCTCCCTCGATACCCGCCCATCCGGGCGGGTATCTTCTTGGGCGCTCAGCCGACGTACGGAGACACTCGGCGGTCACGCGGCGAGACAGGTCCTGCGGCTGTGCGAGGCCGTGGGGCTGAACGGGGCCGACTCCGCCGAGTACGCGCAGACGCTGCTCACCGTGCTGGGCCCCGCCGCCGAGCGGCCGCTCGATGTGCCGCCCGAGGAGACCTTCCTCTCCGACGATCACACACCGGTGGAGTTCTCGCTCGCCTTCGTCCCGCAGGCGGTCCCGACGCTGCGGGTGCTGCTGGAGCCCGGTTACGGCGCGGGCGGCCTGGCGGAGAACGGGCGCGTCGGGCTCCGGGTCGTGCGCGAGATGGCGGGGCGATGGGGGTTCGGCACCGAGCGGCTGGACGAGCTCGAGGACCTGTTCTTCCCTCCCGAGCCCGAGGGGCCGCTGGCTCTCTGGTGCGCGCTGGAGCTGCTGCCCGGCGGGGTCCCCAGGGCCAAGGTGTACCTGAACCCCGCGGCGTCCGGGCAGGAACGTTCCGCCGCCACGGTGCGTGAGGCACTGCGCCGGCTCGGCCACCGCCAGGCGTTCGCGGCGCTGCCCGAGGGCGACCGCCCTCTGTTCTTCGCCCTGGACCTGGGGGACTGGGAAGAACCCCGGGCGAAGGTCTATCTCGCGCACCAGGATCTGTCGGCAGCGGCGGCGGCCGGTCTGACCCGCCTGGGCGGCGGCCGGGGGCGGACGGAGATCAAGCGGTTCTTTCGCACGGCGGCCGGGCACGACCTCGGCCTCGGCGCGGAGGCGTTCGACACCGACGGCTTCGACGAGGACGTACCGCTCGACCGCCGTCCCGGCCTGAGCTGCCATGCCTTCACCGAGAGCGGGACCGGTCTGCCCAGCGGGTTCACCCTGCACATCCCGGTCCGCGACTACGCCCGCCACGACGGGGAGGCCCTCGACCGGGCGACGGCCCTGCTCCGCCGCCACGGCATGGACCCGGCCCCGCTCGTCCGGGCCCTGTCCGCCGTCACCTCACGTCGGCTCCAGGACGGCGTGGGGCTCATCGCGTACCTGGGACTCGTCCAGCAGAGGGGCCGGCCACCGCGGATGAACGTGTACATCTCCTCGGAGGCCTACGAGGTGAGGCCGCCGGTCACCGTGGCCCCGTCGGTCACCGTGGCCCCGTCGGTCACGGTGGCCACGCCGGCCCCTCGGCCGGAAGCCGTCCACTGAGGCTCACGCGCCTCCCGGGGCGAGATCCGAAGGCAGGCCCTACGCGTCCTGCAACTCCCGCAACTCGCGGAGGTACGGGCCGACATCCACCTGGATGGAGGCACCCTCGGTCCGCCCGTAGCGCTCCTCGACACGGCTCAGGTACGCGCTGATCTCCTCGCGCATGGCGTCCGCCGACGGCAGGGCGACGTCGCCGTCGACGATCCGCGCCACCCACCGCGCCTGCGCTTCCACCAGACGCGTGATCGAGCCCACGGGACGGATGAGACCGACGAAGTACAGCCCGGGCCGGTCGGCCGCGACCACACGTCTGTACAGCTCGACCGCCCCCTGCCCCGCCGGACACCCGGCGGGCAGGAAGGGGAAGGCCATGCGGAACCCGGTGCAGAAGACGATGGCGTCCGCCTCCTCGGAGGTCCCGTCGGTGAAGGACACCGTGCCGCCGTCCAGGGCGGCGATCGCGGGCCTCGGGACCACCCCGCCGTGCCGTATGCGGCTGAGGATCTCGTCCGAGATGGTCACCGCCGAGGAGAAGACGGGGTGGTCGGGCTCGGGGAGGCCGTAGTCCGACAGCCGTCCCCGGGCCACGAGCAGCGCCTGTTCGACGAAGCTGCGCTGCTCGGCGAAGGACATCTCGTTCCACCACGGCGCGTCGGCGATCAGGTCGACGGACGTGCCGAAGAGCTGCTTGGGGACGACGTGCAGTCCCCGGCGGACGGAGAGCACGGTGCGCGCGGCGTGCCGGGAGAGATCCACGGCGATGTCCACGCCCGACGCCCCCATCCCCACCACGACGACCCGCTGCCCGGCGAAGTCGCTGCCGTCCTGGAAGTCCATCGAATGAAGAATCCTTCCGGCAAAGGACTCGGCACCGGCGGGGAGCGGATCGGGCAGCGCCGCCTCCGTGTTGTGGCCCGAGGCGACGATCACCTGCGCGAAGCGCCGCTCCCTCTCCACCCCGTGCACGTCCCGGCTGACCACCGTCCAGCTGCCGTCGCCACCCTGCCGTACGGAGAGCACCTCCGTGCGCAGTTCGATGTGCGGCAGCAGTCCGGCCCACTCGGCGAAGGAGCGCAGATAGGCGGCGACATCGCTGTGGCGGGGGTAGAGAGGCAGTTCGTCCGGCATCGGGAAGTCGGCGTAACCGGTGAGCTGCTTGGCGGTGTTCAGATGCAGCGACCGATAGGCCGGCCCCCGCTCGCCCGCTCCCGGCCGGCGCCAGATCCCGCCGACATCCGGTGACTTCTCCAGGCAGACGTAGTCGATTCCCCTGACCGCGAGCGCGTGGGCGCTCGCCAGCCCCGACAGACCCGCACCGATGACGCACACGGTCGCGGCGGGGGGAACGTCACGTGACCCGTCCAAGGAAGCCTCCACAGAACACCATCCGTCCTCGCGCCGGGCGTCGCCCGCAACGGATGTCGCGGCGGTCCCGGCGCACCGGGAGCCTCACGATACCGATCGGCTTTCGCAGGTGGGTGGCGTGGTTCCGGTCGTACGGACAGTCACACCGGCGGTCCGGACGCCGGGGCGAACGCAGCACCCGCGAACGCGAATTCGAAAGCCGAAAAGGTGGCTGGAAAGAGGCGTACGCGAACGGCCCGCGGCGCTCGCGGCGGAGCGCGCACCTCCTCGCGCGGGGCCGCGCCGGCTGATTCCGGTCAGGGGCCGATTCCGTGGCAGGCGGAGGCGTGTACGTGCCTCGATCCTCTTCCGCTCCGGTGGGCCCACACGGCCCCACCGGGTTTCGGCCATGCGTTCTCGGCCGGTCGTGCGAAGGGTGATACCAGAGTCGGGCGCTCTCCGGGTAAGTTTGCCAACTGCGCACCGCACATGAACGGTTGACGACTACAGTGTGTGGTTGGTGATCATCGGTAGGCTCATCAGACCCACGTAGGACACTCCCGTAGTACGCCGATTCCTGGGCACGTACCAAGGACACTCATGTCTCAACTTCGCGCACCCGCCGGGCGGTCCGAACGCCGTGAGGGCGGGCGGCACGGCCGGTCAGGCGCCCGTCCCGTTCCCGCGGGGACTTCCACCCCCGCGCAGAATCCCGCGCCGCTCCTGCCGGAAACGCGCATACGCCCCCTACTCCTGCGTACCTCCGTGCTTCCGGCGATCGCCGTGGCACTCGGCGGCGCGGCCGCCGTCCTCTTCACCATCCGCTCCACCGGAGCCAGCCCCTCACCCGGACTCTGGGCGGCGCTCACGGGCGCCGCCGCCCTCACGGTCGCCTCCGTGACCGCGGCCGCGCTCGGCGCCGACCGGGCGGCCAAGTCCGTGCTCGACCGCTGCAACGCCCTGCGCCGCTCCAGCGCCCGCGGTCAGAGCGAACTGCGGACGGTCGTCGAGCAGCTGCGCCGCGGCGAAGGCGTCCCGGCCCGCCAGGTCACCCCGCCGGCCGGTGCGTCCGGCGACGAGTTCGACCTGCTCGCACAGGAGCTGAACCGCTCCCACGAGGCCGCCGTGGCCGCCGTGGTGCAGGCGTCCCGGCTCTCCAGCAGCGTCGGCAACGAGCAGAAGGTCGAGGTCTTCGTCAACCTCGCCCGCCGTCTCCAGTCCCTCGTGCACCGCGAGATCCAGCTCCTGGACGAGCTGGAGAACGAGGTCGAGGACCCCGAGCTGCTCAAGGGCCTGTTCCACGTCGACCACCTGGCGACCCGCATCCGCCGCCACGCGGAGAACCTCGCGGTCCTGGGCGGCGCCATCTCCCGCCGTCAGTGGTCGAACCCCGTCACGATGACCGAGGTGCTGCGCTCCTCCATTGCCGAGGTCGAGCAGTACCCACGCGTGAAGCTCGTCCCGCCGATCGACGGTACGCTGCGGGGCCATGCCGTGGCCGACGTCATCCACCTCCTCGCCGAACTGGTCGAGAACGCGACGCTGTTCTCCGCTCCGCACACCACGGTGCTGCTGCGCGCCCAGTACGTCACGGCCGGCCTCGCCATCGAGGTCGAGGACCGCGGCCTGGGCATGCCGGTCACCGAGCAGAACAAGATGAACGCCCTGCTCGCCGACCCCGATCAGGTCAACGTCGCCCATCTGCTCCAGGACGGCCGCATCGGCCTCTTCGTGGTCTCCGCGCTCGCCCGGCGCCACGGCATCGCGGTACGCCTCCAGTCGAACATCTACGGCGGTGTCCAGGCCGTGCTCGTGCTGCCGCAGGGACTCCTCGGCGCCGACCCGGAAGGGCTCGCGCGCAGCCAGGGTCAGGCGGGAGCCGCAGCCGCGGGCCAGGCGGCCCCGGCGCCGCAGGTGTCTCAGCAGGCGGCGCCTCCGGCGGTCCACGCGGGCCCCGCGGCCCAGGGGCGCCCGGCCCAGGCTCCCGGGACGCTTACCCCCGGGACGCACTCCACCGGGGCGCCCGCGCCGGTCCCCGCCCCCGTACCGGCGCAGGCGCCCGCGCCCGCCCACGCGTCCGCGCACCCTCCCGTACGGCCGCCGGCCCACGCGCCGGAGCCCGCTGCCGCACCGCAGCACCGGCCGCTGACGTACACCACCTCGGCACCCGCCCTCCCGCTCCAGTCGGCCGAGGCGGGGACACCCGCTCCGGGCGGACCCGCGTACGAGGCGCCCCTCCCCGTACGGGGAGAGCACGCTGAGCGTGCCCGCCCAGGCAACACCCCCCAGGCCCCCCGCCCCGAGGCTCCGGGCCGCCCCCTCCTCCCCAAGCGACGGGCCCAGGAGCACCTCGTCCCGCAGCTGCGCGACGAGCCCGTGGCCCGCCGGGCCGAGGAGCACGCTCTGCACGACCCGGGTCTCATGGCCGCGTTCCAGCGCGGCATCGGACTCGCCGAATCCCAGCCGTCCCCCCATGAACCGCTGCGTCCCGGTGACGCGCACAAGGAGTAGATGCACCATGGCGAGCAATGCGCCGAACGGCCATTCCTCGGATCTCGACTGGCTGCTGAGCGGTCTGGTCCAGCGGGTCCCGTACACCCGCAACGCGGTTCTGCTCTCCTCCGACGGCCTGGTCAAGTCGGTCCACGGCCTCGACACCGACGCGGCCGACCACATGGCCGCGCTGGCCTCCGGGCTGTACTCGCTCGGCCGCAGCGCCGGCGCGCGGTTCGGCGACGGCGGTGAGGTGCGGCAGGTGGTCGTCGAGCTCGACTCCACCCTGCTGTTCGTCTCCACCGCGGGATCGGGCACCTGCCTGGCCGTCCTCGCCGGGCGCGAGGCGGACGCCGCCGTTCTCGGTTACGAGATGGCGATGCTCGTCAAGAGCGTCCGGCCGTATCTGATCACGCCCGCGAGACAAGCGGCGGGCGCGGCGGGCAGCACAGGGCAGTGAGCGTGACGTCCCCTCAGGAGGGGCCCTGGCTCGACGACGCGGCCGGGCGGCTGATCCGCCCCTACACCGTGAGCGGCGGCCGGACCCAGCCCACCACCGCGCTGGACCTCCTCTCCATGGTGATGGCGACCGGCTCCTCACCGCAGCCCCACATGGGTCCGGAGCACAGCCTGGCCCTCGGGCTGTGCGACGGACCCACCTCGGTGGCGGAGATCGCGGCGCACTTACGGCTCCCGGCGGTCGTCACCAAGGTTCTGCTCTCCGACCTCGTGGACTGCGGGGCGCTGACCGCCCGGGCGCCCCGCTTCCATGCCAACCCAACCGACCGTTCCTTGCTGGAGGCAGTGCTCGATGGCCTACGACAACGGCTCTGAGCGCCACGAGAGTTTCGCGACCGACCCGTTCCCCACCGCGCTCAAGATCCTGGTGGCGGGCGGCTTCGGCGTGGGCAAGACGACCTTCGTGGGCGCGGTCAGCGAGATCGAACCGCTGAGCACCGAAGAGCTGCTGACCCAGGTCAGCGCGGCCACCGACAGTCTGGAGGGCGTGGAGTCCAAGACGACGACGACGGTCGCGATGGACTTCGGGCGCATCACGCTCGACGACCGGAACGTCCTGTACCTGTTCGGGACCCCGGGCCAGGAGCGCTTCTGGTTCATGTGGGACGAGCTCTCCGAGGGCGCCCTCGGCGCGGTCGTCCTCGCCGACACCCGGCGCCTCCAGGACTGCTTCTCCGCCGTCGACTTCTTCGAACGGCGCGGCATAGGATTCGTCGTGGCGGTCAACGAGTTCGACGGTGCGTACCGCTATGAGCCGGACGAGGTACGGGCCGCGCTCGACCTCAAGCCCGAGGTGCCGGTCGTGCTGTGCGACGCCCGGATCTCCAGCGCCGGCATCCGCACCCTCCTCACCCTCGTCCAGCATCTGCTCACCACCATCCCGGCCGCCGTGCCGAGCTACGGAGCACCGTCATGACCTACGACCCGACCGGTCATCTGCTGCTGACCCCCGTCGACCGGGAGGCGCCCGCCCGTGTGCGGCGCCTGCGGGAACTGGGGATCGGGGAGCGGCCGGAGGCGGCGTTCGACGAGTTCGCCCACCGGCTGGCGGAGGTGACCGGCGCCCCGTACTCGATGGTCAACTTCATCGACGAGAACCGCCAGTTCTTCGCCGGGCTGCACACCCCGGCCGGCACGCACTCCGGCAGCGACCTGGGCGCGGCGGCGGCGGGCGCGAACGTCGGCCGCTTCATGGCCCGTGACCACGGCTACTGCCCGCACGTGGTGGTGCGCCGCAAGGCGCTCGTCCTGGAGGACGTCTGTGACTACCCGCGGTTCGCGGGGAACCCGGTGGTGGACGAGATCGGCATCCGTTCCTACATGGGCGCGCCGCTGATCGACCGGACGGGCATAGCGCTGGGGACGATCTGTGTCGTCGACACCGATGTACGACCGTGGGGGCGGGCCGGGCTGGAGACGATCAAGACGCTCGCGGCGGAGCTGGTGGAGCAGATCCACCGCCGCGAGGAAGGACTGATCTGACGCACGGGACGCCCCGGGACGGCTGCACGGCCGACCGGGGCGCTTCTGTGTCTGTCGTGTGTGTCTCCGCGTTCCGCCGGGACCGTGTCAGGCGTGGACGGGCTCCAGCTTGACCAGGTCCGAAAGCTTCTCCGACCAACTGCCCTTGTCCTGGCCGAGAGCGACCTCGGCCAGCCGCAGCAGCTGGATGTCGGAGGTGCCCGCCGGGGCGAAGATGTGGTGCGCGTCGCGGAGGTAGCGCTCGATCGGACGGTCCGTGAAGAGACCGGCGGCCGCGTGGATCTCCATGGCGTTGCGACCGGAGTCGATCGCCGACTCCACGTTGACCAGCTTGGCGTTCATGAGCTCGGCGTCGCAGGACATGCCCTGGTCGAGCAGATGCACCGCGTGGTACGCGGCGAGCCGCGCCGTCATCAACCGGGACTGCATCTGCCCCAGCTTCAGCTTGACCGTCGGCAGGTGGTGCAGCGGCTTGCCGTAGCGGTGGCGCTCCGCGCAGAAGCGGGTCGTCTCCTCCAGGATCGCCTGGTGGATGCCGAGCGAGACGGCGGTGAGGTTGGCCCGGCCGTACAGCACGCTCGAGGAGTACGCGACGGACAGACCGTCGCCCTCGTCACCGAGCCGGTTGGACGCCGGGACGCGGCAGTTCTCGAAGATGAGCTCGCCGAAGCTGAAGCCGTGCAGCCCCATGGCCGGCTGCTGGGGGCCGAGCCGGAAGCCCGGGCGGTCGGACTCCACGAGGAAGGCCGTGAGGCCCTTCGACCCGGGGCCGGTCCGTACGACGACACCGTGCAGATCGCCCACGTGGCTGTTGCCGACGAAGACCTTGCTGCCGTTGAGGATGTAGTCGTCGCCGTCGCGGACCGCGTCGGCGGTCATGCCGAGGACGTGCCCGCCCGACTCCGGTTCGGTGACCGCGATGGTCGGCAGGCACTCGCCCGCGGCGATGGCGGGAAGCCACGTCTTGCGCTGCTCGTCGCTGCCGAAGTGCACGATCTTGGCGGTGCCGAGCTGCGAGGCCTGGACCATGGCGCCCATCGCGCCGCTGACCCGGGAGAGCTCCTCGATGATGATGGTTTTGGCCAGATGCCCGGCGCCCATGCCGCCGTACTCCTGGCTGATTGTGGCGCCCAGCCAGCCCTGCTCGCAGATCCGCCGGGACAGTTCGTGGTGCACCGAGCGGGAGGCTTCCATCTCGGCTATGTGTGGCCGGACCTCACTCTCCGCGAAGTTCCTGACCGTTTCCCTGAGCTGATGATGAAGTCGGCTGCTGAAGTAGCCGTCCATACGAGTCCCTCCCCTGCGAAACGCCTGCTCGTTCGGTTGTTCGAGCAGGTGGTGCATCGGCAGTGGCCCCGTCCCGAACAGGCCGACACTCCATGGTGTTGATCTTTCTGAGGCGGATCAATATCGCCACGGAGTTTGTCCGAAACACAGGCGGTTGACGTTTCAATCTGACTGTGTTTGGTGGGGAGTTAGCCTGTTCGAGCGGGCCCTCAGGGCATTCCCCGTGGGCTTCTTTCTGCCACATGCCAACGGCAAACAATTGTCAGGCATATGGCAGCGAGGGGCGCCGGGTCGCCACATACGCCCCCTCTTCCCCAGAGATGCGTCATGCCGGAAGAATCGCCGAGCCCGCGGAGGGCCGGGGGGCGCCGTAACCACGGGGGTGGCGCGCGCTCGAAGCCTCGGAGCGGAGGGCGGCATGGGGCGTGCGGGAGTACGTGGAGGCGCCGGGGTGTGTCACGAGGAGTAACCGGCGTGCGCTCCGGCGCGTGCGCCCCCTCGATACGCCGACGGGGCGGTCGGTGTCGGTGGCGGGCCGTACGGTCGAGGTATGGCCACCGCCGACGACGTACGCAGAATCGCGCTCTCCCTGCCCGGGGCGGTCGAGAAGCTCGCCTGGGGCATGCCCACCTTCCGTGCCGGCCCCGGCGGGAAGATCTTCGCCTCGCTACACGACGACGACCAGGCGATAGGGGTGAAATGCCCCAAGGAGGAGCGTGCGGAACTCATCGCCGCCGAGCCCGCCAAGTTCTTCGTGCGGGAGGGGCACGACGACGGCTATGCCTGGGTACGCGTCCGGATCGGCGCCCTTGACGACGAGGAGGAGCTGCGTGCGATCCTCGCCGACTCCTGGCGTCAGGTGGCTCCGCGCAGGCTCCAGGAGCAGTACCCGCGGTCGGGGCCCGCGGAGGAGACGTGAGCGGTCACCGGCCGAGGAACGTCGTGACGCGCTTCCGCAGTCCGGCCGGGTCGAGCCCCTGGCCCGCCAGGTGCTCGTCGACGCTGCCGTATGTGCGCAGCTCCCGGCGGGAGACCCCGAGACCGCGGACGCGGTGGGGGACATCGGCGAGGGCGTCGTTGGCCGCCGCCGTCGACGTACCGGCGAGGTAGGGCTCGACCAGGACGACGTCCGGGCGTGCCGCGGCCGCCGCCCTGCGCAGGCCCGCCGCGTCGAAGGGGCGGATCGTGGTGGCGTACAGCACCGTCACGTCGAGCCCTTCGGTGGCCGCCAGAACGTTGTCCAGCAGGGGCCCGACCGCGACGACGACGCCCGACCGTCCCTCGCGCACGGTGTGGAAGCCGGGCGAGACCGGGCGGGGCGAAGCGTTGGACTGGAGCGAGAGCCGTACGTAGACGAGATCGTCTCCCGCGACGGCCTGCCGCAGCAGGGCCTCGGCCTCGTCCGGGTGGCCGGGGACGTGGATCGTCCAGCCGTCGAGGGTGTCGAGCAGCGCCACGTCGCCGGGCGACATGTGCGTGAAACCGCCGGCCGGCCAGTCGTACGACGCCCCGGCGCTCACCAGGACGCCCGTCACCCCCTGATGTCCGAAGTCCAGCTTGAGCTGCTCGAAGGGGCGCTCGACCAGGAAGCTCGCGAAGGTGTGCATGACCGGTCGCAGCCCCGTCAGCGCCAGCCCGCCGCCCGCACCGATCAGTAGCTGCTCCCGGATGCCGACGTTGATCACGCGGTCCGGGTGGCGCCGCTCGGCCTCCTGGAATCCGTCCCTGCTGATCTCGGCGAGGACGAGCGCGAGGCGGGGATCCTCGTCGAGCAGGCGGCTGGTGGTCGAGATGAAGCGGTCACGCATGGTGTCCATCGCGGGGCACTCCTCATGGGTCGGGCAGACGGCTCTGATCAGGCGTTCTTGGGCTCGACGCGGGCGACGACGGCGCGCGGCCGGCCCGGGTGCGGGGCGGTGAAGGCGGCGTACAGCGCGTCGTGATCCCGTCCGTCGACGGTCTCGGCGGACCATCCGGCGGCCTCGAAACGGGAGGCGATCCCGCCGGGCCAGCCGTATGTCGCGGATCCGTTGTCGATCACCAGCGTGTGCAGCTGCTCGAGACCGGCGGGGCCCGCGTAGGCGATGGCCTCGTGATTGCTGCCCTCGTCCAGCTCGGCGTCCCCGATGAGGACCCACACCCGCGGCTCGGTCAGCCCCTGGGCGCGCAGCCCGAGCGCGCTCCCCACGGCCAGCGGCAGCCCGTGACCCAGGGACCCGCTCCCGATCTCGGCGCCGGGCACGAGCGTCCGGTCGGGATGGTGCCCGAGCGGCGAGTCGTACGAGCCGAAGCCGGTCAGCAGCTCCTCGGCGAAGAAGCCCTTGTCGGCGAGGACCGCGTAGTAGGCCATGGGTCCGTGCCCCTTCGACAGCAGGAACCGGTCCCGCCCGGGGTCCCCGACCGTATCGGGCGCCACCCGCAGCACGCGGTCGTAGAGCACCCAGAGGGCGTCGAGGGTGGAGGTGGCGGCGGGCGAGTGCTTCTCGTCGCCGGTCATCAGCGCCATCAGGCCGTGGAGCCGGTCGATGTCCGTGTTCGTCATGCCACTCACCGTGCAACCTCAAGCGAGGTCGAGGTCAAGCGGGAAAGCCGTTCGTGATCACCCGGGGAAGTGCGGTATTGTTCTCATGCACGTTCGGCCAGGGGAAACCCCCAGGTCAGACGGGTGCCGGGACGTGGCGCAGCTTGGTAGCGCACTTGACTGGGGGTCAAGGGGTCGCAGGTTCAAATCCTGTCGTCCCGACTGTGCGGAAACGCAGGTCGGAGGCCGTTCTCTCATGATGAGAGGGCGGCCTTTGGTGCGTTCGAGGGGTGTGGTGGTCGCGGCCGCGCCAGTCGCGAGGGTGTGGCTCAGAGCCGGCCGGCGACGAAGGCGGCGATGGGGCGGTGCGCGGGCTGAGGCGCACTCTGCGCCTCTGTCGTGGCCGGCGCGGGGCGAAAGGGCGAGCGACGCGACACCGGCGGACCGGGGTCACGGCTGCGGTGTCGGTCTGCTCGGCTATCGTTCCCGCCACCGCACACCGACCGTGAGGATCACCAGAGTTGACCGGCCTGACCGCTTTCCCGCTGCCCTTTCAAGCCTCGCGTTCCCTGCCGTTCGCGACCCCCCGAACGCTGCGGGAGCTGCAGATGATGCAGTGCAGCGCGCACATCCGGGAGAAGCCGCGGTGGTTCGACAAGATGCACGATGCCGACATCGTCGCCAGGTGGACGCGGGAAGCGGTGGCGCAGGGCCTCACCGACGCGCAGGTTCGGTATGTGCTCGACGAACTCGTGCACTACGCCGCGCTGCGGGACGGACGAACCGGCGTCGAGGTGTCCGCCGTGGACGGGGTGTGGCAGTCGGACACACTGGTCGACGACAAGCTCAGGTCCCGGCTGCGCGAGGCGGTTCGGGTTCTGGAAGAGGTCCCCGAAGCGGAACGGGACTGGCATCCCGGTTCCGACGGTCAGGTTCTGGATCTGGTCCATCCCTCACTGTTCTGCCTGGTGAGAGAGGTGAGCGGCGGGCCCGAGCGGGCTTGGCGGAACCCGACGGACCGCTATTCGACGTACGAGTTCTCGGAGAAGTTCCAGTGGCTGCCCACGGACGTCGACGTCAGTGACGACGGCGATGTCGCCTTCCGTTCGTACGTCAACAACGTCCACCCCGAGACGCATCACGAACTGGCCTCCGTGCTGCCGGACGTGTTCGCGCGCTTCCGCCCGCTGCTGGAGAACGTGCTCACGGATCTGCGCCATCCGCGGCCCCTACGGATCGAGGCCGATCCCTACGGGTGGTACGACTCCGAGCCGGAGTATCCGGACAAGTCCGCCTATGGTGATGAGGGGGCCTACCGGGAAGCCCTCCGTGCCTGGGAAGTGGCCCAGGACGACTGGTGGGAGAACCGCCTCCCCGTCGTCCCGGACGCCCCGGTCTTCACCCCGCCCGAGCGGCCCGACGAAGCCGCCCGGGTCGACCTGCGCGGCCGCGGTCCTCAGGTCATCGTCAAGCTCGCCGCGATCCACCTCACCCCGGACAAGCCCGAGTACCCCGGCGGTTCCTGGCATGTCGAGGGGATGCTGAACGAGCGGATCGTCTCGACCGGCATCTACTACTGGGACAGCGAGAACATCACCGAAAGCCGGCTGAGCTTCCGGGCGGCACTCGACGACCCGTCCTACGAGCAGAACGACGACAACGGTCTGCGCGAGGTCTACGGCCTGGAGGACGAGGACGCGCTGAACCAGGCGCTGGGCTCGGCATCGACGCCGGCCGGTCGCTGCCTGGCGTTCCCGAACATCCTCCAGCACCGCGTCGGCTCCTTCCGCCTCGCGGACCCGGCCCGCCCGGGACACCGCAAGATCCTCGCGTTCTTCCTGGTCGACCCGTCGGAAAAGATCGTCTCGACCTCCGATGTGCCACCGCAGCAGCCGTGGTCCGACACCTCGACCATGACCCTGGAACAGGCGAAGGACTACCGCGAACAGCTCATGAGGGAACGCAAGTTCTTCGTCGACGAACACAACGAGCAGCTCTACGAGCGAGAGTTCTCCCTCTGTGAGCACTGAAGCTCCTCCGTCCTTGGGGCTTTCGGTAGGGAGCGTCACACGTCGGCCGCGGGCACCGAGGTGAGCTTGCAGAAGTCGGCGTAGCGGCCGCCGCGGCGCAGGAGCTCGTCGTTCGGTCTGCCATCAGGCGCTCGACGCCGGCGTGGACGGCCGCCTCGTTGACGGGGTGCGCGGTGGTGACTTCGTCCAGCAGCGCGATCGGGCTCGCGCGGTCGCGCACCGAGGGCTCGACGTCAGGGGGTCGCGTCGCCTAGACCGGGAGGCGGGAGGCGGGAGGCGGGAGGCTGAGGTGGGGAAGCGGGCGGCCGGCCATGGGCGGCTGGAACCGGCTGAGGTCGGCTGATTTTCGTCTTGCGCTCGACAGTCGAGACCCTGTTCCGTCCAGTGCTTAGGTTAGGCTAACCTCTGCTGCGTGCGAGTTGTTGAAGAGACCACCACGGACGTCCGCCCACGCGGTCATGAGCTGTCGGCCACGGGTGTCACCGTGGCGTACGACGGCGTCGACGTCGTCCACCACGCCTCCCTGACCCTGCGGGCCGGCGAAGTGACCGTCCTCGTCGGGCCGAACGGAAGCGGGAAGTCCACGCTGCTGCGCACGGTCGCCCGGCTGCAGCAGCCCCGGACCGCCGCGCTCGTCATCGACGGCGCCACCGACGGCCTCGCCCTGAGCCCCCGTGAGTTCTCCCGGCACGTGGCGCTGCTGACACAAGGCCGCCCCACGCCCAGCGGGCTGACCGTGCGGGACGTGGTCGAGTTCGGCCGCTACCCCTACCGGGGGCGCTGGGGGAAGGCCGACCCCGGAGGGCGGGCGGCCGTGGACCGTGCCCTCGCCCTGACCGGCGCCGTGGAACTCGCCGACCGGGGTGTCGAGCACCTCTCGGGAGGGCAACTCCAGCGCGTCTGGCTCGCCGGCTGCCTCGCCCAGGAGACCGGCGTACTCCTCCTCGACGAGCCGACCACCTATCTCGACCTGCGTTACCAGGTCGAACTGCTCGACCTCGTCCGGGACCTGGCCGACGAGCACGGCATCGCCGTCGGCGTCGTCCTCCACGACCTCGACCAGGCCGCGGCCGTCGCCGACCGGATCGTCCTGCTCCACGCGGGACGCGTCGTCGCCGAGGGCCGCCCCGAGGACGTGCTCACGGCCGAGCGCCTCACCGAGACGTACGGCATCCGTGTCGACGTCGACACCGACCCCCTGACCGGACGGCTCCGCACCCGAGCGGTAGGCCGCCACCACACGCGAAGCGAAAGGCTCAGCCCCACCCCATGAGACGCCTCCTCCTCACCGCCGCCGTCGCCACCACGGCGGCGCTCACTCTGACCGCCTGCGGGACGACCGAACCCGCCAAGGACGACGCCAAGAAGTCCGCGGCGCCCATCACCCTGACCGACGCCTCCGGCGCGAAGGTCGAGCTCGACGGGCCCGCCAAGACGGTCGTCGGCACCGAGTGGAACGTCGTCGAGAGCCTGATCTCGCTCGGCGTCGCCCCGGCCGGCGTCGCGGACGTCAAGGGCTACAAGACCTGGAACTCCGCCGTCCCGCTGAAGAACGACCCGAAGGACATCGGCACGCGCGGCGAGCCGAGCATGGAAACGATCGCCGGCCTGAAGCCCGACCTCATCGTCGCCACCACCGACCTGCCGCCGGCCGCCGTGAAGCAGCTGCGCGGGGTCGCCCCCGTCCTGGCCGTCAAGGCGGCCGACGCCACCGACCCGGTCGGCCAGATGACGAAGAACCTCGACCTCATCGCCCGGGCCACCGGCACCACGGAGAAGGCCGACCTGCTCAAGAAGCAGTTCGAGACGAAGCTGGCCGAAGGCAAAAAGGCCCTGGAAGGCGCCGGTCTGGCCGGGGCGTCGTACGCGTTCGCCGACGGCTACGTCGTCTCGAACCAGGTCTCGATCCGGCCCTACACCGGAGGTTCGCTCATCGGCGGGGTGAACGAGAAGCTCGGCCTGAAGAACGCCTGGACGGTCAAGGGCGACCCGGCCTACGGCCTCGGCGCGACCGACGTCGAGGGCCTCACCAAGCTCGGTGACGTGCACTTCGCCTACATCGGCAACGACGGCGACAAGAACAGCACCCCCTTCACCGGAGTGCTGGCCAAGGACAAGGTGTGGACCTCGCTGCCGTTCGTGAAGAAGGGCCATGTCCACCGACTGTCCGACGGCATCTGGATGTTCGGCGGTCCCGAGTCGATGAGCGCGTACGTCGACTCCGTCGTCGCCGCGCTGACGAAGAAGTAGGACCATGGCCGTCACCGCGACCACTCCCGCCACCCGTCCGTCGACGGCCACGTCCCGGTCGGGCGCGGCCGCGGTGACGGCCGCACTGTTCCTCCTCGTCGCGGGCCTCGCGCTCGTCGACATCACCCAGGGCACCGCCGCCGTCGGCGCGTCCGAGGTCGGGAAAGCCCTCCTCGGTCACGCCGACCCCGACGACGCGTCCGTCGTCATCGCCTCGCGACTGCCGAGGATGGCCGCGGGCCTGCTCGTCGGGGTCGTGCTCGGCATGGCGGGTGCCGCCCTGCAGGCGGTGAGCCGCAACGTCCTGGCCGCGCCCGACACCCTCGCCGTCAACGCCGGCTCGTACTTCGCGCTCGGGCTGACCGCCGCCACCGGCGTCTCGCTCCCGCTGCTCGCCTCCTCCGGCATCGCGTTCGCCGGCGGCCTCACGGCCGCGGCCGTGGTGCTCGGACTGTCCGGGCTCGGCACCGGAACCGTCCGCCTCGTCCTCGCCGGCAGCGCCCTCACCCTCGGCCTCACCGCCGTCACCGAGGGACTTCTGCTGATGTTTCCCCAGCAGACCGAGGGCGTCTACCACTGGAACCAGGGCAGCATCGCCCAGAACGGGTTCGACGGCGTGCTGCAGATGGCGCCCATCGGGGTCATCGGCCTCGTCGGTCTGCTGCTGCTCGCCCGCCGGGTCGACGCCCTGGCTCTCGGCGACGACGCCGCCCGCGGCCTCGGCGTTCCCGTACGCTCCACCCGCGTCACGGCCGTCGTGCTCGCCGCCCTCCTCTCCACGGCCGCCGTCACCCTGGCCGGTCCGGTCGGCTTCGTCGGCCTGTGCGCCCCGGCGCTCGCCCGCGCCCTCGCCCGTCGCTTCCGCGGGTTCACCCGGACCCGCGTCGGCATTCCGGTCGCGGGGCTCGTCGGCGCCGCCCTGGTGCTCGGCTCGGACGTGCTGCTGCGCACCCTCGTACCGGCGGACACGGCGGTCGCGGTGCCGACGGGCGTCGTCACCAGCCTCGTCGGGGCCGTCTTCGTGATCGTCATGGCCACCCGGCTCCGTGACACCGCCGGTGTCGCCGCCGACCGGCTGCGCATCAGGAGCCGGTCCGTCTTCCTCACCGTCACATCCGTCCTGGTCGTCGTGCTCGTCGGCGTGACCATCGCCGCCGTCCTGCTCGGCGACGCCAAGCTGCTGCTGGGCGACGTGACCAACTGGGCGCTGGGACAGGCCGGGCAGACCGTCACCTTCGTCCTGGACACCCGCGTGCCCCGGGTCCTCGCCGCCCTCCTCGCGGGCGCCGCGCTCGCGCTGGCCGGGACACTCGTCCAGGCCGTGACCCGCAATCCGCTCGCGGAGCCCGGCATCATGGGAGTCTCCGGCGGCGCCGCGCTCGGCGCCGTGCTCCTGGTGACGACGGTGCCCCTGGTCGGGGCGTGGAGCGTGGCGGGCGCCGCGTTCGCCGGCGCGGCGGTCGCCTCCGTCATCCTCTTCGGGCTCGCCGCGCGCGGCGGATTCCAACAGACCAGGCTCGTCCTCGTGGGATTCGCGATCCACACAGGGTCGGCCGCCCTGGTCAGCCTGCTCATCATCCTCACCGACCCGTTCAACGCCACCAAGGCCCTCACCTGGCTGTCGGGTTCCACCTACGGGCGCACCCTGCCCGACGTGCTGCCCCTCGCCGTCGCACTCGCCGCGGGCGTGGCCGTCGCGGTGGTACGGCGCACCGAACTCGACCTCGTCTCCCTCGACGAGGACACCCCGAGGCTCCTCGGCCTCGACCTCGGACGCGGCCGCCTCGGCTTCCTCGTCCTGAGCGTGCTGCTCGCCGCCACCGCCGTGGCCGCCGCCGGCACCATCGGCTTCGTGGGACTCGTGGCCCCCCACGCGGCGCGGGCCCTCGTCGGCCGGCAGCACGCTCGTGTGGTGCCGGTCGCGGTGCTCCTCGGGGCGGCGCTCGTCTGCACGGCCGACCTGGTGGGCCGGACCGTCATCGCGCCGGCCCAGTTGGGCGCCGGCCTCATGACGGCGGTGGTCGGCACGCCCTACTTCCTCTACCTGCTCGTGCGCAGCCGCCGGTAGGACGCCCACCGCTCCCCGCCGCCCGCACGGGCCGGCGGGGAGCGCGCGTCACCCGCCGCCCCGGAACACCCGCAGATCACGCACCTCGAACGACATCTCGTTCGTCTCCGCGTCGGGCGCCGGGTGGTAACGGCCGGCGCAGACCGAGAGGTTGACGATCAGATAGGCGTGCCAGGACCGGCCGACCCCGCGACCGTCCGCGAACACCTCGGTGTCGTCGACCCACCACACCACGGAGCGCGCCCCGAACTCGGTGCGCAGATCGACCCAGCCGCCGGGGCGCACGCCGGGGGAGCGGTGGTAGTGGTGGGCGCCGCGCACACGGTTCGACAGTTCGAGCAGGTCCGGGTTGTCGGTGTGGTACTCGAAGACGTCGATCTCCTGCCCGCCGTCGCGCCACGTCCAGATCGCGGGCCAGGCTCCCGTCTCCTCGGGCAGCCTCACCCGCGCCTCGAGAACGTCACCGGCCCGCACCTCGAACCCCTGGGGGCTGCCCTCCGTCGTCAGCAGTCCCGCGTCCCACAGTCCGTCGCGGCGGCGCGTCGCACGGAAGACCCCGGAGCGGCTGTAGTCGGGGTCCTCCACGAGGTGATCCAGCTTGTTGTCCCGCGGGTTGACCGGTCCGCCGTCGGGATAGGCCCACGAGCGGCCGGCGGTCCACTGCTCGGACGAACCGAAGTCGGCGGTGAGGACCGGCCTGCCGGCCGGCGTCGAGTGCGGCATGGTCAACTCCTGGCCGGGTGAGACTTTTCCGTCACCCGACGTTCTGCCCCCGGCCGCTCCGCGCAGACCGAACCCCCGCTCCTTGTCGAGAAGTCGCCACGCCTTCGCCTCGGGCCGTCACGACGCCGATCCGGTGTCCCCCCGTGCGACGCGGTCCAGCAGCGGGGCCGCCCAGCCCGGGAGCGCGGAGGCCGGAGGGCGCTGCGGACGGGGGTCGGCGGTGATGCCGAGGCCCCCCGCGGGGTCGCCGTACACGAATCGCCCCGACCACTCGAGCCACGAACGGACGAACAGGTTCGCGCTCCACGCCAGGGCCAGCGCGCCGCGCCGCTCGGGAACCTCGTACCAGTAGCTGGTGAGCACCACGGCGCGGGAGACCGCCACGTCCGGGTCTCCCGGGCGCGAATCGGCGGTGAGCCCGGCGGCCAGCACCGATGCCGCGAACCGGTTCTCCGTGAGCAGTCCGCCGCTGTCGCACACGACCGCGTCCAGCAGATCCGCCGGCAGGTCCGACGCGGCCCGCTCCAGCCGCGCCAGCAGCTCGGGCAGCCCCGCGTCCCCGGCCGTCTCGAGGCCGGGCACCACCCTCAGGTCCGCCGACAGCCGCTCGTCCGCCGTACGGGTGGCCAGCAGGTGGACGTACGCCAGCGCGCGCAGCGTCTGCCAGCGGCAGAGGGTGTCGAGCAGCGCGGTCCGGGAGGCCCGGAAGGCGAGCCGCACCGGCCAGTCCGCCGCCCGGACCTCGGTCCCGAGGGCCCGCAGTTCCGGCGGCACCGGGGCCGGGAAGACCCGGCTCTGGCCGGGGTCGTAGGACGGCTCGGCACGGTACCCCGGCCAGTCGTCGCGTGTGCCGGGGCTATTCATTCACTTCGTCCGGTTTCGGGGTTCGCCACTTCGCCTCGTCCTTGCCGTCCCGCGGAGTGATGTAGTTGGAGAGGTCCTCCGGATCGATGTGGTACGCGTGGATCATACGGTCCTGGCGGATGATCGCCACCGGCCTGGACGGGTCGAGGCTGTGGTCGATGATGATGCGCGCCCCTGTCGCGTCGTCGACGTAGTTGGCCGGGGACTGCAAGTGGCCCCGCAGGTACTTCTCCAGCTTCACCTCGTCCCCGCCGATGCCCTCCAGGTAGTGGTTCGACTTCCCGCTCTCCGCCTCGTTGAGCTGGTGGTCGACGCCCTGCGCCGCCCTGGTGCTGTCCGAGTAGGGGGCGAGACCGAAGGGGTCGCACCACCCGAGGGGGTTGGAGACGTACGCCACCGGGTTGGGAGCGGCCCTCAGGCCCAGCGGATCCGGGCTCAGGTAGCGGGCGGTCTCGGGGTCGTAGACACGGAAGTAGTTGTGGTGCAGGCCCGATTCCGTGTCGAAGTACTGGCCGGGGAAGCGCAGCGGCGTGTACGCCGTGGCGTCGCGGTTCCAGGCCGTGGAGCCCCAGAGCGTGGACCGGCTGCGCCAGGCCGGCACGCCGTGCTCGTCGACGAGTTCGGTGGGCGCTCCCACCAGGTCGGTGACGATGGCGTAGAACCGCGCGTCCACCACGTCCTGGTCGGCGTCGAGGATCCGCTCCGTCTGCGCGAGCGGCCGCAGACCCCGGTGGTCCCAGGTCACGGCGATCGCCCGGTCGGCCTCCGCCGCGCTGCTGGTCTGCTCGCACAGCACGCTGCCGTCCCAGGTGAAGACCGTCCGCTCGGCGACCTCGCGACCGTCCGGGGACATCCGCTCCTTGGCCGTGCGCCGTCCCAGCGGGTCGTACGTGTACCGCCAGCGCGTCCCGTCCGGGGTGGTGACCGCCGTGACGCGGTCCTCGGCGTCCCACTCGTAGCGCCAGGTGTCGGGCTTGCGGGAGAGCCGGGCCTTCTGGCGGAGCACGACGCGGCCGAGGGCGTCGTACTCGTGCCGGACCCGGCCGGCGCCGATCAGCCGGGTGCCCTCGTAGGTGCGCGGTCCGGTGGCGTCCTGGCCTCCGGGGTGGGAGCCGGGCCAGGACGCGGAGGTCTGGTTGCCCGCCTCGTCGTACGCGTAGCGCTCGGTCCAGTTCTCGGCGTGCACCGCCGTCACCCGGCCGCGCGGGTCGAGTTCGAAGCCGCGCGGTCCGGTCAGCAGATCGTCGATCCCGGTCAGGACGCCGTCGGACCGGTAGCTGTACCCGCGGCGCTGCACCACCTCCTGCCCGGGGCCCGTGAGCCGCTGTTCGACCAGCCGGCCGGCCTCGTCCCACGCGTGGTCGAGGGCGACGGCGTCCCCGTAGGTGCGACGGAGCTCCTGGCCCGCCGCGTCGTGCGTGAAGCCGATCCGCCGGCCGGAGGTGGTCAGGGCCTCGTGGCGGCCCGCCGCGTCGTACGCCCACACGGCGACGGCCCCCGTCGGGGTGGTCCGGCCGGTGCGCCGGCCCGCGGCGTCGTAGGAGTAGGTGAGGGTGCGGCCGTCGACCGTCTCCTGGAGCAGCCGGCCGGCCCGGTCGCGCAGCCGGGTCAGCACACTGTTTCCGCACACCGCTGCGGCCAGCCGGTCGAAGACGTCGTACTCGTACGTCGTCACCGTGCCGCCCGCGTCCTTGCGGACGGTGTGCCCGAGCGCGTCGCGCTCGTACGTGATCCGCTGCCCGAGGGCGTCGGTGCGGGTGCCGAGCCGGCCGGCGGCGTCGTAGGCGTAGTCCAGGGCGCGGCCGTCGAAGTCGGTCTCCCGGACGAGCCGGCCCGCCGGGTCGTAGGCGTACTCCCAGGTCATCCCCTGGGGGTTGCGGACGCGGGTCAGCCGCAACTCGGCGTCGTACGTGTACTCGTGCCGCGTGCCGTCCGCGTCGGTCCGGGCGGCGAGCAGGTCGAAGTGGGTGTACTCGAAGCGCACCGTGCCGCCGTCGGGGCCGTCGGAACGCGTCAGGCAGTTGCCCTCGCCGTCGTACGTCCACGAGCGCCGCACGCCGTCCGGGCCCGTCCGGTGCAGCGGCCTGCCCTCGACCGTCCACTCCGTGCGCGTGACCGCGCCCAGGGGGTCGGTGACCGCCGTGGCCCGCCCGAAGGCGTCCCGCTCGTACGTCGTGGTGGCGCCGAGCCGGTCGGTGACGGCGAGCGGCAGCCCCGCCCGGTCGGTGCGGACGCGCGTGACCGCTCCCATCGGGTCGGTCACGGTGCTGAGATGGCCGCGTTCGTCGTAGCCGAACCGGGTGACCGTCCCGTCCGGGCGGCTGACCGAGGTGCGGTTCCCGCGCTCGTCGTAGGTCTGGCGGACGACCGAGCCGTCCACGGCGACGACCTTGACCGGCCGGCCGTGCTCGTCGTACTCGGCGCGCGCCTCCCGGCCGTCGGGCCGGACGTAGGAGACCAGGCGGCCGGCGTCGTCGTAGGCGGTGCGGGTGGTGTGGCCGAGCGGATCGGTCTGCGCGACACGACGGCCCCGGACGTCGTAGGCGTACCGGGTGACCGCGCCGAGCGGATCGGTCTCGGCCACCACCCGGTACCGCTCGTCGATCAGATAGCGGCGGGTGTGCCCGGCGGCCGTGGTCACCCGCGTCACCCGGTGGCCGGTCCCGGGGTCCGGCTCGTCGTAGCGGAAGGTCAGCGCGATGTGGCCCGCCTCGCCGGCCTCCGCGACGCACCGGTCGAGATCGTCGTAGGCGTACTCGTAACGGCGGTCGTTGGTGTCGGTCCAGGAGGTGATGCGGGCGCGGTCGTCATAGGTGAACCGCAGGGGCAGCCCGGAGGAGTTGGTGACCTCCGTCAGGTTCCCGTCGGTGTAGCCGTACGCGAGGACACGGCCGCCGCCGGTCAGGTGCAGGGCGGTGATCCGGCCCTCGGCGGTCTCGAAGCGCAGCTGATAGCCGCCGGAGTGGGCCAGGCCCAGCGGAGTGCCGTGCTCGTCGTACTCGAAGGTGACATGGTGGCCGCCCGGGCTCTCCAGCTGGACGATCGGCGCGATGCCGTTCTCGGCGCCGCCCGCCGGCGGGGCGAAGCGGCGGACGTGGCCCGTCAGCGGGTCGGTCAGCGTCCAGTCGCCGTCCGGGGTCCGCTCCAGGGCCTGACGGGGCCCCGACGGCGAGACCGGCAGGACCGGCACTCCGGGCGCGGGGTGCGGGTAGCCGACGAGGAGACCGTCCTCGGACACCAGGACGACTCCCTTGGCGTCGATCTCCAGGTGCTGGTCGATCGTGGACGACCAGGTGGGGCCGAACCAGCGGCCCGCCCGGTAGCCCGACTCCGCACGCCGTGTGAACGCGAAGGGGAAGGTGCCGGGGAGGACCACGTCCGTCTGCGGGAGGTACATCCGGCCGGTGGCGAGGTCGACCGGGTCGGTGCCCTCACTGGCCTTCTCCGGGTCGGGCCGCTCGCCGTGGTGCGGGCCGTTCCGGTCCGTGTCCTTGCGGCCCGGCCCGTCAAGGTCGTCCAGGTGCTGGGCGACCGAGCCGCCCTTCTTCGCCGCGCCCAGCCCCTTGGTCCCGAGCAGTTCGGGCAGGAGCTTGCCCACGCCCTCGTTCGGGTCCTTCATGAACTCGTCGAGCATCTGCTTGCCCGCGCCCCACGGGTCGTTGGCCATGGTGACGAGGCCCGCGGCCGTCGAGTTGAGGTTCATCACGTACTCGGCGGGATGGGTCAGGTTGTACGGGTCGGTCGGGTTGAGCGCGCGGGCGAAGTTGACGAGACCGGCCGCGCCCTTGATGACACCGCCCGTCAGATGGGTCTTGGCGAGTTCCAGGTAGTCCAGGCCGTCGACGAGCTGCTCGGCGTACGAGGGTTTGGGCGGGGCCGCGTCACGGGCCGCGCGGACCGCCGTTCGGGCCGTCTCGGCGACCTCGTTGCGCTGCTTGCGCGCGTTGTCGAGCTTGTCCTGGGCTGCCTTGGCCAGCGCGACACCGGGATCGGTGAAGGTCGCGGACGGCCTCGGCGGCAGGGTGTCGCTCTTCGCCTCGACCGCCGCGTTGTAGTCGTCGATCGACTTGTTGTAGGCGTTCCGCGCGTCCTGCGAGACCTTCTTCGCCTTGTTGTACTCCTCCAGGGCCTCCTTCGCCCTGCCCTGCGCCCACTCCACGGTGTCCGCGAACCGGTTGATCGCGTCGGCGGCCTTGCCGAAGGCCTCGGCCGCCTTGAACCACTTCGGCGGCTCCTGCGCGATGGACTCCCGGAAGGCGTCCGCCGACTCGCCCTTCAGACCGTCGCCCTGCAGGGCCTTGATGCCGTTGCCGACGAGGGTGAACGACAGCTCGAAGTCGCTCAGGTGCGAGACCTGCGCGCGGATCTTGGAGGCGCTGCCGTAGACCAGCTTGGCCGGATCCTCCGTCTGCCCCAGCTCCAGTTCCGCGACATCCGCGCCGAGCTGGTTCGCCGCGGACCGGCTCTTGTCGCGGATCCAGTCGCCCGCCCCGTCGAGACCGACGTCCTCCGCCAGGTCGGCGACCTTGTCGCCGGTCCACTCGACGGCGTCGCCGACGTCCTCGGCGCGGTCCTCGACCCAGTCCTCCACCGAGTCCGGTACGAAGTCCCTCCAGCCCATCAGTTACCATCCCCGTCGGCCTGGTCCAGCAGGTCCTTCAGCGAACCGATCTTTCCCGTGGACGACACCTTGTCCGCGGTGTCCGACCAGGTCTGCTCGATGTCCTTCTGGCTCTTCTCGAAGGACTCCAGGCTGTAGTCCGGCTTGTAGACGTCGGCCCGGAAGATGTCCCCCCACGCCTTCTGCTCGATCTCGTCCTCGCTCGCGTGCGGGTTGCCGTACGCGGCGTTGGCCACGACCTTGAACGTGCCCTGGATGTACTGGTCCTCCTCCCACACCTGACCGGCGGCGATGCCGAGGGAGCGGGCGAGGATGCTCGCGTTCTGGACCAGGCTGCGCACCCCCCACTCCCAGCGCTCGCAGAAGTCCTCGAAGTCGGTGGCCAGACCCATGTGCCCGGCCTCCATGCCGGTCATGGACAGGTCGCTGAAACCGGCTCCCTGGGAGGCGCCCGCCGCGTCCGACGACTCGCGCAGCTCCGCCATGGCCGCGCGCAGGCCCTTCTGGATGCCCGCGACGGCCGCGGGCGACAGCCGGAGATCCGGATCGCCGGCCATCAGGCGGCGTCCGTCCGGTCGACGGCGCAGGTCTCGGGCACGATGCCCAGGACCGGCGGGAAGAGCATCGAGCCGTCCTCGTCGGCCACGTTCACCGCGACCCCCGCCGGACCGTCGACCATCGGGACGATCGTGTCGACCAGACGCGCGCCCAGGATCGCGAGGTACTCCCACTCCCGGTCCCCGGCCCCTCGCGCCTGTGCGAAGCGGGCCAGCGCGGCCTCGTCGGTGAACGCGTACAGCCAGCGGATGCCGCCCTGCACGGCGGACATCACGCCGCCTCCGGCCCCGGCCGCCAGCGGGGCGAGCAGCACCGCCCGCCGGAACTCGCCCACCAGTCGGCCGGGTTCCCCCCTGCCACCCCGGAATGCGGCGATTTCTTCGCTCAGTTCCATGGCGCGTCTCCCCTCCGTGCGATGAGTGGCTCCGAGGAGAGACGGTACTCACGCGCCCGGCGGTTCCTCCAGGACGACGCGTGCCCCGGTGACCGCGGAACGGGCACGGCACAGCGCGGAGGCCGTCCTCTCGTCCGAGAGAACGGCCTCCGCGCGTCAGGGGTGCGCCCCGGGCGGGCGTCGAGCGGACCCGGCGGCCGAGGCCGCCTCGTCACAGCGGTCCGGCGGCTCAGCCGGCCCGGTCCGCGGCAGCGCTCACTGCCCCGGCCTGCTGAACGCGTCCTTCGCGCGGTCGAGGAGCGAGGCGAACGGGCCCACCGCCCACTGGGCGGCCGGGGAGCCCGCGGTACCGGGGTGCGGATGGGTGGGCGCGATGCGCTCGGCCATGCGGAGCCGCCGTCCCATCGAGCGCCGGTCCTCGATGTCGCACTCGGCGCGGATGACCGGGAACTCCTCCTGCTCCTCGTGCCGCGCGTGCGCCTCGACCTCCTGCTGGAACGCGAGGAGACGGGCGTCGAAGTCGGCGCTGTGCACGTCGAGTTCCTCGAGCCGGGCGAGCGCCTCGTTGGCCCGGGACTCCTCCTCGTTGCGCGCGTCCGCCTCCTCCTGCCCGGCGACGCGCTTCGCCACGGGCCTCAGGATCATCTCCTCCGCCGTCTCATGGACCGCGAGCAGGGCGCGCAGCTCGTCGAAGCACTGCTGCTTGGTGTCGCCCTCCGAGTCCGCGGTCTCCGCGAACAGCTGTCGGATCTGGTCGTGCTGCTGGATCAACTGCTCCAGGATGTCGTCCTCGGCTTCGGGTGTGTACCGCGATCCGGCGGTCGTGCTGCTCATGATCGTTCCTCCGGTGTCACCTCGCGTGACAGGCGCCGCCGCGCAACCTGTCCGGTCTCCACGGCGCCTAACCCGCCGGGGCGCGGGCAAACACGGTCATCCGGCGGCGGAGACCGGAGGACGGTCCGGTGACGGCGGAGGGGGCGGAGTCACCCACCGGACGGCCGCGGTGATCGCACGGCCCCCGAGCCGTGCCACCGGCAGCATCAGCCGCGTCAGCGGTGGCGGGTCGACCATGGCCCTGGCCCAGGGAGGCAGCAGCTCGACCGCCGCGGCGGCCAGGAACGCGTACGGAAGCCGCGCCGCGGCCGGCAGGGGAGGGTGCGAGAGCAGGTACCGGGCCGTCGCGCGGGACGCGGGAGTGGCACGCAGTTCGGGACGGTACGCGCGAAGGAGCTCCGTCAGCTCGGCGCGGGTCTCGGGCGGCCGCTCGGCGCCCAGCCGCCGCGCGATCCGGGCCATGTCCGCCACGTAGCCGTCCTCGCCGGACGCGTCCAGGGGACGGCGCCCGTACCTTTGGTGCGCCCGCAGGAAGCAGTCCGCCTCGGCGATGTGCACCCAGGTGAGCAGATGGGGGTCCGAGGCGCGGTACGGCACGCCCGTGGACGTCGTCCCGGTGATCCTCCCGTGCACCTGCCGTACCCGCTCCACCGCTCGCGTCGCGTCCGCCTCGACCCCGAACGTCGTGACCGCCAGGAAGGTGCTGGTGCGCTGGAGCCGGCCCCACGGGTCCCCCTGGAACCCGGAGTGTGCCGAGACCGCCGCCATCGCGACCGGGTGCAGCGACTGGAGCAGCAGGGCCGCGAGTCCGCCGATGTACATCGAGGCGTCGGCGTGCACGGTCCGTACGGGCCGTTCCGGACCGAACCAGCGTGGCCCGGGCGTGCCGTGGATGCGGGCCCGCTTCTCGTACGCCGTGGGGCCCGCGACCCGGTGCAGCAGGGCGTCCCCGGCGCGCTTGCGCAGCTCGCCGGCGAGCGGCGGTGGCCAGACCATGAGCCCAGTATCGCCCGCCGGTCCCCGGCCCGAGAAGGCCCGCGACGGTGGTGGCGTCGCTCGCGAGCGGCCGGCGACGGCCGGTGAGCGGGAGCGGACCCGCCGCCCACGAGACAGCCGGGGCGTCGTCGGGGTCAGCCCTCGACGCCGGTGGCGGTGTGGGAGGAACCGACCGGCTTGGACTCCGGTGATCCCCGCTGGCGCAGGTACACGGAGAGAATGACCATGGCCGCCACGGCCAGGAGCTCCGACTGCCAGTTCTGGAGCGTCCGGCTCCAGAAGTCCGGTGAGCCCAGGTACTCGCCCCATCCGATCGGGTCCTGGAGTTGCCGCAGCTGCTGTTCGTCGTAGGCGGCCAGGCCCGAGATCGACTGCGCGAGCCAGGACAGGACGAACACGCCGCTCATGACCAGACCCAGCGAGAGCGAGTACACCCGCTGGCGCCAGTCCTTCGCCGCGGCCCAGCGGGGAGCGTCCTCCCCGGCGTGATCGCCGACGCGCTGGTCGTGGTCGGACTCGGTACCGATCTTGTGGAGTTCCTTGGACTCCGGCGACCCCCGCTGGACCAGCCACACGGTGCCGAAGATGAAGAGGAAGAACTGCAGAAACTCCGACTGCCAGTTCTCGGTGACGTCCACGGCGAAGTCCGAGGACATCATGTACTCGCCCAGGCCGATCCGCTGAAGACCGTCGTCGGTGAGCTGCTCGTTGAACTCGGCGTGCCCGGCCAGGGCCTGGCCGAGGAGGGCGAGGAGGAACGCGGCCCCGAAGGCCAGCGTGAGGCTGTTGTCCCTCCAGAAGCTCCCGCGCTCCTGCTCTCCCTGTCGCCCCTGCTCCTCCTGTGGCCCCGGCTCCTCCTGCCGTCCCTGCTCCTCCTGCGGCTCCCGTTCGTTACGGCTCATCGGTGCATCGCCCCGATCACGATGAAATACCCGAGCCCGCCCAGGATCACGACCAGGCAGGCGACGAAGAGACCGCGCATGGTCAACCGCCCTTCACGACACACTGGTAAGGCTTGTCCTCCTGTGGCGTGCAGCCGGCCGCGACCACGCGCCAGCCCGGGGAGAACTGCGACAGGAACAGCGTCTCCTCACCGGCACGGACCAGGGCCTGTCGCCCGTGGACCTCCGTGTCGTCCACGGTCTGGGACACCGGCAGCTCCTGACCCTCCAGCGCCCGCGCGCACGCCTGCTTCTCGTTCTCCTCCAGCGCCGTACGGGTGTCCGGAGCCAGGAGCCGGCACGCCGCCGCGTAGTCCCGTGCGGCAAGCGCCCGCTCGAAGGCGCGGCCGGCGTCCCGGGCGCCGTTCACCCGCGCTTCGGCCGCGCCGCATCCGGACAGCAGCAGCCCGAGCACACCGGCCAGGGCTCCGGCACCGGCCGCGCGCCCGATGCCCCGGAGGGGGCGGACCACCGAGGGCCACGGCTCTCGGCGAGGGGCGTGACCAGCGGATCGTTCGTCGGCCGCGTTCATGTACGTCCTCCAGGCCATGTCCAGGCGTCTGAATCGGTTCTTTCCGTTCATTCCCTACCCGAAGGGAGCGGTTCACGCCGCCCGGGCGGGTGATTCCGCCCGGGTGGGCCTACGCGGCATGCCCGCCCCGCGGGCTGCGGTCCAGGGGGCCCCAGGGGCCACGCTGCCGCCCGATCTCCTCGGTGGCCTCCTCGATCACCGCGCCGTCGATCCACCCCAGCGGTTCGACGTCGGTGACGAGGGGCTCGTTGTCCGGACCCCGCCCGTTCTCCTTGCCGTGCAGGAGCCAGGGCCGCACCCGGCGGTCCTTGACGTGCGGCAGGTGGGCGTAGTCGTACAGGCGACGGGCCGCCCAGAGCCGGAGCGGGCGCTCGCCCCACCAGGCCTCGACGTCCAGCGGGTTCGCGGAGAGGCCGGGCATCGGGATCCCGGTCAGGTCGTCGCGGCTGGCGAGGTCGGGGAGGTCCGCCGACGGCCCCCGTGACCAGCGGACGTACACGCCCGTGCGCCGGGCGACGAGACCGGTCAGCTCGTCGAGCGACCGGAACACCGGCATGGCCGAGGCGCGGTCCTCGTGGCCGTCGTGGCCCTCGTACGTCGTCCCCGCATGCGTCTCGGGGCCCTCGCGCCGGTCGCGGCTCTCGCGGTTCGCGCGGTACTCGTGGTTCTCGTGGTTCTCGGAGTGCACGAACCGCGCATACCCGGCTCGCGAGCGGTCACTCGGCGCTGTTCGGCAGAGCCTCCCGCCCCGACCTCGCCGCCTGGTGCCTTGATGCCGCGCCACCTCGCGGCCGGATACAGCCTGTCGCCTCTCGTGCCGCCTCCCTTACAGTGCGTGATGACCGCACCGGCCCGATGGCGACGTACCACCGCCGAAGAGGAGCAGACCCCGTGGCCACCGACGCCCGACCCGGCTCCCTCCCGAGCCCGTCCCCGGCAGGCCGCCGGGTCCCCGAGCTGGATCCCGCCCTGGTCGGGCAGTGGCAGGCCGGGGGAGGGGACCTCGTCGACCTCTTCGCCCAGGCACGCGAACGCCTCGGCGGCGTCGCCGCGATCCGGCTCGGCCCCCGCCCTACCGTCCTGGTCACCGGTCCCCAGGCCGTGCAGCACGTCCTCGCGCTCCGCCCCGAGCGGTACGTGAAGCGCTCGCACCGGGCCCGACTGCTGATCGGTGACGGCGTCCTGGCCGCGACGGGCGAGGCATGGCAGCGGCAACGGCGGCTGCTGCAGTCGCAGTTCACCGGCCGGGGAATGCGCCGTTACGAACAGCGGATCACCGGGGCCGCCCGGACCACCGCAGCGCGCTGGGCCGCGTACGCCCGTACCGGGCAGGTCCTCGATGTCGGTGACGAGATGCGCCGCTTCGCCCTGGACACCATCTGGCGGTCCCTGACCGGACACCCTCTCGACGCCGGTACGGAGCGTGAACTGGCCGCCGTCCCCGCCGTGGTGGCCGCGCTGCCCGGCCTGCCGGCCGACGGGAGCGCCGCCCGGGAGGCCGTCGCCGCCGAGCTCGCCCGGATCGACGCCGTGGCGAGCCGCGCCATTGCGGTCGCCCGCGACGCCGGGCCGGGACCGGAAGGACCGGGCCTGCTGCACGTCCTGCTCGACGCGGCCGGCACGAGCCCGGAGTACACCGACCGGCTGATCCGCGACGAGCTGGTCACCCTGCTGGTCGCCGGTCATGAGACCACCGCCACCACCCTCACCTGGCTCCACCTCCTGCTCGAGGGCGCCCCCGAGGCACGGGAGCGGGCCCTCGCCGCGGGCCCCGAGGGCTCGGCGGAACGGCGGCAGGCCGTCCAGGCGCTCGTCCACGAGACGCTGCGCCTCTACCCGTCCGCCTGGATCCTGCCGCGTTCCGCGGCGGAGGACGACGTCCTCGCCGGATACGCCATCGAGGCCGACACCGACGTCATCGTCTGTCCCTACCTCACGCATCGCGACCCCGAGCTCTGGGACGACCCCGAGCGGTTCGATCCGGCGCGCTTCACCACCTCCGGGCGGCGCCCCGCCCACCCCGGGAGTTACCTCCCGTTCGGCATCGGCCCCCGGGCCTGCCTGGGGCTGCGGTTCGCGCTCCTGGAGTCGACCGTCCTCCTCGAACACCTGCTGCCGGCCCACACCCCGCGCTTCCACTCCACGCCGTCCGGGGCGGCCTACGGCATCACCGTCCGCCCCGACGGGCCGACCCCCGCCGTGCTGGTCGGCTGAAACCCGCCTGTCGGTTCACGCCCCGGCGAAAAACGCTTGGACCCTGCGGACACCCCTGCGGGAGACTGCTTTTTCCTGGCTTTCCGGTCCAAAAACACAGGATTGGTATGGACTCGCCTCAATCGCACGATAGTTCGCCGGGCAAAGGCCCGGTCATCCTCGCTCTCCGCTATTACGGCCGGGAGTTGGCCCGGCTTCGCCGGCTGACGGTTCCCGGGATGCTGCTCCCCGCGCTGGGCAACATCGGCATCAGCTACATCGCGCCCCTGGTCGTCGCGAAGCTCGTCGGCCGGATCGCGGGGGACGACGGCACCGGCACCGGCATCGGCTGGGCCCTGCCCTACGTCCTCGCCTTCGCCGGTGTCCTCCTCCTCTCGGAGGCGCTGTGGCGCGTCGGACTGCACTGTCTGAACCGCCTCGACGCGCGGGGCATCGAGCGCCTGTACATCATCGGCATGGACGAGCTGTTCGCGAAGGACGCCGCGTTCTTCCACGACAACTTCGCGGGATCGCTGACCAAGCGGGTCCTGAGCTTCGCCTCCCGCTTCGAGGACTTCGTCGACACCCTGACCTTCTCGGTCATGGGCAGCTTCGTGCCGCTGCTGTTCGCCTCGGTGGTGCTGTGGCAGTACGACCCGATGCTCGTGGTCGGCCTCCTGACGATGATCCTGTTCACGGCGCTGTGCGTGGCACCCCTGATCCGGCGCCGTCAGGCGCTCGTCGCCCGGCGCGAGGCGGCCATCGCCCGGGTGTCGGGCCACGTCGCCGACAGTCTGATGAACATGGACACGGTCCGGTCCTTCGCGGCCGAGGAACGGGAGGCCGCCGAACACCGGTCCCGGGTCGCGGAGTCGCGAAGGTTCACGCTGGCTTCCTGGGACTACGGCAACCTGCGCATCGACACCCTGGTCGCGCCGATGTCCGTGCTGACCAACGTGCTGGGCCTGCTGGTCGCCCTCGCGCTCGGCGGGGGCGGGCTCGGCGTCGAGGCGGTCGTCGTGGCCTTCACGTACTACGCCAACGCGACGCGCATCATGTTCGAGTTCAACCAGATCTACCGGCGGCTGGAGAGCTCGATGACGGAGGCCGCGCAGTTCACCGAACTGCTGCTGGACCCGCCGACCGTGCTCGACCCGGTGACCCCGGAACCGCTGCTGTCCGAAGGCTCCGACGTGCGCTTCGAGAAGGTGACCTTCGCCCACGCGGGCGGGGAGCCGCTCTTCGAGGGCCTCGAACTGACGGTGCCCAGCGGGACGAAGATCGGGCTCGTCGGCCGGTCGGGCGGGGGCAAGACCACGCTCAGCCGGCTGTTGCTGCGGATGACGGACATCGACGGCGGCAGGATCATGATCGGCGGGCAGGACATCAGCCGGCTGCGCCAGGCCGACCTGCGCGGTCTGATCGCCTACGTGCCGCAGGACCCGGCGATGTTCCACCGCACGCTGCGGGAGAACATCGCGTTCGCCCGGCCGGACGCCACCGAGGCCGAGATCCGTCGCGCGGCCGAGGCGGCGCACGTCACGGAGTTCGCCGATGCCCTCCCGGACGGCTTCGACACGATGGTGGGCGAGCGTGGGGTGAAACTGTCCGGAGGGCAGCGCCAGCGAGTGGCACTCGCAAGGGCGATCCTGCGCGACGCGCCGATCCTGCTGCTCGACGAGGCGACCAGCGCCCTCGACTCCGAGAGCGAGATCCTCGTCCAGGACGCGCTCTGGCGTCTCATGGAGGGGCGGACGGCGCTCGTCGTGGCGCACCGTCTGAGCACGGTCGCCACCATGGACCAGCTCGTCGTCCTCGACCACGGACGGATCGTCGAGCAGGGCACCCACCAGGAGTTGCTCGCCACGGACGGCGCCTACGCGAAGCTGTGGCAGCACCAGTCGGGCGGTTTTCTCGACGACGAGCCCCTGCGGGCCGAGGGACGAGCGGGCTGACCGGACCGTCACCCCGAAGGCCGCGTGAGGCTGGGGGCGATCTCGTCCCTAGCCTCAAGTGGGCATCTCCGCAAGGGGGTTCTGCGACTTTCGGGGGCGCATGGTGGTGCGGGAGATCTCGACCTGGTCACAAGCTGCGGTCCGAGCCGCTGAGGTCTAAGGCGTGCCTTACCTAAGTTGTATGGTGGCGCCGTCGGTTCGGCGGTGGTGAAGGGATGTGGTGTCCGTGGGTGATGTCCGCCTGGTGGCGAACGGCCTCGATGTCGGGCATGGCGGCCGTCCGGTGCTGAAGCAGGTGGACGCGTCCTTACGGGCCGGCGGGATCACCGTCCTGGTGGGTCCCAACGGATGTGGGAAATCAACCCTCTTGCGGACGATGGCCGGTCTTCTCCCGCCCCTCGGCGGCGAGGTGAGGATCGACGGAGAGCCGATCGGCTCCCTCGGGCGCCGTGCGCTGTCCCAGCGCCTCGCGTTCCTTCCCCAGTCGTCCCAGGCGCCGGCCGGCGTCACCGTCCGGGAGCTCGTACGACACGGCCGGTACGCTCACCGCGGCGCCCTCGCCCGTCACACCGACGCGGACACGGAGGCGATCGACTGGGCGCTCGACGTCACGGACGCCGCTCCGCTGGTGGAGCGCCGGCTCGACGAGCTGTCCGGAGGCGAGCGCCAACGAGCCTGGCTCGCAATGGTGTTGGCCCAGAAGGCGGGCGTGCTCCTGCTGGACGAGCCCACCACGTACCTCGACATGCGCCACCAGTTCGACGTGCTCGACGTCGTACGGCGCCTGGCCCGTGAGCACGGCATCGCCTGTGGTGTGGTGCTGCACGACCTGATGCAGGCGGCCGCCTACGCCGACGAGGTCGTCGTCGTCGCCGACGGCGGGATCGCGGCCTCCGGAACCCCGGACGAGGTGCTCAACCCCGAGGTCATCCAGCGGGCCTTCGGGCTGCGCGTCAACGTCGTCCGCGACCCCGCGACCGGGTACCTCGCCTGCTTCCCGCAGCGGTCCGAGGCCACCGCCGCGTCCTGACCCAGGGCGCACCCCCGACAGCGGTTTCCCGCACTGCCCCGTACACAAGGAGATGCTCACCATGCAGAGAATGCTGCGCGCCCTCGCGACCGGCGGTACCGCCGTGGCCCTCATGCTGACGGCCGTCGGCTGTGGATCCGGCACGGTCGGCGACACCACCGACGACAAGACGGGCGGCAAGCAAACCACGGGCGGCAAGATCACCGTGGACACGGCACTGGGCAAGGTCAGCCTGGACAAGGCCGCGACGAAGGTCGTGACGCTGGAGTGGACCTACGCCGAGGAACTCGTCGCTCTCGGCGTCGCCCCGGCCGGCAACGCCGACAACAAGGGGTACGGCACCTGGATCACCGCACAGGGCGCGGCCCTGCCGGCCCAGGTCACCGACGTGGGCAGCCGCAACGAGCCCAGCCTGGAGAAGATCAAGGCGCTGCAGCCCGACCTCATCGTCGTCGACAACGAGCGGTCGAAGGCCAACCTCAAGCAGCTCCAGGACATCGCGCCGGTGCTGGCGTTCACGTACACCACCAAGCCGCAGCTCGACACGATGAAGAAGAACTTCACCGAACTGGCGAAGGCGGTCGGCAAGGAGGCGAAGGCCGCCGAGGTGAGCGGGCAGATCGACGCCAAGGCCGCCGATCTCAAGGGCCGTCTGGACAAGGCGGGCAAGGGCGGGATGAAGTACGCCCTCGCCCAGGGCTTCACGGCCAACGGCGCCGCCTCCATCCGCATGCTCACCGACGACGCCATCGCCCCGCAGGTGCTGAACCTGGCCGGGCTGAAGAACGGCTGGAAGGGCCAGGGCGACGCCTGGGGCATGACCACGGTCGGCGTCGAGGGCCTGACCCAGGCGGAGAAGGACTCGACCTTCCTCTACGTGGCCGCGGAGAAGGACAACCCGTTCACCGGTGACCTCGCGGACAACGCGGTGTGGAAGGGCCTGGACTTCGTCAAGAACGACAAGGTCCTGCCGCTCGACCCGGGCACCTGGCTCTTCGGCGGGCCGCTGTCCGCGCTCCACATCCTGGACGAGACCGGCAAGGCCCTGAAGGTCTGATGGCCTCGGAAGGACTGACGGCCGTCCCGGCCCGTCCGCTCGGCAGCCGCCCACGAGCCCTGCTCGTGGGCGGCGCCCTGTCCCTCGTCCTGTGCCTGGTCGGCGTGGTCCACCTCGGTCTCGGCGCGTCCGGGGTCGGCATCGGCGACATCGTGGACCTGCTCCTCGGCCACGGCGACGCCCGGACCGAGGACGTCCTGGTCGGCAGCCGGCTGCCGCGCACCCTGACCGGTCTCGTCGTCGGCATCGCGCTCGGCGTCTCCGGAGCGCTCGTCCAGGGAGCGACCCGCAACCCGCTGGCGGCGCCCGACACGCTCGGTGTGAACGCCGGAGCGTACTTCGCCGTGGTGCTCGTGGCCTTCACCGGCGTGAGCCTGGGCCCGATTCCCGCCGGCGGCGCCGCGTTCCTCGGCGGGCTCCTGGCGGTCGGCCTGGTGTACCTGCTGACCAGCGGCGGTGTCCTGACGCCGGGGCGGGTCCTGCTCGCCGGGGCGACCGTCGCCCTCGCCGCCACCTCGGCGGCCGAGTTCCTGCAGATGCTCGACGTGCAGGCGACCCGCGGCCTGTTCTTCTGGGGCAACGGCACGCTGCTGCAGTCCGGTCTGGAACGGCCGCTCACCCTCGGCGCGGTCGTGGTCGCCGGCGCGCTGCTCGCCCCGCTGCTCGCGCGTCCGCTGGATCTGCTGGCGCTCGGCGACGAGACGGCCCAGGCGATGGGCGTACGGGTCGAGCGGATCCGCCCCGCCGCCTTCCTGCTCGCGGTCCTGCTGTCCGCCGCCGCCGTCTCCCTGGCCGGTCCGATCGGTTTCGTCGGACTGATCGGCCCGGTCATCGTGCGGCAGCTGGGATTCCGCAAGCACGCCCTGCTGATCCCGGCGGCGGCGCTGCTGTCCTGCGCGCTGGTGCTCGGCGCCGACGCCGCGGCCCAGCTGATCGTGTCGCCGTCCGCCACACAGCCCGCGGAGATCCCCGTGGGCGTGGTCACGGCGCTGATCGGCGGCCCCGTCTTCATGGCGCTGGCCCGCCGCGTGAGCACCGGCGACGCCGACACCGGCGCGGCCGTCGTGGTCTCGGACCGGCGCCGGGGCCCCACGTACGCCGTCGCGCTCGGCGGCGGACTGGTCGCCCTGGCCGCCGCGATGGCCGTCTCGCTGCGCCTCGGCGACGTCGAGATCAGCTGGAGCCAGCTCGGCGCGGCGCTGTTCGGATCCGCGGAGCAGATCACCACGGCGGTGGTGGACTTCCGGCTGCCGCGCATTCTGCTCGCGGCCCTGGCCGGCGCCTGCCTGGCCGTCGCCGGCGCGGCCGTGCAGGCGGTGGTACGCAACCCGCTGGCCGAACCGGGGCTCGTCGGTGTCACCGGCGGGGCGTCGCTCGGAGCGATCACCATCATCCTGCTCGTCCCCTCGGCGCCGCTGGCGGCCCTGCCCGCGGCGGCAGCGATCGGCGGTGTGCTGATGCTGGTGCTCGTGGTGTCCGTGGCCCGGGGCACCAGGAGCGGCGGACGGTCGGGCATCGACCCGACCCGGGTGGTGCTCGTCGGCATCGGCGCCGCCGCGACGTCGATGGCGCTGGTCAACATCATGGTCGTGGGCGCACAGATGAACATCGCGTCCGCACTGGGCTGGCTGGCCGGCAGCACGTACGGCCGTGACTTCTCCGCACTCGGCTGGCTCGCCGTTCCCGCCCTGGTCGCGGTGGTGCTGGTGATCGCCGCCCGGCCGGTGAACCTGCTCGCCCTGGGCGAGGAACTGCCGCGTGCCCTCGGGCTCGAACTGGGCCGCGCCCGGCTCCTCGTCCTGGGCGCGGGCGCCGTGCTCGCGGCCGGTACGGCCGCGGCGGTCGGCGCCGTCGGCTTCGTCGGGCTCGTCGCCCCGCACCTGGCCCGGCGCATCGTCGGCAACCACGCCGCGCGCATGGTGCCGATGGCCGCCGTCCTGGGAGCGGTCCTGGTCGTCTCCGCGGACGCCCTCGGCCGCTGGCTGCTCGCCCCGACGGAGATCCCGGTGGGCATCGTGACCGCCCTGCTCGGCGCGCCCTACCTGGTGTGGCTGCTGCGCCGTACGCGTGACGTCTGAGACGCCGGACGACGGAGGGCGCCCGCGCGGTCCGGCCGGCCGTACGCGGCGGGCGCCCGCCGCCGCGAGAGCGACCTGCCGTGGAAGGCGGGGCTCCCGCGGGCGGCTGCCCGCCGGACAGGCCGCGCGCCCCGAACGGCGGCGGCCTGCCGGCGTGTCACGAGGTCTGTGGAGCGTGGGACCTGGGGCGGTCCGCGGCCGCGGTGGCCGGCTCCGGGGCGGGCCTGAGCGTGCGGGCGGTCAGGACGCCGATCAGGCAGACGAGTGCGGAGGCCAGGCACACCGCGCCGAACGCGCCGGAGAACGCCGATCGGGCGAGTGGCTGGAGCGCGGGGGAGAGAAGTTCGAACCTGCCCGTCTCGACCGCCTCCCGCATCGGCGCGCCGGCGGCGGCGTCGCCCAGACCGCTGTCCAGGCGGGCGGCGAACACCGCGCCGAAGAGGGCGACTCCGGTGGCGGTGCCGAGCGGATAACAGGCGTTGGTCAGGCCCGAGGCCATCCCGGCCCGGTCGGCGGGCACGGTGCTCACCGCCACACCCATCAACGGTGGGAAGATGACGGCCCCTCCCGCGCCGAGCAGCACCAGACCGGCGACCGTGGCCGCCTGACCGCCACCGGCGGAGCCCCAGCCGCCACCCCAGCCGGCCGCGGCGGCCAGCCCGACCAGCCCGAGACCCTGCGCGGCGAAGCCCCAGGCCACCAGCACGTCGGCCGCCACCGCCCGCTGCAGCCGGGAGACGAACATCCCGGTCAGCAGCAGACTGCCCGTCAGCGGCAGCAGGTGCACACCGACTTCGAGCGGCGAGTACCCGTGCGTGCTCTGCAGCCACAGGGTGGTGAAGGCGAGCACGCCCAGGCTCGACAGCCGGGCGAGGAAGCCCAGGACCGCCGCCCCCGTGAAGGACCGGATCCGCAGCAGGGCCATGTCGATCAGGCCGCCGCCGCGGCGCTGACTCGCCACCAGGGCCACCGCGAGCACCACGCCGACGGCCGCGGAGACCAGCACGCCCGGCGCCAGCCACCCGGTTTCGGGACCGGTGACCAGCGGGTAGTGCAGCGCCAGGAGGACGCCGACGGCGAGCACCGCCCCCCACGGATCGACGCGCCGCCGAGTGTCGCGGGGCGCGGCGGACTCCGGCATCCGCATCAGCGCGCCGACCACGGTCAGGACGCCGATGGGCACGTTGACCAGGAAGATCCAGCGCCAGCCCAGCAGATGGACGAACACCCCGCCGACGATGGGGCCGAGCGCTCCCGCCGCGGAGGCCACCAGGGCGTACGCCGCGATCGCCGCCTGGCGCCGGGCTCCCTCGTACGCGGCGGCGATGAGGGCGAGGGTCGGCGCGAACACCATGGCGCCGCCCAGTCCTTGGGCGGCGCGGGCGGCGATGAGGGTCGACGCGTCGGGCGCGAGGCCGCACGCGGCCGAGGCGAGGGTGAACAGCGCCATTCCGCCGGTGAAGACCGCTCTGCGGCCGATGCGGTCGGAGAGCGCCCCGGCGGTGAGGAGCAGCGCTCCGAACGCCAGCGAGTACGCCGAGACCGTCCACTGCACCCTGCCCAGCCCGGCGTCCAGGTCACGCGCGATGCCGGAGAGGGCGACGTTCACGACGGTCACGTCCAGCGTCATCATCACGCCGCCGGCGCTGACGAGGGCGAACGTCCATCGAGGGGTACGGGGGCGGGACGGCACCGCTGCTCACCTCCGGGTGAGGTCCGGAAGGACGGCCCTTTTGAGACGGGGGCGATCGCGCCACAGTCGTCAACTGGCCATCCCTGTCCGAAAGTTGACCTTGTTCATTAGGTAAGCCTAACCTAATGTAGCTGCGCTCGGACGTCCAGGCGTTCGAGCGCCCTGATCCAGACAGATATCGGAGCCGCCTGATGCCCCATCACGCCGACCACCCCGTGCCCGCGCTGCCCGACGTGGCCCCCGCGGCCTGGCGTGAAGCCAACCGACGACTTCTCGCCAAAGCGATCGGCGAGTGGTGTTTCGAAGACATGCTCAAAGCGGTCGGGACGGGTGACGGCGGCTATCGCGTCGACCTCGACAGCGGCACGACCTACGCTTTCCAGGCCACGCCCGGCGCCTTCGGCTGGCTGCGTGTCGACCCCGAGTCGATCACCCGCACCGCCACCAGCATGCTCGGCAACGCCATCGCCCAACCCGCTTGGGACGCCCAGCAGTTCCTCATGGAGGCGGCCTCCACGATCGACAGCGACGCGTCCACCGTCGCCACGTACTTCACCGAACTCTCCGCCACCCTGGCCGTCGACGCGGCCCGCCTCACCCACGGCGGCGAAACCGTCGCCGAGCTGCGGGCACTGGGCCACACCGAGCTGGAGTGCCGCATGACCGGGCACAACCTCCTCGTCGCCAACAAGGGCCGGATCGGCTTCTCGGCCACCGACGTACGCCGGTTCGCCCCGGAGTCGGCCCAGCGGGTGAACCTCCTGTGGGTCGCCGTCCACCGCGGACTCGCCGAGTTCCGGGGCACGTCGGAACTGTCCGAGGAGAGCGTCCTCGCGGAGGAGCTCGACGAGGGGACCCGGAGCCGCTTCACCCAGGTCCTGGCCGACGCCGGAGTCGATCCGAGCGGCTACGTCTGGATGCCCGTACACCCCTGGCAGTGGGACCACGCCGTCCAGACCCTGCACGCCGCCGACGTGGCGCAGCGCCGCATCATCCCGCTCGGCGAGAGCCCCGACGCATACCTGCCCGGCCAGTCCATCCGTACGATGGCCAACGTCACCACGCCCGGCCGGTACGACGTCAAACTCCCGCTGAAGATCCTCAACACCCTTGTCTGGCGCGGCATACCGCCGCACTGCACCATGGGCGCCCCCGTCGTCACCCAGTGGCTCCGCGGCCTGGTGGAGCGCGACCCCTTCCTCACCGACGAGTGCCGGACCGTCTTCCTCGGCGAGGTCGCCTCGGTGACCGTGCGCCACCCCTACCTCTCCACACTCGAGGAAGCGCCCTACCAGCACCTGGAGACCCTCGGCTGCATCTGGCGCGAATCGGTGACCTCGCGCAAGGACCCGGACGAGCGGGTCCGCACCTTCGCCTCGCTCCTCCACGTCGACCACACCGGAGACGCCTTCGTCGCCGAGCTCGTCCGCGCCTCCGGCCTGGACCCGCAGGACTGGCTGCGCCGCCTCTTCGACACCCTCCTCGTCCCGGTCCTGCACGTGCTGTACCGGTACGGCGTCACCTTCAACCCCCACGGCCAGAACACTCTCATCGGCTACGACGAGAACGACGTACCCACCCGCCTGTACCTGAAGGACTTCGTCGACGACGTGTGCGTCTCCTTCACCGACGTGCCCGAGCGCGGCCCGGAGCCGGACGGGCACGACCACGTCCTGCCCCGCAAGCACCCGTCGATCATCAAGCAGCACGTCGTCGACCAGGTCTTCGTCGGCCACTTCCGCTACCTCGCGCCGCTCTGCGCGGACCAGCTGGGCGTGCCGGAGAAGACGTTCTGGCGGCTGGTCCGCCGGACGATCCTCGACTTCCAGAAGCGCTTCCCCGAGCTCGCCGACCGGTTCACCGAGTACGACCTGCTCACCCCCGAGATCCCCCGGTACGGCCTCAACCGCGACCGGATCGTCGTCACCCGGTACGGCGACCGCGCCCTGCGCCACGCGCTGTACCCGAACGGCACGCACCCCAACCCGCTCGCCGAAGGCTGAGGAGTACCGGCCGTGACACCGCTGACCCGTACACGCCCTCCGCGCCCCGACTTCCCTCGCTCGCTGCTCGCCGGCTCCCACGACGGACTCGCCGAAGCCCTCGCCGTCCTGACCGAGGCGGTCGACGCCGCGTCGGCCGCCCGCCGCCCCGCCGGCCCCCTGCCGGCGGGCACACCCGCCGAGGTCCTCGCCGCCGCCGCCCGCGCGCTCGGGCCGGCCGAGCTGCCCGCCGAGGGCCTCGGGGCCAAGGCGGCGCTCGAACTCCTCGCCACGGTGCTCGTCGAGCACGGCATCGACCTCTCGCACCCCCGGGCCGCCGCCCATCTGCAACCACCGGCGCTCGCCGTCGCCGTCGCCGCCGACACCCTGGCGAGCGCGGGCAACGCCTCGCTCGACACGTACGACTCGGGCCCCTCGGCCATCGCCGTCGAACGCTGGCTCATCGGCACACTGATCTCCCTCGCCGGACTCGGGGAGCGCGCCGACGGCGTCCTCACGCCCGGTGGTTCCCTCTCCAACCTGATGGGCCTGCTGCTCGCCCGGGACGCCGCCGCCCACCGGCGCGGCATCGACGCCCGCGAACACGGCGTCGCGGCGCTCCCGAGGCCCGTGGTGTTCTGCTCCGAGATCGCCCACTTCTCCACCCACCGGGCCTGCGCCGCGCTCGGGCTCGGCGAGGCCGCCGTCCACGTCGTACCGGCCGACGCGCACCGGCGGATGCGGCCGGAAGCCCTGGCCGCGGCTCTGGACTCCCTCGGTCCCGACCGGACACCGGTCGCCGTGGTCGCCACCGCCGGCACCACGGACTTCGGCTCCATCGACCCGCTCCCGCAGATCGCCGAGATCGCCTCCGGGCACGGCATGTGGATGCACGTCGACGCCGCCTACGGCTTCGGGGCGCTCTTCTCCGAGCGCCTGGCCGGCCGGCTGGCGGGCTTGGAGCTGGCCGACTCGATCACCCTCGACCTGCACAAGATCGGCTGGCAGCCCGCCGCGGCGAGCGTGCTGCTGGTGTCCGACACGACCGCCTTCACCGCCCTCGACCGCGAGGTCGCCTACCTCAACCCGACCGACGACTCCGAGGCCGGCTACGACGGATTGCTCGGCCGCAGCCTCCAGACCACGCGCCGGCCGGACGCGGTGAAGGCCGCCGCCACCTTCCTGACGTACGGCCGAAGCGGCATGGGGCGCATGGTCGACGCCTGCCACGACCTCGCCCGCCACGCCGAGCGCCGCATCCTCGCCGAACCCGAACTCGAGCTGGTCTCCCCGGCGGAGCTGACCACCGTCGTCTTCCGCTTCCGCGGCGCGGACCCCGCGCGCTCCGACGCCCTCAACGGCGCCCTGCGCAGACGCCTCCTGGAGTCCGGCGACGCCCTCATCGGGCGGACGGAGGCCGCGACGGAGGGCCCCGGCTCGCCGAAGCGGGTGTGCCTGAAGTTCACCCTGCTGAACCCCACCACGACCACCGACGACATCGACGGCCTCGTGGACGCCGTCCTCGACGCCGGCCGCACCTGTGAACGCACCATCGAGGAGGACGCCGCATGAGTACGACCACCACGGCGGCAACCACCCGGACCGACCCGCTGCACGACCTGGACGCCCGGGGCGCGGCCGAACACGCCCACATCGAGGCGCTGCTGCGCTGCTGGCTGCGCGAGACCGGCACACCCGTCGTCCCCGGCCCGCTCCGCGTCGAGCTGCCCACCGCCGGCCTCGCCCTCGTCACCGAGGTGACGCACTGTTCGCCCACCGGCTGGCACCGCTTCGCCCCCGCCCGCCTGGAAGGCCCCGGAGGCCCGCTCGGGACGACCGCCGACCCGGTCACGGCCGTCGCGCTGCTCTCCACCGAGGCGGCGGTCAGCGGCGGCAGCCGCCCCGGCGGAGTCCCCGCCGGGGAGGTCGCCGACCTCGTGGAGCGCACCGCCGAGTCCGTACGCCGCGTCGCCGCCTTCGTCTCCGACCGCCGCGCCCACCCGAGTCCGCCCGCCGGAGTGGACGGCTTCCTCGACGCCGAACAGGCTCTGCTGCTCGGGCACCTGAACCACCCGGCGCCCAAGAGCCGCGACGGGATCTCCGACCACGACGCGGCCGCCTTCTCACCCGAACTGCGCGGCTCCTTCCGGCTGCACTGGTTCGCCGCCGACGCGTCGGTCGTCTCCCACGACGCCGTCGAAGGAGCCCCCTCGCTGGCGGGCCGGGACACGGTCGCGCTCCTCGCCGATCTGGCCGGACAGCGCCCGGACGACGGCCGGATCCTCGTCCCCGCCCACCCCTGGCAGGCACGGGACCTGCTGCACCGCCCCCGTATCAAGGCCCTCGTCGACTCCGGCGCGCTGGTGCCGCTCGGCGAACAGGGCCCGGAGTGGTGGCCCACCTCCAGCGTCCGCACCGTGTACCGGCCGGACGCCGACGTGATGCTGAAACTCTCCCTCGGTCTCCGTCTCACCAACTCCCGCCGTGAGTCGACCCGTACGGAACTGCGCCGCGGCCTGGAGATCAACCGGCTGCTCGACGCCGGGTACGCGAAGAGCACCTTCCAGGCCCACCCCGGCTTCGCCATCACCCGCGACCCCGCCTGGATCGCCGTCGACGAGCCGGGCCGGCCCGAAGGCCCGGACGTCACCGGCCTGGACGTCGCCGTACGCGAAGTGCCCGAGGGAATCGCCGACCTGCGCTGCCTCGTGGGCCTCGTCGCGCCGCGCCCCGGCCTCGGCCGCAGCGCCCTGGGCGAACTGGTCGCCCGGCTCGGCCCGGGAGCCGCCGAGCGGTGGACGGCCGACTACACCGACCACGTCCTGGTCCCCATGCTGCACCTGTACGCGGCCACCGGCATCGGCTTGGAGGCACACCAGCAGAACACCCTCGTCCGGCTCGACGAAAGCGGCCGCGTGACCGGCGGCACCTTCCGCGACAACCAGGGCTACTACCTGGCCTCCTCGTACCTCCCGAACCTCCTCGAGCGGCTCGGCGCCGGCTCCTCCACGCTCGCCGTCGTCGACGACGCACTCGTCGACGACCGGCTCTCCTACTACCTCCTGCGCAACCAGGCCCTCTCCGTCGTCGGCTGCCTCGCCGTCGACGGCCTGGCGGACGAACGCGACCTGCTCGCCGTCCTCGCCGACCGGCTGCGCGCGGCCCTCCCCGCCCTCGCCCAGGCGGGCCCCGACGGCGACCGGCTCGCCCGCCGCTGGCTGGAGGCCGACACCCTGCCCTGCAAGGGAAACCTGCTCACCCGCCTCCACGGCATCGACGAGGTCCTCGCCCCGCTCGACGCCCAGTCCGTCTACCTCGACGCCCCCAACCCCCTCCAGGAGGCCGCCTCATGACCTCGGTGGACCACAAGCCCGGCGAGACGATCCCAGGCCCGCCGCTCCCGCTGCTGAGCGGCCGGTGGACGGCCCGGGTCGCCCGGGCCGAGGGCGCCGACCTGGACCTCGTGCACGGCTGGATGCAGTCCCCGCACATCGACGCCTTCTGGCACCAGGCGTGGCCGCGGGAGCGCTGGTACGAGGAGATCGCCGGCCACCTCGCCGGCGACGCGATCCTGCCCGTCCTCGTCGACCTGGACGGCCGGCCGCTGGCGTACATCGAGGTGTACCGGGTGATCCGCGACCGGCTCGCCGGGCACTACCCCGAACTCCCGCGCGACCTGGGCGTCCACATCGCCATCGGGGAGGCCGAGCGCACCGGCAAGGGCCTGGGCCGGACCCTGCTGCGGGCGCTCGCCGAGGGGCTGTTGGCGGCGGACCCGCGGTGCACCCGGGTGGTGGCCGAACCGGACGTCACCAACGGGCCCTCGCTCCGGGCGTTCGAGGCCGCGGGCTTCCGGCCCGCGGGCAAGGTCGTCTTCCCCGACAAGACGGCCGCCCTGATGATCCACCCGCGCCGAGAGGAGGACATGCCCCGATGAGCGACCTCACCACCACCCACGACGTGGTGGCCATCGGCTGCGGCCCCTTCAACCTGGGCCTCGCCGCGCTGGCCTCGACCGTGGACGACCTCGACCTGGTCGTCCTGGAGGAACGCCCCGAACTGACCTGGCACCGCGGCATGATGTTCGGCGACGCCTCGATGCAGGTGAACTTCCTCGCCGACCTCGTCACGCTCGTCTCGCCCAGCCACCCCCTGTCGTTCCTGGAGTACCTCCACGACATGGACCGGCTCTACACCTTCACGGTGCGGGAGAACTTCTTCCCCTCCCGCCGCGAGTACGAGGACTACCTGCGGTGGGCGGCCGCCCGGCTCCCCTCGGTCCGCTTCTCGCACCGCGTCGAGGAGGTCCACTGGGATGCCGGAGCCGAACTCTTCACCCTGCACGTCGTACGCGGCGACGGCACCCGGCTGCGGATGCGCGCCCGCGACCTCGTCCTCGGCATCGGTACCGCGCCGTACGTGCCGGACGCCCTCGCGGGCCTGCCGTCCTCCGCACTGCTGCACACCTCCGACTACCTGTACCGGGCGGACGACGTGGCGGCCGCGGGCAAGGTCACCGTGGTCGGCTCGGGCCAGTCGGGCGCGGAGGTCGCCGTCGACCTCCTCACCCGCAACCTGGACGGCGGGCCCGCCGTGAGCTGGCTGACGCGCACGACCTCTTTCGCGCCGCTCGACTACACCAAGATGGTCCTCGAGATGACCACCCCGGCGTACATGCAGTACTTCCACTCCCTGCCGGAGGACGTACGGGACCGCCTGGTCGGCGAGCAGTGGCAGTTCTACAAGGGCATCTCCACCGACACGCTGGAAGAGGTCCACGAGCTGCTCTACCGGCGCCAGCTGGACCACGGCCTCGCCGATGTGGAACTGCGTTTCGGGATCACGGTCGAGGCGGCCGAGGTGGACGCGGCGGGGCGGACCGTGCTGACGTGCCGGCACCGCGACTCGGGGGAGCGCTTCGAGCACACCACCGACCTCGTCGTGGCCGCCACCGGCTACCGCAACCGCACGCCCGCCTTCCTGGACCCGGTCGACGAACTGTTCCTCCGTGACGGCCGAGGCCGCCCCCGGGTGCGCCTCGACCACTCCGTGGAGCTCGCGGAGGGCGTCGCCGGCCGCGTCTTCGTCGCCAACGCGGAGGTCCACTCCCACGGCGTCTCGGCGCCGAACCTGGACATCGGCGCGATCCGCAACGCCACGATCCTCAACGCGATCACCGGCCGTGAGGTCTACCGCCTGCCCAAGCGGAGCGCCTTCACGAGCTTCGACGTCCCGAGACGGGCCGTGTGACCGAAGAGCGCCGACCGGGGCGCCTCCTGCGCACGAAGGCGGAGGAGGCGCCCCGGTCGCGTACGGCCGTACGTCAGGCCAGGAGCTGACGGACGAGGCGGAGCGGCAGCCCGGACGAAGGAGCCAGGGCGAAGGGGATGCCGAGCGTGCCGCAGAGACGCTCCGTACGCAGCAGGGCGCTGAGGGTGGCGGAGGACGGGGTGGTGTTCGGGGGCAGCTCCATCACGACGCGTGACGGGCGGTGGGCGTACAGCAGGGCCTGGATGTCGAGCACGGCGGCGGCGCGGTTCGTGACATCCAGCTGGCAGCAGACCTTCAGCGACAGGATGCCGCTCTCCATGGTGTGCCTGATGAGCATGACGACCTCCAACCCGCCCCATGGGGCGGCGCCGGTGTCCTGGGGACGCCCGGCGACGTCACCTCTCAGGGGCAGGCGATGCGCGGCGCCATCGGTGCGTCTTCGGGATCAGTGTCCCCCGAGGTCGGACGGCTGTCGCGTCCAGCCGCCCTGACCCCGCCCCACCACGGACCCGGAGGTCTGTCCACCGGACGAGGGCCATGGGCCTCTGTCCACCGGACGAGAGCTGTGGGACATGGGCTAGACCCAGTTCACCTCCGCCCGGGCCAGCAGCGGGTCCTCGACCAGCTCCCACAGCGGAACGGCGAAGTTTCCGAGCCGGTAGCGGCCGCCGAAGTGCAGGCCGAGGACGCGGTGGTCCGTCAGGTCGAACACCGGGGAGCCGCTGTTGCCGCCCAGGGTCGAACAGTCGTGCTTCATCACCAGGTTGCCGGGGGTGAACTCCGTCGCGGTGCCCGGCTGCAGGCGCTTCACGTTGTACACGTCCATGAAGATCCGCCGCATCGACTCGGGCTCGTTGCGGCGGCCGTCCCAGGCCGGGTAGCCGATGACGTACACCGGCCGGCCCGGCAGGCTCGCCGGCGCGTCCGCGGCCAGCGCGAGCGGGGAGGGCAGGGCGCTCCCGGCGGGCGGGGCCACCCGCAGCAGCGCCATGTCGACGTCCGGGTGGATGCCGATCACCTCGGTCACCTCGTACGTGGGCGGGCCGGCGGCCGGCGCGGGGCTCGCGGACAGCTCCTCGCCCGGGTCGACACGGGCGGACATGCCCTGCTGGAAGGACCAGCCGGCGTCCTCGGTACGGCTGAACTCCACGGCCACGTGCCGGTTGGTCATCACCGTCTCCGGACCCACCAGGAACGCGGTGCCGACCCAGTCCAGGCTCGGGTGGCCGGTCACCTCGACCCGCCCGACGCGCGCGATGGACTCGCGGATCGCCGCCCGGCCGGCGTCGAGGACGGACCAGTCGCCGTCCTGCGCGACGAAGTCCTGCCCCTGCACCAGGATCGCCGGCCTGCCCTCCAGGAGGACGATCGCCTCCACCCCGAAGTACTCGTCCTCGTCGATCTCGTCCGCGCGGCCACCGGCCAGCTTCTCCAGACCGGCGACGCCGGCTTCGAGCACCCGGGCCCGTTCCTCCTGCGCGAAGCGGGAGATCTGGCCCGCCGGAGCCTCGCCCGCCGGCAGCTCCTCCACCGACTCGGAGATCTCCGCCTCCAGGTGCGCGCGCACGCGGGCGGCGACGCCCCGCAGGTCGTCGAAGACCTGCTCGGGTCCGGTCGCGACCGGTGATCCGTACCGCATCTCCCGCCACCTCCTCCTCGGTTCCTCGTACGACGGTTCCTCACGCCTCGGTCCTCGCGCGGCCCACGCTCCCGCGGCACAGGCTCGCACGGCCCACGCTCACGCGGCCCACGCTCACGCGGCCCACGCTCACGCGGCCCACGCTTACGCCGCCCACGCTCACGCCGCCCACGCTCACGCCGCCCACGCGTGGTCCCGTGCGGCCGGTGCCGACTGTGCCCGGGTGATCTCCTCGTGCACCGCCGGGCTGTTCTCCCGCAGATGCGCCAGGATGCGGCTCAGCTGCGTGCCCACGTTCACGAACGCCGTCTTCCGCCCCTGGTAGTGGACCTCCTCCATCCGGCGGGTGCCGCGGTGCAGCGCCACCACGGTCCAGTCGTCGGTGAAGACCGGTGAACCGGACGATCCGCTGCGGGTGTCGGTGAAGTACCGGACGTCGCGCTCGTCCGCCTCGAAGACCAGGTTGTTGCGCAGCGCCACGCGCTTGGGCTGCCCACCGGGGTGCTGGATGATGTTCACCGCGACCGGTTCGGTCCCGTTCAGCAGCAGCGGCGCCGTCGCGATCCGCAGCACCGGACGCGGCGCCTGCCCGGCGGAGAGCCGCATCAGCGCGTAGTCGAGCGCCTCGTCCCAGGCGACCAGGTCGCCCGCCGTCAGCTCCTCGGTCTCCGTCTCGTCGGCGCCGTAGTCGAACCGCGAACGGGAGTTGCGTACCTGGAGCCGCAGATCGTCGTCGGCCACCCGCGGCCGCGATCCGGGCGAACGCGTACGGGCGTTCACCACATGGTGGTTGGTGATGAGCAGCCCCGGGGCGATCAGCCAGCCGGTCCCGGCGTGCGGGTAGGCGGGCTGCTGCGGCCGGCCGAACTCGTACGGCGGCACCTTCAGCCGGGCGACCGACGCGCCGGCCAGCACACCGCCGTGCAGGAACTCGAACGGCACGGTGTCGTCCCGGAAGATGATCTCCTCCTTGGTCTCGGCGGGCATCATCTCCAGCGGCAGGTCCGGCTCACCGGCGGCGTCGCGCGCCACGTCGTCCAGGGCGCGCTGCAGGACGGTGAGCGGGCCCGCCTCGACGGTGTGGGCGATGGCGTTGCGCAGCCAGACCTCCAGCGGCACCGTGCCGTCGATCAGCCGGTCCACCTGGTTCATCGTGTGCAGGTCGGAGTGGAGCTGCCGCAGCGGGCTGTCCATCGTCGGCAGGCTCGCCCGGAAGTGCGCGGTGGTGCCCGCGAAGAGCAGCGGACGGACGGTGTTCTCGGCGAGCCCGGCGTCCAGCGCGGCGTTGCGGACCCGTACGACATCCTCGGGGGAGAGGTACGGAACTCCCCGCACCGCTCCCTCGGCCGCGTCCGGCGGCGGCGGCGACCACAGGCCCGCCCCGGCCGGGGGCCCGGCCGTGGCGCCGACCGCGAGCCCCGCCCTGGACACCGGGCCGGCGCCGGCTTCCGGGCCGGGACCGCGTGCGGAGGACCCCACGTCCATGGCGGCCGCCACACCCTCGACCAGATCGCCGCTCCCGTCGCGGAGCGTGAGGGCACGCCAGGCGAGGCTGTCGAGCGTGCCGCGCCTGCGCGCGTCCCACAGGGCCCGCTCCACCGCCGCGTGCGGCATTCCGGGGTTCGCGTCCGGGGCCCCCGTGGCGCCGGGCGCGGCCTCCCGGGCCGGGGCTCCCGCCGCCGACTCCAGGATCCGGGTCAGGGGTTCGCGCAGCTGCGGCTCGTCGGCCATGGCGGTCTCGATCCAGCGGGCGAGCGCGTCGACCACCGCCTCGTCGTCCGCCGGGAGCCCCACCAGCCGCAGGGTGTGCTCCAGGAGCTGCGGATCGACCCGGGAGGCCGTGGCGGCCGCGGCCCGTGCAAGGGCGGGCTGCCGGGCCAGTTCCTCGTCCGGCATGCCGCGCAGCGCCCCGGCCAGGCGGACGTCCGTCTCGGCGGAATCCTCGTCGGAGAGCGCCGCCAGCTGCGACCGGGCCACCAGGACCCCCATCGACTCGTGGGCGAGGCCGAGGGCGGTCGCGAGATCCTCCGCCTCCTGCAGATCGTGGTCGGCGTCCGCGAAGGCGCCCTGGTCCTGAGCGAGCCGGGCGGACAGCTGCAGCAGCTCCAGCTGTGTCTCCGGGCATCCCGCCTCGCCCGCCCGGTCCACCGCCGCCTCGGCGCTCTCGCGTGCCTCGGCGACCCGCCCGGACCTGGCCAGCGTCTCGACCAGGAGCGCGTGCAGTCTGCTGCACGGAGTCCAGGGCCGGCGCTCGGCCAGCCGCTCCGCGGCCGTCTCCACGTATCCCTGGGTGAGCAGGTCCTCGATCTCCCGGGCGGCGATCCGTTCCCAGTCCTCCTGGTCGGCCTCCGCCATGATCCGGTCCGGCACGTGACCGCCGAGCCTCCCGAGCAGGAACGCGGCCGAACGGGCCGGCATGTCTCGGTCGGCGCCGACCAGGTGTCCCGCGACGCCGGACACCCAACGCCGCTCCACCGCCCGGGGGTTCTGGCCGAGACGCAGCCGGTGGTAGATCTCCTCGGCGCGCGCGGCGGAGCCTTCCCGCGCGGCGTAGTGCTCCACCGCCCGCTCGTCGACGGCGCGCATGAGATCCGTGCGCGCGGCGTCGGAGAGCCGCAGCATGATCGTGCGCAGGTCCGCGCGGTGGCGTACGGCCTGGGGCCCGGCCGACTCCATCAGATCGAGCCGTGACACCAGACGTCCGAACAGGGAACGGGCCTCCTGAGGGGAGGCGATGCGCAGCCCGGCCGGCTCGGCGAGGACGTCCTGGATCAGCTCCGGCGTGATGACCCGCAGGGCCAGACCCGCCTGGACGAGGGCACGGACGTCGCCGTCCGCGATGTGCTTGAGGATGCGGTCGTACAGGGTGCCCTGGATGAGCATCTGGTCGACCTGGTGGTGGAACCAGCGCCTGCGGGACGGCAGGCTCGACAGGAGGTCGCCGAGGGACTCGGACCGCGCGCCCAGGACGACGGCGGTCCGGGCCGCCAGTTTCAGGCTGAGCGGATGGCCGCCGACCCGGTCGGCGAGGTCCTGGGCGACCGCCTCGTCCTCCACTCCGCAGGACATCAGCAGGTCGACGGCGGCCTCCCGGTCCAGTTCACCGATCTCCACGGTGCGCAGATCGAGCACCCTGGCGGGGTGGTCGACAGGGGCCCGCCCGGAGACGATGAACCGCAGCCGGGGATAGGCGGCGCGCAGCGCGGTCCAGATCGCCCACATGCGGCCGATCGCCGGCGAACCGCGGTACTGCGCCTCCTCGAAGGAGTCCACGACGATCACCAGCGGCGGGTCCGTCCCGCCCGCCGGGCCGCGCACCGCCTCCGCGGCGAGCTCGGCGACCTGCCCCGCGAGCTCCTGCTCGCGGGCGCTGGCCCGGGAGTGGAACCCGGCGGAGTAGTCGCGGCCGAGGGTCGCACGGGTGGCGGAGAGCTGGAACAGCTCGTCCAGTCGGTTGCGTTCGCCGCGCTGCGCGGCGGCGGTCTCCTCGCACTCGTCGGCGAGGGCGTCGAACGCGGCGCGGTGGCGCGGGTACTGGATGCCGAGCTGGCGGGCCACCTCGGCGATCAGGGTCGACGGTTCGTGGATGGAGAGCGTGGGCCGCTCGAAGTCGATGGAGGCGAAGGGGAATCCGGTGGGCGACGCGTTCAGGCTGTCGACGAGGAACTTCGCGAGAAGGGTGCTCTTGCCGACGCCGCCCACGCCGTGGATGATCACGGGCGGCTCGGCGGGCTCGGCCGGCAGGCCGATGTAGGTACGCAACAGGTCGAGTTCGCGCTGCCGCCCGTGGAAGGTGCCCTGGGTCAGCCGCCGCAGCGGCTGGAGCAGCCGTGCCCGCTCCAGACGGTGCTGTACGTCGTCCACGTCGGGCAGCCCGGTCGTGCCGGGTATCCGGCTCAGCCACAGCACGGCCCGCAGGGTGTCCGCGAGCGCTTCGACCTCCTCCGGCTGCCCCGGAGCGAGCGATACACCGGGAGAGTGCGCGTCAGCGGGGCGCGTGTCGGCGGGGTGCGCGTCAGCGGGGCGAGTGCCGTCGGGGTGTGTGCCGGGCGTGTGCGTGTCGGGCGGGTGCCCGGCAGGGTGCGTGCCGGCCCGGTAAGCACCGGCCGGGTGCGTGTGCGTGTCGGGCGGGGCGCCGGTCAGCAGAAAGAGCGCGGTGCGCTCGGGGCCGGGCCCGTCCGGGACGAGCCCGATGTTGGCTTCCAGGGCGCGCCGGGCCACCTCCGGGCCGGCGAGTCCGCTCAGTGTCCGCTCCCGGACCTCCGGCTTGAGGGACCACGCCTGCGAGGGATGCGGGGGCAGGGCCGTGCAGTCGTCGACGAGCGCGAGGGCGGCCCGCCCCGTCGGCTCGCTCTCGTCGGGCAGCCGCAGCCGGGCGGGGTCGAACTCCTCGAGCAGACAGGCCGCTTCCCGGTACGCCCTGCGCAGGTCGGGGAGGACGGGCGGGGACGCCCCCGTGGTCTCCCGCATGCCCCGGTGGAGCGCTCCGGTCAGATCGCCGTCGGGGGCGAGCGAACGGGAGAGCCGTACCGTCTCCTCCACCGCCGTGCACACCCGGCGCATGTAACTGTCCGTGGAACCCGGGGCGTCGACCGCCCGCAGCACCTCGGCCACCGCCACGTCCACCAGCGCGGGCACCGCGGTGCCGTCCGACGCGGGGTGCTCATGGGCGAAGAACTCGCGGAAGAAGTGCCGCAGATCGTCCTCCCCGACGACGCGGGACGTGTCCCGGCACTGGTTCTTGCGGATGTCGTACGGGAGCTGGCGCATCGTGGGCGAGTAGCCGAGCAGGACGAGTCGCGGCACGGCCTCCCTCCGTACCGGCGTGTGCTCGTAGACGGCGAGGGCCAGCTTTCCGATGCAGTCCCAGACGTCCGCGTTGGGGTCGAGCTTGTCGCACTCGTCGAGCACCAGCCAGAAGCGGTCCTCGGCGGCGGTCGCCCGGCTGACGATGCGGTGCACGGCGTCGTCGATCGCGGGCAGTGGATCGTTCAACTGTGTGGGGTTCAACGGTGTCCGGTCCCCGCCCGGACCCGTCACGAAGTCGTCGAGGCGCTCCACCAGCCGCGCGGCCGTCGAGGTGCGGGAGAGGGTCACCCGTACCGGGCGGAAGCCGCAGTACTGTCCGATATGGCGGATGAGGCGGTACGAGTACGAGCGGCCGCTGTCGGGCTCGCCGTCGACCACCAGCACGGTCTGCTCCGGATCGGCGACGAAGGCGCGCAGCTTCTCCCGCAGCCCCTCGCGGTCGATGAACACCTCGGTTCCGTTGGCGAGGACGAGGGTGCGGAAGGGGTCCTGGGCGGAGTGCAGGGCCGCCTCGTCCTCCCGCAGCCGGGTCAGCAGGATCCTCGCCTCGACGTACCCCCCGCCCGTGAGCGCGTCGAGCCCGGTGAGTACGTCGAGGAGCATGCGCTGGTGGGCGACGTCCCGGCGTGCGGCCCGCACGACCAGCCGCGCGTTCTCGTCGCGGTCCGGGGTGAGCACGAGATCCGCCACGAAGTCCTGCGAGAGTCCACTGTGCCGCAGCCGGGTGAGCGGATCGGGGGTGTCGAGAAGGAACTCCCGCACCCAGCTGGTGACGAGTCCCCATTCCGTTTCGGTGAGCGGCATACGCACCTGCCCGGCCGTCCCGTCGGGGGAGCCGGGACGGACTGACTGAGTGACCGAGTGAGTGAATGTTCGACAGACTCACTGCCTGACCGGCGAGCTGAGTGACGGGCCGGCCGGCTGAAAACCTGCCAGGTCAATCGTTTCACCGGCCAGGGACCGTGGCAAACGGGCGATCCGCGCGCCCGTTCGCCGACGGACTCAGCCCTGCATCACGATGTCGGCGTACGACTCCAGACGTCGCCAGCGGTCCTCCGGCGCCCGCGAGACCGGCATCAGATCCACATCGGGCAGCGGCCCGAACTCCAGCTCGGTGAGCTCCGCGACGTCCGAGACCGGCACCTGGTACGTCCGGAACGGGCCGAGCGGCGGCGGCGCGCCCGCCGTCGCCCCGGCGAGCGCCCGCTCGGCGTCCCGGCTCAGGTCGGGGCTCTGGTCGAGGACGTACGCGGTCGCCGCCAGCGCCCCGTCCTGCATGAACGCCGCCACCTTCCAGAAGCGCAGCGGCACCTGCACCCCCCGGTAGGGCGGGTCCGAGTCGTGCAGCACCGGACCGGTGAGCACCGTCAGCTTCCGGTCGAACTCGGCCGCGTGGTCCAGGAGGTAGTTCTCCAGACCCTGCCAGACCTGTTTGCCCTGGTTGAACACGTCCGACTGGGGCGCGGCGTTCGTGTAGTGGAAGGTGTCGGTGTTGGCCCGGCTCGCCACCGCGGCGGGACCCCACACCGGGTCGAGCCGGCGCACCAGATGCCCCCGGTCGAGGCTGTTGTTCCGGTAGATGTCGTTGCCGGCCTGGTGCTCCACCGGCACGCGCGGGTCGAACTCCCAGACGTCGTCACGCGGTACGTCCTCGGCCAGTTGCGCGCCTTCGATGCACACGGCGGTCGACGCGGCGAGCCGGCGGTCCGGCCGGAAGACGACGGTGAAGTGGGTGTACGGCAGGATCACCGTCTCCACCGAGGCACGGACGGGCATCGGCAGCGGCACGACGGGGCCGAGGAACGCCTCGTCGTAACCGGTCCGGTCGGCGAGCGAGTCACGGCGCGGCCCGCCGGCCCTCGGCGGCGGTGGAACAGGCGGCGGATCGGTGGGTTTCATACGATGTAGGTACCGCGCAGGAAGGGCCGCGCTCGGCACCGGGCCGCAGGCCACTCGATCAGCCGCCCCCCGGAGCCTCCCTCCCTCACTCCCCAGGAGGCACCTCATGGCCGCAGGACTGTCCCTCCACGTAGGACTCAACACGGTGGACCCCGAACGGTACGAGGGCTGGGACGGCGCCCTCGTGGCCTGCGAGAACGACGCCCACGACATGGCCAGGACCGCTCGTGCCGCGGGCTTCTCCGAGACCGTGCTGCTGACCGCCGACTGCACCGTGGACAACGTGACGGCGGCGCTGCGCGAGGCGGCGGGAAAGCTCGTCCCCGACGACATCCTGCTCTTCACCTACTCGGGTCACGGCGGACAGGTCCCCGACGTCACCGGCTCGGACGACGAGCCGGACGCACTCGACGAGACGCTGGTGCTCTACGACCGGCAGTTCCTCGACGACGAGCTGCACCAGGAGTTCCGGGGCTTCGCCGACGGCGTCCGGATCTTCGCCCTGCTCGACTGCTGCCACAGCGGCAGCGGCATCGAGCTGCCCGGCGCGCCCCTGCCCGAGAGCGACGTCCGGCTGATGCCCGTACCGAAGCAGCAGCAGATCTACGAGCGGGACCAGGGGTTCTTCGAGCAGCTGCAGCGCTCCCTGGTGAAGGCGTCGCCCGGCGCGGAGGCGGCGGGCCCGGACGCGATCCTCGTCTCGGCCTGTCAGGACAACCAGGTCGCCTCCGACGGCCCGGTCAACGGCGCCTTCACCGGGGCACTGCTGGAGGTCTGGGACGAAGGGGCCTTCCGTGGCGGATACCGGTCCTTCCACCGCGCGATCCAGCGCCGGCTGCCCGCCACCCAGAGCCCGAACCTCCATCTGACGGGCAGTCCCTCGCCCGCCTTCCTTGGCCAGCGGCCGTTCACCATCTGACCGGCCGTTCACGGTCCGGCCGGCGGTTCATGGTCCGGCCGGGCGTCACGGTCCGACCGCCACCGCCCGGTCCGGCTCAGCCCCGGAGCGCGGTCGCCAGCTGCGCCCGGGAGCGGACGTCCAGCTTCTGGTAGATCCGGGTGAGGCGCGCCTCGACCGTCTTCACACTCAGGTAGAGCTTGGCCGCCGCCTCCTGGTTGCTGGCCCCCTGCCCGACCAGATGCGCCAGCCGCAGCTCCGCGTCCGTCAGCGAGGACAGCGCCGGCAGGGAGTCCTCCCCGGCGGGCGTCTCGCTCGTCAGGGCGAGCCAGGGCGCCGCCCCGGCGCGTTCGAACACGACCGCCGCCGCCTGGAGCGCGCCCTGCGCCGCCGACCGCCGACGGCGCCGCCGCTCCACCCGGGCCAGCGCGATCAGCGCCCGGCCGTGCTCCAGCGGCAACCCCGCGTCGGCGAACCGCTCGGCGGTGCGGGCGAGCAGATCCGCCGCCTCGTCGGTCTTCCCGCAGGCGGCCAGATGGAGGGCGTACGCCCGGTCACAGCCGAGGAGTACGGTCGTACGGCCCAGCCGCTCCGCGACCGGACGCACCTCCGCCAGCAGGTCCGCCGCCTCCCGCGCCGCGTCGTTGGCGAGCAACGCCTCGGCCAGCTCCTCGTGCCAGCGCAGCATCGACGGGTCGACGGTCGACTGCGCCCGCTCGTTGGCCTGCACCCGCCGCAGGGTCTCCAGGGCCGAGGCGACGTCCCCGTTGACCAGCTGGACGCGGCCCAGCGCGTAGAGGCTGCGGGAGAGGAAGACCCGGTCGCCCTCCTCCTCGGACGCCTGGACGCTGCGCCGGGCGTAGCTCGCGGCCCTTCCGAAGCTTCCGCCGGCCGTCTCCGCGAGCGCCAGCGTGTACCAGGCTGGGCCGGGGGAGAGGCCCGCCTCCAGGGTCAGCGCCAGGGACTGGCCCGCGTGGACGAGGGCCGCCGGGCAGGCCCCCATCCGGGACTCGATCGCGGCGAGCGTCGAGAACAGCTCGATGGTGTCCTCGACCGAGCCCCGCCGCTGCACCAGCGGAAGGAGGGCGTTCAGCTGGTCGCGGGCGTCGGTCAGCCGGTCGTCGAAGAGGGCGTGCCGGATCGTCAGGATCTGGGCCGCGTTGCGGATGCCGAGGGGGCGTTCGGCCATCTCCAGGCCGCGCGCCTGGGCGAGCACGGACTCCGCGTCCGACGCGCCGAGCGCCCGGTCCATCCGCGCCTGTACGGTCAGCGCCTGGGCGGCCGTCCGGGGGTCGCCCATGGAGGCGGCCAGCGCGGCGGATTCCACGGCGGCGGCGCGTGAGCGCAGCGGATCACCGTCGGCCAGCACGTACTTGACGGCCAGGCGGAGCAGCACGCCCGACCGCAGCGCGGTGTCGCCCTCGGAGTCCTCCATGGCGTGCACGTACATCTCGTCGAGCCCGGTCAGCCCCTGGCCCGCGGTGTCGAGGACGGCGAGCCGGGCCCGTACCCGGTCGGAGGGGGACGCGTCCCGGGCCAGCAGGTCGGTCGCCGCCCGCATCGCGAGGTCCGCCCGGGCGGCCCGGGCGGCCTCCTCGGCGGCGTCGACGAGCCGTGCGATCCGCTCCGCGCCGTGCTGCACCGGCGTCGACTCGGCGGCCAGCAGTGCCAGTTCGGCGGCGAGCGCGCTGTTGCCGCGGCGCCGCGCGAGATCGGCGGCGGCGGCGACCTCGGCCGCGAGCGCCTCGTCGGGGATGTCGGTGGCGAGCGCCCGGTGCCGTACCGCCTCGACGGGGTCGTCGACGACCTCGGCGAGCGCGGCGTGCCCCGCGCTGCGCTCGGCCCAGCAGGCGTCGTGGACCAGGGTGGAGGGGAGCAGCCCGGCGGTGAACGCGACCGTTCCGTCCTCGGCGAGCGAGACCAGGTCGGCGCGTTCGGCGGCGGCGAGGTCCGCCTCCGCGTTCGGCCGCCCGGCCCGCCGTATCAGGGCGGCGGTCGGGCGCAGCGCGAGCGCGGCGAGGAGCAGTGTCTCCCGGACGTCCGGCGGCGCCGTGCCGAGGAGTTGCCGGGCCAGATCGCGGGCCCGCCCGGACAGGGTGAGCGCCTCGGCGTGGTGCACGGGGGTGCGCGCGTCGGCGAGCGAGCGGCCCACCGCGAGGGCGAGGCGGGGGTTGCCGCCGCTCGCCTTGTGGATGCGGCCGGCCATCCGGGACGGCAGTCTGTGGTGGAAGAGCAGCGCGGCGATCTCGTCGGCCTGCAAGGGCGGAACGAGCAGGATGTCGGCCTCCGACGGCACCCACAGACGCGTGCCGTGGATGTCCTCCGAGCCGTACGCCTCGGGGGTCTCGACGGCCACGACGCGCAGGTCGGGCGGGGCGAGATGCAGGGCGAAGCGCAACAGGTCGGCGCTGTCCGCGTCGATGTGCTGCGCACCGTCGACGACGAGCAGGGCGGGGCCGCGCGCGGTGAGCGCGCGCAGGATCTGGGCGATGCCGAGCCGCAGGGCGATGGGGTCCCATCCGCCGTCGTGCAGCGGCGCCTCGCGGCAGAGCATCGCGACGGCGGTCCGCTGGGGACCCGGCAGCCCGTCGAAGACCCCGGAGGAGGTGACGCCCGTCGGTCTGCCGTCCGGAGCGCCCGCACGGCCCGGGGCCGGGACCGTCGCCGTGGCCGTCGTGGCGGATGCCGGTTCGGAGCCACGGGCCCGGTGCGGTGCCTCGGGATGCGAGGGGTGGGGGATCGCCGGCGCGGCACTCACGCCCGGCCACGTCACCGTCGAGGCGACCGAGGCCACGAGCGCGGCGGCCACAGCGCCCGGAATGTCACGGTCGGCGGGCAGGGTCGGCAGCCACAGAACGGTTTCCCCGCGGGCCTCCGCGCGGGCTGCCTCGGCCAGGGCCACCTCGGTCTTGCCGACGCCGGCGGGGCCGGTGAGCAGGGCGCGCCCCCGGGCGTGCAGGACGCGTTCGAGACGGGAGAGCAGTTCCTCCCGGCCCACCGGGGCCGGGAGACTCCCGACGCCCCCCGGGCGTACGGGAAGGTGCGACGTCGTCGTCACGTGTCCACCACCCTCCCGGCACTCGGGCCCTGCCCGTGAGCCCCGTGGGGCAGAGGATACGGAGCGTACCGGCGCAGTCCAGGCCTCCTGTCCGGCATACGGACAGCGCGTGCCGGTGACCACGCCAGGACGCGCCCGTGGTGTAGACCACGAGCGCGTCGCTGACCAGCAATGATGCTGATGTGGGGGGTGGTTCAGGGGCGATCAGAAGGTCAGGCTCCACGAGTCGATGTAGCCGGTGTCACCCGAGGCCACATCGCGGACCTGCAGCTTCCAGGTGCCGTTGGCGACCTCGCTCGACGCGTCGACCGTGTACGTGGTCAGGACGTTGTCGGCGCTGTCCGAGGAGGAGGACGCCTTCAGGTTGCGCACCGTGCCGTCGGGGGCGATCAGGTCGATGACCAGGTCCCCGCGCCAGGTGTGCTTGATGTCCACGCCGACCTTGAGGGCGGCGGGGGCGTTGCCCGTGCGGCCGGTGACGGCGATCGAGGACGACACGGTGGTGTTGTCGGAGATCGTCACGTTCGTCGCGTTGGTGAACACGGAGCCGGTCGGCGGCGTCGTGGTGCCGGTGACGGCGTTCACCGTCTTCGCCGTGTCGGCGATACCGGTGCCGCAGCCGCCGGTGCAGGTGCCGGGCAGCGGGCGGGCGTTGGTCTTGATCGCCGACTCGATCTCGGCCGGCGTGAGGGTGGTCTTGGCCGACTTGAGCAGCGCGGCGAGGCCGGCGATGTGCGGCGCGGCCATCGAGGTGCCCTGGTAGGGCTTGTAGTTCTCCAGCGACTGGGTGGTCGTGCCCGAGTTGAGCGTGGAGTGGATGCCGTTCTCGGGGGTGGTCACCGTGCCGGGCGTGTCGGTGGCGCGGCGGGTCTCGCCGCCCGGGGCCGCCACGTCCACGATGGTGCCGTAGTTCGAGTAGTACGAACGGTTGCCCTCACGGCTGGTCGACGCCACGGTGATGACGTTCGAGCAGTTCGCGGGGGTGAAGCCGGAGGTGTTGGCGTTGCTGTTGCCCGCGGCGACGACGACGGTGGTACCGCGCTGGACGGCGCCGTTGATCGCGGTCTGGTAGACGCTCGGGCAGGTGGAGCTCGCGCCGCCCAGGCTCAGGTTGATGACCTTCGCCGGGGTGGGGTTGGCCGCGACGCCCGGCACGGTGCCGCCGGACGCCCAGGTGATGGCGTCGGCGATGTCCGCCGAGGAGCCGCCGCACTTGCCGAGGACGCGCACGGGCTGGATCTTCGCGTTGTACGCGATGCCCGCGATGCCCTTGGTGTTGTGGGTGACCGCACCGATGGTGCCGGCCACGTGGGTGCCGTGCCAGGAGGAGTTGGAGGCCCGGGAGCCGGTGCCGCACTCGCCGTCGGTGGCGTTCCAGTCGCCCTCGTCCTTGGCGTCCGCGTCACGGCCGTTGCCGTCGCGGGCGTCGGCCGAGGAGGAGATGAAGTCGTAGCCGGACACGACGTTGGCCGCCAGGTCCGAGTGGGCCGCGTAACCGGTGTCGATCACGGCGACGGTGACGCCGGAGCCGGTCGTCTTGTCCCAGGCGGGCGGAACGTTCATGCCGCCGGTGGCCTCGAAGAGGTCCCACTGCTTGGCGTAGTCCGTGTCGTTCGGGGTGACCGCCATCGCGTACGCGCGGATGTCGGGCTCCACGGAGGCGACCGAGGGGTCGGCGCGGAAGGCGTCCATCACCTCGGTGACGTCCTGCTTCGTGGCGCTGTCGCCCAGGTCGACCAGCGCGGCGCCGCCGGCGAGGCGGCGCTCGAAGGCGAGGCTCTCACCCGTCTGGGCGCCCTTGGCGGCCGCGTCGCTCTTGGCGGCGGCGTTCGAACCGGCCTCGGCGGCCTGGGACTTGTAGGTGACGATGACCTTCTCGACCGGCGCGCTGGGCAGCGTGGTCATCGTCTGGGAAGCCGGAGCCGGCTTCGGGGTCGCGGCGACCGGGGCGGCGGCGAACGCCCCGGTGGAGGTGGCAGCGGCGCCGAGGATCGCGGCGCTCGCGACCACGACGGATATGACTCTCCGCCTGGAACTGTTCAAGGTGTTCCCTTTCAAGCACGACGTAGGTGCGGAGCAGTGGCGGCGGCGCGGGAGCGGGGTGCGATGTGGGGTTGCGGTCCGCCGGTCCCTGGGCTTGGGGGGCCCTTGCGCCGCCACCGGCGCGACGGCCCGGGTCAAGGCCGTCACCGGCGGACACCACCCACCTCTCCACATGCACCTGACAGGCGCGGTTCGGGGGATGGGATCTGCCGGTGCGGCAGACAGTAGGGAAAGGCGAGATGAACCCGATACGGGGAAAACCCTTGTCACCCCCCGAGGGGGGTGGGGGAGGGCGAGGGGTGGCGGCGAGGGTGGCGCGGTCCGGACCCCGTCCGGACCCCGGTTCTCACCCCACCAGCCGGAGCGCCGTGCCCGCCACCCCCACGCGCACGGTCTGGCCCCAGGTCAGCTCCAGCGCGTCCGACTCCATCCCGTCACCGAAGGCGACCAGGCGGTCCGACTCCACCGCGAGGCGGAGGGACTGCCCCGAGCCCAGTACGCCCTCCACGCGCGTCGTGCCCGTGGTCGGCGACGGCCAGGCCTCGCGGACGAACCACGCGAGGCGCGGGTCCGTCGGCGCGGGAAGGCTCAGCCGGCTCGAACGCTGCTGCCACAGCGAACGCAGCCACCCCGTCGCGCCCGTCCCCGTGCCGATCAGGACGCCCGAGGACGCCTGCGGTTCGGGCGCCGGTTCCGGATCCTCCACGGCGAGGGTGTAGCGCGCCGTCTGATGCCCGGGCGGGCCGAGGTAGATCTCGTTGAGAGCGAGGAGCCGCTGCGCGTCGTCGGTGACCGCCTCCACCATCGTGAGCTCCTCCGCCCCGCTCCCCGAGGCCCCGGCCCGTTCCGCCGCCGCCAGCAGCGCCCGGGAGTCCCTCGCCCGGTGGCGCACCAGGACTCCCGCGTTCCGCCCGGGATCGGCGTCGATCCCGATCACGGGCTGCCCGGCCAGGTACTTCGCCACATTGGCCACCAGACCGTCCTGCCCGACCACGACGACCACGTCCTCCGGGCCGAACAGGAAACGGTCCAGGTCCGCCCGCTCCACCCGGGCCTGCCTCCACTGGAGCGGCACCGATGCCGCCACCTCCGCGAGCGCCCGCCTGTTCCGCTCGTACCGTTCCCGTACGTCCTCGATGCCACGGCCCCGGCTGGACAGGAAGAACGCGGCCTGCCCGTGCGTGCCGTGCCGGGCGAGCAGCTCCTCGTACTCCGTGGTGCGGTGCACGAGCACCGCGCGAGGCGCCAGACTCACGACGTCGTGGTCCCGCCGCCGAGCTTCGCCAGAAGCCCGGTCAGTACGTCGGGCGAGAGCGTCAGGTGCTCGACGCGGGGCAGGTTCTCGGCCGCCCGGGTCGCCGCCAGCGCGTGCAGCGTCGCCGTGTCGACCTCCCCGTGCACCCGGAGCCACGCCGCCTGGGCGGCCGCCCGCGCCTCGCCGATCTCCCGCGCCGCCTCCGCCTCGGCCCGTGCCAGCCGGACCTTCCGTACCGCTTCGGCCTCCGCCCGTACGGAGTCGGCGGCGGCGCTCTCCTCGGCCTCACGGCGCGCGTTGGTGCCGCGCTGGTCGACGAGCCGCTCCTCCTGGCGGGCCAGCTCGATCTTGCTGGCCAGCTCGTTCTCGGCGATGGTCCGCTCACGCTCGACGGCCACGGCCCGCCGCTCGTAGGTGGCCCGGTCCGCCTCCTGCTGGATCAGCTCGCGCGCCGGCGTGCGCAGCGCCCGTTCGACCTCCGGCTCCGGACGGATCGCCACCACCCGGACCGCCACCACCTCGATCCCGGTGTCCGGCAGGCGCGGCTCGGCCGCGAGCCCGTCCGCGATGCGGTCCCGTACGGCGGCCACACCGTCCACGAGGGCGGCGGCCAGCGGGGTGCGGGCCAGCACGTCGAGGGCGTGCTGCTGCGCGGTCTCGGTGAGCAGGGTGGCGATCTGCTCCAGCGGGGCGCCGCGCCACGCGCCGGTGTCCGGGTCGATGGAGAAGTCGAGCCGGGTGGCCGCGGCCTCCGGTGCGCCGATCCGGTACGTGACGGTGGACTGGACGCTCACGTCCTGGAAGTCGGCGGTCCGCGCGTGGAAGGCCATCGCCAGCTCCCGGTCGTTCACCGGTACTTCGGAGAGCGCGGCCGAGAGCGAACGGAACCAGAAGCTGAGCCCCGTCCCGTCGTGGACGAGACGTCCGCGACGGTGGTGGCGGATGTGCGAGGTGGGCGCGGAACGCAGATGGCGCCAGCCGGCGCGGCGGGTGATGTCGGCCATGGGAACTCCCCCTTGTCGTCATGATGACGATATCCAGGAGGCTTATTCTCGTCAAGGTGACGAAAGGGGCGGCTTCTGGCTCGGCCCCGGACCTCGGCCCGGGTTGCGGCCACGGGTCCCGCTACGGCCGCGGCTCCGTGGCGGGCTCCGGCTGTCGCGGCGTTCCCGGTGCGTTCAGGCGGGCCGAGACGTCCTCGTGGGCCAGCCGTCGCAGCGCGAGGAGGATCGGCTCGTAGAGCATCGTGTAGGCGACGGTCGCCTCGATCGCCTCCTCCAGGACCGGGTACTCCTCCATCGCGGCGTACTCCTCCGCCGCGATCGGGTGCATCGCCAGCGCGTACCGCCGGATGTGGTCGACGCCGCTCCGGTACCCCAGCTCGCGCAGCGTCACCACGGCCCGGGTCAGCGCGGCGAGCGCGGGCGCCTCCTCGTGGACCTGCCAGCCCAGCTCGGACAGCAGTCCGCGCAGCTCGGCGAAGACCTCGTCCCACAGACGTCGTGCCGGGTCGGACCCCTCCGGCGGTGCGACCCGCGGGCCCAGCATGTACTGGGCGGCGCCCAGCCGTTCATGGCGGCCGAAGGCGGGGTCGTCCGCGACCGCGAGCACGTCCCGCGCCTGCTGGACCGTCATGCCGCCGACCGTCAGCAGCGCGCGGATCAGCCGCAGTCGGCGCAGGTGCTCCTCGCCGTAGTCGGACTGCCGGGCGGTGACGGGGGTGCCCGGCGCCAGGAGCCCTTCGCGGAGGTAGTACTTGACCGTGGCCACGGACACGCCGCCGCGGTCGCTCAGCTCGGAGAGGCGCAAGGAGTCTCACCGTTCCCATCGTCTCGACACGTCACAAACGGGAGTTCTGCTCCGCCCCTCAAGGATAGTTCAGTTATCCATCTATGGAGCGGGGGTGGGTCAGCCGGGGAGCGCGGCGGGTTCCGCCGCGGGCGCGGGGGTGGGGACACCCCCGTCGGTACGTGAGGAGGGGAGCGGTTGCCCGAAGGCGCCCACCGGGGAGGCGGCCGGATACGCGACCGGCGAGGCGACCGGCGCTCGGGGCGGGGAGTCGGAACGGGACGGGAGCGGCGTACTGGTGGCCGTTCCCGCGCCCGTCGTCAGCAGCACGACCCCGCGGGCCGCGACCCCCGACGCGGCGGCCGCGATCAGCCAGCCCCACACCCCCGCACGGAACGTCTCGCCGAGGAGGGCCACGCCGATGACGGCGGCGGCGGCCGGGTTGGAGAGGTTCACCACGGCCAGCGGCGCGGCGAGCCCGCCCCGGTATGCCGTCTGCGAGAGCAGCAGACCGCCGACGGCGAAGGCGGATATCAGCACCGCGATGAGGGCCGTCTGCCACCAGACGGTCGTCCCGCCCGGCCCCTGGCGCGTCATGGCGGCGGTCAGCGTCTGCGTCAGGGCTGACGCCACTCCGGAGGCGATGCCGGACGCCGTCGCATGCCCGAGCCCGAGCCCGAGCCTCGCCCTCCGGCGTGGCGTCCGGACGGGGGAGCCCGCATCCCTTCGCCCTCCCGAGGCGAGGGCCACGATCAGCAGCGCCGTCGACGCCGAGACGATCGCGGCCTCGCGCGGACTGAGCGCGTCGCCCGGTGTCGCCGGGCCCGTGACGGCGATCAGCCCGACGAGGCCCGCCAGCGTCCACAGCGCCCCGCGCCACTCCGCGCGGGTCACCCGGCGCCGGGCGCGGTACGCCCCGAGCGGCAGGGCGGCCACCAGCGTGAGGGCGCCCAGCGGCTGGACGAGCGTCAGCGGTCCGTAGTGCAGCGCGGCCACATGGGCGAGCGCGCCGGCGGCGTTGAGGCCGACCGCCCACCACCACTGACCCCGGGCGAGCAGGGCGCGGAGCGCGCCGCTTCCTCCGTCGGAGGCCGAGGCGAGCCGGGACTGGGCGACGGCGGCGAGCGCGTACCCGGCGGCGGAGACCAGGGACAGGAGCACGGCGAGGAGGAGGCCGTCGGGGGTCGTCATCGCAGCGCTCCTGCCGGGAGGGGCGCGGCGGCGCGCCGGAGCGGGCCGGGTCCTGCGGGACCGGCGCCCGGCGCCCGTACCGCCGTGAGGGCGAGAACGAGGAGCGCACCCGCGGCGAGGGCGTCGAACCAGTAGTGGTTGGCCGTGCCGACGATGACGACGAGCGTCAGCAGGGGGTGGAGCAGCCACAGCCATCGCCACCGGCCGCGGGTGGCGACGATCAGCCCGATCGCGACCATCACCGCCCAGCCGAAGTGCAGCGACGGCATCGCGGCGAACTGGTTGGCCATCGAGTCCGTCTCGGGGCTCGCGCCGTACACCGAGGGGCCGTAGACCCGGGCGGTGTCGACGAGTCCGGTCGCCGCCAGCATCCGCGGCGGGGCCAGCGGCATCAGCAGGTGCAGGGCGAGCGCGGCGGCGGTGAGCAGCGCCAGGACGCGACGAGACCAGAGGTAGTGGTCCGGGCGGCGCCAGTAGAGCCAGGCGAGGAAGGCGATCGTGGCCGGGAAGTGCACGGCCGCGTAGTAGGTGTTGGCGGCCCGGACGAGCGGCTCGCCGTGCAGGAGGAGGGCCTGTACGGACCCCTCGCCCGGCAGATGGACGGCCCGCTCCGCGTTCCATATCCGGTCGGCGTTGTGGAAGGCCCGCAGCTCATGGCCGTTGGCGAACAGCCGCCCGAACTTGTACACGAGGAACAGCGCCGTGACGAGCAGCAACTCGCGCGGCAACGGCGGTCTCGGGGTAGCGGTCGGCCCCGGTCCTGCGGGAGGTGTCCCTCGTGTCCCGCGTATCCCGGCAGCCATGGCGCGGCCCCTTTTTCCGTCAAATCAGCAGCAAACGGAGGAAGCCTAGATCCGATTTTATCGAGACGCAAGCGTCTCGATACGTTTGCGTCTCGATTGTGCGCCCCCTACTCTCGTATGTGCAGAGAGCTGTCCGGGAGGAATGGATGTCCACACAGGCCGCGACCGCCGCCGCCCGCCGCAGCAAGATCACGCCGGAGCGGGAGAGCGAGCTCTACGAGGCCGTTCTCGTCCTGCTCCGGGAGGGCGGCTACGACGCGGTGACCATGGAGGGCGTCGCGGCACGCACCAAGTGCGGCAAGGCGACCCTCTACCGCCAGTGGGGGTCCAAACCGCGGCTCGTCACGGCCGCCCTCGCCAAGCAGCGCTGCACGTTCTTCGCCGGCATCGACACCGGATCGCTCGCCGGCGATCTGCGCGAGGCCGCCCACGTGGCCGCCACCCGCCGCGACCGGGACGCCGAACTGATGGAGGCCGTCAGCCAGGCGTACATCCAGCACCCCGACCTGCGCGAGGCGCTCCGCGAGACCGTCATCAGCCCTGAGGTCGCGGCCCTCGACGAGATCCTGCGGCGGGCGGCCGAGCGCGGCGAGATCGACCCCGACAACCCGGCGATCGGCTTCGTCGCCCCCTGCTTCCTCGGGATGCTCCGCATCGAGCGGCTCTTCGAGGAGCGCTTCGCCGACGCGTCGACAATGCGCGTCTTCGTCGACTCCGTCCTCCTGCCGGCGCTGCTGCCCGCGGGGTGTGTCGAGGTGTGACCCACCGGCCCCTCCGGCACCCTGGACCCATGCCAGCCGCCGCCCCCGACGTCCGCGTCCGCCGGATCTACGAGCCGCCCTCGCCCGACGACGGGGTTCGCGTCCTCGTCGACCGCCTCTGGCCGCGCGGCCTCGCCAAGACCGACGCCCGCGTCGACGAGTGGCCCAAGGCCCTCACCCCCTCCACCGAACTGCGGCGCTGGTACCACGGCCCCGACGGCACGTACGAGGAGTTCCGCCGGCGGTACGAGGAGGAGCTCGCCGCACCGGCGGCCGCCGAGGCCCTCGACCGGCTGCGCGACCTCGCCGCCCACGGCACCGTCACCCTCCTCACCGCCGCGAAGGACCCCTCCGCCGGTCACACCTCCGTCCTCCTCCACGCGCTGCAGACCTCGCGGGCGTAGTCCTCCCCGCAGGGCCCCCGCATCAGTCCTCCCGCAGCCCCTCCAGGCCATAGCCAGGAACCCGCGGCGCCGGTCACCATGACCGGACCGCACGAGTTCCGCACCTTCCCCTGCCCCGGAGACGCCGCGTGGACCCGACAACGTACGCACGTCACGAACTGCTCGACGCCCTGCAGCGCGACCCGTACCCCCTCTACGCACGTGCGCGACAGACCGCCGGTCTGACCTTCGTCCCCGAACTCGACGCCTGGCTGGTCGCCCGCGACGCCGACGTCCGCGAAGTCCTGCTGCGGCCGGAGGACTTCTCCTCCGCCCAGGCCCTGCGGCCCGACGTGATGCCCTCGGCGGCCGCCCTCGGGGTCCTCGCCCGGGGTTTCGGCCCCCGGCCCACCGTCGTCTCCACCGACGGCGCCGCCCACCGCCGCCACCGCGCCCCGATCAACAGCGGCCTCTCCGCGGCGCGCGTCGCCGCCCTCGCCCCGTACACCGCCGAGGTCGCCGCCTCCCTCGTCGACGGCTTCGCCGACGACGGCCGCACCGAGCTGATGTCCTCCTACGCCCGCAGGCTGCCCGGTGCCGTCATCGGCCGGCTCATCGGCTTCGACCCGGCGGACGTACCCGCCGCGGTGCACGGAGGGCACCGCGCCGAGCAGCTTCTCTTCCGGCCCCTGTCCGAGGACGAACAGCTCGCGGCCGCCGAGGACGTCCTCGCCCTCCAGCATCTCCTCGACCGTTACGTCCGCGCCCGGCGCACCCACCCCCGTGACGACCTGTGCTCGGCGATGGTCGCGGCCCTGGCCCCGGACACCGGCCTGGGGCCGGGCGGCCGCGAGCTCACCTCGGACCAGCGCGGCGAACTCGTCTCCAACCTGCAGAACTTCCTCATCGCCGGCCACCTCACCACCACGGCCCTCATCGGCACCGCGTTGTTCCACCTGCTGCGCCGACGCGACCAGTGGGAGCTGCTGTGCGCCCGGCCGGACCTCATACCCGGGGCGGTGGAGGAAGCCGCCCGCTTCGACACCGCCGTCCAGGGATTTCGCCGCACCACGACCCGTCCGGTCGTCCTCGCGGGCACGGAACTGCCCGCGGGGGCCACCCTCTTCGTGGCCTACGGCTCCGCCAACCGCGACGAGGCACGCCACGAGGACGCCGACGTCTTCGACATCACCCGTCCCCCGGCCCCGACCCGCCACGTCAGCTTCGGTCGCGGCTCCCACGGCTGCCCCGGCTCCCGGCTCGCCCGCACCCAACTCCGTCTGACCCTGGAACTGTTCGTCCGCCGCTTCCCCGGGCTGCGGCTGGCCCGGGGCCGGGAGGTGGTGATGCGGCCGACCCTGATCCACCGCTCACCCAGGGAGCTGCACCTCACCTGGTGACCGACCGGAGGCGCCGCGGCTACTCCGGGAGCAGGCGCGGCGCCTCGTCGGCCACGTCCGTCACGCTGTCCGCGCGCGCCGCCAGCCCACGGGCCCACCGGACGAGTCCGACGACGTCGACACCGTACGGATCGGGCTGCCCGGAGATCCGCTCGGCGCCGCGCAGCAACAGCCGCGCCCCGCCCGCCGCGTTGCCCCGCGCGGCATGGGTCAACCCCACCGCCAGCTGGGCGAGGCCCTGCCACAGCTCCCGCTCCTCGGCGGGCCCGCTCTTCCAGGCGTCCTCGAAGACCTCGTGCGCGTGGAACGGCATCCCGGCGTCGAGCAGCCGCTGCGCCTCACGGAGCGTCTGCGCGGGCGTCCGCACCACCCCTTCCGGCTGCCGCGCCACCCCCTCGACCCCGTACGGCAACGGCCGCCCGAGCCCGTCGCGCGGCCGCGCACTGCGCGCCCGCCCCTCCTCGTCCCGGTCCCTCGGCGTCCTGTTCACGTGCCCATTGTCCCCTTCGCCAGCCCGGCCTGCGGATATGCCACACGCCGCAAGGGCGGGGCTGCGTCCACCCGCCCCGCGAAGTGAGGTAATGTTCTCCTGCACGCAGCCGCCGGGGACAAACCCGGGGGAACAGGCATCGGGACGTGGCGCAGCTTGGTAGCGCACTTGACTGGGGGTCAAGGGGTCGCAGGTTCAAATCCTGTCGTCCCGACTCGAAAGAGTCGCAGGTCAGGGGCCGTTTCAGAGCAATCTGAGACGGCCCCTCGACCGTTGTCCCGCCCCGTGCCTCCACGGCCGTTCCGCTGTTGCGGTCAGGCGCGGGCCCAGCGCTGGTTGTCGCCGCCCCAGCAGGAGTAGAGCTGGATCAGCGTGCCGTTGGCGGTGCCGTTCGCGGCGGCGTCCAGGCACAGGCCGGACTGGACGCCGACGATGGATCCGTCGGAGGCGAGGCGCCATTTCTGGTTGTCGCCGCCCCAGCAGCTGTAGATCTGGACTTTGGTGCCGTTGCCGGTGCCGGCCGCGTCCAGGCACTTGTCCCCGTAGACCCGTAGCTCGCCGGCGGCGGTGTGCGTCCACTGCTGGTTGGTGCGGTTGTTGCAGTCCCACAGCTGGAGCTGGGTGCCGTCGGTGGTGCCGGCGCCGGGCACGTCCAGGCAGCGGCCCGAAGCGACGCCCTTGATCGATCCGGAACCGGGCGTCGGGGGCGGAGTGGGGGTGGGGGAGGCGGCGTTGAGCGCGTTGAGGACGGAGGTGTAGGCGGGCTTCTTGCTGCCGTCGCCGTTGAACAGCAGCGGCGTGTGCTCCGCTCGCCAGGAGTCGGTGTCGCGTACACCCCAGACGGTGATGCCGACGCAGCGCGGGACGGCGAGGCAGTCGTTGGTCACGTTGGCGAACGTCGCGGCCGAGGCCCCCTGGATGTCGAGTTCGGTGATGGCCACATCGACGCCGAGGGCGGCGAAGTTCTGCAGGGTGGTGCGGAAGTTGCTGTGGTAGGGGCTGTCGTTGTTGAAGTGCGACTGGAAGCCGACGCAGTCGATGGGCACGCCGCGCTGCTTGAAGTCCCGGACCATGGCGTACATGGCCTGGGTCTTGGCCCAAGTCCAGTTCTCGACGTTGTAGTCGTTGTAGCAGAGCTTGGCCGCCGGGTCGGCGGCGCGTGCGGCGCGGAAGGCGACCTCGATCCAGTCGTTGCCGGTGCGCTGCAGGTTGGAGTCGCGCCGCGCCCCCGAGCTGCCGTCGACGAAGGCCTCGTTCACGACGTCCCACTGGACGATCTTGCCCTTGTAGTGGGCCATCACGCCGTTGATGTGGCTGATCATCGCCTGGCGCAGCGTGTTGCCGCTGAGGCTCTGCATCCAGCCGGGCTGCTGGGAGTGCCAGGCCAGTGTGTGGCCACGCACCTGCTTGCCGTTCTGCACCGCCCAGTTGTAGACGCGGTCACCGGCGGTGAAGTCGAACTGGCCCTGCCGGGGTTCGGTGGCGTCGATCTTCATCTCGTTCTCGGCCGTCACAGAGTTGAACTCGCGGGCCGCGATCGTCGTGTACGCCGAGTCGTTGAGCCTGCCCGACGCGATGGCGGTGCCGAAGTAGCGGCCGCTCTGCGCCGCCGCGCTGCCGAGGGTGTTCTCGGCGGCGTGCGAGGCCGGGGGCGCCACCAGCACGGTGGCCGAGCCGAGGACGCCGACGATCAGCGCCGTACACAGGCCGGTGACCCTCCGGCGGAGGGCGGACGGGGGATGGGCAGGTGAGCGCATGACGGAACCTCCAGGACGGAAATCACGGAAGGATTCGAGCGCGGCAGAATGAATCCGCGTCGGCGAAGTCCGCGTCCTTGCACAGAAGGACGCGCCGCACGTGACGATTCAAGGCCGGCACCCGGCACTCGAGCGGAGGGGCGAAGCCGCCTCGGACTCAGTGTGGAAACCTTGCAGGGGCATGTCAAGAGTTTCGAAGGCTTTCGATGATCCTGCCTTCGATGCGGACCGATAATGGATTTCGGGGGCGATCCTCGTCGAAAGTATTTCGATGAGAGGGGCCTCTGATCTGGGGTTTCGTTATGGCGAAGGCAAGATCAGCCGATGCTGTGACGCCCCCGGTCACCGCATGGTGAATCCTGGACATTCACCACCGGTGGCATTCAGGCACACCGAGAGGAATGTGGCCGGCTTCGAAGGTGGATGCGGAAAAAATGCGCGCTGGAATCTGAGCGGCTACTCCTGAGGAGAGATCCCGCCATAAACGCGACTATTCCTTCGGTTGAATCTCCGGGACGCTGATGTCCGTCGCCCCGGAGCAGCCGCCTCGTGGCTACCTTTTCGCGGGCGGATACGTGAGGGCGAACCAGACGGACGGGTCGGGCCGGAAGCCGGGCGGCACGGGATCACCGGACGACGGAGTCACGGAACCGGGACGATCTCGACCGGCACGGACAGCACCCGGTCGGCCCCGGGGTGACGTACGGGGCCTCGCAGGGTGAAGGAGCCCTGGAGCGGAAGATCGCCGCTGGACCGTCCGACGGCCACGCCGATCTCCCCGGGCTCCACTCTTCTCCGCAGGTCGACCCCGGTGAAAGAGGTCCGGTCGGCGTGGACGGTGAAGGTGATCCGGGCCGCCGCGCCCGGCCGCAGCTCGACCCGGGAGAATCCGGCGAGCCACCGTTGCGGCCGGACGACGGACGCCACGGGGTCCGAGAGGTAGAGCTGCACCACCTCGGTCCCGGCCACCTCGCCGACATTGCGCACGGTGACCGCGACGGAGACGGCTCCGTCCGTCGCGGCGACGGGATCCACCGAGAGCTCCGAGCAGGTGAAGCTGGTCCAGCTCAGTCCGTGCCCGAAAGGGAACAGCGGGGTCGGATCCACCGAACTCCAGTCGGTGTGCCCACCGAGCCTGGAGCGCAGATAGGTGCCGGGCTGTCCGCCGACCTGGCGAGGGATGGAGACGGGCAGCCGCCCGGACGGTTCCGCGGCCCCGCTGATGATCCGGGCGAGCGCCGTCCCGCCCTCCTCGCCGGGGAAGAACGCCTGCAGCACGGCGGACGCGCGCTCGGCCAGCGAGCCGAGCGCGTACGGCCGTCCGGAGACGAGGACCAGGACGGTCGGTACCTCGGAGTCCAGGACGGCGGAGGCGAGCGCGGCCTGGTCACCGGGCAGGTCGAGGGTCTCGGCGTCGCAGCCCTCTCCGGAGGTGCCCCGGCCGAACATGCCGGCCCGGTCCCCGAGCACCAGCACGTTCACGTCCGGATCGTCCGCGGTGACCGTGAACCCGGCAGCGGTGAGCGCCTCGCCGAGCGTGGGGATCTCCAGTCCGAGGTCGCCGGGGAGTGCGACGTGGTTGGGGAAGGAGTAGCAGCCGAGGAAGGACTGAGGGTCGTCGGCGTACGGACCGCTGATCGCGACCCGGCACGGGCGCAGCGGCAGGGTGCCGTCGTTGGCGAGCAGCACGGTGGACCGTTCGGCCAGAACCCTGGCCAGTGCCCGGTTCTCCGGCGGGTCGAGGTCGACCGGCTCGGGCTTGACGGGTTCCCAGTCCGGGTCGAGCAGGCCGAGTTCGGCCTTCTGCGACAGAACGCGCTCCGCGGCCCGGTCGATGAGCTCTTCGGGAACGCTTCCCGCCCGCACGAGTGCGGTCAGCGGCTCGCCGTAACAGCGGGCCGTGGGCAGCTCGACGTCGATTCCGGCGGTCAAGGCCAGCGCGCCGGCCGCGCCGCGTGATCCAGCGACGCCGTGCCGGGTCTCCAGGAAGGAGACGGAGTAGTAGTCGGCGACGACGACACCGCTGAAACCGAGCTCATCCCTGAGCAGTTCCGTCAGCAGCCGTTCGTCGGCGGCCACCGGGACGCCGTCCACGTCGGTGTAGCTGTTCATCACCGACCGGGCGCCTCCCTCGCGCAGTGCCCGGACGAAAGGCTCGACCAGCACGTCGGCGAACTCACGCGGCCCCGAGGCGACGGGAGCCATGTTCCGGCCGCCGAGCGAGGCCGAGTATCCGGCGAAGTGCTTGAGGGTCGCCACGATTCCGGCGCCCTCCAAGCCCTGCACGTAGGCGGTGCCGATCGCTCCGACGAGATAGGGGTCCTCGCCGATGCACTCCTCGGTTCTGCCCCACCGGTAGTCGCGGACCACGTCGAGCACCGGGGCCAGCCCTTGATGGACGCCGACCCGCCGCATCCCCGCGCCGATGGCCGCCGCCATCCGGCGCACGAGCCCGGGATCGAAGGACGCACCCCAGGCCGGCGGCCCGGGGAAGACCGTCGCTCCGAACGTCATGAATCCGGTCAGGCACTCCTCGTGGGCGACCGCCGGGATCCCGAACCGGCCGGATCCGGTCACCTGCCGCTGGAGCGAGGCGAGCCGCTCCATCCCGGCTTCCGCGGTGATCGGCGCGGTGCCGTACACCCGGGTGAGCTGGCCGAGCCCGTGGGCGACGATGTCGTCGAGGCCGGGCGCGGACTCGCCGGAATCGTCCTCCATCGGCGCGACAGGTGCTCCCGGATTCGAGGGCAACGCCCAGAAGCCGGCGAGTTGACCCGCCTTCTCCTCCAGAGTCATCCGTCTCAGCAGATCGGCGACTCGCACGGACGCGGGCAGGAGGGGGTCACGCCAGGGCTCGGTCAAGGGGTTCTCCTACGGACGAGGCGGGGCGGTGGAGAGCCGGACCTTGAGCTCGGTCGAGAGCTCCATCCGGGGGCTGACCAGGGGCTGGTCCTCCAGAAGCTGGAACAGTGTGCGGGCGGCGAGCCGGCCCATCTCCTCCAGCGGCTGACGCACCGTCGTCAGCGGGGGTGACAGCCATTCGCACATCGGCAGGTCGTCGAAGCCGACCACGCTGAGGTCCCGCGGGATGCTCAGCCCGCTCTGCCGGGCGGCTTCGTAGACGCCCATCGCCTGCTGGTCGCTACCGGCGAAGACGGCGGTCGGTGGCTCGGGGAGGGCGAGCAGTTCCTGGGCCCGGCGGAACCCGCCCTCGTGCTGGAAGTCGCCGAACCGGATCAGGTCGCGGTCCACCTCGATCCCGGCCCGCTCCAGCGCGGCCCGGTACCCGTCGATGCGGGCCTGGCTGCAGAGCATCTCCCTGCGCCCGCCGATCGCGGCGATCCGGCGGTGCCCCAGCTCCAGCAGGTGCTCGGTGGCGGCGAGACCGCCCGCCCAGTTGGTCGCGCCGATGCTCGGCACCCCGTTGCCCGGCAGGTCGATCGGGTCGATGACGACCAGCGCCACCCCGGCCCGTTCGACCTGGGCGCGCTGGGCCTGGGTGACCGAGGCGGTGACGAGGATGACGCCGTCGCTGTGGTGCAGGACCGGCAGGGCGGCCCAGCTCGACGGCGTGGCCTCGCCCGGCGGCACGAGCGACACGACGGTGCCGACGCTCCGCTGGGCGCACTCCGCCTCGACCCCGCGCAGTATCTCCACCGCCCACGCGCTGTCCAGACCGCCGATGATCAGGTCGACGAGGCCGGATCTGCGAGCCCTGCCCTGCCGGCCCGGCGGGAGGTAGTTGTGCGATCGCAGCAGGCCCTCGATCCGTTCGCGTGTCGTGGGCGCGACATCGGAGCGGCCGTTGATCACCTTCGAGACGGTGGCCTGGGAGACCCCTGCCTCCGCGGCGATGACGGCCAGGGTCGGACGCTGCTCGCTCAACTGCTCTCCTCTGCGCGGACGCCTGGGACGGCGACATGTATCGCAAACTTTCGAAGAGTTTCTGGTCGCCGCGGTGTGCTTGTCAAGCCTGCTAACAGCCGCTGTTTTCAAATAAGTCGGTGACGGGTCTTGACCGAGAAGCGTCGCGTTCCTAGTTTGTGGCAGCACAGAATTCGAGAGTATTTCGAAATGTTTTCGGGCCAGAACTGGCATTCCCCACCCCGGAGGTCCCATGGCCAGCACCCCCCCGAGCCGACGAAGCTTCCTGGCGCTCTCGGGCTTGACCCTCCTGTCCGTCTCCATGGCCGCGGCCTGCGGATCCGACGGATCCGACAGCAGCCCGGCGGGCGACGGCAAGGTGACCTTCGCGTGGTGGAACATCGCCACGACGGAACCGGGCAAGTCCCTCTTCCCGGAGATCTCCTCGGCGTACACGGCCGCTCACCCGAACATCACCATCAGGACGACCTCGCTGGAGAACGAGGCGTTCAAGTCCAAGCTGACCGCCACCACTTCTTCGGGCAGGCTCCCCGACGTCTTCCAGACCTGGGGCGGTGGCGTGCTGCAGCAGCAGGCCGACGCGGGCCTGGTCGAGGACCTCACCGACGTGCTCGACTGGTCGTCCGAGCTCACCCCCGTCTCCCTGCGGCCCTATCAGTTCGGGGGCCGGACCTACGCGGTGCCGTACGACATCGGCATGGTCGGCTTCTGGTACAACAAGAAGCTCTTCGCCAAGGCCGGGATCACCGCTCCACCGGCCACCTGGGCCGAGCTTCTCGAAGACGTCAGGAAGCTCAAGGCGGCGGGCGTCACCCCGATCGCCCTCGCGGGCAAGGAGAAATGGCCGGGCCACTACTACTGGGCCTACCTCGCGATGCGCGTCGCGGGCCTCCCCGCGCTGCAGCAGGCCGCGACCATCAAGGACTTCACCGGCGCCGGCTTCGTCCAGGCCGGTACCCACCTCAAGGAACTGGTCGACCTCCAGCCGTTCCAGGCGTCCTTCCTCGGCGCCGGCTACGCCACCCCGGGCGGCCAGGCCGCGACCATGGGCAACGGCAAGGCCGCCATGGAGCTGATGGGGCAATGGGCACCATCGGTGCAGAAGGACGCGGGCGCCGATCTCGGAGCGGACCTGGGCTTCTTCCCCTTTCCGACGGTGGACGGCGGAGTCGGCCGGGCCACCGAGGTGTTCGGCGGCGGCGGCGGCTTCGCGCTGCGCAAGGGCGCCCCCAAGGAGGCGCTGGACTTCCTGAGGTTCTTCGTATTGGAGAACGAGTCGAAGCTGCTGGCCTCCAACGGCTACCTGCCGGTGGTCAAGGGCGCGGAGCGGCAGCTCACCGACGCCAACAAGAAGGTGGTGGCCGACAGCCTGGTCAAGGCGACGGGCTTCCAGCTCTTCCTCGACCAGGCATATCCGCCGGCGGTCGGCCAGGAGGTCAACGACAGCGTCGCCGACCTCATCGCGGGCAAGAAGACGCCCGAGCAGGTCACGACGTCGATCACCGAGGCTGCGAAGGGTGCCTAGCGCCGTGCCCACCCTGACCGAGGAGCGGACGGAGGACGCCGTGCCGGTGCGCCCGCCCGCCCCTGCCCGGTCGTTCCCGCGCGAGCTGGGAAGCTGGGCGTCGATCGCCTGGTTCCTCGTCCCGGCTCTGGTCCTCTTCCTCGTCTTCGTCCTCGCCCCGATCGCCGTCGCCGTCCACACCAGCTTCTTCAAGTGGGGCGGAATCGGCCCCATGGACACCTTCGTCGGCTTCGAGAACTACACCAGGCTCTTAGCCGATCAGGTCTTCCTCGGCGATCTGGGGCGCGGGCTGTACCTGATCGTCCTGTCGGTCACGGTGCAGTTGCCCTTCGCGCTGTTCACCGCGGTCCTGCTCAACCAGAGGCTGCGCGGCCGGGCCGTCTACCGGATGCTGTTCTTCGCGCCGTACATCCTGTCCGAGGTGGTCACGGCGGTCCTCTTCACCATGATCTTCCTTCCCGGCGACGGTATGGCCGACCATCTCGCCGGCGTCCTCGGCCTGGAGGGACTGCAGGGCAAGTGGCTCGCCGATCCCTCGACGGTCATGCCGACCCTCTTCGTGGTGATGACCTGGAAGTACTTCGGCTTCCACATGATGCTCTTCCTCGCCGGGCTGCAGAGCATCCCGCGCGAGATCCTCGATGCCGCCGCCATCGACGGCGCCGACGCCTGGCAGCGCTTCCGGTACATGACGCTGCCGCTGCTCGGCCCGACGATCCGGATCAGCGTCTTCCTTTCGGTCATCGGGGCCATCCAGCTCTTCGACCTCGTATGGGTCATGACCGCGGGCGGGCCCAACCACTCCTCCGAGACGATGGCGATCTCGATGTTCCAGTTCGGCTTCAAGCGCTACCAGGTCGGCTACGCCAGCGCGATCAGCGTGGTGCTGTTCATGATCAGTCTGGTCTTCTCCCTCTTCTACCAGCGGTATGTGCTCCGCCGTGACCTGAGCGGGGCCGTCACGACGGGAGGTGGCCGGTGAACGCCCGGCGGACAGTGCGCGGCCTTTCGCTGCACGCCGTGGTCTGGCTGATCGGCGCCTTCGTCGCGGTGCCGCTGATCTACGCGGTGCTCTCAGGGTTCAAGAGCACCGGCGAGCTGACGACGAACCCGTTCGGGCTGCCGAAACAGTGGAGGACCGGCAACTACACCAGCATTCTCGGCGAGGGGATGTTCTGGCGTCAGATCGTCAACAGCGCGGGCGTCGCGATCGGCACGACATGCTGCACGGTGGCGGCCTCGGCGATGGCCGCGTTCGTACTGGCCCGCTACGCCTTCCGCGGCCGGGAACTGTTCTACACCCTGTTCACGATCGGCCTGATGTTCCCGTTCGCGGTGGCCGTCCTGCCGCTGTTCCTGCTGCTGCGCAACGTCGACCTGCTCGACAACCCGCTCGGAGTGATCCTTCCCCAGGCCGCCTTCGGGCTCCCGATGACGATCATCATTCTGCGCGGTTTCTTCCGGACCATCCCGGCGGAGGTCGAGGAGGCGGCCGTCATGGACGGCTGCGGCAAGTTCCGCTTCTTCTGGAAGATCCTGCTCCCGATGGCGCGGCCGGCGCTCGGTACGGTCTCGGTGCTGGCGATCGTCGCGAGCTGGAACAACTTCTTCCTGCCGCTCCTGGTGTTCAACGACCCGAAGTGGCAGACGATCCCCGTCGGTGTCCAGCAGTTCCAGGGTCAGTACTCGACCGACTACGCGCTCGTCCTCGCCTACATCGTGCTCGCCATGGTCCCGGCCCTCGCCTTCTACGCCGTCGCCGAGCGCCAGTTGATCGGCGGCCTCACCGCGGGCGCCACCAAGGGCTGACCCGTCCGCGTCACCTCCACCCCCGAGGAGACCTCGCGAAACGCCCGACCGCACCGACAGCCGTCGGGGTCACCTCACCTCCGTCCCCCAAGGGAGCGCTTCTGATGCGGTTTCGCCGTCCACCCCTGGTCCTGAGTCTCGTCCTCGCGACCCTGTCGTCCCTCCTGCTCGGAGCCACGCTCCTCACCGCCCCGCCCGCCGCCGCGGCGACCGTCGACCCCACCGCCTCGTACGTGCTGGTCAACCGCAACAGCGGCAAGGCCCTGGACGTCCACAACCTGGCGACCGCCGACGGCGCCCGCATCACCCAGTGGACCAGGAACGACCAGAACCAGCAGCGGTGGCAGTTCGTCGACTCCGGCGGCGGCTACTACCGCGTCACGTCCCGCCACTCCGGCAAGGTGCTGGACGTCCACAACCGGTCCACCGCCAACGGCGGCTCGATCGTCCAGTGGACCGACCTGAACGGCACCAACCAGCAGTGGCGGCTGGCCGACAGCTCGGACGGCTACGTGAGGCTCATCGCGCGCCACAGCAACAAGGCCCTGGAGGTACAGGGCGCCTCCACCGCCGACAACGCGAACATCGTCCAGTACGACGACTGGGGCGGCGCCAACCAGCAGTGGCAGCTCGTCAAGGTGGCCGGCGGCAACCCCGGGACGTGCGCTCTTCCCCCGGCATACCGCTGGACGTCGACGGGCGCGCTGGCGCAGCCCAAGCCGGGGTGGGCCTCGCTCAAGGACTTCACCGTCGTCCCCCACGACAGACGGCATCTCGTCTACGCGACGACGCACGGCGCCGCGGGCACGGGAGCGGGCTGGGGTTCGATGAACTTCACCCCGTTCACCAACTGGTCGGAGATGGCCTCGGCCGGCCAGAACACGATGTCGAGTTCCGTCGTCGCGCCCACGCTCTTCCACTTCGCGCCGAAGAACATCTGGGTGCTCGCCTACCAGTGGGGCAGGACCGCCTTCTCCTACCGGACGTCGAGCGACCCGACCCTTCCGAACGGCTGGTCAGCGGAGCAGGAGCTCTTCTCCGGCAGCATCGCCGGCTCGGGAACCGGCCCCATCGACCAGACGCTCATCGGTGACGGGACGAACATGTACCTGTTCTTCGCCGGTGACAACGGCAAGATCTACCGGGCCAGTATGCCGATCGGGAACTTCCCGGGCAGTTTCGGCGCGACCTCCACAGTGATCATGAGCGATACGACGAACAACCTGTTCGAAGCCCCGCAGGTCTACAAGCTCCAGGGCCAGGACCGCTACCTCATGATCGTCGAGGCGATCGGCTCGCAGGGCCGGTACTTCCGCTCGTTCACGGCCACCAGCCTGAACGGCTCCTGGACACCCCAGGCCGCGACCGAGAGCAACCCCTTCGCCGGCAAGGCCAACAGCGGCGCCACCTGGACCAACGACATCAGCCACGGCGAACTGATCCGTACGAGCGCCGATCAGACCTTCACCGTCGATCCCTGCAACCTGCGGTTCCTCTACCAGGGACGCAGCCCCGGCTCCGGCGGTGACTACGGCCTGTGGCCCTACCGGCCGGGGCTGCTGACACTGCAGCGCTGACGCCACGACCGGGTCCGGCTCCGGAGCGGGGGCGGCGGAGTGGCCCGGCGGAAGCCGGGCGCGCTCCGGTCGTGCCGGGTCCGCGACCCTCGAGTGGTTCGAGCTCTCGGACGGCAGGGGGATCTCGCTCACCGAGGAACGCCGACGTCGTCGGCGTTCCTCCAACGTCCGTTGTGCGTACGGCAGATGGGCGGCACACGTGCGATGTGGGGACCCTTGACACGCTCCTCGTGGCGTTACTACGGTCACGCCACAATTTCGAACGTGTGACGAAATATCGAACGTCCTACGTCAAGGAGCCCCATCGACATGACCATCGACAGGCGTACGGTGATGGCGGCGGGCGCCGCCGGAGTGGCGGCAGCGGCTGCGGGGACGGCCCCGGCCTTCGCCGCGAGCGGCACGGAACGGGTGGGCGGCCGGCCGGCGAAGGAGTTCTTCGGGACCTTGCCCGACGGCACACCCGTCCACCGTTGGACGGTGTCCGCGGGCGGCACCCGGCTGAGCGTGCTGTCGTACGGCGGCGTCGTCCAGTCCCTCGAAATTCCCGACCGGCACGGGCGCTACGCGAATGTGTCGCTGGGCTTCGACACCATCGAGGACTACGTGGCGGGCAGCCCGTACTTCGGCGCGATCATCGGCCGCTACGGCAACCGCATCGCGGGCGGCGCCTTCACTCTCGACGGCCGCACGTACCGACTCCCCGTCAACGACGACCCGAACAGCCTGCACGGCGGGGACAAGGGCTTCGACAAGCGGGTGTGGGACGTCGAGCCGTACACGAAGGGGACCGACACCGGCCTCACCCTGCGCTACGTCAGCGCGGACGGCGAGATGGGCTACCCGGGCACCCTGCGCATCCGGGTCGACTACGTCCTCACGCCCCGCGGTGACTTCCGCATCGACTACGAGGCCGTGACGGACAGGGCCACCGTCGTGAACCTCACCAACCACACGTACTTCAACCTCGCGGGCGAGGGCAGTGGCAGCGTCCTCGACCACACCCTCAGGATCGCGGCGTCCCGCTACACCCCCGTCGGCTCGACCCTCATCCCGACCGGCGAATTCGCCAGGGTCGCGCACACCCCCTTCGACTTCCGCAGCGGCAAGCCCATCGGCCGGGACATCCGCGACGCGCACCCGCAGGTCGTCTTCGGTCGCGGCTACGACCACAACTTCGTGCTGGACAAGGGACTCACCGACGCCCCGCGCCATGTCGTCACCGTGACGGAGCCCGTCCACGGCCGCGTGATGAAGATCGCGACCACCGAGCCGGGCGTGCAGTTCTACAGCGGCAACTTCCTCGACGCCACGCTGGCGGGTCCCTCGGGGAAGGTCTACCGACAGGGTGACGGCTTCTGTCTGGAGACCCAGCACTTCCCCGACTCGCCCAACCAGCCGTCCTTCCCGTCGACGGTGCTCCGCCCCGGGCAGACCTACCGCTCGACGACGGTGCACTCCTTCGCCGCCCGCTGATACGGGAGAAGCCGGCGCCCAGGCCGACGACGTACTTCCCCACCCGCGGCGCCGACCCGGGTGCGTGCGTCGTCGGGCGGGCCGAGTGAAAGGCGCCTGACCGGCGAGAGTCCGTGTCAGGCGCTTCTTCGTGTCTCTCCAAGGTGCCGGGTGTGGGGGACGGGGCGCGGTGGAGATGGCTCCTATTCGAAATCGATTCGACTTTTGGTAGTCTCGTTGGCGAGCAGCAGGAAACGCTGTTCGCAGGTCGTACGCGTCGCTCTTCGCGCCCCGGACATCCGGGCGCGCAGTGCCACGGCCTCTCCGATGGGCCGGCTCCCGCGCGCTGCGACGCCCCCTTCACATGGGAGCCGCCGTGGAAGCCGTCGCGAAGCACGCACGCGCGAGCGTGGTGACAAGCCAGAAGGAGTCGCGAGTCATGGTCACAAGGCAACATGCGGACGAGGAGACCTGCGACGTCGTCGTCATCGGCGCGGGCATGTCGGGTCTGATGGCGGCGACAACCCTCGCGGGCAAGGCCGACGTCGTGGTGCTCGAGGCGGAGGATCGGCCGGGCGGACGCGTCGAGACGGTCCGGAAGGGCGACTACTGGATCAACGTCGGGACCCAGTTCACCGAGGGGACCGGGCCGTTGATCGAGGCTCTCGACCGGCACGGTATCGAGAGGGGATCCCTGGCCGACACGAGTGTGGCGCTGGTCCTCAACGGGACATTGGTCGACACGGCCAACGTGTCCGCCCTCCTGTTCCGCACGCGGATGAGTCTCATGGACCGTGTCGGCATGGCGATGGTCGGTGCCCGCATCCTCTCCGCCGTCCCGTTCCTGGAGTCGGACAGCCGCCTGGCGAAGAAGGTGCGGGCCAGCCTCGACAGGCGTCTCGCATCGGACCTCCTGCGCGGTGTCCGCTCCGAGATGACCCGGGCCGTGGTCCGGTCCTGGGCGGGGCAGTGGATGGGGTGCGAGCCGGAAGAGACGGCGGCGACCCAGCTCGTGGTGTCGATCGGACTCGCCCTGGCGGACCCGGCGAAGGTGCCGAACTTCGCCCTGCCGGTCGGCGGCAATCAGGCCCTGACCGACATTCTCGCCGCGGACCTCGGCGAACGCCTTCGGCTCAGATCGCCCGTCCGGTCCGTGGAGAGGAGCGGAGACGGTGTCGTCGTGCACTACGTCGACGCGGGCCGCCCGGTGCGGATACGCGCCCGGCGCGCCATCGTCTCGGTTCCCAGTGACGTCGCGCTGCGAATCCTGCCCGACCTTCCCCAGGCTCACCGTGACGCCTTCGACGACATCCGCTACGGCCGGTACGTGATCGTCGGCTTCTTCACCGAAGAGGAGGGGCCTCAGCCCTGGGACGGGTTCCTCGGCGTGTCCACGCCGCAGCTCTCCTTCCAGGCGATGTTCAACCACGCCGCCGCCCTGCGCAAAGCCGGCCCGCGGAAGCCGGGCGGGGCCCTGGCCTGCTTCGCCGGTGGCGCCTCGGCCGACGTCTTGTTCGAGCTCTCCGACGAGGAGATCGTCGCTCGGTTCTCCAGGGACCTGCTCTCGGTCTACCCCCAGCTCGAAGGCAAGCTCGGGGAGGGGATCGTGCGCCGCCACCATCGCGTGGTGCCGTTCTGGGCGCCCCGGGGGCGGGAGTCGCTGCCGACGCTGCGCGCCCCCCTCGGACCGATCCACCTGGCCGGCGACTACCAGCTCGACATGCCGTCGCTCGCCGACGCGGCGACGTCGGGCGAGAACGCGGCCAGGGCGGTTCTCTCGAGCCTGGGCCGCTGATCCTTCAGCCTGGAGGGACACGCGGCCTCCTCGACGCGATCACCCTGGCGCCCGCGGCTCGCACGGCAGGCCGTTCTCTCGTCCTGAGAGGACGGCCTCCGGTGCGTCCGGGGCCGGCGTGACCGTGCGGGCGCTACGGGGCGCGCGGACCCGGCCGGAACCGGCCGGGTCCGACCTCCGGTCCGATCTCAGGGACCTGGTCCGCGCCGGCCGGCCCCGCCGGGGCCGCGTCAGGGGGTGAGCCCGATCCGGTCCGGCAGGGACGGGGCGCGGCGAACACGCTGACGAGGGCCGAGAGGCCGCGAGGGGTCGGCTCCCACCGTTCGGCCGTCGCCGGTGGCGGCCCGGCGGCTGAGCTCGGCGCGGGCGAGGGCGTCCTTGTGCACCTCGTCGGGACCGTCGGCGAACCGCAGCGCGTGGATGCCGGCGTAGGCACGGGCGAGCGGGAAATCGGGGGAGAGGCCCTCGGCGCCGTGGGTCCGGATCGCCTTGTCGAGGATCCATCGGACCGTGCGGGGCGTGGCGATCCTGATGGCCTGGATCTCGGCGTGGGCGCCCTTGTCGCCGACGGTGTCCATCAGCCAGGCGCACTTGAGCACCAGGAGCCGCAGTTGCTCGATCCGGAGCCGCGACTCCGCGATCCAGTCATGGATCACGCCCTGGCCGGTGGGCGGCTTGCCGAAGGCCACCCGCTCCTCCACGCGGGCGCACATCAGCTCGACGGCCCGCTCGGCGACGCCGATGGAGCGCATGCAGTGGTGGATCCGCTCCGGGCCCGACCGGGCATGGGTGATCGCGAACCCGTCGCCCTCCTCTCCGATGCGGTGCGAGGCCGGGACCCGTACGTCATGGAACACCAGCTCCGCGTGGCCGCCGTGCTCCTGGCCCTCGTACCCGAAGACCTCAACGACGCGCCTGATCTCCACTCCGGGGGTGTCGCGCGGCACGAGGATCAGCGAGTGCCGGCGATGCCGCTCCGCGTCCGGGTCGGTCCTGCCCAGGACGAGGAACACCCGGGCGTTGGGGTTCAGCGCCCCGGTGATCCACCGGGTGCGGCCGTTGATCACGTAATCTCCCCCGGAGGCTTCGCCCTGGGAGGTGCACCCGCCGTCGGGCACGATCGACGTGGCGATGTGCGTGGGGTCGGAGGAGGTGGCGTCGGGTTCCGTCGTCGCGAACGCGGAGCGGATCTCGCCGGCGAGCAGGGGCTCCAGCCACTCCTTGCGCTGGGCCTCGGTGCCGAAGCGGGAGAGGACGTCCATGGTGCCGGTGTCCGGCGCCGCGCAGTTGAGGACGGCGGGCGCGAGTTCCGGCGAGTGTCCGGTGATCTCGGCGAGAGGCGCGTACTGCAGGTGGGTCAGTCCGCCTCCCTGCTCGCCGGGCAGGAAGAGGTTCCAGAGGCCACGTCGGCGGGCCTCGGCCCGGAGGTCGCCGAGGACGGGGACCGAGTCCCAGGCCCATCGATCGTCGAGAGCTCCGAGCTGCTTCCGGAACACGGGCTCTGACGCGTGGATGTGACTCCACATCAGGTCGAGCAGATTCTCGCGGAGCAGTTCGGTGCGGGGGTCGAAGGCGAAGTGCATAGTCGGTGTTCCTCGAGTGCGGCGAGTCCGGCGTCGGCTCGTCAGACCACGGACGATCGGCCGGCGGAGATATTCGATGTCGATTCGTATTCGAGTTTAAGGGGTGTTCGTCGCCCGTCAATGCGCGTCCAGCGGGACGCTCGACGCCTTGGCTGATACGATCTCGAATCGTGTTCGATAGAAAAGCGGCAACTCAGGCACCGGCTCGTCCAGGGGCGCAGCGTCGCGGGCTGGAGCGCAGAAAGGCCATCCTCGACGCCGCCGAGGCCCTGCTCGCCGAGCAGGGGTACGAGGCCGCCACTCTGAAGGCGACGGGTGATCGCGCCGGCATCCCGATCGCCTCCATGTACCACTACTTCGCCGACCGGTACCAGGTCGACGCCGAACTGCTGCAACGGCACCTGGGCAAGCTCGACGAGCTCATCGGCGGCGCCCTGGCCGAACCCAGGGCGCAGACGCTGCGCGAGGCCGTCGACGTCATGATCGACCTGCTCGTCGACTACCTCCGCCGCCACCGCAGCTGCACGGAGCTCTGGTTCGTGGGACGTCACACCCCGCTCGGCGAGCTGGTGCGCGCCTTCGACGAGGTGCAGGCGGAACGGTTCTGGCGCCACCTCGTCGACCGGGGCCTCATCTCCTCCGACACGCCCTTGCTCGCCCTGCTGCTCGCCTTCGAGGTGGGCACCGGGCTTTTCGACATCGCGTTCCGGCGCTCGCCGGCCGGTGACGACGCCACGATCGACGAAGCGCGCCGCCTCGTCACCGCGTACCTGGAGACCTACGCCGCTTGAGAACCAGGATCACGCAAGGGACTGCTCCGCCCAGATGACCTTGCCCTCGCGGCTGTGGCGCGTGCCCCAGCGTTCGGCGAGCTGGGCGACCAGCAGCAGGCCGCGTCCGCCCTCGTCGAAGGTCCGGGCGCGGCGCAGGTGGGGGGAGGTGCTGTTGGTGTCGAAGACTTCGCAGGTCAGTGCGGAGTCGAGGATGAGCCGCAGATGGACGGGGGGCCTGCCGTAGCGGATCGCGTTCGTGGCCAGTTCGCTGACCATCAGCTCCGAGGCGAAGGCGAGCTCGTCCAGTCCCCAGGCGGTCAGCGTCTCGGTCGTGAAGCGGCGGGCGCCGGAGACGGCGGCCGGGTCGGAGGGCAGCTCCAGCGTGGCGACGTGGCGGGGGTCCAGTGCCCGGGTACGTGCGACCAGGAGCGCCACGTCGTCGGCCGGGCGCTCCGGGAGCAGGGCGGTCAGCAGCCGGTCGCAGACCTCGTCCGGCGGCATCGAGGACCGTGACGCCTGCGCGAGGACGTCGCTCAGCAGCGTCAGCGCGGCACCCACGTCACGCGCGCGGCCCTGGATGAGGCCGTCGGTGTGGAGGGCGAGCAGGCTGCCCTCCGGCAGTTCCCACTGCGCCGTCTCGAACGGAAGTCCGCCCAGCCCCAGGGGCGGACCGATCGGCAACTCCGGGAAGTCCCCGTCCTCGGAAGCGGTCGAAGGGGTCGCCACGGCCGGCGGTACGTGCCCGGCGCTGGCGAGGGAGCAGAGGCGGGTGGCGGGGTCGTAGACCGCGTACAGGCAGGTGGCGCTGATCTCGGCGTCCCCGCGGGTCTCCTCCCGCTGGAGCCGGATGACCACGTCGTCCAGGTGGGTGAGCAGTTCGTCCGGCATCAGGTCGATGTCGGCGAAGGCGCGGACGGCGGTGCGCAGCCGGCCCATGGTCGCGGCGGCGTGCAGGCCGCGGCCCACGACGTCACCCACGACGAGGGCGACACGGGCGCCGGACAGCGGGATCACGTCGTACCAGTCACCGCCCACGCCCGCCCGTGACCCGCTCGGAAGGTAGCGGGCGGCGGTGTCGGCGGCGGACTGCTCCACCGGGCCCTGCGGCAGCAGGCTGCGCTGGAGGATGAGCGCGGTGGTGTGCTCATGGGTGTACCGGCGGGCGTTGTCGATGTACACCGCCGCCCGGGCCGCGATCTCCTGCGCCAGCAGAAGATCGTCGTCGTCGAACGGCGCGGCGGTGCGATCGCGGGCGAACTGGGCCAGGCCCAGGGCGGCCCCCCGTGCGTGCAGGGGCAGCAGCAGGACCGAGTGTATGCCGTCGTCGGGCGGGCCCGGCGGCGCCGACGGAGCGGAGGCGTCCGCCGCCGTGACCCGGAGGAGCATGGGGCGTCCCGTGGCCAGTGCCTCCGCCGGCGCCGACTCCGCCGGGTAGGTGTGCGAGCGTCCTGTGCCGACCGGGGAGTCCGAGGAGTCGTCCAGGGCGGAACGCTGGGCGATGCGCCGCAGCACGGGGGCGTCCGTGGGCGGTTGGGGCTCACCGTCGCGCAGGACGGAGTCGAGGAGGTCGACGGTGACGAGGTCGGCGAAGTGGTCGACTCCCACCTCCGCCAGCTCCTCGGCGGTCCGGACCGTGTCGAGCGTGCTCCCGATCCGCCTGCTCGCCTCGTTGGTCAGGGAGAGCCTGCGCTGCATCCGCCGGTCGCGTACCTCTTGGTAGGCGGTGACCACCTGCTCCGAGCTGCGGTCGACGTACGCGAACGCCGTCGCGATCAGCTGCACCGTCGCGGCGTTGGCCAGCCGCTGGTCGTCGGTGAGCCGGGCGGCTTCCTCCTGCAGCCACTGGAGCAGGCTGACGTGCCCGAGCCGGTAGGCGCGGAGGAGATCGCTGATCGGTACGCCGTCCTCGGCGAACCGGCGGGCGAGTTCCAGGGCGGCGGCCGGTACCTCGGCCCGCGTCACGTCGCGGTGGTGCTCCAGGGCCTCGAGGAAGGCAGTCGCGTGGTCGGCCGTCTCCCGCAGCGCTACCGGGGCGAGATCCGCGTGCCGCACCAGCTCCGGAAGCTCGCCGCGCATGCGTTCCATGAGGGCGCCGGCCCACTGGTCCGAGCGTGGCCGCAGCTCCCGCGCCAGGCGGCCGAGGAACGCGGAGACGTCCTTCTCCATGACTGAAACGTATCCAAGGTCCCGGTCGCCCGCCTGTCCGGAGGGCGGTGGCCGAGCGGACGGCGAGGCCACGCGGCGGTACGACGGCCGCTGTGGCCGACGGCCGGGGAACTCTCGCCGTCGAGGGGAGCTTGACAGTTCCTCACCTCACGGCCCTAAACTCAAATACGATTCGAGATCGAGTCTCGCTCTCGGCCCGCCAAGCCGACCGCGACACGGAAGTCGCCGTGGGCGTGCGGCGACGCAGGAGAACGGAGAGGGCCCTGGCCGGCCTCCCTCATGATTTCGACCACCTTCACCGAGTTGTTCGGAGTGGATCATCCGATCGTCTGCGGCGGGATGACCGGCGTCGGCACGGCGGAGCTCATCTCCGCCGTGGCCGAGGCGGGTGCACTCGGGTTCCTGAACGCCTTCACGCCGACGATGGCCGGGGAGTTCGAGCGGACGTTCACCGAGGTGAACGAGAACGACGACGTACGGGCCGTCGTCGTCACCGGTGCGGGCAAGGCGTTCTGTGCCGGCATGGACCTCGGCTCGGACGGCAACGTGTTCGGGCTCGACGAGTCCCGTACGCCCACGCTCGCGTCTGGCATGCCGCCGTTCTACGACGAGTGGATCGCCGCCACCGAGGGCGACTGAGGACGACCGGCAGGCCGTCCCTCCAGCCCTCCGCCCTCCAGCCCTCCGGTATCCGCAGCCGCCCCCGTGCCCCGTGCCCCGCGTTCTCGGGCATGGCGGTGCGGCGGCGGCGCGGTTCCCTCCGCCCCGGACCCCCCGTACGGCGTCCCGGCTCCACCGCGACACCGCTTCGCATGCCGTCATCCCCCTCATCCCCCGGAGGTTTCGTGCGCTCCCTCTCTCTCCCGACTCCGCCCGCCCGACCACCCGCGCCCCCACACGAGGGGCACGCGCAGCGGGCGTTCCTGCTCGTCAACGCGGTGCCGCTCGGCATCGGCGTCGTCCTGTCCTGCTCCTCCTCGCTCACCGGTGTCACCGTGCACGGCCGGCTCACGCTGGGCGTCGTATGGGGCCTGCTGCAACTCGGCGTCTTCCTCGGCAGTGCGTGGTGGTACGAGAACCGGGCCACGAGCCTGTGCGATCCCGGCGCGCGGTCACGGGGCTCCCAACCGCCGTTCACCGGGCCAGAGTCGGGCTGGTGAACCGGTGACGACTCCGCTCCTCCTGAGCTCGGGCGCACTCGACCCCGTCGGCTCGGCCGCCCGTGGCCCCGTGATCAGCGCCTTCCTGATCTTCATCGGACTGTGCCTGCTGTGGACCTTCACCCTCGCGAGCCCGGACGAGCGTCCGGAGAGGCTCTACACCGCGGACCGGTCCCTCTCGCCCGCCTTCAACGGCTTCGCCCTGGCGGGCGAGTACATCACCGTCGTCACCCTGTTCGCCGCCTCGGGGGCGATCGCCCTCTTCGGGTACGACGGACTCGCCTCCGCCGTCGACAGCGTCATCGCGCTCGGTGTCCTGCTCCTGCTCGCCCAGAAGATCCGCGAGAGCGGTCACTACACGCTCGGCGGCCTCTTCTCCCTCCGGGCGTCGGGCCAGGGACCGCGCACGGCGGCGGCCGTGGTGACGCTCGCCATCACGATCCCGCTGCTCATCGTCCAGCTGCGGGCCGCCGGCATCAGCGCGGCCCTCCTGATCGGCATGTCGAGCGACACGGCCCAGGTGGCCTGCACGATCCTGATGGGTTGCCTCGTGGCCTGTTTCGCCGCGGTGGCCGACCTGAGGGGCACCAGCTTCGTCCAGGTCGTCAAGGTGCCCGTCACGCTCGTGACGCTCGCCGTGGTCACCCTGCTCGCCCTGCGGAAGTTCTCCTGGAGCCCCGGCGGCCTGCTCGACGCCGCCGTGGAACGGAGCGCGGCACCGGACGGGTACCTGAGCCGGGGGCTCTGGGCGCACACGGCGGGCCTGGGTCCGCTGAACACGCTCAGCGACCACATCGTGGTGATCCTGGGGATGGCGATGATGCCCCACCTGATCCTCCGGGTCGCCGCGTCGCGCAACGGGCGGTCGGCCCGACGCTCCACGAGCATCGCCGTGGGACTGACGGGCGCCTTCTACCTCCTTCTGATCACGACCGGCTTCGCGGCGGCGGCCGTGGTCGGCGGCGAGACGATCGGCGCGGTCGACGCCAACGGGCAGGCCGCCCCGATCCTCCTCGCCTCCGGAGTCCTCGACCACGGATCCACGGCGCGCGTGCTCCTCATCACCGTCATGGCCTGCGTCGCCTTCCTCGCCGTGCTGACGGCCGTCGCCGGCGTGACCTTCGCCGCCGCGGTCTCCCTCACCCACGACGTCCTCAGCCGGACGAAGCGCCCCCTCACCCCTACGGCCGAGGTGTGGGCCCTTCGTACCGCCGTCGCCGTCCTGTGCGTCGGAGGGGTGACACTGTCGGCCTCCGTCCACCGCTATCCCGTCGAGTTCCTGGTCACCTTCTCGCTGGGCGTCGCGGCGACGTGCGTCTTCCCCGTGCTGATCTACTCCTTCTTCTGGCCGGGGTTCAACCGACGGGGGCTGGTGTGGTCCGTGTACGGGGGCCTGCTCCTCTGCACGAGCCTCACCTTCTTCTCGCCCACCGTCTCCGGGACCGGGTACGCGCTGTGGCCGGACGTGGCCTTCGACTGGTACCCGTTCCACACCACGGGTCTCGTCTCGGTCCCGGCGGCCTTCCTCCTCGGATGGCTCGGCAGCAGGAGGGCGCCGGCGTCGTGTGAAGGAGCATCCGCGAGAAGTCCGGAAGGGCAGCCGTCGTGAGCGGCGGGGACACCGTCACCGGCCGGGCGAACGAGAGGTGGAAGGCGAAGGGCGTCGCGTGGCGGTTCTTCTTCCACGTCGTCGGCACGTACGTCTTCCTCAATGTGGTGGGTCTCCTGGGCGCGCACGCCCAGGGGTAGCGAGCGCCGAGTCCCCCGCGTGTGACCCCCATCCATCGCGAAATCCCCGCCGTGACCTGCACGGCGGGGATTTCGCGATGGATGGGGGGCGACGTACGCGCCGGTCGCGCACCGACGCCGACGGTCAGCGTGCCGTGGTCCCGGCGTCGGCCGGGACGACGGCGGTTCCCCGTGCCCGGGTGGCCACGATGGGCTCTGCCAGCACCTCGGCCCGGCCGGTGTTGTCGACCGTGCGGCAGATGACGCGGAGTTCGAAGTCGACGGTCCGGCTACGGACCCCCTTCGACACCAGGCGTGCCTCGGCCTCGACGACGTCGCCGCCGCGGACCGGGGCGAGGAACTGGACCGACGCGTACCCGGCGAACAGGCTCTCGTGGCCGTCGGCGGTGATCGCCAGGTGCGTTCCGGCGTCTCCGAACAGCTTCAGCCCGTACGCCCCGTCCACAAGGTTCCCCGCGTAGTGCGCCTCGGAGTGGGCGACGTAGCGCTGGTGCACGACCTTCATGCGATCTCCTCGTCGATGCGGCCGATACGGCGGGCGACGGTCACGCCGTCGAGCTCGATGCCCGGGTAGCCGTGCTTGGCGAGCGCGGCGCACATCCGCCGGTACTTGCCGACACCGCCCACATAACCGAGGAACGTCGACGGCTTGCCGGCCACGTTGGATCCCCGGTACCAGGAGTCGGTGGTCGCGTACAGCGTCTGCTCGACCGTGTCCTCGGTGATCTTCACCCAGTCCTCCTGGGCTTCGGCCGTCGGCGCGACGACGTCGGCGCCTCCCGCCCTCGCGTGCCCGATCAGATCGGTGATCCAGTCGACGGCCTGCTCGATGGTGACCACGACATTGCTCGCCAGCGCCGGGCTCTGCGGTCCGCCGATCATGAAGAAGTTCGGGAACCCGGCGGTCATGATGCCCAGGTACGTCCGGACTCCGTCGCTCCACGCGTCCTGGAGCCTGCCGGACTCCGGGGTCGAGATGTTGAGCGCGTACAGCGGGCCGGTGAAGGCGTCGAATCCGATCGCCAGCACGATGGCGTCGACCTCGTAGGAGCCGGCCGTCGTGACGATGCTGTCGCTCGTCATGGTTGTGATCGGCTCGTCGCGCAGGGAGACCGCGGAGACGTTCGGGCGGTTGAAGGTCTCGTAGTAGTCGGTGCCGAAGCAGCTGCGCTTGGCGCCGAGCGCGTGGAAGCGTGGCTCGAGGACGGCGGCGGTCCGGGGGTCCTTGACGATCTGGCGGATCTTCTCGCGCACGAACTCCGCCGCGGTCTCGTTGGCCCTCGCGTCGGTCAGCAGATCGGAGAACTCGCCGCCGACGCCGGTGAATCCGCTGCGCTCGTACGCCTTCTCGTAGCGCTCGCGCCGCTCCTCGTCGGAGACGTCGAACGCCGCGGCGTCCGGGATGCGGTCGGGGATACCGCCGAGCGAGTGGCGGCACTCCTCGCGGATCGCCGCGTAGTTGCTCTTGATCTCGTCGACGAAGTCCGCCGTCAGCGGGGCGTTCCGGGCCGGGAACACATAGTTGGGGGTGCGCTGGAAGACGGTGAGGTGCCCGGCGACCTCGGCGATGAGCGGAATGCACTGCACCGCGGACGATCCGGTGCCGATCACGGCCACGCGCTTGCCGGCCAGATCGCTCAGCGGGATGTCCCACCGGCTCGTCGAGACCGTGGTCCCGGTGAAGTTCTCCAGTCCCGGGACGTCGAAGGTCTTGGGCGTCGAGAGGCCGCCCGAGCCGGCGAGCAGGTGGCGGCCCCGCCGCGTCTCGCCGGAGTCGAGGGCCACCTCCCAGAGCCGCTCGTCCGGGAGCCAGGTCGCCGAGGTCACCCGGGTGTCGAAGCGGAAGTGCCGGCGCAGGTCGAAGCGGTCCGCGACGTGATCGATGTAGCGGAGGATCTCGGCCTGCGGAGCGAAGCGCTCACTCCACGTCCACTCCTGCTGGAGCTCCTCGCTGAAGGAGTACGAGTAGTAGACGCTCTCCACGTCGCACCGCGCGCCGGGGTACGTGTTCCAGTACCAGGTGCCGCCGACGGTGGGCGCGACCTCGAACCCGGCGAACGTCCAGCCCTTCTCGGCGACCTTGTACGCGGCGTAGAGGCCGGAGAATCCCGCACCGACACAGAGGACGTCGACGACGGGGGCGGCGGCTGGGGTCTTGTCAGTCATGCATCTGCCTTCGGGTAGTCGAAACGCGGTGGCATCCGGCCGTCAGGGCTGCGGCGGGGGCCGTTCGCCCACATGCGCCGAGCGGCACCAGTAGGTCATTCGACTTGGTCGTATGACCAAAACAGGCTAGGCACCGGCGCGAGTGGGCGTCAATAGTCGAATACGAATCGAGTTACGTGAGTCCGGCGGCGTCGCGCAGATGGCGGGCGACCCGCGAGATCGCCTCGTCCGTCCTGGCGAACACGCCCACCTCGGTGAAGAAGCCGTGGAACACGCCGGGGCAGCGGGTCAGGGTGACGTCGACGCCGTCCCGCCGCAGCCTCTCGGCGTACGCCTCGGCGTCATCGCGAAGCGGATCGACCGCGGCGGTGAGCACGAGCGCCGGCGGGAGATCGCGCAGTGATGCGGCGCGCATCGGGGCCGCGAGGTGGCCGACCTGGCCCGCATGGCCGGGGCCGATGTACTGCTCCCAGAGCCACCGGGCGTCCGCGCCGGTCAGCACCGGCGCGTCGGCGAACTCGGTCCAGGACGGGGCGGTGAACGAATCGTCGACGGCGGGGTAGACCAGGATCTGGGACACCGGCTGGTCGAGCCCGAGGTCCCGGAGCTTGAGGCAGAGCGCGGCGGCGAGATTGCCGCCCGCGGAATCTCCCCCGACCGCGATCATGTCCGGATCGATGCCGTACCCGGCAGCCGTGCCGCGCAGCCAGGCGAGCGCGTCGAAGCAGTCGTCGAGCGCCGCCGGATAGGGGTTCTCCGGCGCGAGCCGGTACTCCAGGGAGAACACCGCCCACCCGGATCGGGCGGCGATCGCGCGGCAGACCTCGTCGGCTCCGTCGAGGGTGCCGAGCACGAATCCGCCGCCGTGCAGGTACATCAGCGCCGGGCGCGGGTGCCCGGGCGCCGGCGAGGCGTCCGGGTGGTAGAGCCGGGCGCGGAGTTCGCCGGAGGGTGTGGGCAGGGTCAGCCGTTCGACCCGGTCGAGGCGGGTGAGGGGCTGCTCCCGCGGTGCCGTCGCATAGAGCTTCCGCGCGGCCTCCGCGCCGAGTTCGCGTACCGGCCTCGTCAGGGTTTCGGCCAGGAGGCGCGCGACGCCTTGTGCGTCGGCGTCCAGCTGATCCCAGTACGGGGGCTGCTCTTCGTTCACGGCGGGACCTCTCCGAAGTCATTGACATGTGGTAACCCGTGCCCCACCATCCTAGTCATCTGATCGAGTCACTTGACCATGACGATCACTCCCCTGCGAGATCCCGAAGCCGCCGCCGTGCGGGCACGCGAGATCTCCCGAAGTCGAAAGGACTGGAGGATGACCGAGACCACGACGGTCCCTGCGGTGTCCGACGAAGAGGCGGCCCTGGCGGTCGACGTACGGATCGAGGACGACGCGACCCCGCTCGTCCGGTTGATCGGCCGTACCCTGCGGGATTCCGCCCGCGCGGGCCATGCGCTCCCGGCGCTGCGGAAGGCGGCCGCCACAGTGGCGATCCGGTCCCACGACACGCCGCAGGCGGCGACGATCGCCTTCGGCGGCGGCGTCGTCGAGGTGTCGAGCGGAGTCCTCGCCGAACCCGACGCCGCGATCACCGTCGACCTGAACGCCCGGTTCGCGCCCGCTGGGACTCCCTCGGGCGACGCCGAGCTCGCCGCCGACGTACTGCTCGCGCTGTCGCCGCCGGTGCCGGACTGGCAGGCGGCCGCCGAGCACTTCTGGACCGCCGCGCGCTCCGTGCCGGGGATTCCGGACGTGCTCGTCGCCGTCACCGAAGGCCCCGACGGCCTGGAGCAGGTCGTGGTCGGCGAGGGCACGACGCACTACCTGATCGCCGGAGCCCCCGAGACGCTCGCCGGCGTGTTCTCCGGAGCCGACGACCTGCTCGCCGTCCTGTCCACCGGTGCGCTCGGCGTTCAGGGCACCCTCTCTCAGCTGTCGGTCATGGTCGGCGCTTCCTGGAAGGTTCGTTACGATGTCTGAACTCACCCAGTCCGCCACGGGACGTGACGGCCGCGGTGCCGGAACGCGGGCCGTCCGGATCGAGGCGACGAACCACGACGGCTCGTTCCTCGGCAAGACCTTGGCGCCGAAGAAGTTCGCCTCGGGCGTGGACTCGGGGTTCGCCTTCGCCGACCTCCTGTTCGGGCTCGACCTCGGCAACGCCCCGGCCCTCGGTTTCGCCTTCCCCGACTGGCGAGGGCATCTGGACGACGTCTACTTCCGCCCCGACATGTCGACCCTGGTCGAGTGGGAGCCGGGTCTCGACGCCGTGATCGGCGACTACTGGCTGAAGGACGGCACGCCGGTCCCGATCTGTCCGCGCAACCTCACGCGCAAGATGATCGAACGGCTCGCCTCCCTCGGCTTCACCGCGACCGTCGCCGTCGAGATCGAGGCGACCGTCTTCGAGGAGTCCGTCCAGGAGGCGCGCGCCCGCGGATACCGCGACCTGACGCCGCTCGGCGGGAGCGCGGGCACGGCCTACCACCTCGCGAAGTCGAAGGACTGGAGCGGGTACATGAACGCCGTCGCCGACCGGCTCGACGCGGTCGGCATCGAGTGGGAGGCGTGGAGCGACGAGGACGCCGCCGGTCAGATCGAGATCAACCTGGCGCCCGGCGACCCGATCGCGGTCTGTGACGCCTGGGCGCGGACCCGCCAGATCATGCGCGAGGTCGCCTTCGACCGCGGACACACGGTCACCTTCATGGCCAAGCCCACCGCGGGATACGGACAGGCGTCGCACATCAATCTGTCTCTCCAGCGCGAGGGCGGCAACGCCTTCTACGCGCAGGAGGGGCCGTCGGAGACGATGCGCCACGCCATCGGCGGTCTGCTCGCGACGATCGAGGGCAACTGCTCGATCGTGCTCCCGCAGATCACCTCGTACCGGCGCCTGGTGGACCTCAGCGGCCCGCCCGTCACCGTCAGCTGGGGCATCAGCAACAAGACCACCGCGGTCCGGGCGGTCTGCGGACACCCGTCGTACTCCCGCCTGGAGTACCGGGTCCCGGGCGCGGACGCGAACCTGTACCTCGCCCTGGCGGGCGTGCTGGCCGGTGTGATAGCGGGTCTGGAACGCAAGATCGAACCGCCGGAGCCGGTCACCGACATGGCCTGGTGCATGCCGCCCGGGATCATCACCCGCCTGCCGGACACCCTCACGAAGGCCGCCGCCGCGCTCGAAGCCGATCCGATCCTTCGCGACCTCCTCGGTTCCGATTTCGTGGACTACTGGGTCGGGTCGCGCCGTTGGGAGTGGATGCAGTTCCACACCGCGGGCGGCGACCCGTTCGCCGAACTCTCCCCGTGGGAGTCCGACCGCTACTTCGAACTGCCGTGAGGGGGCGGGGCGAAGGGGCGACCGTCGTGCGGCCGCTCATCGGCATCACCGGCCGCCGGATCCGGCTGGACCTCATCAGGGGTGCGGACCCCCGGTACGGGGATCGCTGCGCCGACAGCTACATGTCCGACTACGGGATCCGGATCGCACGGGCCGGCGGCCTGCCGGTGAACCTCTCGTACGAGACGGATCCGGAGGCGGTCTGCCACTGGCTGGCCGGCGTCGTCGTCACCGGCGGGCAGGACGTGCATCCGGCGTGCTGGGGCGGGGACCCGTCCGTGGTCCGCGACGTCGACCCGCGTACGGACCCGATGGCCCACGACCCCGAGCGGGACGCGCACGAGCTCGCACTCGTGCGCGCCGCGCTCGGCCGGGGGATTCCGGTGCTCGCGGTGTGCCGGGGCATGCAGATCCTCAACGTCGCGCTCGGCGGCACGCTCATCGCCGACCTGCCGCCCGGTGAGGTACGGCATCTGTCGCAGGATGCCGCGCTCACCGACGGCACGGCCGATCACCTCGTCACCTTCGAGCCCGGTTCGATCGTGGCGGGACTGTTCGGCGCGCGGGCCGTCACCAACTCGTGGCACCACCAGGCCGTCGATCGCCCCGGCACGGGTCTCGTCGTGACGGGCCGGACGGCGGACGGTGTGATCGAGGTGGTGGAGCTCCCGGACGCCCCGGTGCTGGGTGTCCAGTGGCATCCGGAATGGATGGCGAGCGACGATCCGACGATGACATGGATCGTCGAGGAATCCGTCAAACGTCTGTGACGAGGGGGATACGAGTGCGTCCGCTCGCGGCCGGCGGCAGACGCACTCGGATCCGCCGACCCCCTCCGCCGAGCCGGGCGGACTCGGCGGCGCACCTGACGGACGTGTGCGCGAAGGCGCTCGTGATCAGGCGAGCTTCGCGGCAAGCCACGCGTCGAGGACGTCGATGACGATCTCCGCCTGCTGGGCGGCTTGGGCGCGATCGGCGTACGTCAGCCAGTTCATGACGAAGCCGTCCGACAGGGTGGCGACGACGTAGCCGATCTCGTCGAGCGTCTCCGGCGCGACGTCCTGTGCGGAGGACGCTCCCTCGAGGATCGAGCGCATGACCTTGAACGCCTCGTTGTAGACAGTCTCGGCCGGACGCTCCTTCTGGCGCTGTGCCCAGCTGATCAGCTCGATGGTCGCGGAGGCGAAATCCGAGGACTCGTCGAGATACCAGGTGGTGAGTCCGCGGAGGATCGCACGCGCCGTCGTGGCCACGTCTCCGTGCACGTCGTTCGCGACCAGAACCTCGCGGTACCGCTCCGCCAGTTTCTCGAAGACGGCCGCGAACAGCTGCTCCTTGGACTGGAAGCAGTAGTGCAGCGTCGCCAGCGGAGCGTTGGCCCGCTCGGCGATCCGGCGGGTCGTCGCCCCGTCGACGCCGTGGCTCGCGATCACTTGGATGGCGGCGTTCACCAGGTCGTTGCGCCGCTCGGCCGCCGGTACACGTGCCACTGGTGCCCCCTGCAGAAGTTGGACGATCGATCAAGTCAGCGACCAGGCTAACAGCCGGCTTCCCCGTATCCGCCCAGGCAGGAGCCCTCTCGGGGAATTAGTTGGTCAGATGACTTGATCGAGCGACCATCATGAAGCAGCATGAGCCTCATCCCCGAGGCGACCTCCCTGACGCGCCCCGACGAGGCCTCAAGAAACTGAGGAAAAAATGGAACTCAGAAACGTGCTCTTCCTGCTCGCCGACGTCTGGATGATCGTCGCCGGATTCACCTTCGGATGGAAATTCATCCGGAACCACCGGAACTACCTTCTCGGCCTCGAATGGATCATCGTCGCCACCTCCGGGTCGAACTTCCTCGTCTACGCGCTCCTGGGGGCCGACGAGGAAAGCCCGATGTACACCGCGGCGCATTTCCTCGACGCGTTCTCCCGATCGGTCGGCATCACGCTGATCCTCGTGATGGGCCTGATGGGGGCGACGCACCGGTACAAGCCGTCCGTGGCGACCGATGTCGGGGTGTTCGCGTTCGCCGCCGGGGTCGGGATCGTCCTGCAGCTCTTCGGTGGACAACTGGGTCTGGCCCTGGACATCTTCTATGTCGTCGTCAATGTGCTGACCACCCTGTTCCTCATCTACTTCTCGAAGCGGCTCTGGGCGATCGGCGCGAAGGGAATGGCCATCGGCGCGGGCCTCGCGACCACTGCCGCATTCGTCATCGCCGCGACATACGACTTCGTCCGCATCCCGGGCGACGACGAGGCGCACACCCTCTTCTACACCGCCGCGCTGAGCACCTGGGGATTCCAGATGTGCGTGTACTACGCCGCCTATCGCACCCTGCACGCCCACGACGAGGCGGCCGATGCGGAGCCCGAACGGCGCGAACAGAGTCCCGCCGGTGCCTGAGCGGCCGTCGTGCGAGGCACAGAACCGAGGAGAACGTCCCATGCGGAGGAAGCAGTCGTGGTCGTGAAGGAAACACCTCAGCGAGAGGGAGAAGTGGCCTCGCGCCGCCCGCGACCGGCCGTCAGGCTCGAGCGGATGGGAGACGACCCGCCCACCGCGACGCTGACCGGGCTGCTGTCCGAGCGTGCGCGGCGAACACCGGATCAGGAATTCCTGCGCTTCACGGACGCGTCCTGGACCTTCGCCGAGATCGACGCCTGGACCTCCAGGCTGGCGCACCGGCTGATCGAGGCCGACGGCGTCCGGGCCGGCGACCGCGTCGCGATCATGCTCCCGAACATCGTGCACTGGCCGGTCGTATGGCTGGCCGCACTGAAGGCCCGCGCCGTGGCCGTACCCGTCAACTGCTCCTACAAGCGCGCGGATCTCACCTTCCTCCTGCGGGACTCCGGCGCGCGCGTCGTGTTCACCGACCACGAGCGGGCCGGTCTCCTGAAGGAAGTCGCCGCCGCGGAGCCCGACATGGCGGACCTGCGCATCGTCGACATCGCCGCGGACGGCTCCGCGTCCTTCCCGGCGACCCCTCCGCAGGCGCGCCCCACCGCCGAGACCCTGGCGAACCTGCAGTACACGTCGGGCACCACCGGGTTCCCCAAGGCGTGCATGCTCACCCACGACTACTGGGTGCGGCTGGGCTGGACCTGCGCCGCGGTGACCGGCCTCGGGTCCGAGGACGTCCTGCTCACCGCTCAGCCGTTCTCCTACATGGACCCGCAGTGGAACACCGCGCTCGCCCTGACGGTCGGGGCCCCGCTGGTCGTGCTGCCGCGGTTCTCCGCGTCGGGCTTCTTCGCCGACGTCCGACGCCATCGCGCGACCTTCTTCTACGTGCTCGGGTCCATGCCGACGCTGCTGTTCAAGCAGCCGCCGAGCCCCGACGACCTGGACAACGCGGTGCGCCTGGTCCTCTGTTCGGGCGTTCCGGCCGGGATCCACGCCCAGCTGGAGCAACGCTGGGGCGCGCCCTGGCGGGAGATCTACGGCATGACCGAGTCCGGCGTCGACCTGTTCAGTGCCGTCGACGACGTGACCGCCGTGGGAAGCGGGAGCCTGGGGCATCCGGTGCCGACGAAGCGGGTCCGGGTGCTCGACCCCCGGGGCGCCGATGTACCCGACGGCGAGCCCGGCGAGCTGGTCGTCTCGGGGAAGCCGATGATGCTCGGCTACTGGAACCGTCCGGAGGACACCGCCCGGGTGCTGCGGGACGGCCGGCTCCACACCGGCGACGTCGTCGTCCGCCGGCCGGACGGGGGCATCCAGCTGGTCGGGCGGATCAAGGACATGGTGCGTCGCGGCGGCGAGAACATCGCGAGCGCCGAGGTCGAGGCCGTTCTCGAACGCGACGACGCGGTCGTGGCCGGCGCGGTCGTCGCCGAACCCGACGAGACGTTCGGCGAAGAGGTCAAGGCCTTCATCCAGCTCGCCGCCGGGGTTCCGGCCGACCGTACGACCGCCGAGCGGATCATCGACCGGGCCGGCCGGCAGCTCGCCCGCTTCAAGGTGCCGCGCTACGTCGAGTTCGTCGCCGATTTCCCGCGGACACCGTCCGAGCGCGTGTCCAAGCCGGCCCTCAAGGAGCGCGCCGCCGCCGAGCCCGGCGTCACCTACGACCTGGGCGCCCGGCGCGGAACCCCCGGCGCGCCCGCCGCCCCCGCCACGGACTTCCTCGGCGTCGAAGTCCTCCGCGGTGTGGCGGTGCTGACGCTGCGCCGCCCGGAGAAGCTGAACGCCATGGACGTCGCCACGCGGCTGCGACTGGCGAGCGCCGTCCGGGAGTACGGCGCCGACGACACCGTGCGCGGGATCGTGCTCACCGGCGAGGGGCGGGCGTTCTCGTCCGGTGAGGACCTTCGGTCCGTGCCGACCTCGTACGAGGAGGTCCGCGCGGCGTTCGAGAGCTTCCACGACATCACGCGGGCCGTCGTGGAGACGCCCGTCCCCGTCGTCGCGGCGGTGAACGGTCTCGCGGTGGGCGGCGCCTCGGAGATCACCCTCTGCTGCGACGCCCGGATCGGAACCCCGGCGACCGAGTTCTACCAGCCGGAGAACGGCCGGGGCATCACGATCTCGAACGCCTCGAGCCTGCTGCTGACCCGCCTCGTCAGGAACCACGCGATGCGCATGGTCCTCGGCTCGCCGCGGATCGGCGCCGAGGAGGCTCTGCGGATCGGTCTCCTGGACGAGATCGTCGCGCCGGACGACCTGGTCGACCGGGCCGTCGACCTGGTGACCGAGTGGACCCCGCAGAGCAATACGACGGCGCTCCACCTCGCGCTCCTGCGCCCGCGGCTCGACGAGATCGAGCAGGCGTTCGCCCGTGAGGACGTCGCCGCGCGGAAGGCATGGGAGAGCGGGGTGTTCAGCGCCGGCGTCAAGGGCTTCTGGGCCACCAAGGGCGCCGCCACATAGCTCCCGAACAGGGGCGACACCGCACACGCACACAACGAACGACAGAGGAGACTGGGACGTGATCGACACAGAGGCCGCGGTGCTCACCGCGCTGAACGAGCCGCTCGAGATGACGGCGATCCAGGTGGACGATCCCGAGCCCGACGAGGTGCGCGTCGCGGTCTCCCACGTGGGTCTGTGCCACAGCGACCTGCACTACATGACCGGAACGGTGCCGACCCCCCTGCCGGTGGTCGTGGGCCACGAGGTGGCCGGGGTGGTCGAGGCGATCGGCTCCGCGGTGACCGGGCTTCGCCCGGGCGACCGCGTGGTCGGGGCGCTGACGCCGTCGTGCGGCCGGTGCGTCAACTGCGAGGCCGGCCGGTCGACGCAGTGCGGGCGCACGGAGGAGATCCGGCGTCGCCCGCGGCCCGCCTTCCAGCTCGCGGACGGCCGGCCGGTCGAGCGGCTCGGCGACATCGGCGCGTTCTCCCGGCACACCCTCATGCGGGAGAACGCACTGGTCACGCTCGACGACGCGGTGCCCCTGCACGTGGGATGTCTCCTGGCGTGCTGCGTCATCACCGGCGTGGGCGCCGTCTTCCGCGGCGCGCGCGTGCGTCCGGGCAGCACGGTCGCGGTGATCGGCTGCGGCGGCATCGGGTCGGCCATCATCCAAGGAGCCCGACTCGCGGGAGCGTCGGCCATCGTCGCGATCGACCTGGACGAGGCGCGACTGAAGGCCGCGCGCGGCTACGGCGCGACCCACGTCGTGAACGGGGGAGCCGACGACGTCGCCGCGGAGGTACGGAACCTGCTGGGCGACGGGGTCGACTACTCCTTCGAGGCCGTCGGCTCGGCGCGTACCGCGGCCACGGCCCTGTCTGTCCTGCGGGCGACCGGCACCGCCTGCCTGGTGGGCATCGCCCCGAACGGCACCGAACTCACGCTGCCCGCGTCGGACTTCTTCTTCGGCGAGAAGCGCCTCATCGGCTCGTACATGGGCTCCGGTCAGGTGCGCCAGGACATCACCCAGCTCGCCCGCCTGTACCAGCAGGGGCGGCTGATGCTCGACGAGATGGTCACCCAGGTCATCCCGTTCGGCGAGATCAACGAGGGCTTCGAGGCGATGCGCGGCGGCGACGTGACCCGTGTCGTCGTCGACCTTCGGGCCTGATGAACACGGACGCAAAGGTGACTCACATGTCGAGCGACGAGACGGCGATCCCCCAGCCGGTGAACTACATCGCGGACGCCTGGAGCGACTGCGAAACGATCCCGGACGCATGGAACGTCGACCCCAACACCCGGGAACCGGTCCACCCCATGGTCACGACCGGTGCCGGAGACGTCGAACGGGCGTTGCGGCATGCCGAGCGCGTCTACGGCGACGGCCGGTGGGACGACGAGGCCCGGTTCGAGCGGGCGGACGTCCTCGAACGCGTCGCCGCGCTCATCGAGACCCGGACCGAGGACATCGCCCGCACGGATTCCCTGACCAGCGGCGTGCCGATCGGCGTCACGCGGAAGGTGGCGGCCTTCCTGCCCGCCAGGATCCGGGCGACGGCATCGGACCTGCGCCACATTCCCCGCGTACGGGCGCTGGCGGCCGACGGCCGCGACGTCCGCCTGTACAAGGTCCCGTGGGGACCGGCCGCGATCCTCACCCCGTGGAACGGCCCGAGCTTCATCCCCGCGGCGAAGGTCGTGAGCGCGGTGGCGGCGGGCTGCCCGGTGATCCTCAAGCCGTCGGAGCACGCTCCGGGCAGCGCTCAGATCATCGTCGAGTGCTTCGTCGAGGCCGGACTGCCCGCCGGCGCGCTGCAGCTCGTGCACGGCCGCGGCGAGGTGGGCGCCGCGCTGACCGGTGACCCGCGCGTCAAGATCGTGTCGTTCACAGGCGGTCCGGTCGCCGGCCGTGCGATCGCCCGCGCCGCCGCGGAGGACTTCAAGGTCCTTCAGCTGGAGCTCGGAGGCAACAACCCCGCGCTCGTCCTGGACGACGCCGACGTCGAGGTGGCCGCCGACGGCATCTTCGAGGGAATGACCAAGCTGAACGGTCAGTGGTGCGAGGGGCCGGGCAAGGTGCTCGCCCACCGGAGCCTGGTGGAGCCGCTGGTCGAAGCGCTGACCGAGCGCATCGCCAAGGTCGTGGTCGGCCACTCGCTGGACGAGGGCGTCGAGCTCGGCCCGATCTCGAACGCACCGCACTTCGCGACCCTGCGGAGCCGGGTCGAAGGACTGCGTGCCCTGGGAGCCGTCGTCCACCAGCCGGCCCGGCTGCCGGAACTCGACGGGTTCTTCCTCTCGCCGACCGTCGCCGTCGGTGCCGACCCCGCCAGGGCCACCGCGGAGCTGTTCGGCCCCCTCGTGTCCGTGCACGCCGTCGACTCCGACGAGCAGGCGCTGCGCATCGCGAACGCCCACCCCTCGGGACTCGACGCCTACGTGTTCGGCGGCGATGTCGAGCGGGCGATCGACGTCGGGTCGCGGGTGCTGTCCGGCGAGGTGCGCGTGAACGGCGCGAAGGTCGCCGACCTCGGCGACGGGTCGGCGCAGAGCTTCTGGGGGCCGGCCGGCATCGGCGGTCACGGCCCGGCCGAGTCGGTGCGCGTGTTCTGCGGCGACCGGGTGGTCGGCGTCGACTCGCCGGATCTTCCGCTGTGACCGGACCGACCGACGTGCACCCTGTCGCCCGATGACCGAACCGACCGCCGCTGGAGAACCCCCATGCTGAACCTCTCGATGCTTCTCGAAGACTCCGCCCGCACGTTCCCGGACCGGGACGCGCTCGTACTCGGCTCGAAGCGGCTGACCTACCGCCAGGTCGACGCGGCGGCCAACCAGGTCGCCAACCTGCTGGTGTCCCGTGGCATCCGGCCCGGCGACAAGATCGCACTGAGCTGCCCCAACCTGCCCTGGTTCCCCATCGTCCACTACGGCGCCCTCAAGGCCGGAGCGGTCGTCGTGCCGCTCAACGTCCTGCTCAAGGGCCGTGAGATCGCCTACCACCTCGACGACGCGGACGTCTCGGCGTACTTCTGCTTCGAAGGGTCTCCGGAGCTGGCCATGGCCGCGGAGGGCCATGCCGGATACCGAGAGGTCGAGGCGGTGGAGCACTTCTTCGTCATCACCGCCGACCCGGAGGCTCCCAGCCCGATCGCCGGTACCGAGACCCTCGGTCAGGCACTCGCCGGCATGAGCACCGTGTTCGAGTCGGTGGTCACACAGCCGACCGACACCGCGGTCATCCTGTACACCTCGGGAACGACCGGCCGGCCCAAGGGCGCCGAACTCTCCCACACGAACACGATGATGAACGTGATGGCCTGCAACCGGCTGTTCCGCAACGTTCCCGGCGCCGACAGCCAGCTGGTGTGCCTTCCGTTGTTCCACACCTTCGGCGCGACGGTGCAGATGCACGCGGGGTTCTCGGTCGCCGCGACCCTGCACCTCGTGCCGCGCTTCGTCGCCCGGGACGTGGTCGAGCTGATGAACCGCGAGGTCATCACGTTCTTCGCCGGTGTCCCGACCATGTGGTGGGGGCTGCTGGGCGCCCTCACCGACGACATCGACGTCCACCGGATCGCCGGCAACCTCCGGATCGGCGTCTCCGGTGGAGCGGCCCTGCCGGTCGAGATCATGAGCCAGGTCCGGCAACGCCTCGGCATCACCGTGCTCGAAGGGTACGGACTGTCCGAGACGTCGCCCGTCGCCACGTTCAGCGACCCCCGGCTCGAACCCCGACCGGGCTCGATCGGCGTCCCGATCTGGGGGGTGGAGCTGAAGCTGATCGGGCCGGACTGGACGGAGGTCACCGGGGCGGGGGAGGTCGGCGAGATCGCAATCAGGGGCCACAACGTCATGAAGGGCTACTACAACCGCCCGAAGGAGACGGCCGAGGCGATCCGCGACGGATGGTTCCGCACCGGAGACCTCGCTCGGCGCGACGAGGACGGTTTCTACTACGTGGTCGACCGCGTGAAGGACCTCATCATCCGCGGCGGCTTCAACGTCTACCCCCGCGAGGTCGAGGAGGTCCTGCTCACCCATCCCGCGGTGAGCCTGGCGGCGGTCATCGGTGTTCCGCACGCCAGCCACGGCGAAGAGGTCAAGGCCTTCGTGATCCTGGAGAAGGATGCCGCCGTCACCGCCGAGGAGCTCGTCGCCTGGGGCAAGGAGCAGATGGCCTCCTACAAGTACCCCCGCATCGTCGAGATCGTGCCGAGCCTGCCGATGACCGGCACAGGAAAGATCCTCAAGCGCCAGCTGAGCTGAGACCGGGCACCACCCGAATTCCACCCCACCACCGCGTACGACCGAGACGAGGAACAGCGAGATGCGGACGGACGACGTCGAGTACACCACCTTCAGCGGCTGGGTCGACCCGCCCACCGATGTCCGGCCCGCCCTGCGGGACGGCGTCACCTGTGAGGTCGCGGTCGTCGGCGGCGGCCTGGCGGGCATGTCGACGGCGCTGCGGCTGGCCGAGCGAGGCCGGGACGTGGTGCTGCTGGAGGCCGAGTTCTGCGGCCACGGCTCCGCCTCGCGCAACGCCGGGCAGGTGGCAGGCGCCCCCGGGGGCGACATCCAGCTCCTGAACATGCTCTACCCCCATCGGTTTCCCGGCGTCGTCCGGTTCGCCGAGAACTCCGCGCACTTCCTGGAGCGGCTGATCGAGCGGCTGGACATCGACTGCGACTACGAGGCGACGGGCAACGTCTGCGCCGCCGTGTCCCGGGGACAGATGGGCCGCGTGCGCCGGGTGACGAAGCTCCTGCGGAAGGCCGGTGCGAAGGTCGAGCTGGGCACGAGCGCGGAGCTCGGCATCCCCCGCGGCTTCCCCGGCGGTATGCGCGAGCGCGTCGGCGGGATATTGAACCCCGGCAAGTTCAGCCTGGGCATCCGAAGCGCCGTCCTCGCGTCGAGCGCCCGGGTCTTCGAGCGGACGCGCGTCACCGACGTCACGCGGGACGGCGATCACGTCGTCATCAGGACACCCGGGGGCGAGGTGCGCGCGAACAAGGTCGTGCTCGCGACGAACGCCTTCGGCGGCGAGCTGGCCATCGCTCCCGAGCGGCTCTCCGTGCCGATCTGGGTCACCGAGGTGGAGACCGAGCCGATCGATCCCGCGCGCCTGGCCGCCCTGGGGTGGACCAGCCGGTCGGGGGTGGTCACCCAGCACAACATCATGGAGAACTACCGGCTGACCTCGCGCAACACCATCGTGTTCGGCGTCCGTCGGCTCCAGCGGGGGAAGAACCACCCGCTTCCCCCGAGGGAGCCGGACGAGGCCGTCGTCGCCGATCTCGCACGCGCCTTCGAAAGGCGCTTCCCCGCGCTCGCCGACGTCGCGGCCGCGCGGGCCTGGGGCGGATGGATCGCGATCACCTCGTCGTGGCTTCCGCTCGCCGGCACGATCGGCGACAGCGTCTTCTACTCCGTCGCCTGCAACGGCCACGGCCTGGCCCAGGCGCCGTACATGGGTTCCCTCATCGCCGACCTGATCGTGGACGGGGAACGGCACGAGGACCTGAAGACGCTCTGGGCGAAGAAGCCCCGCTTCCCTCGCCCTTTGATGATGGGCGCTCTGGGACTGCGCACCATCTGGACCGTCGACCGTTTCAACGACCTGGTCAACGGAAGCCGCCGGAACGCCCGTCGCGGCGCGGCTCCGGTGAACTGACCGGATCCCTCCCGACGGATCGGGACAAAGACGGTCAGCGCGCGACGACCTGCCGGGAAGCACGGGATCCCGGCCGTGTCGAGTGTTGCGTGTACCTCACCGGTGGGTGCTGTTCAAGGAGAGCTTTCGGCGGCCAAGCTGAGCCTCGTGCTCCGGATCATTGCGGGTGCACTTCTGATCGTGTGGAGAACTTGCCGGCGACGGCCAGAGCAGCGAACGGAGAACACTCGTGATTGTCGGAGTCCTCAAGGAAGCGCGGGCAGGTGAGAGTCGCGTTGCGGCCACGCCGGCCACGATCGAACAGATCCGCAAACTGGGGTACGACGTGATCGTCGCCCCGGGCGCGGGAGTCGCGGCCGGCTTCACCGACAGTGCCTACGAGGCAGCCGGCGCGACCGTCGGCGACGCGGCGACCGCGGACGTGGTGCTGGGAGTCAACGCCCCGACGCCCTCGCAGCTGGACCGGGTACGCCCGGAGGCGACGGTGATCGCCCTGTTCGCGCCGGCCTTCGACCCGGCCATGGTCGAGGATCTGGGCCGGCGCCCCTTCACGGCGCTGTCGATGGACGCCGTGCCGCGCATCAGCCGGGCGCAGTCGATGGACGTGCTGTCGTCCATGGCGAACATCGCCGGCTACCGGGCCGTCATCGAGGCCGCGCACGAGTTCGGCCGCTTCTTCACCGGCCAGGTGACCGCCGCGGGCAAGGTCCCGCCGGCGAAGGTGCTCGTCGCGGGCGCCGGCGTCGCCGGTCTGGCGGCGATCGGCGCGTCCGGCTCGCTCGGAGCGATCGTACGGGCGACCGACCCGCGACCGGAGGTGGCCGACCAGGTCCGCTCGCTGGGCGGCGAGTACCTGTCGATCGAGTCGCCGGAGGTCGAGGTCTCGAAGACCGGCTACGCCAAGGAGATGGGCGACGACTACAAGGCGCGCGAGGTCGAGCTCTACGCCGCGCAGTGCCGCGAGGTCGACATCGTCATCACCACCGCGCTGATCCCGGGCCGTCCCGCCCCGACGCTGATCACCGCGGAGATGGTGGCGGGCATGAGGCCGGGGTCGGTGATCGTCGACATGGCGGCCGCCAACGGCGGCAACGTCGAGGGCACCGTGAAGGGCGAGAAGACCGTCACGGAGAACGGCGTGACGATCCTCGGATACACCGATCTGGCGGGCCGGCTGCCGGCCCAGGCTTCGCAGCTGTACGGCACGAACCTGGTGAACCTGCTGAAGCTGATGACGCCGGGCAAGGACGGGTCGCTGGTCCTCGACTGGGACGACCCGGTGCAGCGCTCGATCACCGTCGTACGCGGTGGCGAGTCGGCGTGGCCGCCCCCGCCGGTCCAGGTCTCCGCGGCCCCGGCCACCACGCCCGCGGCGGCTTCGACGGAGCCGGCGAAGCCGAAGAAGGCGCCGATGACGGCGCGGCAGAAGTTCGCGGGCGTGGCCCTCGGCGCCCTGGCGCTGTTCCTCACCGCCGCCTTCGCCCCCGCGGCGCTGCTGCCCCACGTGACGGTCTTCATCCTGGCGATCGTGATCGGCTACTACGTGATCGGGCACGTGCACCACGCGCTGCACACCCCGCTGATGTCGGTGACGAACGCGATCTCCGGGATCATCGTCGTCGGCGCGCTCCTGCAGATCGGCCACACGAGCACGGCGGTCACGGTGCTCTCGTTCGTCGCGATCCTTCTGGCCAGTATCAACATCTTCGGCGGCTTCGCGGTGACGCGTCGCATGCTCGCCATGTTCAACCGGAGCTGACATGTCTGCGACCCTCGCCGCGCAAGCGGCCTACCTCGTTGCCGCGCTGCTGTTCATCCTCGCGCTGGCAGGACTCTCCAAGCACGAATCGGCGCGGCTCGGCAACGCGTTCGGCATGCTCGGCATGGGCGTCGCGCTCGTCGCGACGGTCGTGCTCGCCCTGGACGGCGACGTCAGCGGTGCCGGCCTCGGCCTGATGGCCGGCGCCATGCTGATCGGCGCGCTGATCGGCCTGCAGCGGGCTCGCGGTGTCGAGATGACCGGAATGCCCGAACTGATCGCGCTGCTGCACTCCTTCGTCGGTCTGGCGGCCGTGCTGGTCAGCTGGAACGGCTTCCTGAACGTCGAGCACGACCCGAACGGGCACGAGGCGAAGGCCCTGGACGCGCTCGGCACGCTGGGCATCCACCACGCCGAGGTGTTCATCGGCCTGTTCATCGGCGCGGTGACCTTCACCGGCTCCATCGTGGCGTACCTGAAGCTCGCCGCGAAGATCGACTCCAAGCCGTTGGTGCTGCCGGGCAAGAACGCCCTGAACCTCGGCTCGCTGGTCCTGTTCGTCGCCCTCACGGTGTGGTTCGTGATCACGCCGGAGCTGTGGCTGCTGATCACCGTGACGGTCCTGGCGCTGGCCCTCGGCTGGCACCTGGTGGCCTCGATCGGCGGCGGCGACATGCCGGTCGTCGTCTCGATGCTCAACAGCTACTCCGGCTGGGCGGCGGCGGCCTCCGGCTTCCTGCTCGGCAACGACCTGCTGATCATCACCGGTGCGCTCGTCGGCTCCTCGGGTGCCTACCTGTCCTACATCATGTGCAAGGCGATGAACCGCTCGTTCCTCTCCGTGATCGCGGGCGGCTTCGGCATCGAGGCGCCGTCGGGCTCGGACGTCGACTACGGCGAGCACCAGGAGACCACCGCCCAGGGCGCCGCCGAACTCCTGGGCGCAGCCCGGTCCGTGGTCATCACGCCCGGGTACGGCATGGCCGTCGCCCAGGCGCAGTACCCCGTCGCGGAACTCACCTCGAAGCTGCGCGCGAAGGGCGTCGACGTCCGGTTCGGCATCCACCCCGTCGCCGGCCGCCTGCCCGGCCACATGAACGTGCTCCTCGCCGAGGCCAAGGTGCCGTACGACATCGTGCTCGAGATGGACGAGATCAACGACGACTTCGCCAAGACCGACGTCGTGCTCGTGATCGGCGCCAACGACACGGTCAACCCGGCCGGAGCGGAGGACCCCAGCAGCCCGCTCGCCGGCATGCCGGTCCTCAACGTCTGGGAGGCCGGCAAGGTCATCGTCTTCAAGCGCTCGATGGCCTCCGGATACGCGGGCGTGCAGAACCCGCTCTTCTTCAAGGAGAACACCGCGATGCTCTTCGGCGACGCGAAGACCCGGGTCGAGGACATCGTCGGCGCGCTCTGAGCGGTGTGACGGGTGAGGGCCTCCCGGCTCGGCGTGGACGCGGACGTCCACGCCGATGCCGGGAGGCCCTCACCCGTCGGAAACGGTCCCACTATCGTTGTCCGCCCGGGTGATCCGCACCCGTACCGGACGCACCTCAGGAGCCCGCATGCACCCCTACGACGTCGAGACCCTGACGGCGGGCCGGTGGCGCAACGGCGGGGGCGCCACGCGGGAGATCGTCTCGTGGCCGGTGGGCGCCGAGGAGTTCCAGTGGCGTGCGAGCGTCGCCGACATCGACCGGGACGGGCCGTTCTCGGCCTTCCCCGGGGTCGACCGGACGTTCACCCTCCTGGCGGGCGACGGTGTGCGGTTGACGGCCCCAGGGGCGTTCGACCGGACGGTGCGAGCGGGGGAGCCCTTCGGGTTCTCCGGCGAACTTGAGCTGACCGCCGAACCGCGGGGCGGGGCCTGCCGGGTACTCAACATCATGGTGCGGCGCGGCAGCCGGGCTGCTCGGGTGGACCGCGTCACCGGGGCCGTGGTACCGCCCGGCGGCCACGCCGGAGTGCTTCACGTGCTGCGCGGCCACTGGCGGACAGGAGCCGAGGGGCGTCTGTTGGCGGCGGGCCAGGGCGTGTGGTGGGACGAGGACGACTTGGCGCCCGGCCGAACGGTCACCCCCCTCTCACCCGACGCGAGCGCGTTGTGGGCGGACGTCGCGCCTGTGCGTTGAGTACGGCGGACCGCTACGGGAGCCGCACGGTGCCGCCCCCGGCCGGCCCCGGGTGTCCGACCCGCCCGCGGTCCTGAGGGAGCGTCACCGTACCGGTGCCAGGCCCGGCTGCTCGAAGGTGTTCGGGACGGGCAGGGTCGACCAGTGTCCGACCGGCCAGGCGACCACGACGGCGCGGCCGACCACGTCCTCCACGGGCACCATGCCGGCGCGGGGGTCGTTCTGGTGGTAGCGGGAGTCCTGCGAGCTCTGGCGGTGGTCGCCCATCACCCAGAGATGGCCGCGGGGGACCGTGACCTTGAACTGGCCGTCCGCGTCCGTGCTGCAGGCGGTGTTGCCGGGGAAGACGTACGGCTCGGCGAGCGGCTTGCCGTTCACCTTCAGCGGTCCCGTGCCCGCGCATTCGACCGTGTCGCCGGCCACCCCGATGACCCGCTTGATCAGGTGCTGCTCCCCGGCCGCCGGCATCAGCCCGACGAAGCTCAGGAACTTCTGTGCCGCGTTGGGCTCCCGCACCGGTTGGCGCACCAGCCAGTCGCCGGGGTCGCGGAAGACCATGACCTCACCCCGGTCGGGTTCCGAGCCGAACCAGGGTGTGAGCTTGTCGACCAGGACGCGATCGTCCGCCTGCAGCGCGTTCTGCATGGAGCCCGAGGGGATGAGGAACGCCTGGAGCAAGAACGTCTTGATCAGGAAGGCCAGGACCAGCGCGACGGCGGCGAGCAGCGGAAGCTCGACCCAGAAGGGACGAGATCGCTCGGGGCCGCGACCGGAGTCGGCGGCGGCCTCGGCGGAAGGACCGTCCTCCGGGCCCTCCCGATCGGTTCGCGCATCGATCGCCACGTCGCCCACGTCCACTCCCGGCTTCCTCGAATTCCTGCTGTCCGAATGGACCTTATGCCCGTTGATGCCCGACCGGCCGCCGACGGCGCTCCGCACCCACGTACGGGTGACCCGACGGCCCTCTTCGTCCGGCTACGCCTTGCGCGCGAGCAGATGAACCTCCTGGAACTGCCGTCGGTCGGTGGGCTGGGGCTCGCGCACCATCCGGGCCACCTCGATCAGGCCGGACTCGCGCAGCATCCCGGCGAGGTGATCGGGTGACCACCGGTAGGCCAGGGCGACGGTGTGGTCGAAGGTCTGCGTCGGGTGGGACGGATCATCGCTCGCCGAGAAGCCGATCAGAAGGTGACCGCCGGGCGCCAGCACCCGACGGAACTCCGCCAGGATCACCGGGAGTTCCTGCGGCGGCGTGTGGATGACGGACCACCGTGAGAGCACGCCGCCCAGCACACCGTCGGCGAAGTCCAGGGCGGCCATCGAGCCCACGTCGAACCGCAGGCGCGGACAGTCCCGTCGAGCGATCTCGATCATGGCGGGAGAGGCGTCGACACCGCATGCCGCCAGCCCCAGCCCGTCCAGGTGAGCGGTGATGTGGCCGGGCCCGCACCCCAGGTCCGCGACCCGATCGTTCCCACTCGCGCGTACGACCTCGGCGAAGGCACCCAGCATCGCGCGGTCCAGGGGGCTGTCCCGCAGCGAGTCGCGGAACAGCCGCGCATAGGTGGGGGCAGCGGCGTCGTAGGCCTCGCGGGTGGTGGTGAGGGCATCGTGTTCGACCATGCCGGCGACTGTAGTTCCCGGCCCCGACACGAGCCGAGGACATGTCGGTCCTCTCTCCGGCGCCGGTTCGCGCTCCGGACGTACACCCGTCCGCCCCACCCGTGGGGCATGATCAGCGGGAGGGACGGCGCGGGGGAGCGCCCTTCCGGAACACCGACAGGGGGACAGGGCATGGAGTGGGGAACGCTGGTCGCCACACTGGGCGGCGGTCTGATCGCGATAGCCGGTACGGTGCTGGCCGACCGCCTGCGTACGCGCCAGGAGCACCGCCGCGGCCTTCAGGCGCGCCGCCGGGACGTCTACACCGAGTTCATCACGGCGACGGGCGCGGCCCACACCGAACTGCGCCGCCTCGCGCAGCACGGCGCCGGGACGACCGACCTGGACGAAGCGAGCCGCCTGGCGCTGACGGACGCCCGCATCTACGAGGTGCGTGAGCGCCTCTTCCTCGACGCCAGCGCCCGGATCGCGGGAACGGGCCAGACCATGTTCGAACGCCTCCGCGCCCTCCGGAGCGTGGTCGCCGCGGGCGCCGGCATCTCGACCCCCGCGTTCCACGAGGTCTATCACCCCTATCTGGACGCCGTGTGGGCCTACCGCGAGGCCGTCCGCGACGAACTGGAGGGCCACGCCCTCACCCCGACCGACTTCGGCTGGTCCGCCTGGGACGGCCGCGAGCGCTGCCCGCACTGCGTGGAGCGGGATGCGGATCCGATGATCGGGCGGCGCTGACGAGCCCCGCTCTCCAGCCGTCCGGAGCAGGAAGGCGGGGGTTCCGTTCGCGCGTGCCGTCGATGTGGGTGAAGCTCGTGGGGTTCCCACCCCTTCGCCGTCGAGAAGGAAGGCCCGGCGATGTACCACCGCCTGTCCGATCCGGAGATCGCCCGGTCCGCGCTGACGACCGCGTTCGCCTGACGGGCGGTCCGTGACGTACGGGAGTGCATGAGTGAACGCGGACGAGGAGCGCGACGGGCGCACCGCCCACGAGGCGTCGTCCGATCCCGGGCGCTCCGCGCCGGGGGCGGACGCCTCGGACCGCCGCGTCCGGCCGGAAGAGGACGTCCGCGGGCCCGCGCGGCCGGAAGAGGACGTCCGGGGGCCGGAGCCCGACGGGGCCAGGTCGTGGGACGAGGCTGTTCTGGACGCCGTGTTCACCCAGTCCGACGTGGGACTCCACGTCCTGGACACGGACCTGCGCGTCGTCCGCGTGAACAAGGTCGCCGCCCGCTCCCGTGGCATCCCGGCGGAGCGGATCGTGGGCCTGCCGGCGGCGGAGGCGTACGCCTCCGCCGGGGTGCACGTCGACGAGGATCTTCTACGGGGCGTCCTCACCACGGGCCGCCCGGCGATCGATCACCTGCTCACGGGACATCCGCCCGCCGACCCGCGCCGCGCGCGTGTCTTCTCCGCCTCGGCCCACCGCCTTCTGGACAGCGCCGGAGGCGTGCTCGGCGTGGTCGTCACGACCACCGACGTCACCGAACGCGAACGCGCGCACGCCCGGCTCCGCCTCCTGCGCGACGCCTACGAGCGGATCGGCTCCAGCCTCGACGTGGAGCGGACCGCCCAGGAACTGGTGGGTGTGACGGTGCCGAGATTCGCCGCGTCGGTCGTCGTCGCCCTCACCGACGTCGTACTGAAGGGGCAGGACCCTCGCCTCCTGCGCCGGGACGAGATCCCGCTGCTGCGGTGCGCGGCGACCGGCAGGACGGAAGCCGGCCCACAGCTCCCGGAGGCCGGATCGCTCCTGCTCCCGGGGATCTTCGGACCGGAACTGCCCACGACGGCCTCGGTGCTCCCCCGGGAAGGTCCCGGCACGTTCACCGGCACGCGGCTCGTGGCGCCCTTGGCCGTACGAGGGCTGATCCTCGGGGCCGTCGCGTTCCAGCGCGCGGGGGACGCCGAACCGTACGGCCCGGACGACCTCGAACTCGCCGACGGACTCGCTGCCCGCACGGCGACCTGCCTGGAGAACGCCCTGCGCTTCACCCGCGAGCACACCGTCATGGCGGCGCTGCAGAGCTGGCCGCCGCACCAGGAGGAGGCCACACAGGGGGCGGTCGACGTCGCGCAGCGCCATCGGCCCGTCGGCAGCGGCGCCGGCTCCTGGTACGACATCATCCCGCTGCCGGGCGCGCGCGTGGCCCTCGTCGTCGGGCAGGTCGAGCACCCGGGACTGAGCGCCGTCGCCACCATGAGCCGTCTGCGCACCGCCGTGCACAGCCTGACCACACTGGATCTCGACCCGCACGAACTGCTCGCCCGTCTCCACGCCACCACCCTCCGGCTCTCCGCCGAGCACGGGAGCGCACCGGAAGGCGACCATCCGACGGCGAGCTGCACGATCGCCGTCCACGACCCCGTCGGCGGACGTCTCGACATCGCACGCGCCGGCACGTCGCTCTTCGCCGTCGTCCGCCCCGACGGATCGGTCGACACGCAGCCGGTCGACGTCGGGCCCCTCCTCGGCGCGGAGGGCCCGCCCTTCGCCTGCTCCACGCACCACCTGCCCGAGGGCAGCACCCTCTGCATGGCCTCCGCCCCGGCATCCGTCGACGACGGACCGCGCCGGGAAGAACTCCTGCGCGCCCTCGCCCGTCCCGAGCGCGACCCGCAGGAGATGGCGGACGACGTGGAACGGCTTCTGACGCCCGACCGGGTCCTGCTGGTGGCGCGCACCCGACACCTGCCGCCGGACGAACTGGCCGAATGGAACATCCCCTTCGACTTCTCGGCCGTCGCCGTCGCGCGGACGTACGTCGAGGAACGCCTCCGGCAGTGGCGACACCCCGTCGACCCCTTCACCGCGTCGCTCGTCGCCAGTGAACTGGTGACCAACGCCGTCCGCTACGGCGCCGCACCGATCACCCTGCGCCTCATCACCGACTTCGACGGCCTGACCTGCGAGGTCAGTGACGCCGGCCAGGCCGCCCCCCACCTCCGCCACGCCAAGGCGGTCGACGAGGGCGGCCGCGGCCTGCTCATCTGCGCCACCCTCGCCGAGAACTGGGGCGTGCGGCACACCGAGGAGGGCAAGACGGTGTGGGCGCGACTGGGAGCGGACGAGCCCGCCGTTCCGTGACGGTGTCGGGCCCTCGGGCTTCGGTGGCCACGAGGCTTCGGGTGGACCGGCGGCGACCGGCGGCGGACCGGCGTTGTCCAGGCGTCGTAGGGCGGCGGACCGTCGTCGTACCAGGTCGGGGAGCACATCGCCCACCGGCGACGACCGTCCGTGACGGCAGGCCGACGGTGCGTGCGCTCATGTCACCCGCTTGCCGGTCTCCGGGTTGCGGCTAATGTCGTATTAAGGCGATATGTGCACCCTCGTTCCCCGCGCTCTACCGGTGAAGGGAAAGGGGCGTACGGAAGGAGCCCCCATGACCCGCACAGTGCGCGGTGCGATAGCCCTCCTGGGAGCCGCCGCTCTTTCGCTCGGTGCCGTGGCGACCAGTGGCGCGTCCCAGCCGGGCGCCGCACAGGGCGAAGTGAAGATCGGCCTGCTGCTGCCGGAGAGCAAGACCACGCGGTACGAGAAGTTCGACCGGCCGTACATCGAGCAGAAGATCAAGGAGCTGGCCCCCGACGCGCAGATCGACTACTACAACGCCGCCGAGAGCGCCACCACCCAGCAACAGCAGGTGAACACGGCTCTCGCCAAGGGCAACAAGGTGCTGATCCTGGACGCGGTGGACGCCAAGTCCATCCAGTCCTCCGTGCAGAAGGCCCATGACGCCGGTGTGAAGGTCGTCGCGTACGACCGCCTCGCGCAGGGCCCCGTCGACGCCTATGTCTCGTACGACAACCGCAAGGTCGGCGAGTTGCAGGGCCAGGCCCTGCTCGACGCGCTCGGAGACAAGGCCGACACCGGCCAGATCGTGATGCACAACGGCTCGCCGACCGACCCGAACGCGGCCGAGTTCAAGGCCGGCGCCCACTCCGTCCTCGACGGCAAGGTGAAGATCGGCAAGGAGTACGACACCCCCAACTGGGACCCGAACAACGCCAACCAGCAGATGTCCGGTGCCATCAGCGCCCTGGGCAAGGAGAACATCGTCGGCGTCTACTCCGCCAACGACGGCCTGGCGGCAGGCATCGCCACCGCCCTCAAGGCAGCCGGCATCAACGTCCCGCTGACCGGCCAGGACGCCCAGCTCGACGCGATCCAGCGGATCCTTCTCGGCACGCAGACGATCACCGTCGAGAAGCCGTACAAGCCGGAGGCGGACGCGGCCGCCACGATGGCCGTGAACCTCGCCGAGGGCAAGGAGCTGCCCGACTCCCTGACGCCCACCACCGTCACGAGCGGCAGCGGCCAGAAGGTGCCGGCCATGCTGCTGACCCCGGTCGTGGTCGACAAGAACAACATCAAGGACACCGTCGTCAAGGACGGCCTGTACACGGTCCAGGAGATCTGCACGCCCACCTACGCCGCGGCATGCAAGGACGCCGGACTCCAGTAGCCGTGTCCCGTCGGGGCGCCCCGTCCGGGCGTCCCGGCGGAGTGCCCCGGCGGAGCGGTCCGCCGGGGGTGTGCGGAGGAGGCGTTGACGTTGCCGGAAGAACCTGTGCTCACACTGCGGGGCATCTCCAAGCGGTTCGGCGCCGTCCAGGCGCTGTCGGACTTCGACCTGGAGGTCCACCCCGGCGAGGTCGTCGCCCTCGTCGGTGACAACGGCGCCGGGAAGTCCACCGCCGTCAAGGCGATCGCCGGAGTGAACCCGCCCGACGAGGGCGTCATCGCGTGGCAGGGCCGCCGGGTCAGCATCAACCGGCCCCACGACGCCCAGAACCTCGGGATCGCCACCGTCTACCAGGACCTCGCGCTGTGCGACAACCTCGACGTGGTCGGCAATCTCTTCCTCGGCCGCGAACTGCGCCGCTTCGGCGTGCTCGACGAGGTCGGGATGGAGCGGCGCTCGCGCGAGCTGCTCGACACCCTGTCCATCCGCATCCCCAGTGTCCGGATCCCCGTGGCCTCGCTCTCCGGCGGCCAGCGCCAGACCGTCGCGATCGCCCGGTCCCTGATCGGCGAACCCCGGGTCGTCATCCTCGACGAGCCCACCGCCGCCCTGGGCGTGGAGCAGACCGCCGAAGTGCTCGACCTGGTCGAGCGGCTGCGCGACCACGGGCTCGGAACGATCCTGATCAGCCACAACATGGTGGACGTGATGGCGGTCGCCGACCGCATCGCGGTGCTGCGCCTCGGCCGGAACAACGGATTCTTCGACACCCGCTCCACGACCACCGAGGAGATCATCTCCGCCATCACCGGGGCCACCGACAGCGCCGTCACCCGCCGCCAGGCCCGCAAGCGGGAGGAGGAGCGATGAGTGGGGACAGAGGCAGCGGCCCCGACCGCCCCGATCACCCCGGCGGTCCCGATCACCCCGGCGGTCCCGACCGCCTCGGCCGCCCCGACGACGCCGCCGCCCAGGGACCGGCATCGGAGGCCATGCCCGCGGTCGACACCCGGCTGCTCGTCCGAGAGGAAGGCATCCGGGGCTACCTCGGAGAGTTCCGGCGCAAGCTGCGCAGCGGCGAGCTGGGTTCGCTTCCCGTCGTCATCGCCGTGATCATCATCTGGACCGTGTTCGGCACCCTCGACAGCGCGTTCCTCTCGGCCCAGAACCTCTCCGACCTCAGCCAGCAGATCGTCGGCACGGGCATGATCGCCGTCGGTATCGTGTTCGTCCTGCTGCTCGGCGAGATCGACCTCTCCGTCGGCTCCGTCAGCGGCCTGTGCGCCGCCCTCTTCGCCGTGCTCAACGTCCTGAACGGCATGAACGAGTGGCTGGCGCTCCTCGTCGCCATCGCGGGCGGAGCGGCCGTCGGGCTGATCCAGGGCTTCTTCTTCGCCAAGGTCGGTGTGCCGGCGTTCGTCGTCACCCTCGCGGGCAACCTCGCCTGGAACGGCCTGATGCTCCAGATCCTCGGCACCAGCGGCACGGTCAACATCCCCAGCGAGAGCATCGTCTCCAAGCTCTACACGACCATCTTCCACAGCCCCGCCGCCGCCTACGTGACCGCGGCCGTGGGAGTCGGGCTCTTCCTCGCCGCCTCGCTCCTGGACGCCCGGCGCCGCCGAGCCGCCCGGGTGCCGTTCCGGCCGGTCGCCGAGATCGTGCTGCGCACGGTCGTCATCGCCGCGATCGCGTTCGTCGCGGCCTACATCCTCAACCAGTACCAGGGCCTTCCTCTGGCGCTGCTGATCTTCCTGATCCTTCTGGTGATCCTGGACTTCGTCCTGCGCCGCACCTCGTACGGGCGGCAGATCTTCGCCGTCGGCGGCAACATCGAGGGCGCGCGCCGGGCAGGCATCAGCGTGCCGTTCGTCCGGATGAGCGTCTTCACCGTCGCGGGCACCATGGCGGCGGTCGGCGGTCTCTTCCTCGCCGGGCAGATCCAGTCGGCGAGCCAGACCTCCGGCGGCGGCAACCTGCTGATGAACGTCATCGCGGCGGCCGTCATCGGCGGTACGAGCCTGTTCGGCGGGCGCGGCTCGGTCTGGTCGGCGCTCCTCGGCGCGCTGGTGATCGGCTCCATCCAGTCCGGCATGAACATCATGGGTGTCAGCAACGCCGTCCAGTTCATGATCACCGGATCGGTCCTGCTCGCCGCCGTGGTCGTCGACTCCCTGTCCCGCCGGAGCCAGAAGGCCGCGGGCCGCGCCTGATCCCCCGGGCCCGGCGGCCGCGCTCGCGCGCGGCCGCCGTCACGAGGTGGATCGGCGCACCGGCTCAGGGGGCCTCACCTCATGACGCGTGCCTGGGCGACTCGCAGGTGCAGCGTCGCCAGGTCGAGGAGAGGGGTGGGCACGGACAGCGCCCGGGCTCGGGTCACCAGATCGCCGAAGAGGTGCTCGACCTCGGTCGGCCGCCCGGCCACCAGATCGCGGTAGAGGGAGGGCACCATCGAGGACCCGGTCGCCGTCACGACGCCCAGCGTCGCGGCTCGTTCGGACTCCGGTACGGGATGTCCCGCCGCGGCCGCCACGGCAGCCCCCTCCGCCAGTACCGCCGGGCCCAGTTCCACGCCGCCCGGGACGGCGCTGACCTCGCCGACCGTTCCGCGCATCAGACCGGTCACCGCGCCGAGGGTGGTGATGAAGACCCACTTGTGCCACATCGAGGCCATCACGTTCTCGGGCACCAGGGCGTCGATGCCCGCCTCGCTCAGCACCGCCCGGATCTTCTCCACGCGCGGAGAGGACGAGCCGTCCTGCTCACCGATCGTCAGATGGGCGAGCGGCGCCAGGCGGACGATGTCCCCTTCGTCGCTCAGGGTGGTGACCACCTTGGCGACTCCGCCGAGGACCGGTGCCGGGCCGAAACGGGCGTTGAGAACGTCCATGTGGGCCAGCCCGTTGAGCAGCGGCACGATCGCAGTGTCGGGCCCGACGGCCGGGACGATGTCCTCGATCGCCTGCTCGAGAGCGGTGGCCTTCACCGAGAGGAGCACGAGGTCGTACGAGGTGGTGAGTTCGCCGGCCGTGAGCAGCCGGGGTTCCAGGGACCATTCGCCGTCCCTGCCGGTGACGCGCAGTCCTCGCTCGCGGAGCACGGCGGCGCGGTGCGGACGGACCAGGAAGGTGACGTCCTGTCCGGAACGGGCCAGCAGGGCTCCGAAGAAGCCTCCGGTGGCTCCGGCGCCGACGACAAGGATCTTCATGAGGGGGAACCTCTCTCGGAGCGTTGCGGGGAGGGTGGACCGAGCAGGGGGCGGAGCAGACGGTGCGGGCGGGTGAGCGCCGCCGTCACCGGGTCGTCGTCCTCGGCCGCCGGGGCGAGCCCGGGGCCGGGGGTCACGAGGGTGTCGCGGGCCTCGACCGGCGTTCCGCAGCCGGTGCAGCGGCCGTCGCCGGCGAGGGGGGCGTCGTCCTCGGCATGGCGGAAGACCCGGCCGGGGCCGCCCTCCGCCGCGTAGAACTCGTCGCCCCAGGAGGTGAGCGCGCGGACGGCGGGCCAGAGCGCCACGCCCTTGGGCGTCAGGCCGTAGACCTCGCGGCGCCCGGTGTCCGGGAGGCGTTGGAGGACGCCGGCCTCGGTGAGGGTGGTGAGCCGGTCGGTGAGGACGGCCCGGGGGAGGCGCAGATGGGCGGCGAACTCCCCGAAGCGGCGGACCCCGAAGAAGGCGTCCCGCACGATGAGCAGGGTCCAGCGCTCGCCGACGATCTCCATGGAGCGGGCGAGGGCGCAGGTCTGACCGCTGTAGTCGCGGGGAAGGGGCACGGCGCAGACAGTAGCGCAAAGAGTTCGGTGGTTGAACTGTTTTCTTCGGGGTTAGGCTCGGCGCACCATGAAGAAGACTGCGGGGACCGGGGACGCGCACCCGGCGGAACCCAAGGCCGACAAGGCGAGCGTGCGACGGCACAACCTCAGCCTCGTCCTGCGGACCGTGCACGAGGCGGGCGAGACGACCCGTGCGGCGGTCGCCGCGCGCGTGGGACTGACCCGCGCCGCCGTCTCCTCGCTGGTCGAACACCTCCTCGACCAGGGGTTCCTGGTGGAATCGGGCAAGACCTTCAGCGGCCAGGCGGGACGGCCCGGGACGGTACTGAAGGCGGCCGACACCGGTCCGGCCGGGCTCGGTGTCGAGATCAACGTCGACTACGTCTCCGTGTGCGTCGTGGACCTGGCGGGGACCGACCGGCTCCGCATCACCCACCCCACCGACAACCGCGGCGACGGCGGTGACCGGGAGGCAGGGGCCGGTGAGGTCCTGGGGCGAGCGGCCCGGATCGCGGCGCGCGTCCTCGCGCGCGCGGCGGAACACGACCTGCACCCGACGGGTGTACGGCTCGCCCTGCCCGGACTCGTCTCGTCCGGCACCGTCCATCAGGCGCCCAACCTCGGCTGGAACCGCGTCGAGGCGGACCGAGTCTTCGGCGCGGCCCTCTCCGCGCTGCGCCCCGGGCTGCCGGAACTGCCGGTCGCCTCGGACAACGAGGCGAACGTCGCGGCGCTGGCGGAGCTGTGGTTCGGCGCGCTGGGCGACGTACGGAGCTTCCTCCACCTCACCGGCGAGATCGGCGTCGGCGGCGCGATCGTCGTCAACGGCGAACTGTTGCGCGGCGCGCACGGGTTCGCCGGCGAGATCGGGCACATGGCCGTCGACGCGGACGGGCCGCTGTGCCGCTGCGGCTCGCGCGGCTGCCTGGAGCAGTACGCGGGACAGTCGGCGCTCCTGCGGGCGGCGGGACTCACGGACGAGGGGCCGGCCGGCGGGGCGTCCCGCGCGGGCGGCCCGGGCGTCGAGGAGTTGGCACGCCGCGCGGAGGCGGGGGAGCCGAGGGCGGTGGCCGCCGTCGAGGAGGCCGGCCGGAAACTGGGGCTCGCGCTCTCCGGCGCGGTGAACCTGCTCGATCCCGAAGTGGTCGTCCTCGGCGGCATCTACCCGCGCCTGATGCCCCGCCTGGCCCCCGCGGTCGACGCGGAACTCGCCCGCCGGGTCGTCTCCGGCCTCTGGACCCCCTCCGCCGGCCGCCTGCGCGCAGCGTCCACGTCGGCGGACGCGGCGCGCGGGGCGGCAGCGGTCGTCATCCGCGAGGTCCTGGCGGACCCCTTGTCGTACGGCCGCTGACGCCGCCGGATCGGCCTCCCGGGGTCCGGCCCGCGCCCCGTCGGGCCCCACGTCGCCGTGGTAGGCCCGACCGACGCGCCCGCCGGGCGCGAGAGTCGGCGTCGCGCGCCCCCAGGGCCGCAGCCCCGACTCTCATCCCACTCTCACGCGGGGCTTATCCGGTCATCACCGCGCGTGCCTAGCTTCGCGCCCATGTTCTTCACCTACCTCCGGCGCGAACTGCGCCGTCGCAGAAAGGCGGCGCTCGTCGTCGCCTCCGGGCTCGCTCTCGGCATCGCGCTGGTCATCGTCGTCAACTCCGTGGCCGCCGGGATGAAGCACGCCCAGACCCAGGTCCTGGAATCCCTCTACGGGCTCGGCACCGACCTGACCGTCACCAAGGCCCGCGAGGAGCCCAAGGCGGGGGAGCAGGCCCAGCGGCCACGGTTCAAGTTCGACGCCAAGGGGGACGGCGAGGAGCAGAGCAGCGACCGGCTGATGGTCCAGGGGTTCCAGACCCTGCCCGCCTCCACCGTCGACACCGTCGCGCGGCAGAACGGTGTCGCCCGTGCCGTCGGCGGTCTCAGCCTCACCAACCTCAAGGTCAACGGCGAGTTCGAGCGAGGCGAGTTCAAGGAGAGCCGGCCCGCCCAGCCCGGCGGCCCGGGTGGCGGCGACGGTGGCAAGGGCGGCACGGTCGAAGGCGGCGGCGCCGCCTTCGACGTCAACTCCTTCACCCTCTACGGCACCGATGTCACCGTCCCCGACGTCGGCCCCCTCACCACCTCCACCCTCTCCGCCGGCCGCACCTTCAAGACCTCCGAGACCGATGCCAAGGTCGTCGTCGTCGACAGCGCCTACGCCAAGCAGGAGGGCCTCACCGTCGGCAAGACCCTCACCGTCAAGGGCGTGACCTTCGAGATCATCGGCATCGCCACCGCCGACAGCGGCCAGGCCGCCGCCCAGGTCTATCTGCCGCTGAAGCAGGCACAGACCCTGTCGGACTCCAAGGACAAGATCACCACCGTCTATGTGAAGGCGACCGACTCGACGAAGATCGAGGCCGTCAAGTCCGCCATCCAGGCGAACGTGGCCGGTACCACGGTCACCACCTCCGCCGATCTCGCCGAGACCGTCTCCGGCTCCCTCGACACCGCCGCCAACCTCGCCACCAACGTGGGCAAGTGGCTCTCGTACGCCGTCCTCGTCGCCGCCGTCCTGGTCGCCGGACTGCTCACCTCCTCCGCCGTCAGCCGCCGCGTCCGCGAGTTCGGCACGCTCAAGGCGCTCGGCTGGAAGAGCGGCCGGGTCACCCGCCAGGTGATGGGCGAGGCGCTCGTCAACGGCCTTCTCGGGGGCGCGCTCGGCATCGCCGTGGGCCTCGGCGGCGCCGCCCTCGTGACCGCCATCAGCCCCACCCTCACCGCCGAACTCGGCGCCGGCGCGCTGGGCGGCGGCGGCCCCGGCGGCCCCCGGATGCTCGGCGGCCCGGGCGCGAGCGCGGTCCGCGACGGCGCGAGCGCCGGCAACACCCTCGACATCGCCCTCACCGCCCCGGTGAGCGTCACCACCGTCGGTCTCGCCGTGGTCCTCGCCCTCGGCGGCGGCCTCGTCGCCGGTGGCTTCGGCGCCTGGCGCGCCTCCCGGCTGCGCCCGGCGGACGCGCTGCGCCGCGTCGAGTAGCAGCAGCCGACCGGCAGCCCCCACCCGCTCACGTATCGCAGGAGTAGCACCATGTACGAACTCACAGGCGTCACCAAGCAGTACCGCCGGGGCCAGGAGAGAGTCGACGCGCTCGCCGGGATCGACCTCACCATCAGGGAAGGCGACCGACTGGTCATCCAGGGCCCCACGGGCGGTGGGAAGTCCACGCTGCTGCAGATGCTCGGCGGCCTCGACCGGCCCACCGCGGGCAGCGTGCTGCTCGACGGCGTGGACCTGGCGAGACTGCCGGAGAGCCGGTTGACGGCCGTCCGCAGCCAGAACATCGGCTTCGTCTTCCAGTCGTTCAACCTCATCCCCACGCTCACCGCGCAGGAGAACGTGGAGACCGCCCTGGTCCCCATGGGCCTCAAGGCGGGGGAGCGGCGCGGCCTCGCGGCCGAGGCGCTGGAGTCCGTCGGTCTCGGTGAGCGCCGGGCGCACCTTCCGTCCGAGCTCTCCGGAGGCCAGCAGCAGCGCGTCGCCATCGCCCGGGCCCTGGTGAAGCGGCCCAAGGTGCTCCTCGCCGACGAACCGACCGGCAACCTCGACGAGTCGATGCGCGACGAGATCGTCGAACTGCTCGAAGGGCTCTGGAAGGAGCACGGGCTGACCTTCGTCATGGTCACCCACGACAGCGCCATCGCCCGCCGCGCCCCGCGCCTGGCGACCATCCGCAAGGGCCGGATCACGGTCAAGGAGAACCGTCACGCCGACGCCCTGGACGCCTAGGCCGGGGCGGTTGGCCGGGACGGTCGGCGGGGCCGGAGGGCTCCCGCGCGCGGACGGCGGCGGTGACCGGCTGTCCGCGACGCGGCTGTACGCCTGTCCCGGATGACCCGGAGCCCAGGCCCCGCTGACCCTCACGCCCGGTTCCTGCCATGATGTGCGTCATCATCACGCACTGTCGTACGGTGATCGACCGTACGCATCAAAACCCGGGGGGGTTCGTGGGCACGATCGGGACCGCGTTGACCGAGTTGAGATCCGCGCAGAAGTCCGCGAAGGGCGTCTCGCTCTACTCGCGGTTCGTCAACCGCCCCGTCGGGCGCTACCTCGCGGCCGGCTCGTACGCCGCGGGTCTGACGCCCAATCAGGTCACCCTCGTGAGCGCGGCCTTCAGCTTCGCCGCCGTCGCGGGGGTGGCCCTCGGGGAACCGTCCTGGGTGCTCGGTCCGTTGGTCTGGCTCGGCCTCGCCGTCGGATTCGCCTTCGACTCCGCCGACGGGCAGCTCGCCCGCCTGCGCGGCGGCGGAAGCCCGGCGGGGGAGTGGCTCGACCACGTCGTGGACTGCGCCAAGATCACCACCCTGCACCTCGCCGTCCTGATCGCCTTCTACCAGCACCCCGACCACTTCGGTACGACGGCGGACGGCTGGCTCCTCGTTCCGCTCGGATTCCAACTCGCCGCCGTCGTCACCTTCTTCGGCGGGCTGCTCACCGAGAAGCTCAAGCCGCGCCCCGCCCCCGGCGCGCCCGCCCCCCAGCCCTCCACCCTGCGCGCGGTGGCGCTGCTCCCCGTCGACCACGGCGTCTTCTGCCTGGTCTTCCTGCTGCTGGGCGGCGGTACCGCCTTCCGCTGGGCCTACACCGCGCTCGGCGCCGCGAGCGCGGTGTTCCTCCTCGCCTTCCTCGCCAAGTGGTTCCGCGAACTCAGCGCAGCACCTCGCTGACCCCGCCGACCCCCGTGCCCGGCTCGGCCTCCTGCGTCAGGAGGTCGAGCGCACGGCGGAGCTGGGTGCTGGACGTGTGCATCGTGTACGGGAAGTAGACGATCTCCACCCCCACCCCGGCGAAGTCCCGCTCCAGACGGTCACCCTTCGGCGTCCCCCGCCAGTCGTCGCCCTTGAAGAGCACGTCGAAACGGACCTGCTTCCACGTCTCCAGCTTGTCCGGCACGGTCTCCACGAACGCCGCGTCGACGAACTTGACGTTGCGTACGATCTCCAGACGTTCGACCAGCGGAATCACCGGACGCCGCCCCTTGGCCAGCTCCGCCATCTCGTCCGAGACCACGCCGGCCACCAGGTAGTCGCACTGGCTGCGCGCGTGCCGAAGGATGTTGAGATGGCCGATGTGGAAGAGGTCGTAGGCGCCCGGCGCGTAACCGACCCGATACGGCCTGCCTGCGGTCATGTGGTACCCCCCAGATGCGTTCGCGCTCCCCAGCGCGAAGGAGTTCCGACGATAGCGTGCACGTTCCGTTGAGAGTGCGTGAACGACTAGGGTGAGGGCCGGTTCAGTTCGGGGGAAAGGGACGGTCGCGTGGGGGAATCGACAGCGGGGATCAGCGGCGGGGGCACACCGGGCATACGACGGCGGCTGCTGATGGTGTCCACCAACTACGCGCCGGAGCACGCCGGCATAGGACCGTACGCCACCCAGATCGCCGAACACTGGGCGGCGAGCGGCCACGAGACCCACGTCCTCGCCGGCATGCCGCACTACCCCTCCTGGACCCTCGACCCGGCCTACGCCGGAGCCTGGCGCCGCACCGAGCAGCGCGCCGGAGTCGTCGTGCACCGGAGGCGCCACACCGTGCCCCCGCGTCAGACCGCGCTGAAGCGGGCGGCGTTCGAGGCGTCCGTGCTCGCCCACGGGCTGCTCGCGCCGCCCTCCATGGCCCGGCCCGACGCCGTCCTCGCCCAGATGCCCAGCCTGGCCGGCGGCGTCATCGGCGCCCGCCTCGCCACCCGTTGGCGGGTCCCCTACCTTCCCGTCGTCCAGGACCTGATGGGCGCCGCCGCCGCGCAGAGCGGGATCCGCGGCGGCGACCGGGCCGCCGCGCTCGCCGCCCGGGCGGAGACGTACGCCCTGCGCAGAGCCACGCTCGTCGGTGTCATCCACGAGACCTTCGTGGACAACGTCGCGGCCATGGGCGTCGACCGCGGCCGCATCCGGCTCGTCCCCAACTGGTCCCATGTGGCGAAACCCGAGGCGGACCGCGCCGAGACCCGGCGGCGGCTCGGCTGGGCCGAGGGCGAGACCGTCGTCCTGCACTCCGGCAACATGGGCCTCAAGCAGGGCCTGGAGGTGCTCGTCGAGGCGGCCCGGCGCGACCCGAAGGTCCGGATCGTGCTCCTCGGGGACGGCAACCAGCGCGCCCACCTGCGGCAGTTGGGCGCCGGCATCCCCAACCTGGACTTCATGGCCCCCGTCGGCGACGACGAGTTCCCCGACACCCTCGCCGCGGCGGACGTCCTCGCCGTCACCCAACGCGCCTCCGTCCTCGACATGAGCGTGCCGTCCAAGCTGACCTCGTACTTCGCGGCCGGGCGCCCCGTCGTCGCCTCCGTGGCCGCCGAGGGCGGCACCGCCCTCGAAGTGCTGCGCTCCGGCGCCGGCGCGCTCGTTCCGCCGGAGGACCCCGACGCACTCCTCGCGGAGATCCGTAGACTCGTCGACGATCCGGCGACCGCCGAAGAGCTCGGCGCCCAGGGGCCACGCCACGTCGAGGCCCATCTGACCCGGGCTGCCGGACTGGCCCGGATCGACGCACTGATCGACGAGGCTCTGGGGGGTCCGAGCACGTGACACACACCAACGTCACCATGGTGGAGGACGACGAACCGGAGCTGCTGCGCGACCAGTTCCGCCAGCTCCTGCGCTACCGCGCGATCATCGGCGCCGGCATCGGAATCGGCCTGCTCGGCGGGGTGTGGTTCGGCCTGTCCAACGCCGACACCTATGTCGCCACCAGCCAGGTCGTGCTCCGCGCCCCCGTCAACGACCCGTTCAATCCCAGCATCTCGCAGGACAAGACCCTGAACATGGGGTCCGAGCGGCAGACCGCCCTCAGCAGCAGCGTCGTCGAGCAGGCAGCCAAGAAGCTCGGCTGGACCGGCACGGTCGGCAAGCTGCAGAAGGACCTCCAGGTCACCAACCCGCCGCAGAGCCAGGTCCTCCAGTTCACCTACACCGCCGACTCGCCCCGGGCGGCGGCCGACCGGGCGAACGCGGTCACCCAGGCCTACCTCGACCTGCGCAAGAAGCAGTGGACCGATCTGCGCGCCACGATGCTCGAAGGGCAGCAGCGGCAGCTCGACGAGGTCGCCAAGAAGCACGACCAGAAGGCCAAGGAACTCGACCGGATGCCCGACGGGGCGGCCCGTGACGCCGAGTACGGCGTCAAGACCAACCTGCTCAACCGGATCAACGAACTCGACGCCCGGATCAGCCAGCTCAAGTCCCTCGACATGTCGCCGGGCACCGTCATCCGCACCGCCACCGCACCCGGCTTCTCCGACGGCCCCGGGCTCCCCATGAGCCTCGGCCTCGGCGCCCTCGTCGGTGTGGCACTCGGCCTGCTCGCCGCCTGGGTCCGGCTCGTCTTCGACCCCGCGCCGCGCTCCGCCGGCGACGTCGCCCGCGCCGTCCGCGCCCCCGTCCTCGGCACCCTCCCGCGCGGCGCCACCGACGTCCTGCTGGCCGACGACCAGATGGACGCCCGGGTCGCCGAGGAGTACCGCTCCGTCGCCTTCCGGCTCGCGTACGACCAGCGCTTCGCCGACCGCCGAAGGCTCCTCGTCGTCGCCCCGCGCGGCTCCAACGACGCCGCCGTGGCCGTCGCCTCCCACCTCGCCGCCTCCTTCGCCGAGACCGGCAAGGACGTCCTGCTGATCGAGGCCGACCTGCGCACCCCCACGCTCGCCGGACGTCTGCGCGCCCACGCGGCGGCCGCGCCCCGCTGGAGCAGCCCGGTGGAGAGCGACGAGAACGGCTGGCCCGGAAGGCGCCAACTCTCCGTCGATGCCGGCGAGTCCGGCTCCTTCGGCCTGGTGCCGGGCGAGCGTGTACGGAACGTGGCCAGGGCCCTGACCGCGCCCACGGTCTCCCGACTGATCGCCGAGGCCGACTCGCCGAACTCGACCGTCGTCGTCATCGCCCCGCCCGTACTCAACTACGCCGACGCGCTCGCCCTCGTGGACCGCGTCGACGGCGTCCTCATCGTCTGCGACCCGCGCGGCGTCCACCGCACGGACCTCCAGCGCATCCGCGAACTCATCGCGGGCGCCGGCGGCACCGTCCTCGGCGCCGTCCTGCACACCTCGGGCGGGCAGCGCCGCCCCGTCAAGCAGTCGACGGGCGGACGGAGCGGCGGAGGCCGCGGCAGGCAGCCGGTCCGCGCGCCCGCCGAGAGCGAGGAGTTCACCTCCGAGCCCGAGCAGGACATCCCGGGCGACGGCTCCGACACCGTCACCCTGCGCTCGCTGCGCGCCGAGGACCTGCGGGCCCGTGACATCCGCGCGGGCGACCGTTGAGACGTGCCGTGACCGTCGCCGCCTCGGTCCTCGACCAGGCGGCGTCGAGCCTCACCAACATCGCCGTCCTGGTGATCGCGGCGCGGGCGTCCACCGCCGACGGCTTCGCGGCCTTCTCGATGGTCTACATCGTCTTCACGGTGCTCCTCGGCCTCAACGCGGCGTACGTCGGACAGAGCGTCGTCCTGGAGAAGGGCGAGGAACACGAGACCGGCGCCGCGGCCCGGTCCGCCGTGACCTTCACCGCCGCCGGCTCGACGGCCGCCGCGCTCCTCCTGCTCGCCGCCGGAGCCCTCCTCGGCGGCCCCACCGGCGCCGCCCTGCTCGCCCTCGGCGCCGTCCTGCCGATCGTCCTCGTCCAGGACGGGCTGCGCTACGCCTTCTCCGCCCTGCGGCAGCCGCACCGGGCGCTGGCCGCCGACACCCTGCGGCTCCTCGGCGCCGTACCCGCGCTGATGCTCCAGCCGCACGGCTCCTCCCCGGCCCGCCTCGTCCTCGTCTGGGGCCTCTCCGCCCTGCCCGCGGCCCTCCTCGGGCTCGCCCTGCTCCGGCCCTTCGTACGGAACCGGCCCGGCGACCCGCGCCGCTACCTGCGCAAGGGCCATCTCGGCCGGCGCTTCGTCGTCGAGTTCGCCGTGGGCAACGGTTCCAGCCAGCTCGCCGTCCTCAGCCTCGGCCTCCTCGCCGGCCCCCTGGTCGTCGGCGCGCTGCGCGGTGCCACGACCCTCTTCGGCCCGCTCAACACGCTCTTCACCTCGGTCAACGCCTTCGGCCCGCCGGTCCTCGGCAGGGCCGGCTCCCGCCGCGCCACCGTACGGGCCGCCATCGGCCTCGCCGCCGTCCTCGCCCTCGTGGCGCTCGGCTGGGCGGCTGCCCTCCACGCGCTCCCCGCCCGCCTGGGCCGCGAACTCCTGGGCGCAACCTGGCAGTCCGCCGCCGCGCTGCTCCCCGCCACCGGCAGCCAGTACGCGGTGATGGCTGCGGGCACCTGCGCCCTGGTGACCCTGCGCGTCCTCAGCCCGCGCGCCACGCTCTCCGTCCAGGTGGTCTTCTCGCTGCTCTCGGTCGCCCTGATGCTCGGCGGGTACGCCCTCGCCGGCGCGCCCGGGGCCGCCTGGGGCCTCGCCGCCGGCTCCGCCCTGAAGGCCCTCGCCGCCTGGACCCGCGTCGCCCGTACGCGCCCCACGCCGGCCTCCCCGGAGCGGCGGGACGGTCAGCGCAGCGCCGCGCCCTTGTCCTGACGCCAGGTGGTGACCAGGGCGATGCAGATCAGCGCGATCGCCACCCGTCCCGACGCCTGCAGCAGCGGGCCGCGCAACAGGATGAAGGAGTAGCCCGCCACGAGCGGCACCACCAGGGAGATCAGACTGCCCGGTGGCGCCCTGCGGGTCCCCCGCCGGGCGAACCGCCCGTCCACCCGCGCGGCGGCATAACCCATCCCCATCATCCCGGCGCCCATGCCCACGGCCCCGAAGTCGATCCAGAGCTCGGCCCAGACGGGGGAGGACAGATTGGTGTTGACCGTCCCCATCCACTGGCCGACCATCACACCCGTGTCGCGCGGCTTGCCAGGCCACACCGAGCGGGGCACCGCGAAGAGCACGGACCCCGCCAGCTGACGGCCGTAGCGGTGCCGGCTGCCCGAGTTCACCAGCGTGATCGTGTTGGCGAACATACCGACCTGGTCGTAGTCCTTGAGGGCCAGCGGTTCCAGGACCGATGTCGTCTCGACCGGGCGGTAGTTCTTCTCGTCGTACCGGAAGCGGTCGGAGAACGGAAAGACGATCAGCGCCATCACCACCCCCAGGCTCAGCGCCGACCGGTACATCGCGGCGCTCACCGGGAAGACGGTGAACAGCAGCGAGAACATCACCGTGAGGAACCAGTACCGGGGGTTCGAGATGGGGTTGTTGACCACGCAGTTGAGCATCACGAGCGCGAGGAAGACGGCGATCACCAGCGGGCGGCGCCGGGCCCGCCGCGAGGTCACCAGCCACCGGCAGTACACCAGGAGCGCGAAGAGCGCCGGGACCGTGCCGAAGCCGCGCAGGAACGCCTGCCCGGCCTGCGAGTCGGCCTGCGAGACGCCGGCCTCCTCGATCCCGGCGATGATCTCCTGACGGCTGGAGAAGAACACCGCGGGCCCGCCGAGCTTCACGACGAACAGCCCGCTGCACGCGAAGGCGAGCAGCACCAGCAGGTACAGCCGCCGCCGGTGCACCAGCGCCGGCCGCTCCTCGCCCCGGCCGGAGCCCCCCGGACGGCCGCGCGCCAGCAGCGACCCCAGGTCGAACGCGGCGCAGCCCACCAGGACCAGCGCCACCGCCGTCGTCAGATCGGAGCGCGGGCCGACCACCGGCGTCGGCACCCGTCCCAGGACCGCCTGCGCGAGCGGCGCCACGCCCATCGCCATGTAGACGAAGAGCCAGAAGGAGCCCTGGAGCAGCTTGCGCCGACGGGTCAGGATCATGGCCGAGAGCCGGGCCCCGGCGTACATGGTCAGCGCGATCTGGAGGTAGTACGCGGCGTCGTGCACCCCCGCCCCCGGCTGGATCGCGACCAGGAGCGGCAGGAACACCGTGAAGCCCAGCACCAGCGGGACCGACAGGGCCCGCGAGAGCAGCGTGCGCGGGGACACCGGAGGGGCGAGGAGCAGCTGCGCGGGCGCCGGGGGCCCGGGGCGTGGCTCCGCCGCCGCAGCGCGTACATCGGTCGTCATCCCGCCCCCTGGATTCACCGGCGCCCCGGCCCCCGGCCCCTCACGGCGCCACCCCGGAACGTCACTTCGCGGCAGTCTACCGACGCCCCCCTGTCACCCCGGGTCAACCGTTAGTCTGAACGCCTCGGCGCCTGGGGAGGCGCCGTTAGGGGGGAACTCATGCGGAATCTCCCGGCCTTCACGCTGGCCGGTTACGACAAGGGCCGGGGCAAGCTGGTACAGGCCCTCTGGTTCGCGGTGATGAACACGGTCTTCATGGCCTGGTTCTGTCCTGCCCGGCTGCGGGTCGCGCTGCTGCGGGCCTTCGGCGCGACCATAGGCGACGGCGTGCTCATACGGCACCGGGTCAGGATCCTGTGGCCGTGGAAGCTGACCGTCGGCGACCACACCTGGATCGGCGAGGGAGCCTGGCTGCTCAACCTGGAGCCCGTCACCCTCGGCGCGCACGTCTGCGTCTCCCAGGAGGCGCTGCTGTGCACCGGCAGCCATGACCACCGGGCCGCCGACTTCCGCTACCGCAACGCCCCGATCACGGTCGAGGACGGCGCCTGGGTCGCGGCCCGCGCCACCGTCCTCGCCGGCGTCACCGTCGGCCGCCACGCGGTCGTCGCCGCCGGCACGACGCTGCACAAGGACCTGCCCGAGCTCACGCTCCACACGACCGACGGCCGCCGCCCGATCCCGGTGCCCGCATGAGCGGCCTGCGCGTCCTGCACGCGGTCACCCTGCACAGCCCCACCCACGCCTTCGGCGGACCGGTCAGAGTCGCGGTCAACCTCTGCCGCGGACTGGCCGAACGGGGCCACCGGCCCCGTCTGGTGGCCCTCGGCGACGGCTTCGACGGCCCCCTGCCCACCGAGGTCGAGGGCGTGCCCGCCCGCCTCTACCAGGCCCGCTCGATCCTCCCGCTCGGCTTCAGCGGCATCACCTCGCCCGCGCTGCTCGCCGGCGCCGGCGCGCTGGTCCGGGGCGCCGACGTGGTGCATGTCCACCTCGCCCGCGACCTGGTGACCCTGCCCGTGGCGCTGGCCGCGCTGCGGGCCGGCCGCCCGCTCGTCCTGCAGACGCACGGGATGGTCGATCCGAGCGACAAGGCGCTCGCCCGGCTCTTGGACGCCCTCGCCGTGCGCCGCGTCCTGAGGGGCGCCTCCGCCGTCCTCCATCTGACCGGCCGCGAGCGCAGGGACCTGGACGCGGTCCTGGGCCTGGAACTGCCCCACGCGGTACGGCTCGTCAACGGCGTGCCCGCGCAGGAGCCCCGCCCGGCGCCCGCCGGCCCGCCCCGTATCCTCTACGCCGCCCGGCTGCAGTCCCGTAAACGGCCGACCGACTTCGTCGCGGCCGTCCCCGAGATCCTGCGCCACCATCCCGACGCCACGTTCGTCCTGGCGGGTCCGGACGAGGGGGAACGGGCCGCCGTCGACGCGCTCGTCGCCGACCTGGGAGTCGGAGACCGGGTGGACCGGCCGGGACCGCTGTCGGCGGCGCGGATGCTGGAGGAACTGCGCAGGGCCACGGTGTACGTCCTGCCGTCGGTCGACGAGCCGTTCCCCATGTCCGTCCTGGAGTCGTTGTCGGTCGGCACCCCCGCCGTCGTCACCGCCTCCAACGGCCTCGCCCGCGACATCGAGCAGGCCGGCGCCGGGCGGGTGGTCGCGGACGCCGCGGGCCTCGCCCCGGCCGTCACCGCGCTGCTCGACCGCCACGCGAACGACAGCGCCTCCGTGGCGGCCCGCAAGCTGGCCACGGAGGCGTTCTCGATGGAGGCCGTCCTCGCCACCCTGCTCGGGGTGTACGAGTCCGCCCGCGCGGGTCAGGCCGGCAGCCAGGCGTAACAGGACGAGGAGACGAACTCCGCCGTCCCCGCGGGGACGGCGGCCCGCACCGGTCCCTCGGCGCCCAGCGCCGGACCCGAGGCGAGCACCTTCCCGTCGCGGCCCAGCGCCCGCCAGGTGCACGAGGGATCGGTGGTCAGCGCGCGGTACGTGCCCGGCTTCGGCTGCTTGGCCGTGCCGTCGGGGAAGCCGGTCCTCGCCGTCGCGAGCAGCGGCTTCTGCGCGGGACACAGATGGTTCACGGCGGCCTCGGCGTCCGGGATGTCCCCTGCGACGAGGGCGCCCACCGCCGCGTCCCTGTCGCGCTTGGCGGTGCGCTCCAGCCGCTGGCAGGACTCCTCGCCCGTCTGGAGCACGGCGGCGGGGTCCGTCTTCTCGGGGACCCGACCGCTCAGGTACTTCTTCTGCTGTGCGGTGAACGAGCCGGTGACGGGCCTGAGTTCGGCGTCGGGCACGACGGGGCCCTTGCTCGCCGAGGGTGCGGGGCCGGTCGGCTCCACCTCGACCTGCCGGTCGGGCACGGCCGCCGAACGCGTGGGTGCGGCGGCCTCGGGCGCGCCGTCGGAGGTGTCGCTCCCGGAGGAACAGGCGGAGAGGGTGAGCAGGGCGGCGAGCACGGCCGCCGCCGCTGCCGGGCGCCGGTGAAGAGGACGACGCATGAGGGAACTCCCGTGGTACGTCGGATGCGGGGCCCGGCAGGCCGGGCCCCGCATCCTGGGGTGGACGGTTCAGCGCACCGGCTACGGGGCGCCGAAGGTCAGCACCAGCTGCGGAGTGCCCTCCGCGGCCGATGCCTCGGACGACCAGAGCCACAGCGGGTCGGTCCCGGTGCTGGTCAGCGCGAGGCTGTACGAGCTGCCGAGCGCCGCCGAGATCGCCGAGGTGTCCAGCGCGGCCGAGTAGATCGCCGAGCCGTCCGTGGCGCCGCTGAGCGTCCCGATCGGTCCGGTGCCGAGGGCCGGGCGGGTGGTGTACGTCAGACCGTCCTCGGTCCACGCGCCGGTGACCGGGACGACGGACTGGCTGTCCACCGATCCCGCGCCGGTCATCGTGGTCGTCTTCACCGCGAGCCGGGCGCTCTTGAGGACGGTGCCGGCCGGGGCGGCCGGCAGGGTGAACCGCAGGTACGACTCGTACGCCGACGTTCCACGGACGGCCAGCGAGCTGGACGCGCCGTAGTTGGTGCCGGGAGCACCGGCGTTGACGTAGGTGTCCTCCGACGCGGTGACCGTGGTGACCGAGTCGGCCGGGGCGGAGGCCAGGCTGTGGTGCTTGGCGACCTGCGCGGCGGTGAGCGCCGTCGGGTACACGGCGGCCTCGTCGAGCTGTCCGGCGAAGAAGGTGCTCGTGGGACGCAGCGGCCAGCCGGACAGGTTGTCCGCGCCGACGTGCCAGTAGCCCGGGTACTGCTGGTTGGTGGTGACCGTGTTGGACGCCAGCAGCTTGCCGTCGACGTACAGCTTCATGCCGTCCGGACCCTGGGTGCCCACCACGTGGTGCCAGGCGCCGTTGTTGTACGAGCCGAGCGACGTGAGGGTCCGGGTGGTGCCGGTGTAGACGCCGAACACCACGTTGCCGGTGTTGGTCATGTACAGGTGCTTGTCGTAACTACCGCTGTTGCGCGTGGTGTTGTTGCCGAAGCCGATCAGCTTGCCACCGCGGGTCGTGGTGGTCTTGAACCACGTCTCGATGGTGAAGGCGCCGGCGGCGTTCTGGCGCCGGTCGCTGTGGATCTGCTCGTCCGTCCCGTTGAGCGTGACGGCCGTGGAGGCGCCGGAGACGGCCGCCGGGGTCTGCCGCAGCGCGGGGGCGTTGATGTACAGACCGCTGTTGTCGCCGTTGGAGGAGTCGGCCGCGTACGGCGTGGTCGACTCGTCGAAGCGCCAGTACAGACCGGCGCCGTCGGCGATCACCTGGGAGGCGTACGGCTCCGGGGAGTTCGGCACGGTCACCGTGGACGTGGCGGAGAGGGCGCTGGTGTTGCCGTCCGCGTCAGAGGCGGTCACCCGGTAGGTGTAGGTCTGGCCCGGGGTCACGGTGGTGTCCTTGACCGAGACCTGGGGGCGGGACCAGTGCAGCGAGTCGCCCTGGACGGTCGCGATCGGCGTCGCGGCGCCGTTGCGGTAGACCTTGTACGTCAGCTTCGAGTCGTCCAGGTCCAGGCTGGAACGCCAGCGGACCTGCACCGCGTTCGGGCCGACGGCGGCGGCGCTCGCGACCGGGACGGTCGGCGCGCCGGTGTCCGGGCCGGAGGCGAAGCGGGTCAGACCCTGCGCCGGGGCGCCGTTGGTGGTCGTGAACTCGCCACCCACCCAGAGGTACTTGGTCTCTCCGGTGCCCGAGATGGTGAAGGCGCGCGGCCCGATGCCCTCGCCGATGCCGTCGTTGGTGTCCGGGAACCAGCCGAGCTTGCCCGTCGACGTCGTCGGCTGGGCGAGCAGGTGGTAGCGGCGGCCGTCAGGGAACTCGCCGACACTGGAGCAGTCGTGGGCGTGCGAGGCGCTGTAGAGCACACCCTCGTAGGAGCGGACCGCCTGCGTCGCGCCGAGGCAGGTGTCGCGCCAGCGCTGCTCGAAGTCCGAGAGGTTCAGGGCGATGCGGCCGTCGAAGACCCCGCCGCCCGTGCCCTCGTTGCCGGTGTAGAAGCCCGTCGCGTCCGTCTCGATGTCCTTGACGACGGAGTTCTGCGGGATCCAGCCGTTGGGGTACGCCTTGGTCACGGCGCCGGTCGTGGCGTTCACCACGGCGAGCGCGTGCGAGTTGGCCCCGTTGACGGTGAAGAAGTCCCCGCCGAGCAGGACGTGCTGTCCGTCCGGGGTGACCTCGATGGCGCGGCCCGGCTCGTCCGCGTTGGCGGTGAAGGGCAGCAGGTCGCCGGCGGTGGTGACCGCGGCGAACCGCTGACGGTTCTGCCCTTCCACCGTGCCGAAGTCGCCGGCCGTGTAGACGGTGGTGTCCGTGACGGCGAGCGCCCGCACGGTGGCGGGGAAGCTCGGCGTGAAGGCCGCCCTGGGCGTGCAGGTGGCGATGTCGATCGCCGCGAGGCTGGAGACCGGGGTGCCGTTGACGGCGCCGAAGTAACCACCCGCGTACAGCGTCTTCTTGTCGGGCGAGACCACCAGGGCCCGGACGGTCGCCGTGCCGCTGCCGATGGTGAAGGAGAGATTGCAGTTGGTCGGCGCGCCCGTCGCCGCGTTCAGCGCCGCGAAGTTGACAGCCCCCCTCGGTGTGCCGGTGCCGCCTTCGGGCGGGCGCACCTCGGAGAAGGTGCCGCCCACGAAGACGGTGTCGTTCGCCTCGGCCAGCGCCCAGACGATGCCGTTGGTCTGCCAGGTCGGCAGATCGTCCGCGGTGAAGGCCACCGGCGGCGTCAGGGCCGCGGCCGTCGGGGCCAGAGAGCCCCCGGCTCCGGCCGCGACGGTCAGGACGAGGGCAGTGGTGAGCCCCCAGGATCTACGCATGTTCCCCCCAGGCGTGATAGCCCAGTAAATGTGGCGAGAAGTCGTGCAACTGCCATGTGATGAATGCGCACTGTACGACGAAGGGGCAAGCCGAAAAGCAGATTTAGCCAAACCGGTACCATCCACGCCGTCGTGCCGCGCCGGCGCCGCGCCTGCGGCGCGCACGGAGCGGCCGCCCCGTCCGTCATGCCCGGGGCGGCCGCGATGATCAAAGGCGCAGGTCAGCGGTCGATGCGCACCGTGACACCGGCCAACTGGTCCTCGACCAGCCGGACATCGGCGTCGACCATGATCCGGGCCAGCTCCTCCACCTGGACCGTGGGCTTCCAGCCAAGAAGATCGCGCGCCTTGCTCGCGTCGCCGATCAGGGCGTCCACCTCGCTGGGGCGCTCGTACTTGGGGTCGTAGCGGACGTACTCCGCCCAGTCGAGCCCCGCGTGCGCGAAGGCCGTCTCCACGAACTGCCGTACGGTCGCCGGGACTCCCGTCGCCACCACGTAGTCCGTGGGCTCGTCGCGCTGGAGCATCCGCCACATCGCGTCGACGTACTCGGGGGCGTACCCCCAGTCGCGTACGGCGTCGAGGTTGCCCAGGTACAGCCGGTCCTGCAGCCCGGCCTTGATACGGGCCACCGCCCGGGTGACCTTGCGGGTCACGAAGGTCTCGCCCCGGCGCGGTGACTCGTGGTTGAACAGGATCCCGTTGACGGCGAACATGTCGTACGCCTCGCGGTAGTTGACCGTCGTCCAGTACGCGAAGACCTTGGCGGCACCGTACGGGCTGCGCGGGTGGAACGGCGTCTGTTCGTTCTGCGGCGGCGGCGTGGCGCCGAACATCTCGGACGAGGACGCCTGGTAGATCCGTGTGTCGACCCCGCTCGCCCGGATCGCCTCCAGGAGCCGCAGGGCACCCAGGCCCGTCACGTCGCCCGTGTACAGCGGCGCGTCGAAGGAGACCCGCACATGCGACTGCGCACCGAGGTTGTAGACCTCGTCCGGGCGGATGTCGCGCAGCAGGTTCACCAGCGCCACCCCGTCCGAGAGGTCGGCGTGGTGCAGCACGAACGAGCGGTTCGCCTGCTGCGGATCCTGGTAGACGTGATCGATCCGCTCCGTGTTGAAACTGGACGAGCGGCGGACGAGGCCGTGCACCGTGTAGCCCTTCGACAGCAGCAGTTCGGCCAGGTACGAGCCGTCCTGTCCCGTGACTCCGGTGATGAGTGCGGTCTTGCTCATGCGTGGTGCCCCTCCCCGACGGTCCGGCCCCCAGCCGGTCCGTAACTTACGGATATTGTGTGATCCGGGCAGTAAATCCGGATCTGCTGTACTGCGGTCCCTCTCGGCCTGGCATGATCCGGGCCATGACTCAATCGACGACCGTCCCGACGACCGTGCCGATGACCGCTCCGACGGAAGCCCCGGGGGAATCCCCGTCGTACCTCCCCGAGCGGGCCCGGATATTCGTCGCGGGCCACCGCGGCCTCGTCGGCTCCGCGATCGCGCGCAGGCTGACCGCGGACGGGCACGAAGTGATCACCCGGACCCGCGCCGAGCTCGATCTGCGCGACGCGGCGCGGACGGCGGCCTTCCTCGCGGAGACCCGCCCCGACGCCGTCGTGCTCGCCGCCGCGAAGGTGGGCGGCATCATGGCGAACAGCACCTACCCCGTGCAGTTCCTGGAGGAGAACCTCCAGATCCAGCTCGCGGTGATCGCCGGGGCGCACGCCGCCGGTGTCGAGCGCCTGCTCTTCCTCGGCTCCTCCTGCATCTACCCGAGGCTCGCCCCCCAGCCGATCCGAGAGGACGCGCTCCTCACCGGCCCGCTGGAACCCACCAACGAGGCCTACGCGCTGGCCAAGATCGCCGGAATCGTACAGGTCCAGTCGTACCGGAAGCAGTACGGCGCCGCGTACGTCTCCGCGATGCCCACCAACCTCTACGGCCCCGGCGACAACTTCGACCTGGAGACCTCCCACGTCCTGCCGGCGCTGATCCGCCGCTTCCACGAAGCCCGTGAGGAGGGCCGCGAGGAGATCGTGCTCTGGGGTTCCGGGACCCCGCGCCGGGAGTTCCTGCACGTCGACGACCTGGCCGCGGCCTGCGCCGTCGTGCTGCGGAGCTACGACGGCGACGAGCCCGTCAACATCGGCTGCGGCGAGGACCTGACGATCCGCGAACTCGCCCAAACTGTCGCCGAGGTGACGGATTACCAGGGCAGGATCGCCTGGGACACGAGCAAGCCCGACGGCACGCCGCGCAAGCTCCTCGACGTGTCCAGGCTGACCGGACTCGGCTGGAAGCCGGCCGTCGCCCTGCCCGACGGCATCGCCGCCACCTACGCCTGGTGGCGGGAACAGAACTGAGCTCATGAGGCGGGCCCGTCAGTACGCTCCGCGACCGTCGACGACGGCGCGGAACGTACGGGCCATGACATCGACGTCGCTGGTGAAGGACCAGTTGTCCACGTAGTGCAGATCCAGCTCCACCGTCTCGTCCCACGAGAGGTCGGAACGGCCGCTGATCTGCCACAGGCCGGTCATCCCGGGGCGGACGGCGAGCCGGCGCAGCTCCACGTCCCCGTACCGCGCCACCTCCTCCGGCAGCGGCGGACGCGGCCCGACCAGGGACATCGACCCCAGGAACACGTTGATGAGCTGCGGGAGTTCGTCCAGCGAGGTACGGCGCAGAAGCCTCCCCACCCGGGTCACCCGCGGATCGCGGCGCATCTTGAACATCAGCCCGTCGTGCTCGTTGGCCTGCGACAGCTCCGCCTTGCGGGCATCGGCGTCCAGGTACATCGTGCGGAACTTCCACATCACGAACGGGGTCCGTCCCTGCCCGATCCGTACCTGCCTGTAGAACACCGGACCGGGCGAGGTGAGCCGTACCGCGGCTCCGATCACCAGGAACAGCGGCGACAGGGCGAGCAGACCGAGGGCCGCTCCGGCGCGGTCCATGACGGACTTCAGGACCTGCTGCACCCCGCTGCGCAACGGCGGCGCGACCCGGAGCAGCGCCATACCGGCCGCCGACGTGGTCTCCAGGCGCTTCACCGCGAACTCCACCAGGCCCGGCGCCAGCGCCAGTTCGGTGCCGGCGTCGTGCAGCCCCCAGGAGAGGCGCCGGAGCCGTTCGCCCGCCATCCGGGCGCAGGCCGCGACAAGGACGACATCGGCCTGCAGCTCACGGGCGGCGGCCAGAACCGGTGCGGTGTCCCCGTCGGTGGCCTCCGGCATCCGGACCCCGAGCCGGGTCGCCACGGGTGCGCCGGTACGGACAGGCCCCTCGCCGATCGCGACGACACCGACCACCACGTACGGGTGCTCGGTGCGTCCGGCGAGGTGCTCGGCGACCTCGCCGGCCGCCGCGGGCTCGCCCAGGACGAGCACCCGGGTGACCACCTGGGCCTCGCGGCGGGCCGCCACGAGGTGGCGCCACGTCAGTTTCGAGCAGGTCAGGGTGAGGATGGGCGCGGGAAGGAGCGCCGCGAGACAGAGCAGCGCCGGGTGGTGCAGATCGGCGGCGGCGCGCAGCACGGCGAGCACCCCGAGCAGGATCAGCCAGTCGTGCAGGACGGGCAGACTGCCCCGCGACTCGCCGAGTTCCCGCCGTGCGTACCGTCTTCGCAGGGCGCGGACCCCGGCCCAGGACAGTGCGGCGACCAGGGCGCTCAGGTAGGCGTACGGCTGACGCTCGACGCTCAGGATCAGCGCGGAGGGAAGCCCCACGCCGAGGACGTCGACCGTCAGCGCGACGGCGCGGTACCAGCGCGCCTTGGCGCGTGGATGTGGTGGTGTCGCCGGCGAACCGGCCTCGGATCCAGCAGTGTTGGTCTCAGTTGTACGGGCATGCCACATGTACCCCCCCGGCACGTGTATACGTGCGCCGCCATGCCCTCGACCCCCTGATCGATGAACAAGCGTCGCAACGCCGGAACAGTACGACAAACACCCGCACGTCCGCTGCTGTTCACGCGAACGACCTCAGAAGGTGACGGCCTGGTTATCGGTTGTGGCCGAAAAAAATCCCCTGTACGGGAGCCGGTCCGGGCCCCGTTCCGCCGTCCTGACCGCGAGCAATCCGACGCGTGCCGGACCGCGATGCGGAACGGCCCTCCGGCCGACGACACAGCCGGTCACCCTACCGACCACCGCCGAAGTGGTACGCGGCGAGGGCTTCGCAGCCTCTCCGCCACGCCTCGGAGGTGGTTGTTCCACCGCCCGCGATCGGCTGTACTACAGCCAGCCCGCGCTACTCGCACGGGCCCCGACCGACCCTGAGGACAGCCATGGCGGACACGCCTCCAGCCCGGACCCATCGGGCCCCGGGCCGCCGTCGACTGCTTCCCGGACTCACCCTGGGCGTGCTGCTCCTCGGTGCCTGGGCCGGCATCGGCACGGCCGACGCGCTGCGCGCCGACACCCCCGCGGAGCCGGTCACGGCGCCCCCGCCGGCGTACAGCACCGCGCTCCCCTTCGACCTTCCTCCGACCGGCGAACTGCGCCGCTCGGGCAAGCTCGTCTTCGCCCACTACTTCACCCCGTACCCGCTCTCCCTGGACAACGAGCCGGCGGACCGCGACTACTACAGCCGCAACTACCTGACCACCGAAGGCGAGAAGGGCAAGCACCGCGCCTACGGGGGGCTGCTGCGCGACCGGCCGCTGCCCGCCGCGCCCGAGAGCGGGAACTGGGAACTGGCCCATCTGCGCCAGGAGATCCGCACCGCACGGGACGCCGGCCTGGACGGCTTCACGCTCGACCTGCTCTCCGAGAGCGGACGCAACCGGGACCGCGCCGAACTGCTCCTGCGGGCCGCCCGCGAGGAGGACCCCGGGTTCCGGATCCAGCTCATGCCCGACATGACCTCGCTCAGCACGACCCCCGCCTCCCTCGCCGACACGCTCGCGGAACTGGCCCGCCACCCCGCCGCCCACCGCCTCGCCGACGGCCGGCTCGTCGTCTCCCCCTTCAAGGCCGAGGAGAAGGACCCCGACTGGTGGCGGACGATGATGCGCGAGCTGGAGACCCGGCACGGCATCCGCACCGCGCTGGTCCCGCTCTTCCTCGACTTCACCCCGCAGCACGAGCGCTACGCGGCCATCAGTCACGGCTTCTCCGAGTGGGGCGCCCGCAGCGCCAACCGGCAGAACGGGGCGGTCGCCGACGCCGACCGCGCCCACCGGCTCGGCAAGATCTGGATGCAGCCGGTCTCCGTCCAGGACGCCCGCCCCAACCAGGGCGTCTACGACGAGGCAGGCAACACCGAGACCCTGCGCGCGAGTTGGGGCGCGGCCATCACCTCGGGCGCCGACTGGGTCCAACTCACCACCTGGAACGACTACTCCGAGGGCACCCATTTCGCGCCCTCGCTCCACAACGGCTACGCCTACCTGGACCTCTCCTCGTACTACCTGACCCGGTTCAAAACCGGTGCCTGGCCGAAAATCGTCCGTGACACGCTCTATCTGACCTCGCGGGTCCAGTTCGTCGACGACACCCCGCCCGCCTCGCGCCAGCCGAAGGTGATAGCGCCCCGCGAGGGCACGGCCACGCCCCGGGACACCGTGGAAGTGCTCTCCTTCCTCACCGCCCCCGCCCAGATGCGCACCACGACCGGCTCCGCCGACGGGGGCTACCGGGCGCCGTCCGGGGTGCACGCCCAGCTGCTGCCGCTGCGCACCGGACACAGCTCCGCGTCCGCCGTACGGGACGGGAAGACCACGACGACGGTCACCAGCCGCTATCCGGTGCGCCGGCCGGTCGACCGCCAGGACCTGCAGTACTACGCGGTCACCAGCGGCCGCAGCCAGCGCTGAGACCGGGTCGTCGGGAGGGGCCCACGTGTAGGGCTTAGGGGCCGGGCTCACGGGCGGGGCTCACGGGCGGCCGTTGTCAGTGGCGGGGCCTACGGTTTCGGGCATGACGACGAACCGGGGGACCTTCGAGGCGGCCACGGGGGACGGGCCGCCCCTGCCGGAGGGCGAGGCGGAGCAGCGGTCCCGGGAGGTGCGGGCGGCCTGGGAAGGGCTGCTCCAGATCAGGCGGCTGACCAACCGGCAGGGCGGTGACCCCTCCGAGGTGCCCGCGGAGTGGGAGCGACGACAGCCGGTACGGGCCGTGGCGCTCGCCCTGGAGGCGGCGAGGACGCGGCCCTCGGCGACGGACGCCACGGGCGCCCGGGTGGCGACCGGCTACCGGGTCACGCCCGGAGAGCGGCACGGCACCGCCGTCGTGGAGTGGGTGGGACCGCCCGGCGGCGGAGCCGCGCAGGAGGAGGAGTCCGCGCTCACCGCCTGCGTGCCCGTCCTGGAGCGGTTCGGTTGGGAGGCGCTGCTCTACCGGGGGCCGCGCCGCAGACGGTTCCTGGAGGTCGAGCCGATGGGGCGCTGAGAAGCCGGGACCGTCCCAGGGAGCCCGCCCTGCGGGCAGGACCTAGGCGATGGAGGCGGAGACGATGGCGGAGACCGCGATGTTGCAGGAGGCCGTCACCCAGACCGCCGGGTGCGGCTGGGGGTCCACGAGGGTGGCGCCCAGCTTGCCGGGCGTGACAAGGTCCACGACCAGGAAGGCCACGGCCATCATCACGAGGCCCAGCAGCCCGAACGCGGCCGTGGACGCGAGGCCCTTGGCGAAGTCGTCGTACGTCGTCCAGATCGAGGTGAAGACGATGCCCCCGATGCCGAGCAGGGCGGAGCTGAGCAGGGTCGCGGCGTTGCGGTTGCGCTCCTCCCAGATCTGCCGGCCGAGCTTCCCCGGCGTCAGCAGGTCCACCAGGACGATGCCGAGGATCAGCAGCACCACACCGAGTGCGCCGTAGGCGGTGGCCCGGCCGAGGCCGTTGACGATGTCGCTCATGGGTTGCCGGCTCCGAGGAGAGGGATCGTGAATGATCGCGGTCAAGGACCGGCAAAATGTAGCGCATGGCCCGATCGGAGCAGTAACGCAGAGGGCCGAGACCGTCCGGCGGTGAGAGTGGGAGGTGTCCGACCTTCGGTCCTGCCCCAGGAGACCCCAGATGACCACCCTGAACCGACGCGACCTCGGGCTTCTCGTGCTCCGGGTCGGCACCGGCGCCGTCCTCGCCGCGCACGGCACGCAGAAGCTCTTCGGCTGGTTCGGCGGCGGTGGCCTGGAGGGCACCACCCACGCGATGGAGGCCATGGGCTTCTCACCGCCCCGCGAGAGCGCGATCGCCGCGGGGCTCGGCGAGGCCGGCGGCGGCGCTCTCCTCGCCCTGGGCCTGGCCACCCCGGCCGCCGGCGCCGCCGCGGCCGGTGCCATGGCCGGCGCGGTCGCCGTCCACCTGCCCGCCGGCTTCTTCGCCCAGGCGGGCGGATACGAGTATCCGGCCTTCCTCGGTTTCTCCGCGGCCGCCATCGGTGTGGCCGGCGCCGGCCGCTACTCCCTCGACCACGCGACCGGACACGTCCTCGACCGGCCCTGGGTCGTCGCCACGGCCTTCGTCGCCAGCGCCCTGGCCGCGGCCGCCGTGGTCGGCCGCCGCGCCCAGGCCCAGAGCGAGGCACCCGAACCGTCCGAGTCCGACGTGTAGCCCCTCGGCGACGCCCTCACCACGACCGAACGGCCCCGGCGACCCGAGCCACCGGGGCGTCGGGTGCCCGAAGGGTCACGTACCCCGGGGCGTGACGGTTGCGAGCTCCGGGAGAACGAGCCGCAGCGCGGCACCCGTCAGTGCCGGATGCGAGGAGCGGAAGACCTCGGCGTCCGCCTCCACCGCCGGGGTGGGCAAGGCCCGGAGGAACTTCCGTACGCGGTGCAGACCCCATCCGCGATCCGGGCCACGGGTCGTCCACTCGGGCTGGAACACTTTCCGGCCACGCGCCTCTGCCGGCAGCCCCGGGCCGTTGTCCTGTACCTCCACGATCACCTCGGGACTCTCCTGAGCCACGGAGACCTGCACCAGACCGGAACCGTGGCCCGTCAGCGCTTCCGCGGCGTTGTCCAGCACCTCGTACATCACCGCCCGCAGCACGGGCTCGGGCACGTCCACCCACAGCGACGCGGGGCAGCGGAGATCGAAGCGGACCTCCCGGTACTGCTCCTGGCACCGGGCCGTCATGTCCGCCAGGACCGCCCCCAGGTCCGCCACCCGGGGCGCCGCTTGCTCGACCAGGTCGTCGGAAGAGTGCCCCAGGAGTTCCTCACGCGCGAGATCCGCGAGGGCGGCCAGCTCTTCGGTACAGGCTCCCCGCCGCTCCGCGTTCACATAACGCGCGTACGCCGGTACCGGGGCGAAGCGGTTGCGGTGCCAGGCCGTCCACCTGGCGGGCGTCGCTCCGGTGTCGGCCGTGGCCGACGCGGCGTCCTCCACCCCGCCTTCGAGCCCGTCGGCACGTTCCATCTCCTTCAGCAGGGCGGTCATCTCCGTCTCGGCCGCGGGCCGTAGCGCCCGCACGGCCCCCCAGAGCCGCACGCACAGAGCCGCCTCCGCGCCCGGGCCCACCGCCTCCGCCTCCCGCTGGACGGGCACCTGATCGCCCCCCAGGGGCGCGCGTACGAGCAGACCCTGCGCCACCAACGAGTCGGTCGCCGCGAGGACCCGGGCCCTCGCGCCCGCCCAGCCCGAGCACATCTCGGCCCATTCCCCGAGGTCGCCCAGGGCCACACGACCGTCCTGCGGATCGCAGACCAGGAGCGCCGCCCACCACGCGGCCCGGGCCGCCGGGTCGCCGCAGCGTGCCAGCAGTTCGGCCCGCAGCGTGTGGACGAGCGCCTTGTCCTTCCGCCAGCCGCCGGTCTCCGCGGCCCAGAGGTCGCCACGGGCGGAGCGGTCGTCCACGCTCTGCGCATAGCGGAGCATCACCCACAGGAGCCCGGGATCCATACCGGTGCAGCGCTCCATGGCCTGCACCGTGGCGGTCCCTCCTCGCAGTGACAAGTGGGTGATCCACCGCAGGGTCCGCCAGGCCGCGTCGGGTTCCGTGCCGAGGATCCGGCCGAGCACCGCCGGACCGTCCCCGATGAGGGCTTCCACAGGCCATTGCCGGGCGAGGATGCCAAGGGTGCGGGCCGCCCGGTCGGCCGGCAGCACGGCCAGGCCGAGCAGATCGCGCAGGCTCAGCACGGCGGTCGCCGCACGGTCGGTGTACCCGGTGGTCACCAGACCGGGGCCGACCGCGACATGGGGACCGTGCGTCGCCAGCGCCGCCGGTACGGCGGTGGTTCCCGGGTCGGCGACGTAAAGGTCGACCCGGCCCGTCGGATGCAGACCCGTCAGTGGCTCGTCGCCGAACAAGCCGTCGAAGAAGGTGAAGAAGCCGCCGTCGATGCGGTGGGCCACGGCGCCTGCACCCGGTCCCCCGAGGAACCGTCCGAGCGCGTCGGCGAAGCCTTCCGCCGCTTCCGGGGAGGTCTCCCGGTTCAACCGGTCGAAGGCGCCGAGCAGCCGTTCGGCGTCGTCGTCGGCGGCCTTCCACGCCGCGAACTCCGGTGGCCTGCGCATCGCGGGGTTCAGCTGGTACTCCAGGAGCGTGTCGGGCACCCAGTTCCTGTTCCACACCGGGAGCGGTGCCAGCGCCTCCGGCACGGGCACACCGAGGGGCTCGCGGTTCAGCAGGGCTTGGACGGTGACCAGTTCGCCGGCCCGCAGCAGCGCCCGCAGCCGAGTCACGGCGAAGTGGCCTTCCGGATGCCGCCCGGTCCGCCCGGTGGTGCCGACGGTCGCCCGTCCGGTGCCATCGACGGTCTTCCCCGCGGCGTCGGCCGCCGCCTGCTCGGTGTCGCGCGCGGCGGCCCGCTCCTGTTCCGCGACGAGCCGGTCCAACTCCTCGCCGAAGGCGTCCACCCGCCCATCGAGCTCTCGCTCACGTGCGGACAGCACCGCTTCGGCGGCCGCGCTGCGCGACCGGGAGCTCTTGATCAGCGCAGCCATGTCCGGCGGCTCGAAGGCGACTCCTGCGGCTTCGGCGCGCCTGGCCAACTCCGAGACACGCTGCCGTACCGACTCCGCGGCCGCCTCGCGGGCGGCCTCCAACGTGCGGGCCAGCAATTCGGCCTGGTGCTCGGCCGGCACCGCACCGCCGCGGAGCAACCGCTCGGCGGCATCGTGCTCCCCCCGGTCGAGCAGCGCGTCAAAGGTCGCCCGCGGGGACATGCCCCCCACGTGTGCCAGGACGGCTCCGGCGAGCGATTCGCCCTCCAGCTCGGCGTCGGCGCCCATCGGGGACGGGCCGTCGTGCGGGCCCTCTTCCGCCGGGCCGCCGTGCTCCGCGAGGGCGACCAGGACGCCCGGGAAACGGACACGGCCCGGCCATGTCTCCAACAGCGCGCGTGGTACCCCGGTCATCTGTCGTCCTTTCCGATCACCGGCAGCGAGGCGAGGGCGCTCAGGAGCGCCTTCGCCGGATGGCGAGCAGGCTCTCCCAGCCCGTCCGCCTCCTCGAGAAGCGTGTGCCATGTGCGGTCGAGGAGACGGGCGAACGCGCGCTGCTCAGGGGTGAGCGTCGGCAGCATCGCGGCTCCCGAGGCCGCCGTTTCCTGCTCGGCCTCGTCCACGCTCGCCGCCGCGAGGCGCCGCGCCTCCGCCATCACGTCGGCGACCCGCCGCGCGTACGCCAAGTGGTTGCTCCATTCGACCTTTCTGAGGCCAAGGTCCGTCGCGAGCTGGTCCATGTGCAACCGGGCTTCCTGGGCGGTGGCCGGCAGTCCTGCGGCGGCGGTCGAACAGAACTCGGCCGTGGCGTCGTTGCTCGCCATGGCCAGGACACGGACGAACAAACCCTCGGGCGGCCGGAACATCGCGCGGTGCAACCGCTGCCCGTCGAGGAACTTGAAGTGCTGCTCGACGCGCTCGAAGTCGTTCACCTCGGCGACGAGGCGTCGCCAGTCGTCCCGGACGTCCGCCGCCCGTTTCTGCTGCTCGGCCCAGGCGTTGATGTCCTGCAGCGGCACCGGCGCCCGGGTCACGTCGAAGCAGACCGCAGCCTCGCGCGCCAGCCGAAGCCAGGCGGCCGGCAGGTCGGCGGCGGACTCGCTCCCGGGAGCGGCCAGCGCCTCGCAGACCATGAGGCCGACGTCACCGCCGTGCAGCAGCATCTCGGCGACCGCGCCCACCAGCGCCACCGTGCGATGCTCGGGCGGGGCGTCGGCCAGTTCCATCGCCTGGTAGTACAGCTGCTCGCCGAGCGGACCGTGCTCGAGCGGTGCCGCCACGGCCGCCAGAGGCGGCGGCACGCTCTCCGCGTCACCGAGCCGCGGGGCCAGCAGATAGGCCTCCATGAAGGCATGACGCTCCCAGGCGTCGTGCAGGATCCAGCGGCCCCATCGCCGCCGTTGCTCGTCGGCCCCCGTCGGGCCGACGAGCAACGCGGCGGATTCGCGGCGCAGTCGCTCGGGCGCTGTTCCGGCCGCCAGGCGGTTGTCGAGCACCTCCCAGTCGTCGGCGACGACGGACACCGAGGAGAGGGAGGGCAGCGGCGGCAGATACCCCTGCCCGCCGTCGGCGCCGCGGTCGTCCCCGGCGTCCGCGGTGTCCCCGAACCAGTCCGGAATGCCCAGCTCCTCGGCGAACTCGGCGGTGAAGCGGGTGCTCATGATGTGCAGGCCCAGCTCCGTGGGGGCCGGCCCTTGGGCCGGGTTCACGGCCCGGGTGCCGAGGGGCCGGTAGCTGCCGATGACGGTCTCGTGGTCGGAGAGCACCGCTCGCGCGCGTGCGTTGGTGCTCCGCAGGGTCCGCTCCGTGCCGAGACGCCGCTGCAGTTCGGCGTAGCCGCGGGCGGTCCGCCGGCCGTCCTTGAGCGGCGGGTGCTGGAGATGGACCACGACGCCCCGCTCCCGCAACTCGAGCAGACGCCGCCCGAGCGCGTCCGTGCAGGCCTCGCCCTCAGCGGAGTCGTCGGTCACGGCGAGCCGTTCGGTGGCGCCGTCGACGGAGTGCTGAACGAGGTCGACGTACATGCCGTCCCACACCGCTCTCACGACGGGATCGCCCTGATAGACGTCTTCCACCGCGTCCACCAGCTCCCGCAGCACGCGTCCCCAGTGGGCCGACCACTTCGTGCGGTACGCGACCTCGTCGTCGGCCCAGGACTCCGCCAGTTCCGGCAGGGAGACGCCGCGCCCGTCGATGCCCGCGTCCGCCGACGAATCCGCGCCCCGCCGCCTCCCGAAGTCCGTCGGCAGCAGGGCGATGCCCTGGCCCGCCTCCCAGTACGGATAGGTGCGCCGGGCCCAGCTCAGCAGCTCCGAGACACAGTTCGGCGGCTCGTCCGTGCCCTCGGCCGGCTTCACCAGCACTCCCGCGCCGGTGTCCTCGGCCAGCGGGCTGCGCGAGCCGACGTACGCGTACAGGTCGTCACAGACGACCGCGGAGGCCGAACTGCTGCTGCTGCGCTGTTCGAGCAACACGTTCTCGGGGAAGCGGCTCTGGAGGTCGTACAGGGCGGTGGCGACCTTGCCCTCCAGCTTGGCGGAGGGGTTGGCGCCCCAGAGGAACACGAGCGTGACGCCTCGCTTGGCGGCGAGTTCCAGTGAGGGCAGCACCGGATGCAGGGCCTCGTAGGTGATGCGCGGTACCGCTAGGACGAGCTGGTGGGCCGCCTGCTCGATCAGGTCCTGGATCACCCACTCCACGCCCGCTCCCGGGGCCACCCGCTGAAGGGAGCATCGCCCACGGCGTGCCTCCGCCAGCTGCTCCAGCACTCTGCCCGCCTTCGCCCGCAGATTCTGGTGCCGGGCCGGAAGCTGGTCGACGGGGATGGTACCCAGACCCTCGGCCAGCCGGTCCAGTCCGACCAGGAGCGAGCGGAGATTGTCGGGCGGCACCACTTCCAGTACCTGGCGGGACCGCAGTTGCTGGACGAACTTGCTGTCCGGCCGGGTGCGCACCAGCTCGCTCACCCTGGACTGGAACAACTGCAGCGCGCGCCGGCCCCAGCCCTGCGGCATCTGGACCGGGGTGGCGGTCACGATCCCGGTGGCGGGGTCCCGGTTCACCACGACCTCCACCGTGTTCCAGTGGACGGCCTCCGGCGGACTCAGCATCGGATTGGCGAAAGACACGTTCAGCACGCGCTGGCGCACTCCGCGCTGCCTGCGATCGGTGCGGACGGCCTCCCGTACAGCGCGCAGGAGTTCGGTCTGCGGGATGTCGGTCTCCGAGATGCCGCGCGCGAGAGGCATCGAGATGGCTCCGGGAGGAACCCTGTCCATGCCCTTGCGGTGCAGCATGACGGCCGCCGTCACCGGGTCGAACAGGAACTTGCGCGCCTGCACCTTCGACGAGACGGGCCGGTCGCCCTCGTGCTCGCCGAGAATGGCCTGGGCCGCCTGGGTGTGCTCCAGGCTGTTCGTGGAGAAGTCGACGGCCAGGAACCCCCTGCTCCACAGGCCGTGCACCACGTCCAGCATGAGCCGGTTCGGCAGGGAGAACAGTTCTCCCAGATCCCTTACCGTCGTGCGTCCCGCGGCCACGGCACGAAGGACGAGCTCCTCCAGTGTGGAGGCTCCCTCCTCCGAGCCGAGCTCCATCCGCAGGGTGATGACGCGGCAGGGAATCGCGATGAGCGCGGTCTCGGTCATCGGATGTCTCCCGTTCCCGCCGCCGGGTCGACGACGATCTCTCCCGTCGAGGCGTCCACGATCCTTCCGACCTCACGGAAGGTCCTGATCACCGACTGCCAGGCGCTTCCCCCATGGCGTTCGAAGTGGGGCAGGTTCCCGACGACGACGAGCAACTGCTGCGCACGCGACAGCATTACGTTGATCACGTCGGCCTGAGCGGTGTGCCCCACGTTCTGACGCGAGTCCGTGCCCCGCTCGGAGCTGCGGACCAGCGAGACGATCACGGTCTTCGCCTGCCCGCCCTGGAAGGAGTGGACGGTGTGCACCCGTCCCTTGAGGAATCCTCGCTCCAGCTCCCGGACCTGTCTGCGGTACGGGGTCAGCACGGTCAGCTTCCGCGGGTCGTTCTGGGTGTCGAGCCCCAGCTCACGTACCAGGTCCTCCACGAGGCCGACCTCCCCGGGGTTCCACCAGAACCCCATGTCCTCGCAGCTCGTGTGCTGGGAGGTGTCCAGCCAGATCAGGGGCGCGGCCTTGATGTAGTCCGGCCTGGTGGCGGAGTGGAACTCGTCGATCTCGGGATCGGGTGCCAGGAAGGTGCCGCCGTCGCCGTCGGGATAGAAGGCGCGGGCGAAGGGCTGGGCGATGACCGGGTGCATGCGGAACTGGGTGTCCAGGGTGTCCATCGGGCTCGTCGTCTCGGCGCGCTGGGCCGAGTCCCGGCCCTCGAAGAACCGGCCGAACATCTGGACGAACCTCAGATAGCTCTCGCGCGCCGCGTAATGCAGTTTGATGCGCTCGTCCGGGTGTGATCCCAGGCTGTCCAGGAACGTCTTGACGTCCTGGGCCCTGTGCGGGCCGAGCTGCAGATGGTCGCCCACCAGGGTCCAGCGCACTCCGAGGACCAGCGGCATGATGATCTCGGTCGGCCAGGCTTTGGCAGCCTCCTCGATGATCACCCAGTCGAAGACGTCCGACGGGTCCCGCACGTCGTCGGTCAGCGTGCCCGCGATCGAGCACGTCGCCAGCACGACGTCGGCACTCGCCCGGATGCGCTCGGTCAGCTCCACCAGGTTGGCCTGGGCGACATCGGCCCACCGCAGCATCAGCTTCTCCTCCGACGCGTTGCGGGCCCCGTGATGGCCGTTCGTGAGCCGCGTCCGGATCCGCTCGACCAGGTCCTCGGCGATCGCCTCCGCGGTGAAGCGGCGCAACTCCGGACGCAGGTCGGAGGCGTCCTTCTTACGGGAGAGCTCCCGGAGCATCAGTACCGACTGGTTTTCGATCGCCGGCCGGAGCAGCTCGACGCACTTCCCCGCCAGTTCGTCCAGCGCGTCGTTCGACTGCGCGCTCACCAGCACCCGGGCGCCGTGCTCGGTCCGGAGGAAATCGCGCAGCGCATGCGAGACCACGGTGCTCTTGCCGGTGCCCGGAGGCCCCTGGAGGGCGTAGAAGGGGTGCAGCCGCAGCATGTCGGCGATGATGCGGGCGGCCTTGCCCCGCAGGGGCTTCTCGCCCGGCCGCGCCGGAATGTCCAGCGTCGTCTCGCGCCGTCCGTGCAGCTCGATGGACGTGGGCGTGTGCAACACCCGCGCCAGGCCGGCCTTCTGACGCAAGGATGCCAGCCCCCTTGCCTCCCGCCGGAGTTGGACCTCCGTGCCCAGATCGCTGTCCGGCCTGAGCCACCCCTTGGGCGGGAGCTCCTTCCCGGTCGCCGGCTCGACCACGATGGACTCCGCGTCCAGCCGCTCCTTCAGCCGGAACGAGACGGAGCCGCTGCCGAAGTAGGGGCTGTGCCGGTCGTACACCACGGAGATCGACGCCCGGTCGTCCTCGGCGAGCAGGCCCCGGGCGAAGTCACCGAGCGCGGGCCGGTGCCGGGGGTCGGCACAGTAGGCGGTGAGCAGCTCGTCGCCGTGCATCCACCTGCGTTCCCTGCCCCGGTCATGGGTCAGCACCAGACGGCCGTCGCCCTTGTCCTCGAGGGTGTACGGGTACTGCCGGGCCCGGAGCACCGCGCCCTGGTAGTCCAGCATGAACGACACGGCTCGCAGCATCTCCTGGACGTCGGCGCCCTGCGCTCCCTGCTCGGTGTTCCGGACCGCGTCGGTCAGCTCCGACCAGGACGGGCGGTCCTTTCGTTCGTCGTCCAGCGGCTGCCCCTGGCGGAACGGCACGAGATCCACCTTGCCGACGCGCCGCTTCGGCCTGACCGACAGGATCTCGGACGCGAAGCGCCTGTCCACGAGGTACTTGATGACGAGGGTGTCGGTGCTCGTCACCGTGCGGCGGCCCATGGCGTCGTACTTCTCGTAATGGAAGGCGCAGAACCACACGGCCTGTTGTCCGATCAGGACCCACTCGGCCTCGCCGAGCGAGCGGGGGTTGCCGTCGACGAAACCGACCGCGCCACCATGCCAGTGGACCAGCTCGGCCTCTCGCAACTCCTCCTCCAGAAAGACCTGGAGCTCCTGACAGCCCTGAGGGGTATCGGGGCTGTGGTCGGTCCAACCCCGGCTCGTGTGGATCGTCACCACGGACTGGTCGGGCATGAAGGCCAGCAGCCGCGGTTTCGCGCCGGTCGGTGACGGGTCCAGGGCCAGACAGATGCTGGACCAGTTGCGCTGGAGCGCCGCCGACGCCTCGAAGGAGGAACTGCGGCCCGTGGGCGACGGGTCGAGCATGTCGAGCAGGGCGAGGCGCAGCGGGCGGGGGACCCTGAGGGAGAGGGTGAGTTCGCGGCGCATCGCCGCGTGCAGGCGGGCCAGGGCCGGAGGAAGCTCGTCGCCCTCGGCACTGTCGACGACGGCGCACTCGGCAGGCAGCTTGTCCTCCAGGGAGCCGACGAACAACTCCCACCCGAGGACACCGAGCCCGAAGACATCGGTGCTGCCGTGGTCCAGATGGCGCAGCATGACGTCGCAGAAGACGGGAGGGTGGTTCTCCGGAGCCAGGTACGCCAAGTGGTGGGCCTTGGAGACGCCTGTCGGCGGCGTGAGGAACAACGCCTTCACGGCCTCGTCGTACTTCGCCTTGGTGCTCGGGCCGTGGACCGACCGCAGCAGGTTGTTCAGCAGGGCGCTCAGTTCGAACCGCGCCAGGGCCAGCGTCGTCCGGGCCGGATTGTCCGGTTCCGGGTTGAACCGTACGGCGGCCAGCGTCAGGTTCCGGTGCACGATCCGAGTGCCGTGCAGCTGGCTCAGCGCGTCCATCAACAGACTGAACTGCTCGAACGCCACGACGGGGTAGGCCGTCGCCCACTCGTCCACCACGGACCGCCAGTCCTGGGCGAGGGGCTGCCCCTCCTGGCGCGTCATGATGAACGCGACGCGGAAGGTCCGGTCGAACCTCCCCTCGACGATCTCCGGCAGCGCCGGATGGCCGAGCATCTTCAGCCGCAGCAGATTGCGCACCTCGTGGTCCCAGAGGTCGCCCCCCGCCTGGTCGACGCTGAGGAACAGAGCCACCTCCCGTACGTCGGTGGGATGGTCGAGACTCCGCAGGACGAGATGGAGCAACCGCCCCTTGATCAGCTCCTGGTAGCCGCCCACCCGCCGATACCGGCCGTGTCGTGCCTGTTTCCCGGTGAACAGGGCGTCCAGCAGATCCTCTACGTGCTCCGGTGCCAGCTCGTCATCCATGCGTCTCCTCCGTTTCCCCGCCGTCGCCACCACACGCGGCAGGATTGAGCTTGAGCACCACGACGCCGTCGTCGGTGGCGACCGCCAGCCGCCCCGACGACATGGGTATGAGCCGGGTGCACGGTGACCCCAGCGGTATCCGGCGCACCGGGCGCCAGCCGGACGCCGGCTCCTCGCGCCACAGCACGACGCTTCCTTCGCGGCCCGCGGTCGCCCGCAGCCGGGCCGTTCGCCGGTGGCCGGGGGACTCGTCGACCGCGACGCAGCCGACGGTACGGGTGTGCCGGTCGTCGGCCCCCTCGGGCAGCGGCGCCTGCGCGGAATCCGCCCCGCCCACGGAAGCCGGCGGTGCGTCACCGTCGAGGGCCGCACCGCCCAGCTCGGTACCGTCCGACGCGCGCAGGACGCGCACCGTCGAGTGCCCGCCGCACCGCTCCCTCACCACCAACGCCTCCGTACCGTCCGCCAGAAGGTGCGCGCGCAGGTCACGGACCGACGAAGGGCGGCCCGTCGGCGCGGAACCGGAGCGCGCCGCTGCCGAGGGGTCCCAGAAGTGCACCGTGGAATCCCGCTCCGCCGCCGTCACGAGGACATGGCCGCCCTGAGGCCCGCGCAGGGCACCGATCGCCGTGATCGCCCTGCTTCCGGTCGACGTCTCGAGGAACGCCGGCTCACCGGGGGTGGCGGCCGGACGCACGACCCGTACGATGCCCAGCTTGTCGCCGACCACCGCGACCGCTCCCTCCTCGGCCGACGGCAGGGCGGTGAGGACCGGATCGCCGCCGCTGCGCACATCGGTCAGGGGTTCGGCGGTCTCGGCGACGATCGCCGGACCGCCGTCACCCGTGGTCACGCGCCAGTACGCGAGGCGTCCGTCGTCGGAGACCGTGATCAGCCGGTCGATTCCCTCGGGGCCGGGAACACGCGCGAGTCCGTTCAGCGCGGCCCGAGAGCTCACCCGATGCACCGGCACGGGCATGACGCCGCTGACCGCCCACAGCCCCAGGAGTCCGGACTGGTAGGCCGCCACCACGAGCGGCGCGCCGTCCCGGCCCGGGAAGGACACCAGTCCCACGACGTCGCTGCCGGCGACCGCCTCTCCGGCCGGAGACAGCGCCCCGTCCGGACCGAGGAGGGCGAGATAGCCGGCCTCGCCCGCGACGACGAACCGTCGCGTGTCATCGGGAAGGGCCACCATCAGGCGGACGACCTCCACGGACGACGTGATGCGCGGCACCGGGCGCTCGGCGGTGATGTCGGTGTCCCAGACATGGATGGTCCGGTCGTCGTGGGCGACGGCCAGCAGACCGGGCCCCACACGTTCGCCGTCCCGCGGGGCGGCCGAGCCGAATGCGGCGAGCGCGCTCACCGGACTCTCGCACCCGTTCAGGCGCAGGGTGGGGTGGTGCGAACGCCACGGTTCCCACGCCATCACCGACCCGTCGAGCGAGCCGGTGACGAGCCACGCGGCATCGGGTCGCGTGACGAGAGCGGTCACCACGGTGTCGGCGCCGCCGAGTCGCAGATGCAGGGGGACGCGGCGCAACCGTCCCCAGACGACCTCCCAGGCGGCGCCGGGGCCCGCGTCGTGGGTCCTGCCGGCCGCCCGGAGGCCACCGAGCTGGCGCAGCCCCGGCCGGTCGGCCGGCTCCGACTCCTTGATCAGGTGAGCCGACGCGACGGTGCCGAGCACCTCGATGGGCAGATCGGTGGGAGCGGTACCCGTTCCCGGCCCCGGGGTGAGCGCCAGAGTGCTCAACGAGGCCGGTGGCAGCCGGTCGACGACGGCGGCGTGCGCGGCGAGCGCCGCCCATCCACGGGCACCGCAGTCGGCCGCGTACTCGGCGAGCCGGGTGGCCAGATGCGGGCTGAGGAGCTGTCCTGCACCGGCCTGCCCGGCGGCCAGGTCCAGCAGGGAGAGAAGCATTTCGTACCTGCGGTCCGGCGTGCCGTCCCCGAGCAGTTGCTCGGTGTGGGTGCGGTGCGCCAGCCGGTACACGCTGCGCCGGTCCTCTCCGTCCACGAGGACGTAGGCCGCTGCCCGATTGAGGAACAGCGCCAACTGCTCGTCGGCGAACGGTTCGTCCGCTCCGGCTATGCCCGCGGCGGCGCACGCCCAGATGCCGTCCGCGAGGGGGAGCCCACGGCCGTGCGCGTAGGCCAGTGCCCGCAACAGCGGCCCGGCCGTGGGCAGCCCCGACGTGATCCGCTGGACGGCCGCCCGGAAGAGCCCGCTCTGATCGCGCTCCAGCATCTGGGCGAGCGCGGCCCGCCCGTCGTGACCGGCGGACAGGACGGTGGGCCGCTGCCCGATCTCCTGAACCACCAGAGCGGCCTGGAGGAACTGCCAGGACCCGGTGCGCACATGGCTTTCGACGGCGTCCGCCACCGTGCGGACGACCGTCTCGTGCCAGGCGGCGTCACCGGCGGGGTGCTCGCGCAGAAGCTCGCGCACGTTGCGCTCGGCGTAGTCGCGGGCCGCCGCCGGATCAGGTTCGAGGGTCAGCACGCGGGCGTGCCCCGTCGCCGAGCCGAGGACCTCGAGCAGGTCGACGCGGCCGTTCCCCTCCGGCGGCCGGCCTTCGCCCACCACGGCGGCGAACGGCGAGGGGCGTGTGCCGATGAGCAGCCGTACGCCGGGAAGGGCCACGAGCTCCCGTAACAGGGCGGCGATACGGACCGGGTCCCTGGCCTCGTCGAGCGCGTCGGCGACGATCAGGACCGGCGACGGTGTGCCGGCGCCCGCGTCGGAGACGCGCGTCAGTTCGGCCAGACGGTGCCGTACGGCGTCCAGGGCCTCATCGTTCTCCCCGGAGGCCGCGGACCGCTCCGGGCCCCCGGCGCCCGCGTCGAGCTTCTCGGCCAGTTGCCGTACGACGTCCCCGGGCGTGCTCCCGGTCAGCGGCAGCACCGCGACGATCCGGGGGAGACGCCCGGTGTCACGTCCCTCTCCCGAGGGAGTCGACCAGCGCAGCAGAGTCTCACCCAGCAGGGCGGACTTGCCCGCGCCCGGTGCGCCCGTGACGGCCAGCACGGCGGCCTCGGCGACTGAGTCGGGTTCGGCGCACCAGGCCGCGACGGTACGCAGGTCCTCCGCCCGGCCGGTGAAGTCGTGGACCACTTCGAGGAGCCCCACCTTTTCCGGAGTCGGCATGCGTGGCGGCGCGTCGGGTGCGTCGTCGAAGCGGCTCTGCAGCCGGCGCGCGTCGGCCACCGTCGTCGCCCCGCCGAGGGGAACCCTGTCCCGGAGGGCGAGACGGAGTTCGGCGCCCGTCTCGTCGCCGACGAGCTGGGCATGGCAGTCATGGCTGATGAAATGACCCTGCAGGTCCCGGAGGGTGAAGACCTTGTCGTGTGAGGTCTTCCCGTCCAGATACCGCTCCAGCACGCCGCGGAACGTGCCCAGATAGCCCTGCGCCGCCGGCTTTCCCGTGGCGATCAGCAGCAGCGAGCGCGTGCGGGGCTGCCGGCTGCCGTTGAAGCAGTGCGCCACGTCCTGCGCGAAGCCGGCCGAGTTGCACGCCTCGAACACGACGAGCGCCCACCGGCTCTCATCGTGGTCCCGCCTGCTCTGCTCGGCGAAGACATAGTGGGCGACCATGTCGGGCGTCACCCGGGCGTCCCCGCGCTCCTTGGAACCCGGCACGAGCAGCACGGAACCCATCGTCGCCGCGCGGCCGTGGCCGAACCACAGCAGTGCGGACGGCCGCGACTCGTCGTCGTCGCGGCGCTCCCCGGCCCAGTGCGCCAGCGCCTCGTCGGCGTCGGCCAGCGAGCACACGGCGTCGCCGGCGAACACGGGGTCGACGGCCTCCCCGCCCATCCGCCTCAGCACGGCCGCGCTGCGCGCGGCCTCGCCGACCGTGTCCTCGTCCGGGAAACCGGCCACCGGCCCGACCGGAACGGCGTGCACGGCGAACGAGTCCGCGACATCGGCCTCCATGTCGTAGAAATCCGAGGCCACGGCGTCAGACGTGCCGCTCCGTTGCCACCACGAGCACGAGCCGTGTCACCGGCTCACTGCCCCCCACCACCTCGACCTCGTACAGGCCCGGCCTGGTGGCCACGCAGGACGCCGCCAGCCTCCCGTCCTGCCCGGGGACCCGCTTCAGCTCCGGGTACAGCACCTCGTCCAGGCCGCTGACCTCGCGTGCGGTGCAGTGGAGGTCGAAGACGCCGTCCCAGCCGGACACCTCGATGGCGATGGGCGAGCCGGGCTCGACCCACTCCGGTACGTCCAGATCGAAGGACCCGTCACCGAGCATGGCCCCCAGCTCATCGGGGTGCCGCAGCCCGCGCAGCATGCCGCGCGCCAGGTCGATGACGGTGCGACTGCGGGCGAGGGCGCCGTGCTCCTGGTGGACCGTGACCGGCTTCTCGCCGGCGCCCGGCAGATGTGCGGCGAACTGGTACACCGTGCCGTCGCCCTTGCGGTTCTCGCGCCGGGGTCGGCCGTCGGGGTGGAACAGCACCCGGTCGTCGGAGGGATCCCGCTCCAGGATCGAAACCTGGCCGACGACGTCGTCCTCCGCCATGCGGTAGCTCTGCAGCGTGCGTTTGCCGAGACCGACCACCATGCTGTGGCCGGGCAGGGTGCCGCCCCGCCTGCTGTCCCGCCAACGCAAGGTCTCCAGGACGAGATCGCGTCGGCCGCCCAGCGCCACGAGGTCGTCTGCGGTCGGCACCCGCGAATCGAGGCCGAGGTCGAGCGCACGGTAGGAGGGGAGGAGGTCGTACACCCCCGGCATCGTCCGGGCGGCCTCACGCAGCACGGCCCGGGGCAGCGGGAGCGGCGCGCCCTTGCCGGAGTTGAGCATGACGGCCGCCTGCACCGATCCACTGAAGGGCGTACCGATGGTCATGACGGCTCGGATGTCGCGCCGGAGGTCGCCGTGGTGGAGGAGTTCGCGCACGAGAAGCCCGCCCATGGAGTGCGCGACGAACACGATCCGGGCCTGCCCGGCCTCGGGATGCGTGGCGAGATAGTGGCGGTGGGCGGCGTGGTCACGCCAGGCTTCGAGGTGTCGACGGGCCGCTGTCGCGAGGAGCGCTCCGTTGTGCTCGACGGAGAGTCGCCAGTCGTAGGGGAACGCGTGGACCGCGCTGCGGTGCACCGCCTCCTGACGTAACTCGCTCACCAGGTGGTTGTACGGCTGCGCCGGACCGAGCCCCGGCATCCACTCGGCGAGGTTCAGCACGCCCGTCGGCTCGATCCGCCCCGTCCGCCCTGAGCGCTCCTCGTCCGTGACGGCGAGGGCACGCAGCCGATCGGCGTGCATGCGCGCGGAGTACTCGAAGAGCCGCTTCACTCCCCACAGCTGCTTGCCGCTCTCGACATCCCTGAGGCCACTCCCCATGATGCCGGGCACGATGATCACCGCATCGTGCAGCAGCCGCTCGGGCACCCGTCGCCTGCTCATGCCCCACGCCCCTCACGCCGACACCCCATGCTGCCCCCCGCCTGCGTCACCCACCGTGATGGGCCACGAGGCTAGCAGAGGAAACGCGGAGGTCACCGCGGGGTGCGTGCGGTCCATCAAGCCTTTGGAGCACGGAAGTTGCGGCCCGCGCCCCTTGTGCGCCCCGCCCCGGACAGCCCTTCGGCGACGCCGGATCCGTGGTCCGGGGCGCGCGCCCTTGCGCGGACCGACGTGCTCGCCGACGAGTGCAAGACGTGCCCGTGCGGCGGCTCGGGCTGTTCTCGGAGGAGAGCCTGTTCCGCGACTCCCCCTGTGTGGTCTTCGAGCCCGACGACGAACCGTCGGGGGCGGATCGAGCCCGCCGCGCGGGGGGGCCGACCGGCGCACCCGTGCCGTACGGGGAACGGCATCACGCCGGACGCGGTGAACGGGCCTCGGCCAGGGGGACGCCGAGGGGCGCGGTGACCGCTCACACCCGCGCGTCCAGACGGCGGGCCGCCGCCTCCACGTCCGGGGGCAGCGGCCGGCGTTCGCGCAGGGCCACGGGCAGCCGCCTGACCAGTTCGCGCAACGCCGTACGGGCCTCCGGGTCCCGCCGGGCCTTCCCGGCGAGCTCACGGGTCCGGCGCAGCGCCACCGGCAGAGGGCGGCGCATCCACGCCGTCAGCGCGGCGTTGCGGAGCTGGACGGCCGGCCTCCCCGGCCTGACCCCGCCACTGGGGGAGTGGACGGCAACCACGTCGGGGCAGTGGCACACGCCCCAGCCGTGGGCCGCCACGTCGTAGGCGAGCAGCGTCTCCTCGCCGCCCAGGAACAGGATCGGGTGGTACCCGCCCGCCGCCAGGTACGCCTCACGCCGCGCCACCGCCGCGCAGGCCAGGAACCCGAGGACCTGCGGCCCCGGGAGATCGGGGGCACGGCCGAGCGGGGAGGCGGCCAGGAGCTCGTTCAGCGGATCGGGGTCACCTCCCGGCCCGACGTGCACGCGCCCCGCGATCAGCCCGAGTCGCTCGTGCCGGTCCAGGAGGTCCGCCGCACGGCTCAGCGAACCCGGCTCCCACCAGGAGTCGTCGTCGCTGAAGGCCACGTACGGCGTACGGGCCCGGCGTACGCCCAGGGTGCGGCCGGGCGCTCCGAGGTTCGATCCCGGGGTGAGCACGGTGGCCCGCGGGTGGTGCGCGGCCACGGCTTCCGGGGTTCCGTCGGTCGACGCGTTGTCGACCACGATCAGCGGCGGAGCCTCGGGGAGCGCGGCCAGTCGGTCGAGCGAGCGCAGCAGCTGTTCGCGCCGGTTGTGCGTGATCAGGACGACGGTGGTGCGGGCGTCGCCGCTCACGGGGAGGAGAGGACGACGCAGGCCGCGGCCGGTACGTCCACGGCGCCGGCGCGGGAAAGACGTCCGGTCTCCGGGTCCGCGTCGAACCATGTGACATTGCCCGACCACTCGTTGGCGACGTACACCCGGAGCCCCGAGGCGTCCGTCACCAGGTCGCGCGGCCAGCTGCCCCCGCAGTGCACGGCGTCCACGAGCTGCGGCTTCTCGGCGTCGTCGGCGAGGTCGAACGTGAGGACGCGGTCGCTGCCCCGCACCGCGGCCCGCAGGAAGCGTCCGTCGGGCGCGACCGAGACGACCGAGGGGTAGGCCCGTTCCCCCTGGGGGAGACCGGTCGTGTCGACGGCGACCTCGGAGAGCGCCACCAGTCGCCCGGACGCCTCCTCCCAGCGGCAGACCGTCATCTGCGGCTCCAGCTCATGGAGGACGTACACCACCTCACGGTCCGGGTGGAAGGACAGGTGCCGCGGCCCCGACCCGGCACGGAGCGCGGTCTCGGCGTGCACCCGCAGCGCTCCCGTGGCCTCGTCCAGCTCGCAGACCCGCACGGAGTCGGTCCCCAGGTCCACGCTCAGCACCCACCGTCCGCCGGGGGAGGGGAGCACCTGGTGCGCGTGGGGGCCGCTCTGGCGCTCCGGGTCCGGTCCCGAGCCCTCGTGCGTCAGCACCACCGGGGGCCCCGCCGGGCTTCCGTCGGGGCGCACCGGCAGGCTGCCGACACCGCCCGAGCCGTAGTGGGCGGTCAGCAGCCGGTGCCCCGCCAGACAGAGGTACGCCGGGCCGGACCCGCCCACCTCGACGGCGGGCCCCAGAGGGGTCAGCCCGGCGCCTTCGGGCCGCAGGGCCGCCACGGCACCCCGCTCGGTATCGCTCGTCGCGTAGAGGATCCCCGTGTCCGGGGCGAGCACGAGAGAGGAGGGGTTGGGGACGGTGCTCACCGTCGTCCGCGGGACGAGAGTCCCGTCGGCCTCCACGGCGGCGACGGTGATGCCGTCGCCGCCCCCGGTGGTGAACGAGCCGATGTACGCCCACCGGCCGGTGCTCCGGTCCGCCCCGCTCCCACGCTGCGCGCCGCCCACAGGATGTCCTTTCGTCGATGCTGGATGCGCCCGATCCCGGATCCGTCCGGTCCCACATCCGTCCGGTCCCGGATCCGCTCGGGGACGGAGAACGACCGGCCGGACCTCCGGTCACCGTGGCTTACTCCGTTCGCCACACGGCGCGACCCGTCGCGCGCACCCGTCCCACGCGCCCCCGCAGGGCCTCCCGCCCCCTCTCGAGATGCGTAAATCTCCCCATGGGGTGAACTGGAGAAGGAGTACGCATCCCACGAGAGGTGATTCATGGGCGACGGAACCGAGGTCACCGTAGGAGTGCTGGGTTCCTACGGCGGACGCAACGTCGGCGACGAGGCGATCCTCACCGCCATGCTGGGCCGCGTGCGGGCCGCACGGCCGGACGTCGGCATCACCGTGTTCTCCCGCGACCCCGACCACACGCGGGGCGCGTATCCGGATGTCGGGGTGGTCGGGTGGGAGGGCGTGAGCAGGGAGCGGATCGCCGAGCACCTGCGCCGGCTGGACGTCCTCGTCCTCGGTGGCGGCGGCATCCTCTACAACACCGAGGCGCGCCGCTATCTGCGCCTGGCGCGCGCCGCGCAGAACTTCGGCGTCCCCGTCTTCACCTACGCCGTCGGCGCCGGCCCCCTCACCGACGAGGTCGACTGCGACTGGGTCCGCACGACCCTCTCCGACGCGGCCGAGGTGACGGTCCGCGACGAGGAGTCGAAGCTGGTCCTGGAAGAGGCCGGCCTGGAGCGTCCCGTCACGGTGACCGCCGACCCGGCGCTGCTCCTGCGCCCCGGCGACGGCGGGGAGGAACTCCTGCGCGCCGAGGCCGTACCACGCGGCGTGCGGCTGGTGGGCATCAGCGTCCGCGAGCCCGGGCGCGCGGCCGAGCACCTCGACGAGGGCGGCTACCACCAACTCCTGGCGCACGTCGGCGACTTCCTCGTCAACCGGCTGGACGCCCATGTCGTCTTCATACCGATGGAGCGCGACGACATCCGGCACGCCCACGCCGTGGCCTCCCACCTGGCCGATCCCGGCGCCTGCACGGTCCTGCGCGGCGCCTCCACCCCGCAGCAGGTGCTCGACATCGTCAAGCGACTGGACCTCGCCATCGGCATGCGGCTGCACTTCCTGATCTTCGCGGCGCTCGCCGGGATCCCCCTGCTGCCCCTGCCGTACGCCGGAAAGGTGTTCGACTTCGCCCAGCGGATCGGTGCGCCCGCCCTGCGCGGGGTGGTCCGGGAGAACGTCGGACTGCTCCTGTCCGAAGTGGACCGTCTGTGGGACGAGCGACCCGCCCGCCTCGCCGAGACGGCCGCCCGGACGGCGGCCATGCGGCAGCAGGCCGACCTGACCGCGGAACGCTTCCTGGCCTACCTGGAGCAGATCGCTCCGCCGCCCGTGCTGCTGCCCACCACGCCGGCGCCCGTCTCTTCGGTGGGCTGACCCGAGCCGCCGCCCCGCCCCGGCTCCCAGGAGAAGACGTGACCTACCTGCAACCGCCCCGTGTCCCCCGGAGCGTGGAGCTCCCCCCGCGCCAGGCCCTCCACGCCGGCACCACCCAGGTACTGGTCGTCGGCGGCGGCCCCGCCGGGATCGGGGCGGCCATCGGCGCCGCCAACGCGGGCGCGCAGGTCACGCTCGTCGAGCGGTACGGATTCCTCGGCGGCAACGCCACCGCGGCGCTCGTGATGCCGCTGATGAGTTTCCACAACGAGGTCAAGCAAGCCGTCGCCGGGGACGCCGCGCGGCTGCTGCCCCCCGACCACGGCGAGGGCGAACCCGTCGTCGGGGGCGTGTTGTGGATGCTGCTCGACCACCTGGTGCGCGCCGGGGCGGCGATCCGCCCCTCGGTCGAGACCGGCTACACGGTGCCCTTCGACGCGGAACTGTTCAAGCTCGTCGTCTACGAACTCCTGGAGACGCACGAGGTGCGCACCCTGCTGCACGCCTTCGCCTCCGGCGTCCTGCCGCTGCCGGACCGAGCGCGGGCCGTGTTCGAGACGAAGTCGGGGCCGCTCGTCATGGACGCGGACGTGATCGTCGACTGCACCGGTGACGGTGACATCGCCGCGGCGGCCGGAGCGTCGTACGAGATCGGACGCCCCGAGGACGGCTGGACGCAGCCCATGACCCTGATGTTCCGCATGGTCGGCTTCGACCACGACGAGTTCTCCGCGTACGCCCGGGCGCATCCGGACCAGTGGAAGGGCGTGCACGGCCTGTGGGACCTGGTCCGCGATGCCACCGACGCCGGTGAACTCGATCTGCACCGCGAGGACATGCTCTTCTTCGCCACGCCCAACGACGGCGAGATCGCGGTCAACTCCACCCGTGTCACGGAGGTGCTCGGCACGAGCGTCTGGGACCTCACCCGCGCCGAGTTCGCCGCACACCGCCAGATGGCCCAGATCGCCCGCTTCCTGCGAAGCCGCGTACCCGGCTTCGCCGAGTCGTACGTCGTCCAGAGCGGCGTCCAGGTCGGCGTCCGCGAGACACGGCGGATCCTGGGCGAGTACCTGCTCACCGGCGAGGACGTCCTGACCGCCCGGACCTTCGACGACGCCGTGGCCCGCGGCGCCTATCCGGTGGACATCCACAACCCGAGCGGCCGTGGCACCACGCTCCGGCGCCTCCCGCGCGGTCAGTCCTACGACATCCCGCTGCGCTGCCTCCTCCCCCAGGGCCTGGACCGGATTCTGGTCGCGGGCCGCTGCATCTCGGGCGACCACGTGGCCCACTCGTCGTACCGCGTCATGCCGATCTCGATGGCCACCGGTCAGGCCGCCGGCGTGTGCGCCGCCCTCGCCTCGTCCCAGGGTCTGCTTCCCCGGGACGTCTCGGTGTCCGCGGTCCAGCGGGAGCTCCGCGCACAGGGAGCCAGCCTCCGCTGAGCACGGTGGTGCGCCACGGCGACACCGCCGGCCACCACCCCCTCGCACATCCCTCGTGTGTCAGTGGCCCGTTGTAGCTTCGGGCACGTTCGAGAGGTTGTGCGAGAGGGGTGGATTCGTGGGCGACGGGCGTGCGTTGAGGGTCGTTCTGGTCGACGTGAACGACAAGGTGGTGGCGGCCTGGCGCGCCGCGTTCGCGGATGTGCCCGCGGTCGAGATCCGGCAGGGCTCCCTTCTCGACGTGGACGTCGACGCGTGGGTGTCCCCGACCAACGCGCGCGGCCGGATGGACGGCGGGGTCGACGCGGTCATCAAGAGGCACCTCGGTGCCGGCATCCAGGTGCGGGTGCAGCGGGAGATACGGTCGCGGTTCGGCGGGGAGCTGCCCGTGGGCAGCGCGGTATGCGTCCCTTCCGGGGCGGCCGTGCCGCGGTATCTGATCTCGACGCCGACCATGCGGCAGTCCTCGCAGAACATCAGCGACACCATGAACGTGGCGCTGGCGTGCGCGGCCGCGTTCCAGGCGGTGCACCTGCAGAACCGTGCGAAGCCCGGCAGCATCCGGTCGGTGGCGCTCGTCGGCATGGGCGCGCAGACCGGCCGGGTGCCCGCGCGGGTGTGCGCCAACCTGATGTGGACGGGCTACACGCTCTTCCAGGACCACGGATTCGCGGACTACGACGCGTTGCGGGCCGCCGTGCTGGGGCAGCTCGACGACATCGAGAGCGCGGGGGCCGACCGGCGGGTGCGGATCACCGTGCCGGCGAACCCGGCGGGCGCCCCGGCCGGGGACGAGCTGGGGCTGGCCGGACTCTTCACCGGCGGAGGTGAGCCGTGGCTGCCGCTGCTTCGTCCGGTGATCGAGGCGCAGCCGGGAGCCGCCGACTTCATCGGCCCCCGGCGCAGCGCCGAGGTGGTGCCGGTACGCGAGTTGACGTTCCAGGCGCTGAAGCCGCACCCGCCGCACAAGTGGAAGGTGGTCGTCTTCGGGCAGAACCCCTATCCGCGGCCGGAGAGCGCCACCGGCATCGCGATGTTCGACAACACCTTCCACGACTGGAAGGACAGCCAGTTCGGCCGGGTGGTCAGCATTCGCTGCATCATCAAGGCGGCCGCGATGTGGAAGTACGGCATCGCCAAGAAGACACCGGTCGCCGACATCCGGGCCTTGCTGAAGAAGGAGGACACGGTTCAGCCGCCGGAGTGGTTCCAGGCGATGCTCACCCAGGGTGTTCTCCTGCTGAACGCGTCCCTCACGGCGAGTGCGGACGGGGCGCTGCCCACCGATCGGCACACCTCCTTCTGGCGGCCCGTGACCGAGCGGATCGTCGAGGAGATCCTGCGTGCCAAGCAGGACGCGGAGGAAGAGGACCGGGGCGTCGTCTTCGCCTGGTGGGGTGCGCACGCCCGGAGCCTGAAGAGGGTCGTCCAGCGGCTGGAGAAGAAGTATCCGGGGGTCGAGGTCCGGCACGTGGACCACGCGAACCCGGCGGCGCAGGGCGACATCTTCTGCGAGGGGGACCACTTCGCGCAGGTCAACGACGCCCTGGCGGCGGTGGGGACCGAGCCGGTCGACTGGTTGCCGCGGAAGGGCTGGGACCGCGAGGCGGCAGCGTCCGGCGGCTCGGACGGCGGGGGAGTCGCGGAGCGGATGGGGGCCTTCATCACGTCGACGATGGAGCTGCATCAGCTGTATCTGGAGCGGCTCTCGAGCGTCAAGGACGAGGGGCTCGTCCTGCCGCCCCTCACCGGGGTGTTCGACACGCCGTTGACCGATTTCCTGAAGGCCGTCGAGCCGGTGTCGAAGGTGCTCCCGGATCTGGACCGGCACGTCGAGCGGTCGTGGCGCTTCGGGGAGGCCAGGGCCGCGGACGCCGGGCCCGTGGGCGGGGCAGCCGGGGAGGGCCTGTCCGCCCACGCGATCGCGGCTCTGTACCTGTACACGTGTGAGTCGGCCTTCTACCGCGAGATCAACGCCGCGTTGCGTTCCCCCGACCGGGAGCGGACGGTGCCGTACCTCCCGTACCTGCGTCTTCTGTTCTCGGCGCTGTCGGCCCTGCCGGCGCGGAAGCGGCCGTTGTGGCGCGGTGTGGCACTGGACCTGCGCGCCCAGTACCCGGTGGGGCGGACGGTGACGTGGTGGGGTGTGTCGTCCTGCACGTCCGAGCCGGGCGTCGCCCGGGCGTTCCTCGGGAGCCGCGGCAGGCGGACCCTGTTCGAGGTGACGCCCGCGACGGCGGTGGGGATCCGGAGGTTCTCCGCGTTCACGGGCGAGGAGGAGTACATCCTCGCTCCCGGCACTCAGCTGGAGGTGACGGAGGTGAAGGCCGAGCGGGGCGGTCTGTGCACCGTCCGGCTGACCGAGCTGGAGGGGCCGGGGCCGGTGTCCTAGGCCGCACCCGCGAACATGCGGGCGGCGGGGAGCAGGTGGCGGAGTCATCGCTCTGCGTATCTGGGCATTCCGCCGTAATAAATTGGTTCGGATTGCCGATGAACCCGCCTCGGGCGCTGCCGCAGACTGCCTGCATGCGCCCCGAACAATCGCAGCATCACACCGACGTTCGGCTACGTCCCGATTGCGGACTTCTTGCGGCGAGCAGCCGCCAACTGCTCGGGAAGCGCATTCTCGACCTTGTGGTCGCCCTGCTGGCACTGATCCTGCTGTCGCCGATTCTTGTGGGCGCGGCATGCGCGGTCAAGATATCTTCCGCGGGGCCGGTCTTCTACCGGCAAGAGCGCGTCGGGCGCGACGGAAAGCATTTCCGGATGCTCAAGTTTCGCTCGATGTGCCGGGACGCGGAACGTCAAAGGGCCATGTATCTGCAGCAGAACGAAAGCACCGGTCCCCTCTTCAAGATGCATCACGACCCGAGGGTCACCCCGGTGGGACACGTTCTTCGCAGGTGGAGCATCGACGAGCTGCCCCAGCTGCTGAACGTCATGCACGGCGAGATGAGTCTTGTCGGCCCCCGGCCCCCGCTTCCGGAGGAGTGCGAGCACTATGGTCCGCTGGAGCGGCAGAGATTGCTCGTGAAGCCCGGAATCACCTGTATCTGGCAAGTCAGCGGTCGTTCCGACATCACGTTCGCCGAGCAAGTGCGGATGGACCTGGACTACATCGCCCGATGGGACCTCGGCATGGACATCATGCTCCTGGCCAGAACGGTACCGGCCGTGCTCAGGCACCGAGGCGCCTATTGAGGCGATTGTCGGGAATTAATACACTCGGAGTCGCCTGCTGAGGCTATAGCCTCAGCAGGCGACTCATATGCGTACCAAAATCAGTTCATGCCGACAATCTCATACCAGCAATTCCGAGAAGACCGCGGTCAGGGGAAGCTGATCGACGCCGGGGGAGTGGGTGCGGGAGTGCAGGAGCAGTGCCTGATGCGCGAACATCGCACACCAGACGTTGGCGATGTCCTGATCGCGTGAGAAGAGAACTCCTCCGTCCGGCCGCACGAAGCCCAACAGCGCCCGGGTCAGCGCCTCCAGACGCCCGGCCCAATGGTTCCCCCGCAGGTATCCACGACTGCGCAGCAGAAGGCCGATGCGCAGGGCCTGGGCGAGAACGTCGGAGCGTACGATCCCCCCTTCCGTGGTCTCCGTAAGCGTTCCGTCCGCGGCCTGCAGCCCCATGAGGCGGGTGTAGATCCTCTCGATGACCTCCAGCGCCTCGTCCTCCGTGGGGAGCGCCCCGATGAGCAGGCCCTCGATCCCGTAGAGGAGCGGGTGCAGTTCGTGGCACGGCCAGGTCTCCTCCAGCGCGGCCTCCCAGCGCTCGCAGGTCCGGCGGCAGACCCGGGTGAGGGGCGGTGCCCTGCGCACGCCGTCCGGCATCCGGAGCAGGGCAGCGGCCGCTTTCAGATGGTGCGGGCCCGGGTGCGTCGACCAACGGTCGGGAAGGGGCGCGCCGACGATCGCGTCGTGCGACTGCAGAACGGGAGCCCCCGAACTCATGCCGTCGATGGTGGTGCACAGGCCGGCGGCAAGCCGCTCCCAGGGGCCGTGCCGGTCGACGTCGCCGAAGCACGCGACCCCGCGCGCGGCCATCGCCAGGTCGAACGTGAACACGCCGGCGTTCCGCCAGTCGGAGTGACCGGCCGACAGGTACAGCCGCGTCGGCGGAACTCCCTGTTCCGACACGGTGCGGGTGATCCATCCCAACGCCTGCCGACCGTGCTCGTGCGCCTCCGCCGCGCGCTCCGGAGAACTCGCCGCGCCCGACGCCAGCCAGGCCATCGTCGTCAGGTAGTAGCCGGTGATCTCGAGGTACACGAACTCCGGTCGCCCCTCCCGGTCCAGCCATCCGGCGACCGCTCCGCGCTCGGCACCCTCCTCGATCTGCACCCCGCTCCCCAGCAACCATCCTTCGATGCGCCGGGTGGCCTCCGCCGTCGCGGGAGGCGACCCGGCGCTCGTGATCGAGGACGTCTCCGTCATGGCCGGAGCTCCGTTCCTGTCGATGGCGCGATCGTCTCGCCGAGGATCTTCGCGATCCGTTCGCCGGCGAGACCGTCCCCGTAGGGGTCGTGGCGCGTGGCCATACGTGCATAGCGGACGGGGTCCTCGAGCAGCGCGGCCACCGCGGTGACGATGTCGCTCTCGTCGATTCCGACAAGGTCGGACGTGCCTGCCCTGAGGGCCTCCTCACGTTCCGTGCGACGGTTGACCACGAGAAGCGGCTTGCCCAGGGCCGGTGCTTCCTCCTGGATGCCGCCCGAATCCGTCAGTATGAGATAGGAGTCGGCGAGCATGTGCGTGAACGGAATGTAGCTGCACGGCGCCAGTACCTCGACGTTCTCCGGACAGTCTCCGTTCAGCGTCTCCTCGATCATCCGGATGACCGGCGGGGACGGGTGCCGCACCAACTGGAATTGCACCGAGGGGTAAAGGCTCGCCAGCTGCCGGACGGCACCGAGAATCGCCCTGATCCCGTGAGGGATGCTCTCGCGCCGGTGCGCGGTGATCACGATACGACGCCGGCCCTCGGGGGGCGCGGGCGTCTGACGCGGCTGAGAGCGGGCCCAGTAGAGTGCGTCGATGCCGGTGTTCCCGGTGAGGTGTACGCGGTCCGGAGCCACCCCCTCGCGTACGAGGTTGGCCGCGGCCGGCTCGGTGGGGGCGAAATGCAGATCCGCGATCGCGCCGACGATCCGCCGGTGCCCCTCCTCGGGCCAGGGAGCGCTGTTGTCGTAGGTCCGCAGACCGGCTTCGACATGAGCCACTCTCGTCGAGGAGTGAAAGGCCGCGACGCCGGCGGCCATCGTGGTGGTGGTGTCACCCTGAACCATGACGACGTCCGGCCGAAGCCGGTCACAGATGTCGGCGGCCCACCGCGTCACTCGCCACGCCACCTCGGCGGGGCGTTGGTCCTTTCGCATCACCGCCAACTCGTAGTCGGCGCTCATCCCGAACGTCGTGAGGGCGTCGGACAACAGCTCTGCGTGCTGGCCGCTGGAGCACACGATCGTCTCGAAGGTCGAATCCAGCTCGCGCAATGCCCGAACGGGCGAATACATCTTGATGACCTCGGGCCGTGTGCCCACGAACGTGACCACGCGGATGCGTCTCGACATGTGCCACCACTCCCGCCTTGTGCCGGGGCACCTGAGGCGCTGCGCGCCCCCGGGCTCACAGTGCGTCCAGTCTGCGGTGGTGGACAGGCCGGTTCATCGGCATCCGGGCCCAATCTTTCGCGGCCCCGTGCCCAGATAACGCGCCCCGGAAAGCGCGGGTGGTGAGGGGATGTCGGTGGTGCCGGTGCGACCCGCCGATGTCTCCCGGCTCAGCGCGAGAGGTCGTCGTCCAGCGGGACGGCGGCCTCCTCGCGCGTGTGCACGCCGAGTTTCGTGAGCACCGCGGCCACGTGATGCGCGGCGGTCTTGGGGGTGATGTAGAGCCGGGCGGCGATCTCCCTGTTGCTCAGTCCCTCGCACAGCAGGCGCTGGACCTCCCGCTCCCGCTTGGTCAGGCTGTACGGATTGGCCCGGGTCGAGGCGCGCTTGCCGTACGGGGTGCGCCGCACCCCGGCCGCCCGCAACCGTTCCCAGGCGCGGTCGGCGGCGGGCCGGGCCCCCAGGGAGCGGAAGACCTCCAGGGCCTGCCGCATGGCGGGCACGTCACCACCGAGGCCGGCCAGGGCCGCGTCGTAAGGGCAGCCGAGCCCCTCCCACACGCGCACCGCCTCGCGCCACCGTCCGGCCAGTTCGAGGGCGTACGGCTCCGCCGCCCGCGCCTGCGGAAGCTCGCCGCCCGCCGGCCGGGACCAGCGCAGCATCGCGCCGACGAGCCAGGGGTCGCTCTCGATGGTGACCGCCTTCATGCCGTGCTCGGCCTCCGCCACGGCGAGGCTGTCGTCCCCTTCGAGCCAGGCCGCCTCGGCGCGGGCGGCCCACACCGGGCCCGCCAGGAAGAGATCCGCCTCCTCGCCGTACGAGAGTGCCTCGTCCAGCAACGGCCACACCCCCGGTTCGCCTCGGCGGGCTTTGACCAGCGCCGACGTCACCAGGGGCAACAGCCGGTGCAGCGGCTGGGGGTTCCGGTCGAGCACGTCGCCCGCCTTCCGGGCGGCCCGGGCCCACTGGCCCCGGTGCAGCATCCCGAAGCCGTCCGCTCCGAGGGCCAGCACGAGGAACGTCGGAAGTTCGTGTTCGCGGCAGTACGCGCAGGTCTGGACGGTCAGTCGATCGAGGCGCGGCAGATCGTGGTGGAGTGCCGCGGTCCAGCACGCCATCGCTCCGATCTGGCAGGCGTCCTCCGCCATGGCGTCCTCGGCCATGGCCCGCTGCCAGGCGTCCTCGAGGTCCTGCCAGCCCTGCCCGCGGCAGGCCACGTTCACGAGGGCCTCGTAGACACGCGCATGCGTCTTCAGCGCGGGTTCGCCCAGGCCCCGCCCCAGTTCGGCGGCCTTGCCCGCGTAGTCGGCCGTCGCCGCGGGGTCGTAGCCGAGGCAGGCCAGCTGGGCGAGGTTGGAGTAGGCCCAGGCGAGTTCCCGGGTCTCGCCCTCGCCTTCCAGTACGCGAACGGCGTCCAGGCCCGCCCGCCAGGCGTCCGCCGCGTGGACCGACAGCCAGTGCATGTGGGAGAGCCGGCGCAGGTCCTCCGCCTCGTGGCGCCGGTCGCCCTGCTCGTGGCGCAGCGGCACCGCTTCCTCCCAGGCGTCGATCGCCTCCGGAAGGCTCCCGGTCACGTAGCTCTCGTACGCCCGGGCCTCGAGCAGTTCGACACGCTGGGCGGGCGGCGCGGCGGCCGGGTCGCGCACCGCGCGTCCGTACAGTTCGGCGGCCTCCCGGTGCGAGCCGAGGGCCGCGGCGTAGGCGGCCGCCCGCGGGGCGTACTCGGTCACGGCCGCTTCGTCCCCGGCCTGCTCGGCGTGGAAGGCGAGCTGGGCGAGGTCGACCGGATCGACCGGGCCGGCCCGCAGCGCCGCCAGGACGCGGCCGTGCAGCCGGGCGCGCCGGTAGGCCGGGAGCGACTCCCAGACGGCCCGCCGCGCCAGCTCGTTGCGGAAGCACAGCACCGGCCCGTCCGGGCGCAGCACGCCCGATGCCAGGCACACCTCCAGCCCCGTGACGGCGTCCGGCGACACGGCGGCGATCAACGGTTCGGTGGCGCGGGGCCCGATGACGGCCACCGTCTCCGCCACTTCCCTGGCCCGGTCCGGGAGCCGGGCTATGCGGCCCAGCACCGCTTCACGCACCGTGGTGGGGATGCCGGGGGTGCGGGCCGCCAGCACCTCCGTGACGTAGAACGGGTTTCCGTGCGTGTTGCTGAACAGCTCACGGGCGTCCACCGGGTGGCCGGCCGCGGCGGTCAGATCGGCGACCGCCCGGCAGCTCAGCGGCTCCAGCGTGCAGCGGTGGACCGCGGCGAAAGCGGCGAGGTCGCCCAGGACCGCCGCCAGCGGGTGTGTGGGACCGACCTCGTCGTCGCGATAGGTCGCCAGGAGCAGGAGGGGGATCCGGTCGATCCGCCGGGCGAGGAAGCGCACCAGGTCCAAGGTGGCCTGATCGGCCCAGTTCAGGTCCTCGATCACCAGCAGCGTCGGCTGCCCTCCCGCCTGGCCGCCGAGCGAGGTGAGCACTCCGCCGAAGGTGCCGACGGGGTCGCTGTGCCGACGCAGACCCGCCTCCAGGGCCTGGGTCACCGGCGGGTCGAGCAGCGCGGCGATGTCCATCAACGGGCCCAGCGGGCGCGGCGCCGAGAGCGGGTCGCAGGCGCCGAGCAGAACCCGGGCGCGCCCGGTGCCGGTACCGCCCCGCTCCTCCGCGAAGCGTCGCACGACCGCGGTCTTGCCGATCCCCGCCTCACCGCGCAGCAGCACCACTTGTCCGTGGCCGTGTTCAGCCCGTTCCAGGCAGTCGGCGAGATCCTGTAGTACGGCGTCGCGTTCGAGCAGATCGGTCACGGCCGTCCCCAGTGTGGATGCGTCGTGGGTCCGTACACCCTCAGTCTAAGGATCTTCGGGCGCGCACGCCTTCAGACGGGCGACGGCGTCGCTCCGTGGAGCGATGCGGTCGCTCCGCGTTTCTGGGTACCCCGGCGCGAAAAATTGGGTCCGGTTGCCGATGAACCTGTCCCGGCCCCACCGCAGACTGCTTGCATGCGCCCCGAATCCCACCGCCCCGAGATCCATCTGTTCGAACCGTCGGGATACGCGGGGGTCTTCCAGCACGCCTGCCGCCTCGGTCAGCTCCTCGGCGGGTCCGGCCGGCGCGTCGTGCTCCACACCGGGCACGAGCACGAGGAGGTGCGCGTCGAGAACGTCGAGCTGTGCCCGTGCTCCTGGTGGCCGCGCCATGGTGAGAGCGGCGCTCGCCGTTCCGCCGCGATAGCCCGCGGGTTCGTCAGCCACACGCTGCCGCACCTGCACAGGGCGGTGCCGCGCGGCGCGGTCCTTCATGTGGAAGGGATCGCCGCGGCGGGGGCACTGACGCTTCTCGCTCTGAGCGTCGCTCGGCTCAGGGATCGCCTGGTGATCTACTCGCCGCACGACACGTTCTCGCGCCGAGGGCGTGTGGACGGCGCGTTGCTCCGGCTCGCCCTTCGGGTCCCGCACGCGATCATCGTCTACTCCGACGCGGACGTCGAGGTTCTGCGCCGCCGTGGCCTCGAGGCGCACCGCTCTCCGCTCGTCCAGCTCGTGCCCGAGGCCACGGACGACGAGCGGCTCAAGTGGCGCAACGAGTGGCGGGCCGGCCCGGACGTGTCCGTCGTCCTCTTCGCGGGATGCATCCGACCCGAGAAGCGGCTGGACGTGCTCATCGAGAGTGCCCGCCACTGGCCGGCGAACCGGCGCCTGGCCGTCGTGGGCGAAGACCGCGGTGGGTGGGAACAGTGTGCCCGACTCGCGGAGACCTACGGCGTCGACGTGTCCGCACGAGTGGAGTTCCTCGAGCTGGAGGAGTTCTCGGCGGCGATCTCGGCGGCGGATCTCGTCGTGCTGCCCTATGACAAGGCGAGCCAGAGCGGCGTGCTCGCCGTCGCCCGCCGGCTCGGCACCCCGACCGCCGCGGCGAACGTGGGTGGCCTGCGGGAACTCGCCTCACAGACCTTCGAGGCGGGCGATCCGCACGATCTCAACCGCGCCATCGACGCGCAGCTGGCCCGCGCCGTGGCACCCGACCCGTCCCTCGACGAGAACCAGGCGGTCACCGTGCATCTCCTCGCATACGGGCAGTCGGCATGACCCGGCGTATGTCCCGACTCGTCCCCGGGTCCTCCTCGGCAACGGATGGCACACGGCCCCCAGGCGCGCACGGCAGTGACACCGACACGGGCGCCGTCGGGAAGCGCGGCGTCGCGCGCTGGTGGCCCCTGGTGGTGCTCACCACGCTCGCCGCCGTCGTGGCGAGCCTGCTGGCCCTGGGGCCGCGGGAGTCCTCCTACAGCGCGGTCACGAGGATGCCGCTGACACCGCTCGCCCAATCGGACGAGACGTTCCTCGGAACCAGTCTGATCCGTGACGCGGGCGATGCCACCCGTACCTCCTCCATGGCGGCGCAACTGGTGGACTCCCACCGCGTCGCGGCCGCGACCGCCCAGTCCCTCGGAGGGAAGTGGACAGCCGAATCCGTCCGCTCCTCCGTCGACGTCGCGCCGGTCGGCGAGACGAACATGATCGGGATCACCGCCCGAGCGGCCGACCCGGCCCAGGCGGCCCGCCTGGCGCAGACCTTCGCGGAGACGGTTCTGAAGGATCGGTGGCAGACGGTCTCCGCCGAACTGGACCGCCGCATCGCCTTCTCGGCCAGGAACACCGCTGTCGACCCGAACACCGGAGAAGAGTCACGGAAGCTGCAACTGCTCAAGTTCGTCCGTGAGACCGGCGTGGACCCCACGCTGGGAATCGAGTCGACGAGTCCGCCGGAGCGCGTCAAGGAGATGCCCGCGGCCGTGACCATCGGCCTGGCGGGAGTCGGTGGGATGTTCGTCGGCATCCTCGCGGCCTTCGCGATCGAGCGGTTCAGGCGCCACACCCGGAGCGACGACGTCGCGGTCGACGGACGTGAGGTCTCGGTGTCCTCACCGGAAATCCTGAAGAGGTGAGTCCGATGTCGTTGCCCGCTCCTGGATCGCCGCCGCTCCGGCGGACCCCACGTCTCATGGGCATGCCCATCCACGCGGTGACGCTGGACGAGGCCGTCGACCAGGTGTTCGACAGTTTGGCGGACGGCCGGGGCGGGACGGTGCTGACGCCGAACATCGAGATCCTGCGGCAGTACCAGCGCTCGCCGGACCTGCGGCACATGTTCGAGCACACCGATCTCGTCGTCACCGACGGAATGCCGCTGGTGGTCGCGCTGCGGATCCAGGGAACTCCGGTGCCCCGGCAGATCACGGGCACGGACATGCTCTGGGCACTGGCCGCGGGAGCGGGTGCGCGGGGCCGTTCGATCCTGCTCGCCGGGGGCCGTCCCGGCGAGGCCCAGCGGGCCGCCGACCGTCTCACGCGGCTGAACCCGGGGCTGCGCGTGGACACCTACCCGTGCTACGTCCGGCCCGACACCATGGCCGCCGAACTGGCGGCGCTCTCCCGCACACTGATCGCCTCCTCGCCGGACATCGTGTTCCTCGGCCTGCCCTTCGCGAGCCAGACCTCGGTCATGGCCGATCTGCGCCCCGCCCTGCCGGGCACCTGGTTCGTGGGCGTGGGATCGAGCTTCGACTTCATCAACGGCGACCGCAGACGCCCCCCGGAGATCCTGCGGCGGCTCTGCCTGGAGTGGGCCTGGCGGCTGACGAAGCAGCCCTGGCTCTGGCGCCGCTACCTGGTCCAGGGAGCCCCTTCCGCCGCTCGCCTGGCCGTCCACGCCCTGCGCGCACGGTGGCACCGCGAGGGGGCATCGGCGAGGTCGGCCGGCAATCCGGCCCGGTCGTGAAGGTCCGCACCACAGTGGTCTTCAGGCCGCGCGACCTCACCGGGCGCGGCCTGATCGCCTCTGCCTCCTGGATGACCGGAAGCCATCTGGTCGCCCAGGCGTTCGCCTACGGATCGCTCATCTTCCTCGCACGACGCCTGCCGCCCGCCAGCTTCGGGACCGTGGCGGTCGGAACGGCCGTCGTCTACATCGCGACACTGCTCGTGGAACGCGGCACCTACGGCGCCATCATGGTGCATCCGCACCTCACCCGGGCCTACCTCCTCCGCGCCTTCTGGCGCTGCTTCCTCATCGGCACAGCACTCGGCGCGGCGATGGCGGTGTCCGCCGGGCCCCTGGTAAGCACCTTCGCGGGAGGCGGAGACGCGCCTGCCGTCGCGCTGCTCGCGGTCTGCCTGCCCCTGCACGCGATCTCCGTCATCCCCACGGCGCTGCTGCACAAGTCGATGCAGTTCCGGCGGCTCGCCTGGGCGTCGGCCGCCGCCAATGTCGTGTCCGCCGCGGTGGCCGTGGCCGCGGTCCTGGCCGGGGCGGGCGTCTGGTCGCTCGTGGCACGCCAAGTGGTGCTGTTCGCCCTGCTCGCGGTGCTCACCACCGTGCTGTGCCTGCCCGGCCTGCGCCATCACCGGTCGGCGTCGCCCTACCCCGCCGGCGCCCAGGCACGCGAGCGCACCGGTGACCGGTGGTTCTTCCTGTTCGGCGCCACCATGATGGTGGCCGCCAACATCGACTACCTGATCGTCGGCCTCTCCAGCGACGCGAGCCTCGTCGGGCTCTACGCTCTGGCCTTCACGATCGCCATGGCGCCCTCGACACAGTTCTCGGAACAGGTCGGCAAGGTGCTCTTCGCCGCCGCCGCCTCCAGCCCGGAGACCAGCGGGGAGCGGACGGTGCAGTCCGTACGCCTGATGTCGGCGCTGCTGCTGCCGATGCTCCCGATCGGCATCCTCCTCGCACCGGTGGTGCTCCCGGCACTCCTGGGCCCCGAATGGGCGGGGATGGTGGTCGCCTTCCAGGTGCTGTGGGTGGCTGGCATCGGGTACGCCATCGACAACTGCATCGGCGAGGCGCTCTCCGGGATCGGACACATCGCCTTCCGCGCGAAGGTCATGGCCGTCCGCTGCGTCGCCACCGCGATCGCCCTGTGGGTCCTCGTCTCGATCGACGGAATCCGCGGGGCCGCACTCGCGCACCTCGTCATCTTCCTGCCGTACGTGGCGGTGTACGCCACCGTCGGCGCACGGCTCGCCGGAACCCGGGGCCGGGAACTCTGGCATGCCGTGCGCCCGATCGTGGCCGCGGTGGCATGCCAGGTGGCGGTGACCTTCGCCCTGCTCCTCTCCCTGAGAGCCTGGGGAACGTCCGAGGGCGTCGCCGTCTGCGCCGCGGTCGCCGCCGGAACGGCGGCGTGCGGCGTCCTGCTGCTGCGGCTCTTCGTCCGGAGGCGGTCACCGTGAGGACCTGGACAGCGGTCGGACGGAACGGGGCGCCGCCCCTGGCGCCGCTCGCGTCCGGGTCGCGCCGTCGCGCGCTGGGCACGGCGTCCGTGGCCGTGCTGTCGGCGTTCGCCTTCGGGGCTCTGCTCCCCAGCGACCCGCTGGCGGCCGTCGCCGCGATCGTGGTGATCCCGCTGGCGTTCGCGGCCCCGGTCGCCGCCCTGTCCACGCTGATCGCCCTCACGGTCCTGGTGCCCTTCCCCGTGCAGGACCAGTTCTCCGTCATCGGCGGATCCGGCCGGCCAGGGCTGCTGCTCGTCGACGTCCTCCTCTTCCTCGGGCTGTGCCGGGTCGCATGGCTGGTCCTCTCACGCAGGCTGAGGTTCGACGCGCCGCTCCTCGCCGCCGCGGCCGTCGCCGTGATGCTCGCCGGGGCCCTGGCATGGGGCATCGCCCACGGAGCCGACGTGAGCGAGGCGGGCCATGAAGCCCGCCGGGTGCTGCTCGGGGTGGGCGCGTTCGTCCTCGCCTGGCCGCTCGTCCACGACAAGGCGGCCCGACGGCGTCTGGAGAACGCGCTGATCGGCATCGGGCTGGCCCTGGGAGTCTGGGGGCTGCTCCAGTGGGGGTTCTCCATCAGCTACACGAGCGCCGCCGATGTCGGCGTACGCCGCGGGGTGGACCTCACCTCGTCGGGCCGCGGTTCCCTGCAAGGCGGGCTGTACGCCTACCCGGTCGCCGTGACCCTCGCCTGGGCCGCGCTGGTGTCCGGCCGCGTGCGCTCGACCCCGGTGCGGTGGCTGCTGGCGGCGACCGTGTGCTTGAACGCGCTCTGCGCCTGGCTGACGTACGAGCGGACCTTCTGGGTGGCCACGGCGGTGGCCTGCGCCGTCGTCCTGACGATGTCAGGAGCCCAGGCGCGCCGGGCCGCCGCCAAGTGGGCTCCCATCGGTGTCGTGTCGCTGCTGGTGTTCCTCGTCGCACTCGCGCCCGGTGAGATCCGTACGGCCGTGGAACGCCTGGTCTCGGTGACCCGGCTGGAGGTCGACAAGTCCTACGAGTACCGGGTGGTCGAGTCGGAGATCGTCGGGGAGGAGATCAGGAGCCGCCCCCTGACCGGATCGGGCTTCGGCGCCACGATCACCTGGGGCAAGGACGACACCTTCAACACCATGACCACCCCCTTCGCCCACAACGGGTACCTCTGGCTGGCATGGAAGATCGGGATACCGGTGGCGGCGTTCCTCGTGTTCGTCATCGTCGCCGCGGTCGCGCGGCGGGGCCCGCCCGGGGAGGAGTGGCGGTGGCACGCCCTGCGGATCGGCAGCCGAGCGGCACTGCTCGGGCTTCTCCTCGTCAGCCTCACCTTCCCCGCCTTCGACGCCCTGGGTGTCACGGCGGTGATGGGCCTGCTGGTCGCCGTCTGCTTCAGCGGTGGTGCCGATGCCGATCCGGGGAGACCGCCGCCACCCTCGCGCGGCGGTACGACGGAGCAGGCCCCGCCGGGCGTGCGGCGGAGGTGAGGGGAGCATGCCCGTGCCGACCACCAGGTGCTCTCGTGACAAGGGCCGTGCTGCCCAGGGTGCGTTGACGCGATACGCACGGCTCCTGGCCGGCGTCGCCCTGAGCATCGTGCTCGCCGTCACGGTGACGTCCGGCTGGTCCGCCGACCCCGCACCCGGCCCGGCGCAGCAGCGCCAACAGGGTTTCGCGCTGCCCACCTACTCCAGTGACGGTTACGGCGATACGCGGATACTCCAGGGCCGGCTCCACGACATCGCCGACGTCGGCGCGGGATGGGTCCAGATCGCGCCCACCTGGTTCCAGGCCGGTGCCGACGCCGACGAGGTCATCCGCGCGCCGGCCGGTGCCGTGTGGCAGACGCCCGACGACGCCGGAGTGCGGAAGGTGATCGCCCTCGCCCACGAGCGCGGACTGAAGGTCCTGCTCAAACCGCATGTCGATCTGCCGGACGGCGAGAGCCGGGGCACCATCCGGCCACGCGACCGGGCGGCCTGGTTCGCCTCCTACACCGCCTTCATCACCCACTACGCGGAGTTGGCCGGACGGACCGGAGTGGAGCAGTTCGCCGTCGGGACCGAACTGGAAGGGGTCTCGGAGGACCGGGACAGGTGGCTGAACGTCGTCCGGGCCGTGCGCGAGCGCTATCCGGGGCCGCTGGTGTACGCGGCCAACTACGACGAGTACACCCGGGTCGCCTTCTGGGACGCCCTGGACCTGATCGGCGTCGACGCCTACTGGCCCCTGAGCACGCGGCCCACCCATGACGCGCGGGCGCTGGAGAAGAGTTGGCGACCCATCCGCGAGGAGCTGGCGGCCTTCGCGGCCGAACACGGTCGCCGGATCCTGTTCACCGAGGCCGGCTACGCCAGCCAGCGCGGGTCCACCACCGCCCCGTACTCCTGGACGATCAGCAGGACGCCGGATCAGGCGGAGCAGGCGGCCGGCTACGAGGCGCTGCTGGCGAGCTTCCGGAGCGAGTCCTGGTGGGCCGGTGTCTTCTGGTGGGTCTGGGACGTGACGCCGCGCGGCAGCCGGGACGACGTGCTCGACTACACGCCGCGCGACAAGGAGGCCGAGAAGGTGGTGCGCCGATGGTGGACGTGATCGGCCCGGCGAGCGACCCCCGCGTGCGTCGCTCCCGTGGCTCTCGCGGAGGTTTCGCACGCGTCCCCGCGGCGGTTCCGCCGACGGTGCCCCGCCGTGGAGGTGCGTCATGCGACAGGACGCGCTGAGCGACGCCCCCACGGGCGTGGTCGAGTCGATGCGCGGACTCCTGGGGCCGCGGGGCCGCCGAGCGGCCCGGCTCGCCGTCGACGCACTCGCCGGCCGCTGGCTCGGATCGATCCGCCGCGTGCGGACCGGCCTCCCCTACGTCGCCGTGACGTTCGACGACGGGCCCGACCGGACCTGGACCCCGCAGGTGCTCGACGTCCTCACGGACCGGGCCTGCCACGCGACGTTCTTCCTGCTGGTGGGCAACGCCCGCCGCCACCCCGAACTCGTCCGCCGCATGGTCGCCGAGGGGCACGAGGTCGCACTGCACGGAGCCGATCACCGCAGCCTCGCCCACCTGTCGCGCAAGGCCGTACGGGTGCGCCTCGAAGCGGCCGCATCCGAACTCGCGGCGATCGCCGGCACCCCCGTCACCCTGTTCCGGCCCCCCTTCGGGTCCCAGACCGTACGGAGCTACCTCGGCATACGGGACGCCGGCCTCGACTGCGTCGTATGGGACCTGGACAGCCTCGACTGGCGCGGTGGAGACGAGCGGGACGTCGCGGACAGCGTCCTCACCCGGGCCACCGCGGGGACCATCGTCCTCGCGCACGACGGCCGCGCGGGCATCGACGAGGACGCGAGCCCCCACCCTCCGTACGACCGCGTGTTCGACCGGGCCAGGATGGCGGACCTCCTCATCGGCGGACTGGCGCGGCGCGGGCTGCGCGGCATCACCGTGTCGGACCTGCTCGCCGCCGGCGACGCGCATCGCACGGTCTGGTTCTCCCACTACACACCCCCCGAGCACGACAGGTGACCCCGCGACGCGGCTGTGGACGGCCGCTGAACACGCGCATACCGGAAGGCGGACGTGATGGCGGACACGCAGGGACCAGGACGAGACACCGAGCTGGACGTCGTCATCGCGACCCGTGACCGCCCGGCCGAGAAGCTGGCGGCCTGTCTCGGCGCGCTCTGGAACCAGACCTTCGAGCACTTCGGTGTGATCGTGGTCGACGACGGCAGCCGGGACCCGGTGGCGCCTCGCGTCGAGGCGTCCCACCCCGCCCGCCCGATCCGCGTCGTCCGCAACGCGGAATCGGCCGGGCCCGCCGCGAGCCGCAACAAGGGTGTCGCCCTCTCGGACGCGCCGTACGTCCTGTTCATCGACGACGACTGCATCTCCCACCCCGAGCTGGTGGCCCGGCACCACGCCGCCCTGAGCCGCGCCGCCGGACCCGTGGTCTCGCTCGGCCCGATCCTCTCCCCACCCGGGCGGCGCCTGCCGCCCTGGACGCACTGGGACGCCGATCGTCTGGGGCGGGAGTACGACCGGCTGGGCAGCGGCGAGAGCACCCCGGCGTGGACCCACTGCTACACCGGCAACCTCGCGGTCCGTCGCGCGGACTTCCGCGCCGTCGGCGGGTTCGAGGAACGTCTGGCCAGGCAGGAGGACGTCGAACTGGGCTTCCGGCTCTCCCGGCACGGCTGCCGGTTCACGTTCGACCCCGGCGCGGTCGTCTGGCACGACAGCGATCGCACCCTCCGGAACTGGACCCGCATCCCGGCCCTCAGCGCCCGGTTCGACGTCCTCATCGATCAGCTCGTGCCCGACTCCCGCCGGCTGCCGTCCGTGCGCGACGACCTGCGTCACCGACACCGGCTGCTGCGCGTCGCCCGCCGGGTCTGCCGACCGCCGGTGGTTCACCGGTGCGCCGTCACCGGCGCGATCGCCACCGGACGCCTGCTGCACGCCGTACACGCCGACGGCCCGTCGCTGGCGGCCTTCAGCCTGGTCTGGGACCTCGAATACACGCGCGCCCTGGCGGAGGCGACAGCCGCCTCCCCGGGACCACGCGAGCGGCACGCGGCGTAGCCCCGGCCCCGGTCCGTCCTGAGCCGCCCGCGAAGAGAACGCCCGCGAAGTCGCCTGCGTGCCCCGCAGCGCGCCCGGCATGACAAGCTGTGGTGGCCCATCCCCGAACCCAGGAGGTCACCATGACCGCAGAGCCCGTAACGACGGAAGGTTCGGAGCCGGCTGCCCCCGACGCGTCCCCCCTCGCGCCGGACAGCGACGGCAACTACGACCTCAAGCGCAAGTTCCGCGAGGCCCTGGAGCGCAAGCGCGGTGCGCAGGCGGACGCGGCCGATGTCGCCGCCAACCCCGACGCGTCGAAGGTGCGCGCGGCGCACGGCCCGGCCGCGAGCCAGCGGTCGTTCAGGCGCAAGAGCGGCGGCTGAGCCGCTCCGCCCGGCGGTCAGGCCACCTGACCGCCATCCTGCGCGCGCCCGGCGCCGTAACCCGTATCGCGCGCATGGACGTGCGCGCGGTACGGGTTACGGCGTCTCCGGCGGTCTCACCTGTTGCCGGGGCTTGACCGAGACGGGCGCGGGTCGCCGTTCCTCCCGGTCGCAGCGTCGCTGGACTCGATCACCAGTGCGTGGTCACCAGGGCGCTATGCGCCGCCGGCCGGGTCACCTCCCCCTCGGGAGGCGCGGGCGGTGTGTTCAGGGCAGCCGTCAGGATCAGTCCCAGCAGGGCGATGACCGCCAGGACGACCGCTGTCACGAATCGGGGGTCGCGCCGTGACCGGCGAGCCTTCCCTGGCCGCTCCGGTCGCCCGGGGAGCTGTCGGCTCAGCGTCTCCATCCTGGCGCTGAGGGCGGGATCGTCGTGGGTGAGACCGTGCTCCATCTCGGCGAGGATGCGCTCGTCGTCTGCGGGGTGACTCAAGGGGACCGCCTCCACCGCTGCTGTGGGACTCCTACCGTCAGTGTGCCTGTCCGGCGCTGTCTCGGCGCTCCCAGCGGTCAGAGTTCCTGGTCGGGCCACCCGAGGAGACGTGCACCGACGACGGCGGTCTGGAGGGTGTAGCGCTGGGCGGGGTCGCCCGGATCGGCGCCCGTCAGCCGGTGGATGCGGTCGAGGCGGTACGTGACGGCGCGGACGCTCAGGGCGAGTCGGCGCGCGGCCTCGGCGGCCACACAGCCGGTGTCGAAGTACGCCGTGAGGGTGTCCAGGAGCGGCTCGGCGCCGCCTCTGGCACGCTGCAGCGGGCCGAGCACGCTGAGCACCAGGTCGGCCATGGCCTGCCGGTCGCGGGTGAGGACGGGATAGACCAGGAGGTCCGCGGCATGCAGGACCGGGTCGTTCAGGTCCATGCGCTCGGCGAGGTCGAGCGCGTTGAGAGCTTCCTCGTAGGAGTGGACGACTCCTCCCGCTCCGGAGTGCGGGCGGCCGATCGCGACCTGGCCGCCGTCGGTGGCGGCGTACGCCTGCTTCGCGAAGTAGGTGAGCACGTCGGGCTCGTCGGCGGGCGCGACGCAGATCAGCCGGCCGTCCTTGGTGGTGAGGAGGATGCGTCGGTTGCCGAAGCGGGCGACGAGCGAGGACTCGACGCCGCGGGAGACCGGATAGCCGTCGGCGTACGGCTCCGGCCCCTGGGCGACGGCCACGGCGTGGGCCTGGGAGAGAAGCAGCCCGAAGCGTTCCGCGCGCTCGGCCAGGCGGCCGAGATCGCTGCGTCCGTACAACAGATCGTCGATGAACTCACGGCGGGCCGCCTCCTCCTGACGCACCGCCAGGCGCTGCGCCCGGTCATGCCCTTCGGCGAAGGCGTCCACGGCCTGCTCGACGGCGGCCAGAAGATGGGCGTGAGCCCCCCTCGACGCCTCGGCACCCACCGCCCTCGCGGCGGAGAGGTGGGCACGGACGAGAGCGCGCAGACCCATGCCGGCCTCCGCGGCCCGCTCGCCGCGGGCGCGCAGCCCCTCCAGCTCCTCGCGGGTCAGCCTGCGTCCCGTGGCGCAGACGCCCTTCAGTATCTCGGCGTACCCCTCCAGGTACTCCTCGGTCGACTCCCGTTCCGTCACGGGTCCTCCCCCCTGCACGTGGCGTCGTCGACGAGCTCCCGACGCGCGGACCAAGGGTGACATGGCTCCGTCGAGGGGGCTGCCACCGGCGCTGTGGACCGCGGCGGTGGTTGTGGTCGTCGGCTTCTGGCCGCTGATGCTCTGTGGTGCGGTGCGCCACGACGTGTTCGACTCCGACGTGGACACCGACACGCTGCACCTCGCCCGTCCCTCGGCCGCTGAGCAGAGCCGCGGGACAGGTCTGTGAGGCCGAACGCTGCTGACCTGCGGAGATAAGTGTCCTGTGAACGGATGTATGTGTTCGGATAACGGTCGAGTCACGCTGGCTGGGCTTTCGGAAGATCACCTTCCGTTATGTGAGGTGTGTCACACGACGGATCGGGTGGGTCGTGGTAGGAATGCGCAACTCCGCAGGTGGCACCATCCCTCGCCGCCTCGTGGAGCCGCCGGCACGCACCGGCCTGCACGACCAAGGTGATCACGCTCCGAGTCCGCGGACGTCGACACCTCGGGTCGCCGATCGGACAACGGCGTTCGCTCACAGACCGCACTCCCCACCGGCGCAGCCTCCCGCGCGCCGGTCCTGCGCACTGAGGTCCCCACCGTGTCACTCGATTCCCTCACCCAGTCCATCGACAAGGCCGTCAGCGGCTTCTTCGAGCCCATAGCCAAGTGGCTCGGCGAGATCGTCTTCTACGCCGTACCCGTCGGGGGCACGCAGCTGCCACTGATCGTCGCCTGGCTCGTCGTGGCGGGCCTGGTCTTCACCAGCTGGTTCGGCTTCGTCCAGCTGCGCAAGTTCCGGCTCGCCGTGAACGTCGTGCGCGGCAAATACGACGAGAAGGGGTCGGCCGGTGAGGTCAACCACTTCCAGGCGCTGACCGCCGCCGTCTCCGGCACGGTCGGTCTCGGCAACATCGCCGGTGTGGCCGTCGCGGTCTCCATCGGCGGCCCGGGTGCCACGTTCTGGATGATCCTGTGCGGCCTGCTGGGCATGGCGACGAAGTTCGTCGAGGTCACCCTCGGTGTGAAGTACCGCGAGGTGCACGCCGACGGCACGGTCTCCGGCGGTCCGATGCACTACCTGCCCAAGGGTCTGGCCGAACGCTTCGGCAAGAACGGCAAGACACTCGGCAAGGTTCTCGCCGTGCTCGCCTCGTTCATGATCCTCTTCTTCGGCCTCTTCGGCGGCAACCTCTTCCAGGTCAACCAGTCCTACGCCCAGCTCGTCTCCGTCACCGGCGGCGAGAACGGCGCCCTGGGATCGTCGGCCGGCGCGCTCTTCTTCGGCATCCTCATCGCCGCCCTCGTCGGCATCGTGCTCCTCGGCGGCATCCGCTCCATCGCCTCGGTGACCAGCAAGCTCGTGCCCGCCATGGCCGGCATCTACATCGCCGCCTGCCTCGTCGTCATCGCCGTCAACGTCACCGCCGTCCCGACGGCGGTCTCCTCGATCATCGAGGGCGCCTTCAACCCCCAGGGCGTCGCCGGTGGTGTCCTCGGCGCGCTGATCATCGGCTTCAAGCGGGCCGCGTTCTCCAACGAGGCCGGTCTCGGCTCCGCCCCGATCGCGCACTCGGCCGTGAAGACCAAGCACCCCGCGAGCGAGGGCCTGGTCGCCCTGCTCGAGCCGTTCATCGACACGGTCGTCATCTGCACCATGACCGCGCTGACCATCGTCATCGCCAACCCGGCCAGCTATGTCGAGCTCCGTGAGGGCGGCGAGTCCATCGGTGGCGTCACGATCACCTCGGACGCCTTCGGCACGGTCCTGCCCTGGTTCCCGTACATCCTGACCGTCGCGGTGCTGCTGTTCGCGATCTCCACCGTGCTGACCTGGGGCTACTACTGCATGAAGGCGTGGACCCACCTCTTCGGCCGCTCCCAGGCCAGCGAGTTCACCTTCAAGGTCCTCTACACGCTCTTCGCGGTCGCCGGCTCGCTGCTGACCCTGCAGACCCTGATCGACATGGCCGACGCGGTGCTCTTCATGCTCGCGGTCATCAACATCATCGGCCTCTACCTCCTCGCCCCGGTGGTCAAGCGGGAGCTGAACTCCTTCCTCGCCTTCGTGAAGAAGCGTGACGCCGGTCTCGACACGGACGAGGACGAAGACCAGGAGCCGGTGAAGACCACCGTCTGACCGCCCCCCCGGCGGCCCGGTTCCTGAGAGGGCCCGCTCCCACCTCGCGCCTTGGTGGGGACGGGCCCTCTCACCTGTCCCAGCGTTCCAGCAGGTGAGAGACGCCTGGTGGGACCCCCGGCCACCCGATAGGGTGTGAAGAACGCATCAAGACGATGCTGGTGTGCCGGGAAGTCTGGTCGGCGTCCGAGGGCCTGTGTGCCCGTTTGCCGACATGCCCCGGAGGTCTCTTCCCGTGACTCAGGCACGCCCCCGCAAAGTCATCCTCGGTCTGCTCCCGTGGCCCGAACGCCAGGCCGTCGCCGAGGCCCTGCGCACGGAGACGGTCGGCGGACTCGTCCTCCTCGCCGCCGCCGTCGTCGCGCTGGTGTGGGCGAACAGCCCGTGGAGCGCCGCGTACGAGTCCGTACGGGACTTCCACTTCGGCATACCCGCCCTGGGCCTGGACCTGTCCGTCGGCCACTGGACGGCTGACGGTCTCCTCGCGGTCTTCTTCCTGGTGGCGGGCATCGAGCTGAAGCGCGAGCTCGTCGTCGGCGAGCTGCGTACGCCCGCCACGGCCGCCCTCCCGGTCGTCGCCGCCCTGTGCGGCATGGTGGTACCCGCGGCGCTGTACGCGCTCACCGCCGCCGCGGGCGGGGGCAGCCTGGACGGCTGGGCCGTGCCGATGGCCACCGACATCGCCTTCGCCCTCGCGGTCCTGGCGGTCATCAGCACCCATCTCCCGTCCGCGCTCCGGGCGTTCCTGCTCACGCTGGCCGTCGTCGACGACCTCGGCGCCATCCTCATCATCGCGATCTTCTTCACCTCGGACCTCAACTTCTGGGCGCTCGGCGGCGCGTTCGCCGGCCTCGCCCTCTTCTACGCTCTGCAGCGCTTCCGGGTGCGCGGCTGGTGGTGGTACGTGCCCCTCGGCATCGCCACCTGGGCGCTGATGTACAACTCCGGCGTCCACGCCACCGTCGCCGGCGTCGCCATGGGCCTGATCCTGCGCACCACCCGCGACAAGGGCGAGGCCGCGTCCCCGGGCGCGCGCGTCTCGCACCTCGTCCACCCCGTCTCGGCGGGCGTGGCCGTCCCCCTCTTCGCGCTGTTCGCCGCCGGCGTCACCGTGTCCGGGGCGGCTCTGACCCGCGTGTTCACGGATCCCGAACCCCTCGGCGTCGTCATCGGCCTCGTGGTCGGCAAGATCCTCGGCATCTTCCTCGGCACCTATCTCGCCGCCCGATTCACCAGGGCGCAGCTCAACCCCGACCTCGCCTGGGCCGACGTCTTCGGACTCGCCACCCTGGCCGGCATCGGCTTCACCGTCGCCCTCCTGATCGGCGAACTGGCCTTCCCGGACCCGGCACAGGCCGAGCACATCAAGGCAGCTGTCCTTGTCGGCTCACTGATCGCCGCGGCCCTGGCAGCCGTCCTCCTGCGCCGCCGCGACCGCCTCTACAAGCGCCTGTACGAAGAGGAGGAGCGCGACGACGACGCCGACGGCATCCCCGACATCTACCAGACCGGCTCGCGTACGGGCGCGGCGAACGGCGCGTAGCGGGGCGCGGAGACGGGGGGCGGCGATGCCGGTCGGCAGCTGTCGAGGATCACCGGGCCGGCCCTCGGTGAGGCCGCACCAGTGGAACGTTGCCGGCTCCCGGCAACCGCACCCGTCTCCGGCTGCCCGTCAAGGACCTGTCGACATCGCGTAAGAGACGTATAAGGTCGGCGTTGGTGTGCCGGGAAGCCTGGTCGGCGAGCGGGGAGAGAGCTCTCTCTGCTGATACGTGTCGATCGGGGGACTTCTGCCATGGTGCTCGCCGCCTTCTCCGCGGGCGCGGTCCTCGCGGCGATCTCCCCGGAGTCCAAGGGCGCCTTCGAGCCGCTGGGCGAGTCGCTGGCCGAACTCGCGAAGTTCCCAGCCCTTCTGGTGTTCGGCGCGCTGCTCGCCCCGCAGCTGTTCGGGGACCTGTCTCTCGGCGGGTACGTGGCGGTGATCCTCGCGATCGTGCTGATCCGCCCCGCGTCACTGCTTCTGTCGCTGCTGGGTACGAGGATCGATCGCCGGGAGAGGCTCGTCGCGGCCTGGTTCGGTCCGAAGGGATTCGCGTCGGTCGTCTACGGACTGCTGGTCCTCCAGGCCGGCGTCCCTCAGGGCCAGGAGGCGTACACCCTGATCGCCGTCTGCATCGCCTTCTCGATCATCGCCCACAGCAGCACCGACGTCCCCATCGCCCGCCTCTTCCACGTCGACGACCTCGTCGAGGCCGGCGGCGAGGGGACGCAGGCACGCGCGACGATCACCACCACAGAATCGAGCACGCGTGCCCGCGCGTGACCTCGGCCGCCGTGGCGACGACCGCCGGGCCCTGCCGGGCATGTCACAGCAGCCCCGACCACCTTTGCGCCCGACTACGGAGGACGTCCTGTGCATCACGATGACGAGCCCGTCTTCAAGAAGAGCCCGTGGGGGACGAGCCGCTACACCTAAAACCCCCGCAACCCCATCGGCCTCGCCCTGATCATCGCCAGCTCGGTGTTCGCCATCCTCATGCTCGTGATGATGCAGAACCGCATGGGGCCCTTCGCCCCGTCACCCACGCCGACCTGGAACCCGCCCACGTACACGTACGAACCGCCGACGTACGCACCTTCCACCCAGCCGTGAGACGCCTCAGCGGGCGGCGGCCTCGCCGCCGTGGACATGATCCGAGCCGCTTTCCCCGGGACGGCTTCGGTCCGGCGACAACTGTTCGGCTGGGACTACCCCTTGAGGATGAACCATGCGCAGTCCACAGATGAGGGCAGGAAACGCCAAGGTCGACGCGGAGACGCGCAACAACATGGTCGACCACTTCGAGAACGGCGAGAACCAGATGTACGCCATGATGCGCGAGATGGCGACGGAAAAGGGCCTCGACCCGGAGACGGAGCTGGACGTGAGCCCGGGTGAGTACGAGGACGGACTCCAGCCCACCGCCGAGCAGTGGTACCAGAACGGCATCCAGGATGCCCAGATGAAGATGGGGCAGCCGTAGATGAACAAGAAGTACCTCGTTCTGCCCGGCGTGCTCATCGTCGCGGCGGCTGTTGTCGCGGCAGTCAATCTGTGGCCTACGGAGCTCAAGAAGCTGCGCGAGCAGAACCTGTGCCTGGGGATGCTGACGGAGAAGACGGCCGCTCTCCTCCAGGACGGCAAGGGCGGGGCTGTCCGCGTCGAAGAGTTCGTGCCGAACAGCTCCGGGAAGGCGAGCGAGCGGGCGGACCCGATCTTCTCCACCATCTGCTTTGTCAACCGGGAGAACCCTGAGAAGGGCACCGTGCGGCTCCAGTACACCCTGGATGTCAGGCCCACCCCTACGCTGAACGATCCCCCGAAGGACTCCACTTCCATCGGCGAGGGCCTGACGGGCTGGGTGGGCCAGCGGCAGAGCGAGGTCCAGCTGCCGGCCGGGTGCGCGAAGAAGATGAAGAGCTTGGACACGCAGCACATCACGGTCGCTCTCAAGATCTCGCCGGTTGCCATCGCCGGACGGGACGGGAACCACGCGTCGCTGACGAAGCACTCGCGCACCGTCGTCCTCGAGGCCGTGGAGAACCTGACCAAGCAATACGACTGCGCCGCCTGACCACGTCGGGGCTCACGGACGAATAGCCGGACGCGAGCCCCGGCGAGTGCGAGGACCGCCTTCAGGCTATCGCCGACGAGTGGTGCCAGAACGGCATGGGGGACACCGGCAAGTGGATGGGACAGTGACCGATGGACAGGAAGCGGCTGCCGCTCACCGTCGTGCTCGGCGCCACCGGTGTGGCCGTCGTGACGGCGAGTCGCCGGCCTGACAGCAAGGAAAAACCGCCACTGCCACAGACCCTGTGTCATGGCGCGCTCAGCCGGCGACGGCGGAGCTGATCGACGACGGCAAGGGGGGGGGAGGTCGGCGCGGAGGACCTTACTTGGCATTCGCGTCCCAGACCGCGACCGTTATGTCGGTTCTGTCCGTGTTCGGGATGGGTAGGTGGAGGGATGAGTTCCCTGAGGGAGGCTGATCCGATGCCGTGGTTCGTATGGCTGCTCGCCGCCGCGGCGCTCGGTGTCGCGGAGTTCTTCACCCTGACGTTGGTTTTCGGGTTGCTCGCGAGTGCCGCCTTGGTTGCCGCTGTGGTCGCCGGTACCGGAATCGGCCTTTTCGGCCAGCTCGTCGCGCTCGCGGTAACAGCGGCAGCGGGTCTCCTCGTCGTCCGTCCTGTCGCGTTGCGTCACCTGGCGCAAGCACCCCTCGTGCGCGAGGGCAGTGACGCGCTGATCGGCAAGCGGGCCGAGGTCATGCAGGAGGTCACCGCGAGCCACGGCCTGATCAAGCTCTCCGGTGAGGAGTGGTCGGCTCGGGCTCTCGACGAAAGCCTCGTGATCCCGGTGGGAGCGCTGGTCGATGTCATGGAGATCGAGGGCGCCACGGCTGTCGTCTACCCCCGCGAACTCCTTCCGTGAACGGCCGAACACGTCCGACGGAGGCATTGTGGACCCGGTTGTCATCCCGCTTTTCGTGGCGGCCCTCGTCGTCGTCTTTCTCGTGGCCGCCACGGTGCGTATCGTCCCGCAGGCGCGCCGCTACAACATCGAGCGGTTCGGCCGGTATCGGCGGACGCTGCAACCCGGCCTGAACTTCGTCCTGCCGGTGGCGGACCGCGTCAACACGAAACTCGATGTGCGCGAGCAGGTGTACTCGTCCGCCCCCAAGCCGGTGATCACCGAGGACAACCTCGTGGTGAACATCGACACCGTGCTGTACTACCAGATCACCGACCCGCGGGCGGCGGCCTACGAGGTCGCCGACTACCTGCAGGCCATCGATCAGCTCACCGTGACCACCCTGCGGAACGTCATCGGCTCCATGGACCTGGAGGAAACGCTCACCTCGCGCGAGGAGATCAATGCCCGCCTGCGCGCCGTCCTCGACGATGCCACCGGCAAGTGGGGCATCCGGGTCAACCGCGTGGAGATCAAGGCCATCGATCCGCCGCACACCATCAAAGAGGCGATGGAGAAGCAGATGCGGGCCGAGCGCGACAAGCGCGCGGCGATCCTGCACGCCGAAGGGGAGCGGCAAGCCAAGATCCTCACCGCGGAGGGTACGAAGCAGAAGGACATCCTGGAGGCGCAGGGTACGCAGCAAGCCATGATCTTGCGGGCGGACGGCGAGGCGAAGGCGGTGGAGCGCGTCTTCCAGGCCGTTCATCGCAACAATGCCGACCCGAAGATCCTTGCCTACAAGTATCTCGAGACGCTCCCGCATCTGGCGAAGAGTGACAACAACACGTTCTGGGTGATCCCCGGCGAGCTGACCGAGGCCGTTCGCGCCGTCACCCACGCATTCGGTGATCGGACGACGATGGGTCCGCCCGCGTCCGCACGACCGGAGGAGACGGCCTCTACCGATTCCGGCGGCGCGGCGGACGAAGACGGGGCCCCGGAGATCGAGGGAGGTTCGCCGCTTTCACTCGATGCCGCCGCGGCTGCCGATGAGGTCGCGAAGCAGGCCGCCGCGGTGGTGAGCGACGCGAAGGCCGAGGCCGCGAGGGCACGTCAGGTGCCGGGCGGAGGGCGCGCGTCCGGCAACTGAGCGAGGTGAGGACGACGCGGCGGGCCGTCGTCGGCGTCGCCGGGCGGACGAGTGGGTCGGCCCTCACCACCACGAAGGCCCCGACCGGAGCCCGAGCCGCAGGACGGCTGCGGCCCCGGGGGCGTCGACAACGTACGGCGCCATAGGAGGCACCGGGCGGCCTCGGGTGGGCGTGTCACGGGCTCGGCCCGGTTTCCAATGCGGGATGTTCGTCTCCGACGATCGGCGACTGTGCGGAGGTGCCCCGGTGGAGGCGAGCGACGGCGAGCGGAACCGGCCCGAACCCCCGTCCCGGGCGCCGTCGGAGCCCGCGAAGCGGCCGGCGGTGCCGACGCGTCCCCGGGCCGTCGTGTCAGGGCCCCCGCCGGGGCCGACGCGGCCGGAGTTCTGGCGCAGCCCGCTGCGGGGGCTGTGGCTGACCGCCGTGCTCGGACTCGTGCTGCTGGTCGGCATCACCCTGCTGTTCGTCACGGGCCTGCTGTCGTACGCCGCGTACAACCCGGATCTGTCGCCGGTCAACGACCAGACGCCGGACAAGGGGTGGCTCGGCTTCTACCTGTTCTCCTGGCCGACCTCGCCGTACTGGCTCTACCGGGTGAACCAGGGCGTGCACGTGGTCCTGGGCGTCGTCCTCGTGCCGGTCCTGCTGGCGAAGCTGTGGTCGGTCATCCCGAAGCTGTTCCAGTGGCCGCCCGTACGGTCGGTGAGCCACGGCATCGAGCGCCTGTCCTTGCTCCTGCTGGTGGGCGGCGCCGGCTTCGAGTTCGCCACCGGCATCCTCAACGTGCAGTTGCACTACATCTTCCCGGGCTCCTTCTACGTCCTCCACTTCTACGGGGCGTGGGTGTTCATCGGCGCCTTCGTCGTGCACGTGGCCTTCCGGCTGCCGCGTGCCCTGCGCGCGGTGAGGTACGGACGCGAGCTGCCGGAAGCCGGTACGGAGGAGGCGGCCGGCCTCGCGTCGCCCCGGCCGGCGCCGCCGACCATCTCACGGCGGGGCGCCCTGGGCATGGTCGGACTGGGATCCCTGGCGTTGTTCGTGGTGACGGCCGGGCAGAGCGTGGGCGGCTGGTGGCGCCGGACGGCGCTGCTCGCCCCGCACGGCAGGGACCCCGGCTCGGGACCGAACGGTTTCCAGATCAACAAGACCGCGGCATCCGTCGGGGTCCGGCCCAGCGACATCGGCCCCGCCTGGCGGCTGACCGTACGCGGCGCGGGCCGCCAGGTCGTGCTGACCCGGGACGCGCTCCTGGCCATGGAGCAGCACGAAGCGGCTCTGCCCATCGCCTGCGTCGAGGGCTGGTCCACCTCCGACCAGCTGTGGAGCGGCGTTCGGCTCACGGACTTGGCCGCACTGGTCGGGCACGGCACGGGCACCCCGCGGACCCTGGTGGAATCGGTACAGCGCGGAGGGGCGTTCCGCTCCGTCGTCCTGAGGGACAACCAGGTACGCGACCACCGTTCCCTTCTGGCCCTACGCGTCAACGGAGCCGTGCTCTCGCGGGACCACGGCTATCCGGCCCGCGTGATCGTCCCGGGCGCGCCGGGCGTCCACAACACCAAGTGGGTCACCCGGATCACCTTCGGAGAGCCGGCATGAGCCCCATGGCCGCCTTCCGCCGCCGCTACGGAGCCTCCCCCCTCCACCTGCTTCTTGTGCTGGCCTCCTTCGCACTCGCCGCGTACACCGGCGTACGGCTGCTCAAAGGGGACACTCTCGGCGTGGCCCTGTGGTTCGTCGGTGCGGCGCTCCTCCATGACCTCGTCCTGCTCCCCTTCTACGCGGTGACCGACCGGGCCGCGCAGCGCCTGTGCGGGGAGAAGGCATGGGCGGGGGAGGAGCCGCCGAGGACGAGCGTCAACCACCTGCGTGTTCCGGTCTTCGTGTCGGGACTTCTGCTGCTGGTCTGGTGGCCGCTGATCCTGGGCCGGGTCGACCACTACACCGCGTACACGGGGCTCCCGGCCGACGGGTTCCTGGGACGCTGGCTGCTTGTCACAGCTGCCCTCTTCGTCGCCTCGGCGGCGGTGCTCCTCGCCCGTAGGCGGCATGCGTCGGCGCCTCGACGGCGAGCGGCACGACGCGAGCGACGAGCACGCGAAGCCGCGCGGTGACGGCGAGGGCCGGCGGCTCTCGACCGAGCGGTTCCGGTTGCTGACGGCTCCTCCCGCACGGCGCGTCGTCGGGTCGTACGGAAGAGTGGGTCCCATGACGTACGACGAAGGGCTGGCCCAGCGGATCCGGGAGGGGCTCGGTGAGCGGCCGGACCTCACCGAGAAGCGGATGTTCGGCGGCCTGGCCTTCCTGCTCGGCGGCAACATGACCGTGGGCGTGGTCGGCGACGAGCTGATCGCCCGGGTGGGCCCCGAGCACACCGAGGTGGCCCTGGCCCGCCCGGAGGCCCGCCCCATGGACTTCACAGGCAAGCCCATGCGCGGCTGGGTGACCGTCGGCGGCCCCGCGCTCGCGCAGGATCAGGTCCTCGACCACTGGATCACGACGGCCGTGGGTTTCGCGAGCACACTGCCGCCCAAGTGACGGACGAGCGAGGCCGGCCGGCCTCGGACCCGCCGGTCGCACAGCGCCTCGAGGCGTGCGCCGCGCACGCCGAGGCCGGCGCCGCTACGCCGGCCGGCTCGTGGTCCGGGCCGAGGGCGGGGACCCCGGCCCCGATGCCTGGACGGAGACGTCCTCGGGCTGACGCGTTCCGGTTCGGCGACGCCGACGCACGGCGGTGGCCGCGAGGACGATGAGGACAGCGAGACCGTACGCCGTCGCGGCCGTCGGCTCCCGGTGGTCGAAGACCCGGCCGAAGACGTAGACGGCTGGGCCGGCCAGGGCGACGCCGAGCCATTCCCAGCGTCCGTCCAGTGCGACGAGGGCGACCAGGAGCAGGGCGTACCAGGAGTAGCCGGGTGTGAGGAGGGCGAAGGCCCAGCCGGTGACCAGGAGCGCGCCGCTCCAGGGCCGGTGCCGGTCACCGCGCCACATCACGTACACGGACACGCCCGCCATGACGACGAGGACCACGGGCAGCGCCCAGCTGTCGGGCAGGATCAGGCGGAGCAGCGCGTACCGGGATCCGTCCGCGGGGTCGTCGTAGCCCTCCTCCTCCACATAGCCGCCGAGGTAGCCGAGGACGGAACCGTCCGAGAGGAGGACATAGGGGAGGTAGGCGAGCGCGGAGAACGCGGCCACGGGCAGCAGCACGGCGGCCGCGTCGCGGACGCGGCGGACTTCGGACAGCGCGCCCGGCAGGACGACGGCGGGCATGAGCTTGGTGACGACAGCGGCGCCGAGGACCAGCCCGCCGGCCGACCGGCGATCCGGAAGGACGGCGACGAGTCCGAGTCCGGTCACGGCCAGCAGCGCCCCGAGGACGTCCACGTGCGCGTTGTTGACCGCTTCGACGGGCACCACCGGGCACCACGCCCAGTACGCGGCCCGCCGCGGGTCCGACCCCCTACGGCGCAGGATGAGCAGCACCGCACCGGTCACGCCCAGGGAGATCAGGCCGGAGCCGATCTGCAGGGGCTTGTGCCGGGCCCCCTCCGGGGAGAGCCGGTCGACGGCCAGGAAGTACGCCTCGGCCACGGGCGGGTAGATGGTGTGTACGGCGGGCCGGTTGAGACGCGTGCAGTGCGGCGCCGGCCCGGGATGCGGCACACGGGCACGGTCGGGTCCGCTGCAGGCCGCCCCCGTGGGAAAGAGCCACGAGTCGCGCAGACGGAGCAGCTCCGGGTCCTGCGGAGCGTGGTCGTAGGGGGAGACGCCGGCCGACTGGACGCGGCCGTCCCAGGCGTAGCGGTACGCGTCCGTGCTGGTCCGGGGCGGCGCCACCAGTCCGGTCACCGTGACGGCGATCGCGCCGGCCACGAGGAGGGGTACGACATGGGAGGACGGAACCCGGCGCAGCGCGAGCACAGCCCCGGCGAACAGCACCCAGCACGCCGCGTACCACCGGAACAGCCCGCCGGGGTCGGTGAAGTAGCCGTCGTACCGGACGGTGAGGACGAGGACGGTGGTGAGGACGGCGAGGACCGGGGCGGTGAGGGCGGTGCGCGGGTTCACGTCCGCAGCGTTCCAGGAACGGTCCCGGAAGTGGGATCGGGCGCCCCGCGCGTCCGTGTTTCGTAAGGTGTTCCGGCGACCCGTACGGGTCCGCCCGGGGGTGTCATGGGCTCATGCGCCTCACTCCGCCTCCCGGACCGCCGATCATCTTCTCGGCGCGTCTGCATGACGCCCGTACCGCGACCGCGATCGGCCGCTGGCTCGGGCTCGCCATCGTCGTCTGTTTCGCGACCGGCGTGCTCAGCCACTTCCTCCAGCACCCGCCCGCCTGGCTCGCCGACCGGCTGCCGAGCCGCCCGTACTGGGGCTACCGGCTCACCCAGGGGCTGCACGTGGCCTCAGGCATCGCCGCGATCCCGCTGCTGTCGGCCAAGCTGTGGGCGGTGTTCCCCAGGCTTTTCACGTGGCCCCCGGTCCGGTCGGTCCGTCACGCCCTGGAACGCCTCTCGGTGGCCGTGCTCGTCGCCGCGGGAATCTTCGAGCTGGTCACCGGGCTGCTGAACACCTTCCAGTGGTACCCCTGGCCGTTCTCCTTCGTGCCCGTGCACTACGCCGTCGGCTGGGTCCTGGTGGGCGCGACGCTGATCCACGTGGCCGTGCAATGGCCGCGGGTGCGGGACCACTTCACCCGCCGCTCACCCGGCACCCTCTCCCTTCCCGCCGCCGACGAACCGGACCGCCGTCAGCTGCTGGCGGCCGTCGCGGCCGGAGTCGGCGCCGTCACGCTGACGACGGCCGGCCAGTCCGTCACCGCACTCGGCCCGCTGAACCTGTTCGGCCCGCGCAGTCCGGACCACGGTCCGCAGGGACTGCCGGTCAACCGCACGGCCGCCGCGGCACGCGTCACCGCGGCCTCGCTCACCGCCTGGCGGCTGACCGTCGCCGGGCCGCGCCCGTACAGCCTCACCCTTGAGGAACTGCGCGGGATGGCGCAGTACGAGGTGAGCCTGCCCATCGCCTGCGTGGAGGGCTGGAGCAAGTCCGCCCGCTGGACGGGGGTACGGGTGCGCGACCTGCTGGACAGGGCGGGCGCCGGCCCGGGGGCACGGTGCCGGGTGGTCTCACTGGAGGCGGCGGGTGCGTACCGGGTGACGGAGATGGGTCGCACGTATGCCCAGGACCCGCTCACCCTCCTGGCGTTGGGCCTGAACGGCGAAGTCCTGTCCCTGGACCACGGCTACCCGGCGCGGATCATCGCCCCGAACCGGCCCGGAGTGCTGCAGACCAAATGGGTCGGCCGGCTGGAGGTGCGGTGATGGTGTTCCGGTACATGGTGGGCGGCTGTGGGCTCGTCCTGATGGCCTTCGGCGGTGCTTTGGTACTGGAGCAGCCCGAGCCGTGGCGGGTCGGCCTGTGGCTCGCGGGTGGGGTCCTCGTGCACGACGGGCTGATCGCCCCGCTCATCCTCGCCATCGCCGCGCTCGCCGCGGCGGTGGGTCTGCGCCTGCGGGGAGCTCCGCGCACCGCGTTGATCGTCGCGGGCTCGCTGACGGCGATCGCCCTGCCACCGCTCCTGCGCCCCGAAGGCGTGGCCAACGCGACGGTCCTGCCGTTGGACTACGCGCGGAACTGGCTGCTCGCTATGGCGGCCGTCGCCGTGATCACGGTGGCGTACGTCGGGGTGCGCGCGTGCCTGCGACGGGCGGCCCGGCGGCGGTGAGCCGGGGGCTACGGAGAAGGGGGCCTACGCGTGTCCCGCGACGGCCCCCTCCACGTCGCGTCGTCAGCGGCCCAGGCCCACGAAGCCGCGGCCTGCGGCCTGCCAGGTGAGGGCGCGGGTCCAGCCGGCCTCCAGGGCCTCGGCGCACAGGGCCCGCGTGCCGAGCCGGGCCCATCGGAAGGGCGCTCCGCGGCCGCCGCGGCCGTCGTCCACGTGGACCTCGATCCGTTCGTCGACCTCGGTGGTGGCCACCTCGACCAGCAGGGAGCCGGTGGGGGAGGCCAATTGGGCGGCGCGGCGCAGCAGGGCGGCCGGATCGCCTCCGATACCGATGTTGCCGTCGATGAGCAGCACGGTGTCCCAGCGGCCCTCACGGGGCAGGGGATCGAAGACCGATCTGCACAGAGCGCTGCCTCCCGCGCGGACCGTGCGCGCCACCGCCTCCGGGGTGACATCCACACCCAGAGCCCGGTGACCGCGGGCGGCGAGGGCGGTGACGAGGCGACCGGGTCCGCAGCCGACGTCCAGGACCGGGCCGTCGCAGCGGTCGAGGACGGTGGCGTCGGCCGCGTCGGGTGCGGCGCACCAGCGCTCGACCTCCAGGGGCAGCAGCCGGCCGTCGCCTCGGCGCAGGTAGAGCGGGCCCCGGCCGGAGCGGAGGGCCGAGGCGTACGGGTCGGCACGCCAGGCGAGGGCGGGCTCGGTCACATGGGTGGTCATCGCGTCACCGCGCAGAGGCCACCGTGGAGGGTGGCGAAGCGTGAGCCGGGCAGGGCGGCCGCGACCTGTGCCGCGTCGGCCGGGGTGTCCACGTCACACAGCTCGGGCAGGTCCCGGACCGCGCGCCCGGACGCGGTCAGCCGTCGGCGCTGCTCCCGCCCCGTGTGCGACACGGACATGGGGACCCCGAGGAACAGCGCGGGGTCGGGCTCGGCCAGGCCCAGCGCCCAGAACCCGCCGTCGTCGGCGGGACCGAACCAGGCGTCGGTCCCGCCGAAGTCGAGGCCCTGGGCGAGGAGATCGGGGGTGACCTGGGGCGTGTCCATGCCGATGAGCAGGGCCGGTCCGTCGACGTGGGAGAAGGCCGCGGCCAGGCGGACGTCGAGGCCGCCCGCGGTCTGCGGAACGACTTCGATGCCCTCGGGCACCCAGGCGCCCGGCCGCCCGTCGAGCACCAGGACGCGGTGCGCGGCCGGAGTGGCGAGCACGGCCGCAAGGGTGTCCTCGAGCGCGGCGCGTGCCAGGTCGGCCGCCTGCTGCGGCGTGAAGTGCGGGGTGAGGCGGGTCTTGACCCGACCCGCCACGGGAGCCTTGGCGATGACGAGGAGGGTGCTCATACGGCAACCTCCCCGGCCGCGACGGACGGTGCGCCGGGCGGCTCCGCCAGGACCCGGCGCATGTCGCGGACGGCGTTCCAGGTGCCCCGCCAGGTCCCGGTGACCTTGGACCTGCCCGAGCGGGGCAGGTACGGGACGTCCGTCTCGGCGACCCGCCAGCCCGCGTCCGCGGCGCGCACCACCATCTGGAGCGGGTAGCCGCTGCGCCGGTCGGTCAGCCTGAGGCCGAGCAGGGCTTCCCGGCGGGCCACCCGCATCGGTCCGAGGTCGTGGAGCCGCAGGCCGGTGCGGTGGCGCAGCATCCGTGCGAGGGCCAGGTTCCCGACGCGGGCGTGCGCGGGCCATGCGCCGAAGCTCCGCGGGCGGCGACGGCCGAGCAGCAGGTCGACCTCACCCGACGCCACCCGTGCGGCCATCGGCGCGAGCAGCCCCGGGTCCATGGAGGCGTCGCAGTCGCAGAAGCAGACCAGGTCGGCCCGCGCCGCGAGCAGCCCGGCGTGGCAGGCCGCACCGAAGCCGCGTCGGCTCTCGTGCACGACGGTCGCCCCGAGGCTTCGGGCGATCTCCGCGGAGCCGTCGGTCGACCCGTTGTCCACGACGATGGCCCGCCATCCGGCGGGCACGCGCCCCAATACCCAGGGGAGTGCTTCCGCCTCGTCGAGGCACGGCAGTACGAGGTCCGCGCGGGGCGGTGCGCTGGAAGATGAAGTCACCTCCACACCGTAGGAACCGGGCAGCGGGAAAAGGCCCTTCCACTCCTTACGAAACGCGGACGCCATCCCGGCGGAGGGGCATCCGGGCCACGTCTGGGCCCGGCCGGGTGACACCCTGGAGCCATGGCAGTGAGTGATGGGGAGAGCGCGTCCGAAGGACACCGGGCCGACGGCACCGACGAGACCGGCGCGCTGGGTGGTGTTCTCGTCGTGGACGATGATCCGACCGTCTCGGAGGTCGTGGCCGGGTATCTGATGCGGGCCGGTTTCGCGGTTCGCCTGGCGGCGGACGGGCCGGCCGCGCTGCGCGCCGCCGAAGAGCTCCGGCCCGACCTCATGGTGCTCGACCTGATGCTGCCCGGTATGGACGGGCTGGAGGTCTGCCGCCGACTGCGTGCCAGGGAGAGCGGCACACGGCCCGTCCCGGTCATCATGCTGACCGCGCGCGGCGACGAGGACGACCGGATCCTGGGCCTGGAGGTGGGCGCGGACGACTACGTGACCAAGCCCTTCAGCCCGCGAGAGCTCGTCCTGCGCGTCCGGTCGGTCCTGCGCCGGGCGACGGCCGCCCCTCCGGCCGGTGAGCCGCGCCTCGCCGCGGAGGGTCTGTCCTTGGACCCGGCGGCGCGTCGGGTCACCAAGAACGGCACAGAACTCGCCCTCACCCTGCGGGAGTTCGACCTCCTGGCGTACTTCCTGCGGCACCCCGGGCAGGTCTGCGACCGGGAGCGGCTGATGCGCGAGGTCTGGGGCTGGGACTTCGGAGACCTGTCCACCGTGACCGTCCACGTGCGCCGGCTCCGCGGAAAGGTCGAGGACGACCCGGCGAACCCGCGACTGATCCGGACCGTCTGGGGTGTCGGCTACCGCTTCGAGGCGAGCCCGGCCACGGAGGCCGCGCCGGCCGCGGAGACGGCTGTCGAGACGGCGGCCGGCCGTGCGTGACCTGCTGCTGATCGCCCTGTACGCCCTCCTCGGCGCGGGCGCCGCGGGGCTTCTGGGAGCCATGGCGCTGCGCGTCCTCAGGCACCGGAGTCTCGCGGTGTCCCTCGCCGTCGTCGCCGCCGTCGCCGTGTCCGCGATGCTCGCCGGGACGCTCGCGGTGGCGTGGGCGATGTTCCTGTCCTCCCACGACCTGGCCGTGGTCACCATGGTGGTCGCGATGGCGGCCGCCGTGTCGCTGGCCACCGCGCTGCTCCTCGGCCGCCAGGTCGTACGACGATGCCGGGAACTCGTCCGCGCGGCCCGCGGATTCGGGGAGCAGGGCACGTTCACACCACCGCTCGTCCCCGCCCCCGCCGAGTTCGCGGCCCTGAGCCGCGAACTCGCCCTCACCAGCGAACGGCTGGCCGCTTCCCGCGAACGCGAGCGGGCCCTGGAGACCTCCCGGCGCGAGCTCGTGGCGTGGATCTCGCACGACCTGCGTACCCCCCTGGCCGGGCTGCGCGCCATGTCGGAGGCGTTGGAGGACGGCATGGCGGCCGATCCCGCCCGCTACCACCGCCAGATGCGCACCGAGGTCGACCGCCTCAACTCCATGGTCGGCGACCTCTTCGAGCTCTCCCGCATCCACGCCGGCGCGCTGTCCCTCAGCCCCACCCGGATGTCCCTCTACGACCTGGTCGGAGACGCCCTGGCGGGCGCCGACGCCCTCGCCCGGGAACAGGGCGTGCGCCTGGCGGGCGAGAACGTCGCACCGCTCCCGGTGGAGGTGGACGGCAAGGAGATGACCCGCGTTCTCTCCAACCTGCTCGTCAACGCCATCCGCCACACCCCCGCCGACGGCACCGTCGCGATCGCCGCCGAACGCCGCGCGGACTCCGTGGTGCTCTCGGTCACCGACGCCTGCGGAGGCATCCCCGAGGAGGACCTCCCGCGCGTCTTCGACACCGGCTGGCGCGGTACCCCGGCACGTACTCCGCCCTCGGGGGCGGGCCTCGGCCTGGCGATCGTCCGCGGCATCGTCGAGGCCCACGCGGGCCGGGCCGACGTCCGCAACGTCTCCGGCGGCTGCCGCTTCGAACTGACGCTGCCGGCACCGGCGGGGTAGCCTCCCCGCAGCCCGGCCCCTGCCGCCCTACGGCTGCCGGGCGAGGCCGGCCTCCCGCAGGGCCGGGCCTTCCCCGCCACCCGTGAGCTCGGCCATCCCCTCGGCGAACGGCACCGCCGGGCGCCAGCCCAGCTCGCGGCGCAGCCGCGCGGAGTCGGCGGTGATGTGCCGCACGTCGCCCAGCCGGTACTCGCCGGTGACCACCGGGTCCGGGCCTCCGCACGCGGAGGCCAGCGCCCGGGCCATGTCGCCGACGCTCCTCGGATGGCCGCTGCCGACGTTGTACGCGGTGAAGCCCGGGCCGTCCGCCAGAGCCTCCAGGGCCACCGCGTTGGCCGAGGCCACGTCCCGTACGTGGACGAAGTCCCGCCGCTGTCCGCCGTCCTCGAAGACGCGCGGCGATTCCCCGCGCGCGAGCGCGGAGCGGAACAGGGCGGCCACGCCCGCGTACGGGGTGTCGCGGGGCATCCCCGGCCCGTAGACGTTGTGGTAGCGCAGCGAGATCACGCGTCCGTCGATCGCCCGGGCCCACGAGGACGCGAGGTGCTCCTGAGCGAGTTTGGTGGCGGCGTAGACGTTCCGCGGGTCCATCGGCGCGTCCTCGGCGACCAGGCCGGGCGTCAGGTCGGCACCGCAGTGAGGACAGCGCGGCTCGAACCGACCGGCCTTCAGGTCGGCCTCGGCACGCGGACCGGGCCGGATCGCGCCGTGCGCGGCACACGCGTACCGCCCCTCGCCGTAGACGACCATCGACCCGGCGAGAAGCAGCCCCCGCACGCCGGCCTCCGCCATCTCGGCCAGCAGCACCGCCGTACCGAGGTCGTTGACCGACACGTACTCCGGTGCGTCCCCGAAGTCCTTGCCCAGGCCCACCCTGGCCGCCTGGTGACAGACCGCGTCGACCCCGGCCAGGGCCTTCCGCACGGCAGCGGCATCCCGTACGTCCCGCCCGTCCTCCGCGATGTCGAAGACCACCGGGTCGTGCCCGTGTCCGATCAGCTCGGCGACGATGTGCGAGCCGATGAAGCCCGCTCCTCCAGTCACAAGTACGCGCATGCCCCGAAGCTATGCCGCCCCGGTCCCGACGAGGCGTCCGACCGGCCGCACGTCACGGATCCGTAAGGGGATTCCGGGCGGTCGGCGCGTCCGACGCCGTGGACCACGGCATTCCGGGCGCCTCCGCAGACCGATGACGCGCATGCGGCTTCTTTCGGTCAACCCATCCGCCGATCATGGGGTTTGACGCGTTGGCCTGCAAGTTTCGGCCGCAGTCCGGCGGAGTCGGGGGGACTCATGGAACGGGGCACGGGCGCGTACGCGCACTCCTGCGCGGCGAGCACCGCGTGCGGAACGGGCGGGACGCACCGGTGAGCACGCCGAGTCCGAGCCCGAGCCCGACCGGTACGGGCTCGCCGAGTCCCAGCCCGAGCCCGCAGCCCACCACGACACCGACACCCGGCACGACGCATCTGCCGTCGCCGGGGCAGCCGTCGGGCTCGCCCGACCCCCAGCCGACGCCGTCGCCGAGCCCGAACGCGCCACCCACCCCACCGGTCTCCGGCCCGCCGCCCCAGTTGCCTCCGCCAACCCCGCCCGCCGTGACCAACCCATGGACGGCCCCCGGCGGCTTCGACGTCCAGCCGCTCCATCTGTACCAGGTGGCGACAGCCCTCGCCGTCGAGCAGCAGTCCTTCCACAAGGCGCTCGTCCAGTTCCTCGACGTTCACGCCGGGTACTCCAAGGTCGGCGGATCCGGCACCGTCACCGCCGAGTTCGCCACCCAGTACGCCGCGGTCGTCGCTCTGCTCATGGAAGTGCACGGCAAGGCCGTGGTCGCCATCGGCGGCGCGGCGGTCGGCTTCACCACCACGGCCAACAACTTCCGGCAGGCGGACGCGGCCACACACCCGCTCAATCCGCCCTTCACGCCACAACCGCCGCCGCAGGTCATCTCCGCGCCGCCGGCGTACACGGCCCCGCCGCCCTTCGGCGTGCGCGACGGCAACGCCGTCGACGAATTCGCCGACTTCTTCGACGGCGGCGACATTCCCGGCTCCCTGATGCGCACCGTGATCGAGGAAGCGCTGCGCACCGGCCGCGCGCTGGAGATCCTGTCGCTCCCGAACTACCTCAGGGTCAACGAGCTCTCTCAGGCGTGGCTGCCGTACCAGACGGGCCTCGGCATCATCCAGGGACAACTCACCGGCACCATCGACGCCATCACGGACAACGCCAACGGGGACTGGTACGGGGCGATGCTGCAGTTCGTCTCGTCGGTGTGGGGCACGAAGGCCTGGGGCAAGAACACGGCCGGCTACGAGTGGGGGCACAAGCCGCCGACCGGCGCGGGCACGAGCCTCCCCGTCGTCGGTGTCCTCAGCACCACGGCTTAGATCCTGGCCCAGGCCATCCGCTCGTACGCGGAGGCCGCGGAGAAGGTCCGCACCGAGCTGCGCGAGATCCTCTGCAAGGCCATCAAGGACGCCTTGGCCCTCCTCGAGGTGACCGACCTCAAGAACTTCGTCGGGGACTTCTTCGAGCGCCTCAAGAAGGTGTGGAAGGGCCTGGGCGCCGCGGTGCTCCTCAGCATCGACACGGACGCCGTCAACAGGGCCGTCGATGCGTACGAGACCACGCTGCGGGCCCAGACGGAGAAGGTGAGGGGCCTGCTCGAACCCCTGCGGGAGGCCTCGCGCGCGGTGCAGCATGTGCCATGTGACCACGAAGCATGAAGAGTTCCTCACCGAAGGCGCGGTGGGGCTCCTGCTGCGCATCGCCGTCGCCTCCCGCAACCCGGGAGCCGCGCCACTGGAGGACGAACTCCAGAGGCTGTCCCGCTTCCTGCAGGATTCCACCGCGATCGCCGACGTGATGCCGCTGGTGGCACTTGCCTCGCTGCTCGACCTCCTTGCCGACGAGGTCGGCACGGAGGCGTTCGAGGCCAGACCCGCCGCGTACCGTGACAGGCTGGCGCGGGCCGCCGGTGACGATGAGCCGGCGGACTTCCTGCGCTCACTGGCCGCGCTCGTCCGCGACAGGCAGCTCCGCTTCTACCCGGACCTGACGGAGTTGCCGCTGTCCGACTGGGAGGCCAGCGGACGCTTCTCGCTGACCTCGGCCTTCATCTCTTCGATGGTCTCAGGGGAGTACGACAGCGTGGAAGAGGCCCTGGACGAGATACTGACCAGCGAGCACCCGGACTGTCATGAGCGACTCGGCAACCTCGCCGGGGAGCTGCAGCGCGTCCTGTACATGTTCCGTACGCCTGCCGAACTGGACGCCGCCTTCGCCGCCGTCATGCCTCATGTGACCCACGCACGGGTCCGCTACCTTCTTGACGCCGTCCACGCCCACTTCGCGGAGCAGCACTGACCCACCATCCCACCACTCGCATCGCCCCGGAAGGAGCCGCCGCCATGCCCATCGACCCTCATCTCGCCGTGTCGGACGAGGACCTGAAGCGTCTCGCGGACGACTTGGACGCCATGCGGACGCACATCGACGGGCAGGTGCGCCGGATGGACGCGCTCGTGGACCGGGCCGAGGCGCGATGGCGCAGCGAGGCGGCGACGGCGTACCGGAAGCTGCACCGGGAGCCCGGGGCCGACGCCGTGCGAGTCCGGGAGATCCTGGGAGTCCTGGCGCAGGCGGTGCGGATGAGCCGGGACGGGTTCACGCGCCAGGAGCTGGACACCCTGCGGCGGTTCCGGGCAGAGATGAAGAAGGTCGACATCGACGCCGAGGTACGCGAACTGTCCGGCGAGGGGCCGGGCAGCGCCGGCCCCGGCGGGGGAGCGGCGCCGACCAGCAGGATCAACGACATCTGAACGTGCAACTGAACGTCCGCGACGGCCGGCACCGGCACTCGCCGATGCGCTTACCTGGCGCATCGTCAGGGAGGTTGGCACCCGGCCCTCATCAGTTCACGCACCTTCCGGGACAGCTGTTCAGACAGGTGCCTGGTCGGCGATGGCGCAACAGCCTGGTTCGCACGGAAGCGCAGGCTGGGAGTGCCCTACAGGGAGTGAAGCGATGTCCGACACGTGGCTCGACAGCTCGCCCGCTGTATGGGCTCCTTCTTCAAGGAACGTGACTGCATCCAGCCCACCCGCTGCCCGCATCCGTACACGATTCGCTTCAGGGACGCGCTCGGCAAGCAGCGCGAGGAGCCCGGGTACGACACGCAGGACGACGCGATCGAGCGCCTCACGGCGATCCACGCGGAGAAGGAGAGCACGGCGCCGCCCGTCGCCGAAGCCCGCCGTGAGCTAGGCCGGCAGACGGTCGAGGAATACGCGAAGCAGTGGCGGCCCCGACAGCGCAAGGGGACGGAGCACTCCACCGGCGAGCACGTCGACAGCTCGATCAATGCGCGTTTGTTCCCGGCCTCGGATCGCGAAGGCTGAACTCGGTCACGCCGATCGTCGTCGAGCGCTTCTTGGGGCGAGTTGTGGGCAGGCGGCAGAGGCGGAGCCAGGAAGCGGGCCGCAGGAGCCGGGCCCGGCACCGCTTGGTGTTCATCGACCGGCTGACAGCTACGCTGATCCATCTGCGGCACGATCTCCCGCACGCGGTGCTGGGGCTGCTGTTCGGGGTTGACCGCTCCACGATCACCCGTGCGATCGGTGAGATACGCGGGCTCCTCGCCGAGCGGGGAGGCGCGGTCCCCGACCGTCCTGGCTTGCGGCTGCGGACCCTGGCGGATGTGTTTCGTCCATGCCCAGGCCGAGGCGTCGAGCTGCGGCTGGGCGCCACCGAGGTCCAGGTCTGACGACCCGCAGCCGGCCACGGCAGACGCTGGGTGTTCGTCTCGGGCAAGAAGAAGCAGAACCCCAGAAAACCGAACAAGATCGCTTTGTCGCACGTGCACGCAGCCAGAGAAGAGGCCCGGCACAACCACTCATCGAAACGCATCGCCGTCGACCACGTGCTCGCCGACCACAAACGCTGGAAACAGCTGACCCGCTGGACCCACCGGCGCAAAGTTCTGTCCGACACCTACCGGGCCATCGCCGGCCTCGTCTCCGACCGCAACACCACCACCTGACAAAACCACCAGCTCAGGACCGTGCATCTCCAACGCAAACACGCACCAGCTCGATGGCGCTGGACAGTTCCCATGCCTTGCAGGCGTTGTACGGCTCCCGATCCCAGCGTCGGCTCCGGCGCGGGTGTCACGGATCCCGGTGCCCGCCGGGTGGGGCTGCCCGGGTCTCGGCGGTGCCGGGTGGACCGGGTGAGGGCTCGCCCGCCGCGAGGTGCTCCAGGACCTCCGCCAGTTCCTGGCAGGCGCGGCGCACCGACCGGCGGGTCGCACGCTGCTCGGTGATGACGGATGCGAGAAGCAGGGCGGTCAGGGCGGCGGAACCGTTGAACGCCTGGAGCTTGGCCATGATCTCGACGTCCGTCAGGTGGAGGAACGCGCCCCGTCCGGAGGTCGCCTCGAAGGTGGTGAGCACGGAGGCGAAGAGCGCGCACAGCATGCTTCCGGCGAGCTGGAAGCGGAGCGCTGCCCAGATCAACAGGGGGAAGACGAGGAAGAGCATGCTCATCGGGCTGAGGACTGCCATGGGCATGAGGACCAGGGTCGTCAGCCCCAGAAAGGCCGCCTCCTTCCAGCGTCGTACCCGGAACCGTCCGGCCGGCCCCGCGAGGACGAGCAGGAGCGGGGCGACGAGCAGCACCCCCATCGTGTCGCCCACCCACCAGGCCAGCCAGACGGGCCAGAACTCGCTCTTGTCCAGGGAGCCCTTCACCACCTGCAGTCCGACCCCCGCGGTCGCACTGATCAGCATGGCGCCGAACCCGCCGAGGAAGACCAGGGAGAGTCCGTCCCGCAGCCGCGCCATGTCGCTCCGGAAGCCCGCCCGTCTCAGCAGCAGGACGGCGCAGAGCGGCGCGACGGTGTTGCTCACCACGGTGACCACTGTGGTGGGCCCCGGAGCGGTGAGGGAGGCGATGACGAGGAAGGACCCCAGGGCGATCCCAGGCCAGACCCGCGCGCCGAGCAGCAGCAGGGCGGCGACGGCGACGCCAGTGGGCGGCCAGATGGGGGTGACCACCACGCCTTCGACGACGAGGCGGCCCATCAGGCCGAGTCGTCCGGCCGCGTAGTAGCAAACCGCCACGGCCAGCGACATCAGAGCCGCCTTCGAAGAGGGCCGGAACTGCCGAGTATCCAACACGTCAGCCATCAGACACCGGCCGGGCCGCCACGACCGGGCAGGGACCACCCCTGCGTGTCGGGCGCCGCCTTACGGCACCGGCCCGGGCCGGTCCGAGGGTCGACCTGGCCCGAGGCGAGCCCCCTCTCCCCGCTCCTCGGCCGCCGACCCGGCCGGACCGCCGTCATGGCCGACGACCAGGACGGCCGCGTCGTCCTCGTGCCCCACCGTGGCCGCCAGCTTCATGACGGCGGTGGCGAGCGCGTCGACGTCCAGCCCGGCGACGGCGGTGATCCCGGCGAGCCTCGTCACCCGGTCCAGACCCTCGTCGACGTGGAGCGAGGGCCCCTCCACGACCCCGTCGGTCAGGAGGACGAAGACACCGTCGGCGGTGAGCCGGCGGCGCGTGGCCGGGTAGTCGACGCCGCGGAGCACACCGAGCGGAGGCCCGCCCTCGCTGTCGTCGATGCCGGAGCGGCCGTCGGTGGTGGCCCAGATGTGGGGGATGTGACCGGCCCGGGCGCACTCCAGGGTGCCGGCAGCGGGGTCGAGCCGCAGGAAGGTGCAGGTGGCGAAGAGGTCGGCGTCCAGAGAGATCAGCAGGTCGTTGGTGCGACCGAGCAGCTCTCCCGGGTCTCCGGTGACGGAGGCCAGCGCGCGCAGTGCCACGCGGACCTGTCCCATGAAGGCGGCGGCCTCGATGTTGTGCCCCTGCACGTCACCGATGGACATGCCGATCTGCCCGCCGGGCAGGGAGAAGGCGTCGTACCAGTCACCGCCGACGTTCAGCCCGTGGTTGGCGGGCTCATAGCGGACGGCCAGCCGGGCGCCCGGAAAACTGGGCAGGTCCGAGGGCAGCATGCCGCGCTGCAGGGCCACGGCGAACTCGACACGGGAACGCTGCGTCTCGGCCAACTCCCGCGCCCTGGCGGTCAGCGACCCGAGCCGGACCAGAAGGTCCTCGCTGTTGTCGGCCGGCCGTCTGCGGAACATCGATCACTCCGACGTCACGACGATCCTCGCATCAGTCCGTCCCGTCTCCAACACGCGGGACCACAGGGGACCACCTCGGTACGAACAGGTCCTTCCCCACTCTGCCCGGAGGGGACGGCGTCCGCATCTCATCGGCGGAGAATGCGGCGGATCCAGCGGGGCCACCCCACACCGCCGGAAACGAACAGCGGTTCGGCGAGATCGATGGCGGGCAGGTACGTCCGCCACGCGGAGGGCGAGAGCGTCCCTCCGGCGCGGCGGCACACCTCGGTGACCGCCCGCGCCGGGTCGATGTCGTACGTCTGGGCGGGGACGCGCGCCCCCGCCGCGTGCAGGCTGTGGCCGTCCGCGCCGAACGCGAGCGACAGGACGGCGCCCCCCGCACCGGGCAGGCGGTGCCCAGTGGCTGCTGGGAGGCCACGTCCACAAGCCGCATGGTGCCCGTGAGTGACTGCCTGTGAGGGCAGAGCAGCAACTTGGCGCCGGGCGGATGAGCGTAAGACGTTAGTCCGGCGCTGCCTGAGCGGGGCTCGCTTTTGAACCTCGCCGTTGCCCGTGTCAGGGGCCGTAGGTGCTTCCCGCGTCGTGGAGAGTGCGTTGAGGGGGAGGGCCGAGGTGCTGGGGTCGTCCAGTGCCACCGGGGCCGCGAGCGCGGCCGCGGTGGAGGACGGCGGACTCGGCGTGGATGTCGAGTGGGGCGCGGTGGCCGGTCCCCGACCGGACCGCGTGCGCTGTGGCAGGGTGCGCCGCATCGGCTCCTCTCCGTACCGGGCACGCTCGGCTGCCATGTCTTCGGGGGCCCAGCGGGTCTCGCGGGAGCGCCACGTGGAGCAGTGCGTGACCGAGCGGCCGCGGTACTCGGTCCTGGTCGGTGGCGTGCGCCGCCACGTGGTCCGGCGGGGGTGTCCACGTTCCTCGCGGGTCAGCCGCGGCCGACCCAGTCCACGACGGTCTCGGCGAACTCCCGCGGTACCTGCTCCGGTGCCGCCACGTGCCCGGCGGACAGCACTCTGGTCGGGCAGCCGAGTGCTGCCGCGAACTTCGCCAGGGACGGCCGGGAGTAGTTGTCCTCGGGCGCGCACACCGCGAGCGTGCGTGCGGTGATCTGCGGCAGGCGGGGTTCCATGACGTAGCGGTGTACGGCCTCGTGACCCTCCTCGACGCGGTCGAGGACGGTCAGCGCGTCCACGACATACCGGCCCAGGGCCGCCTCATCACCCGGCCGGTAGAAGCCGCGTCGCCTGTCCCACAGCTCCCGTAGGTGGGAGCCGTCGGGCGCGGGGTCGACATGGTCGATGCGTCCGTGGGCGACGGCGCCGGCGCGCTTCTCGTCGTCGACGAACGGTGTCCCCGACAGCAACAGGCTGGCCGCGCGGTCCTGGAAGCGGGATGCCAGCTCGACGGCGATCACCCCGCCCGTGTGGTGCCCGACCAGGTGGAACCGGTCGAGGCCGAGTGCCTCGATCAGATCGCCGGCCGCGTCCGCGAACCGCTCGATGGTGTGCGGCCCGGCGGGCTTCGCGGACGCCCCATGGCCCAGCGTGTCCATGGCGATCGCCCGGTACCGGTCTCCGATCAGGGGGAGCACGTCCAGGTACTCCGTCCAGGAGCGAGGTGTCTGGTGGAGCAGCAGCACGGGTTCGCCGTCACCGCACTCCACGTAGTGCAGCTGGCCGAAGCGGCTGGGCGCATAGCCCTTCCGCAGGGTCTCGGTGTCCGTCATGCGTGCGTCGCTTTCGTCACAGGGCCGGCAGCACAGAGGTGCCGACGTTTTCGATGGGGGCGAAAGGCCAGGCTCACTCGGCGCCCTGTGTCGCCAGGTCGAGCGCGATGTCCGTGATCATGTCTTCCTGGCCGCCGACCATCCCGCGCCGCCCGACCTCGACAAGGATGCTGCGGGTGTCCAGGCCGTAGCGAGCGGCGGCCGCCTCCGCGTGGCGCAGGAAGCTGGAGTACACGCCCGCGTATCCGAGGCTCAGGGTCTCCCGGTCGACCCGCACCTCTCGGTCCTGGAGGGGGCGGACGAGGTCGTCGGCGGCATCCATCAGCGGGAACAGGTCGCAGTGGTGCTCCCAGCCCATCAGGTCGGCCACCGCGACGAATGCCTCCAGGGGGCAGTTGCCCGCGCCCGCTCCCTGCCCGGCGAGGGAGGCGTCGACGCGGGTGACGCCCTCCTCCACGGCCACGACCGTGTTGGCGACGCCGAGGGCGAGGTTGTGGTGGGCGTGGATGCCGAGTTCGGTGGCCGGGTCGAGGGCGTCGCGGTAGGCGCGGAAGCGGTCGCGCACGCCGTCCATGGTGAGGCGGCCGCCGGAGTCGGTGACGTAGACGCAGTGCGCGCCGTAGGACTCCATCAGCTTCGCCTGACGGGCGAGCTCGGCGGGCTGGGCCATGTGGGACATCATCAGGAACCCGGCGACGTCCATGCCCAGGCCGCGAGCGGCGGCGATGTGCTGGGCGGCGATGTCGGCCTCGGTGCAGTGCGTGGCGACGCGGACCGAGCGGATGCCGAGGGCGTGGGCCTGCTTCAGGTCCTGGATCGTGCCGATGCCCGGAAGGAGGAGCGTGGTCGGGATCGCGGTGCCGGTGGCGTCGACGACGGCTTCGATCCACTCCCAGTCGGTGTGCGCGCCGACGCCGTAGTTGACGCTGGAGCCCGCGAGACCGTCGCCGTGCGCGATCTCGATGGCGGCGACCCCGGCGGCGTCGAGGGCGGCGGCGATGGTGCGCGCCTGCTCGGTGGTGTAGCGGTGGCGGACGGCGTGCATGCCGTCCCGGAGGGTCACGTCCTGGACGTACAGGCCGGTCACTTGGCCGCCTCCTTCGAAGCAGTGGCGCGTTGGGCGGCCATGCGCTCGGCGGTGCGCAGCGCGGCCGACGTCATGATGTCGAGGTTCCCGGCGTAGGCCGGCAAGTAGTGTGCGGCGCCCTCGACCTCGAGGAAGACGGAGACCTTGAGCGCTTCTCCTGTGCCGGGGGGTGTGAGGCTGTGCAGGGAGTCACCGGGGCGGACCGTCTCGTACTGAACCTTCTGCTTGAGACGGTAGCCGGGGACGTACGCCTGGACGCGGCCGACCATCTCCTCGACGGACGCGGTGACGGCCTCCTCGGCGCTGGCGGAGACCACACAGTGCACGGTGTCCCGCATGATCAGCGGGGGTTCGGCAGGGTTGAGGACGATGATCGCCTTGCCACGGGTGGCGCCACCGACCTGCTCCACGGCCGCGGAGGTCGTCTCGGTGAACTCGTCGATGTTGGCGCGGGTACCGGGTCCGGCGGAGCGGGAGGCGATCGAGGCGACGATCTCGCCGTAGTGGACCGGGGCGACCGCGTTGATCGCGGCGACGATCGGGATGGTGGCCTGGCCGCCGCAGGTGACCATGTTGACGTTCGGGGCGGTCAGGTGGGCGTCGCCGTTGACCGGCGGGACGACGTACGGACCGATCGCCGCCGGAGTCAGGTCGATCAGTGTGCGGCCCAGGGGGCGCAGGACGTTCTCGTGGTGGCGGTGGGCGCCGGCCGAGGTCGCGTCGAAGACGTACTCCACGTCCGCGAACTCGTCCATCGCCACCAGGCCCTCGACCCCGGTGTGGGTGGTGGCGACCTTGAGGCGACGGGCGCGGGCCAGGCCGTCGGATTCCGGGTCGATGCCTGCCATGGCGGCGATCTCCAGCGTCTCCGACAGCCGGAGGACCTTGATCATCAGGTCGGTGCCGATGTTGCCCGATCCGATGACGGCGACCTTCGTGCGGACACTCATGCGGTGTCTCCTTCCGGTGCGAAACGCACACTGACGCGGCCCAGTTGACTGATGCGGGCCTCGAACCGGTCGCCGGGTGCGGCGACGGCCATCGGGCCCAGCGCCCCGGTGAGCACGACGTCCCCGGCGCGCAGCGGGTCGCCCGCCGCCGCGAGCGTCGAGGCGAGCCAGGCGGCGGCGTTGAGCGGGCCGCCCAGGCAGTCGGCGCCCGTCCCCTCGGACACCGGCTCCGCGGCGCCGTCGCGCGTCATGGTCATCCGCACGGCGCGCAGGTCCAGGCCCGACAGTGGTACGGGCGTGCCACCGAGTACGTAGAGGCCGCTGGAGGCGTTGTCGGCGACGGTGTCGACGATGGTGATGTCCCAGTCGGCGTTGCGGCTGTCCACGATCTCCAGTGCGGCGAGTGCGAAGTCGGTCGCCCGGATCACGTCCGCCACCGTGCAGTCGTGGTGTGGCAGGTCCGCGCCGAGCACCAGCGCGACCTCGGCCTCGACCTTCGGCTGGATGAGCCGTCCGGCCGCGACGGTGCCGCCCTCGGGGACGGCCATGTCGGCGAAGAGCGTGCCGAAGTCCGGCTGTGCGACACCGAGCTGGGTTTGTACGGCGGGGGAGGTCAGTCCGATCTTGCGTCCGGCGATGCGGCGTCCCGCTGCCAGGCCGCGTTCGACGTTGAGGCGCTGAACGCGGTACGCCGTGTCGATGTCGCCCTCGGGAAGCAGGGACCGTACCGGGGGACAGGGCTCGCCCGTGTGCGCGGCCGCCAGCAGCGCGTCGGCTGCCTTCGCCACGTCGGCGGCGCTCATCGCGCGCTCACCAGAGGGGTGTCGACGCCCACCGGGCCGAGCGGCGTCGCTCCGCCGGGGGAGCCGAGGGCGCTGTCGCGGCCGGGGAGGACCTCGGTGAAGAAGCGCCGGTTGTCCTCGCGGAAGTCGGGGTCGGCCTTGCGGTCGACCGTGATCGCCTCCGCCGGGCAGGCGAGTTCGCAGGCGCCGCAGTCGATGCACTCCATCGGGTTGATGTAGAGCTTGCGCTCACCCTCGTAGATGCAGTCGACCGGGCACTCCTCCATGCAGGACCGGTCCATGATGTCGACGCAGGGCGCGCCGATGACGTAGGCCATGGTGTGTTCAGTGCTCCTTCTCGGTGGAGTGCCCGGGGAACAGGGCGGCTTCCGGGTCGATGACGGTGGCCGCGTTGTTGACGGCGGTGGCGGCCTCGCCGAAGCCGACCGAGATGAGACGGACCTTGCCGGGGTAGTCGGTGATGTCGCCCGCCGCGAAGACCCGCGGCAGGTTGGTCGCCATGTGGGTGTCGACGGCGATCTTCCGCGCCCGGAGGTCGAGCCCCCACCGCTGCAACGGTCCGAGGTCGGCGAGGAAGCCGAGCGCGGCGATCACGGTTCCGGCCGGGACGAGGCGGGTCTCCCCGGTCGTGCGGTGCCGGATCTCCGCCCGCTCCACCCGGTCCCCGCCGATGAGCCGGCTCACCTCGCAGTCCGTGACGATCTCCACGCCGAGGGTGCGCACCTTCTCCACGGTCGCCGCGTGTGCGCGGAAGCGGGCGGTGCGGTGCACCAGGGTGACCGACCTGGCGATCGGCGCGAGGAGGGCCGACCAGTCGAAGGCGCTGTCGCCGCCGCCGACGACCACCACGTCCTGGTCCGCGTGGACCGACGGGTCCGGCACGAAGTAGGCGAGGCCGCGCCCGAGGAACTCCTCCCCGGCGGGCAGGGGACGCGGCGTGAACGTCCCCACGCCGCCGGCGATGACGACGGCCCCGGCCCGCACCGACGTGCCCTGGTCGCTGCGGACGACCGGCAGTCCGTCGGCGTCGTGCGTCAGCTCGGCGGCCCGGTGGCCCAGGAGGTAGCGCGGGGAGTACGGCTCGGCCTGGGCGACGAGCGCGTCCACGAGGTCGCGGCCGCGCACGGACAGGAATCCGGCGATGTCGAAGATCGGCTTCTCGGGGTACATCGCGCTGACCTGCCCTCCGAGCTGCGGCAGGACGTCCATGACGGTGACGGTCAGGCCGCGGAACCCGGCGTAGTACGCGCCGTACAGACCCGCCGGACCGGCGCCGATGATCAGGACGTCGGTGGTCAGGACACCGGCGTCGTCGGTGAGTTGGCTCATGCGGTGAGCGTAGGAACGAGGGGGTGGTTCTCCCTACGGATCCGTTCCGGTGAGCAGGACGGCCGTTCGGAATCGTGTGAGGTGGGGCGTGTGTGCACCGGAACACGGCGAGGGGCCCGCCCTCAGGCGGACCCCTCCGTGCGGCCGGCGGCCGACGAGCGCAGTCCTGCGGCTCAGGCCAGTGACCTTCCGATGCCCAGCGCGGCGGTCCGCAGCGCCGTCGCGTGCCCCGCCGCGTCCATCCGGTAGGTGGGCGCCGTGATGGACAACGCGCCCACCAGCGTGGTGCCCCCGGTGAACACCGGGACGGCCAGGCTCGCGTATCCGAGCCTGATCTCCTCGGACTCCAGGGCGATCCCCTCCTTCCGGATCAGGTCGAGCTGGGCGCGGAGCCGCCCCGGTGAGATCACCGTGTGCCGGGTGAGCGGCTTGAGGCCGCTGCGGACCACGTCGACGAAGAGCGACGGCGGCGAGTGCGCGAGGATCGCCTTGCCGGTGCCCGTGCAGTACAGGGGAAGCCGGCCCGCCACCCGTGACTCGGCGTTCAGTCCGCGGTGGGGGAAGATCTTGTCCAGGTACACGACGTCCAGGCTGTCGTGGATGGCGAAGTGGATGGTCTCCCGCGTGATCAGGAGAAGATCCTCCATGTACGGCTGCACGGCCTCACGCAGGATGCGCTGCCGGTGCACGCGCTGCCCGAGCTCGAACAGACGCAGGCCGAGCCGGTAGTCGCACCCCTCCCGCTCCAGCAGGCCCCACGTGACGAGTTCCTGGGCCAGCCGGTGCACCGTGGCCTTGGCCGCCCCCGACCGGCGCACCAGCTCGGCGAGCGAGAGAGCGGCGTCGTCGGAGGTGAAAGCCTCCAGGATCGGGCGGACCTTGCCCAGAACGGAGTTCATGGGGTCGGCGCCGACCGCCGCGGCTCTGCTCGTATCGGCCTCGGACCCCGGCGCCGCGCGGTGCGCGGAGAACACGCAGTCGAGTGGCGCCGGGCCGGCGAGGGAGCGATCACCGGCCGTCGCCGCGTCGGCCGGCGCCTTCATGCCGACTGCCCCGTGTCCACGGCCGCGGGGTCGATGACCGCGACGCCCATTCCGGTCAGCCACTCGGGCATCGGCTCGTACGCCAGGCGCCGGGCCGGCGCGTGGTCGAGGACCGCGGCCATCAGCAGCCACGTCCGCAGTTCCTGAGCGCCGTTGCCCGCGGCCTTCTCCAGCTCCTCGGTCGTGTACGCGGTGAGGCGGTGGGCTTCGCCGCGGGTGAGAAGGGTGAGGAACTCGTTGTCGAACTCCGGGGTGAGGGAAGCCTCGGCGGCCCGGATGATCTCGCGACGGCGGGCGTCGTAGTCCTGCCAGTTCTCGCGTCCGTCGAGCCACGCGCCGACCATGAACTCCTCGTCGTCGCCGTGCGGTTCACGCCAGTCGGGCCAGGGCAGCCGGTGCGAGAGCCCGCCCGAGCCGACGACGGCGACGCGCCGGTCGCCGGGGAAGGCGAGTACGGCCTCACGGATGGCCCGCCCCAACCGGTCGCACCGCTCAAGGGTCGGCAGCGGAGGGGCGAAGACGTTCACCACCAGGGGGACGATCTCCACGTCCAGCCCGCCCAGCAGGTACTGGATGGCGTGGGACTGTCCGTGATCGATCTGGAGCCGGGCGGAGAACGCCGGATCGAACCGCCCGCGCTCCACCAGGGAGCCGGCGATGTGCCGTGCCAGGGGCACGTCCACCGGCTGGGGCCCCTTCGGAGTTCCGGACTCGCCGCTGGCGACGCACTCCCCGACGCCGAGAGTGAACGGGGGAATCAGGTCGAGCCAGAAACCGCGGAAGTGGTTCGAGCCGATGAGGAGGACTGTGTCGGGGCGGGTCCGCGCCAGCTCGTCGCGAGCCGCGCCGAGCGCGTCACGGAAGCGTTCGGCGCGGTCCTTGTGGAGGGTTTCTTCCCAGTGCGTGTTCATCAGCGTGCTGTGGGAGGCCCCCACGCCGAGCACGATCTCGCTCATGCCGTTGCTCCTTCCGGCTCCATGACGGGTCCGGCCTCCCCGGCCGGTTCGCACTCCGCGTGGGAACGGGTGAGTGTGTCGACCGCCGTGCGGATCAGGTGTCGGGTCAGTTTCCGCATCTCCCGTACGGAGACGGTGTTCATGCCGCGGGCGAAGTCGATGTCGAAGGGCGCCTCGGCGACCTTCGGCATGCCGACGCGGACCGTCGGGATGCCGCGCCCGCGGAGGATGTTGGCGTCGGTCGCGCCGCTGTTGCCGTTCAGGACCTCGTGCGGGCGCCCTTCGATCGCCTCCCATCCGGCGACCGCGCTGCGGAAGATCCAGCTCTTCCGGCTGGTGGTGGTCCCCGGGACGGCAAGAATCATCTCGACTGTGGCGTCGAGCGCCGGCATCGAGCGTTTCAGCTCCGCCAGAGCCGCGGTGAACTCACGTTTCGCCTGCATGGGCGTCGTCCCGGGGGCGATGCGCAGGTCGACGCGCAGGGTGCAGGCGGCCGTGGTCACCGCGGCCATACGCGGCCAGCCGCCCCGCACCGACGACACGATGCCCTGTGGCGCGGCCGTGCCGGTGGTGTGCCGCTTGGCGTACTGGGCGAACCACTCCTCCAGGTGGCGTACGACGTCTCCGGCGCGACTGATCGCGTTGTCGTAGGGGAGCCGGTGGCGCGAGCCCACGTAGGTGTGGGTCCCGTGCACCGTCACCTCGAACCACACCAGGCCGACCTCGTCCCACGACACGGTCCAGCCCGGTTTGGCGATGACGGCGTAGTCGGTCCACACCCCCTGTTCGAGCAGGAACGAGCAGCCGACGCCCTGACCGGTGTTGAGCCGGTCGCTGCCGGGCCGGGCGTTGGTCGGCATGCCGCCGGCGCCGAACGCGGCCACCAGGTCCCCCGTGAGCGGGACACCGGCCAGCGCGATCGCCTCGGCGGCCATCATCACGCAGGCCGCGTGCCCCTTGGGGTTGGAGGCGCCGAGGCCGGTGACCAGGTCGTCGTAGACGGTGGCCTCGGGGCGCATGTCCTCGCGCAGCTTCGGCCCGATCCACGGCAGGTCCTCGTTCTCGGCACCCGTGGTGAGGGTGTCGATGGGCGCGTACAGCATCAGATCGGGCCCGGTGCCGTCGCCCTCCAGACGGGCCCAGGCGTTCGCCTGGCGTGCGTCGATCGGCTGACAGGCCGCGCGCAGACCCACCGATGCGAGGCTCCTCGCGATGTGTTCGGCAAGGGGGCGCTCGTCGCCGGTCGGGCTGGGGACGCCGACCAGGCCGACGATCAGCTCCCGCAGTCGCTCTTCGGTGACATGCCGCCATGCCTCCGTCACCCAGGCGCGACGCCGGTCGCCGAGCCCGGAGAGCCCGTCGGGCTCGTCGTGGCCGCTCACTGGTTGATCCGGTGGACCTGGGTCATCGTCGTCCGGGCGAAGCGCTTCTTCGCGCGGGGGAGTGCCACCGCGACGGCGACACCGAGGAGGATCTTGAACAGGGTGCGGGCCATGATCAGGCTTCCCCTTCCGTGATGGTCGCGGTGTCAGCGGAGTCCGTGGTGGGCGCGATGACTCCGGCGGCGGCGAGCTTCTTCTCGTACTCCTCCTCGCTGAGGTTGCGCCAGGAGGTCAGCGACACGTCGGGGCGGTAGAGCTTCTCCGGAGGCGCGTCGGTCACGTCGACCATCCAGGCGTCCTGGCCGGAGAACTCGCCGTGGAACAGCCAGCGGACCGCGCCCAGGTACTTGGCGTAGAAGCGGAGCGTGTCCCAGCCCTGCGTGAAGTTGACCATGACGCCGACGTACTGGTGACGGTCGGCGTCGACCGGGACGTAGAACTCGTAATGGATGAACTTGGGGTACGCGATCCGCAGCACACCCGGCATCGAGAGCGAGGCGAAGCCGGGAAACTCCTGCGCTTCGATGACCGGGTCGACGGTGTCGGCCCTGCCGGTGTTGCCGAGGTTGAACGTCTCCTTGGGCGGCTGCTTCTTCCACCACCGCTTGTTGGACCAGTGACCCACGCCCGGGAAGTCGGCCTCCCAGTAGACCTCGTCCTGTACGCGGTAGATCCAGCGATCCTTCGGCACGATCCGGGTGACGTTCCACGTCGGCATCGGCTTGAACAGGCGCCAGAGCGCCGTCCGGTGGAGGTACTTGGCGTGCCCCTCGTCGAAGCCGTTCTCGCAGGCGAAGCGCCAGTTGCCGCCGCGCGGCTCGATGCGGCCGCCCATCACGAAGGCGTTCGACACCAGCTCCTCGGGAAGCTGCTCGTCGATCGGGTGCGGCTCCTCCTCGGCGACCGGCATGTACACCCAGACCATGCCGAGCCGCTCCTCGACGGCGTACGTGCGGACCCCCAGCTTGCCGGTGAGCCGGCACCCGGGACCGTCGGTGATGACCGCCGATAGCCGGCCCGTGGGCAGGTCGAAGGTCCAGCCGTGATAGGGACAGCTGACGGTGCCGGGAAACTGCTGATTGCCCTCGGACAGCGGGACGCCGCGGTGCGGGCAGCGATCGTGCAGCGCGTACACCTTTCCGCTGTCGCGGATCAGCGTGATCTTCTCGCCGCAGAGCGTGAACGGCTTCGGGTCGCCGGTGATGTGGCTCGCCCAGGTGACCGGGTACCAGTAGCCGCGGAAGCCCGACGCCGCCGCGTCGTAGTGGGGCCAGGACGACCAGTCCTGGCGGCCGATCTTGTCGGCGGATCCGCGGCGCGCCTGGGCGGGCTCCTTCGCGGCGGTCCTCTTCACGGCGGGGGGTCGTTCGCTCGTCGTCATCTCGTCGTGGCCTCCTGCTCGGTGGGTCTGCGGCACGAGCATCCGGCGCGGTGCGGCGCCTGCCTATGAACCCGTTCCGGTGAGCGGACCGCGGTGGCGGCGGACCGGTCAGCGAACCACAGCCCTTGATCACCCGGGGGCGGGCGAACAGCATCCGTTCATGAACCGCATGACGATTCCCGGCCTGGTCGACGCCGCGGCCGCCCACCACGGTGAGCGGGTCTTCCTCACCGTCGACGGGATTCATCGCACGTACGCGCAGACGCGTACGGCCGCGGCCACGACGGCCGGTGCGCTGGCGGACCAAGGCTGCCGGCCCGGGGACCGGGTCGCCACGCTGCTCTCCAACCGCGTCGAACTGATCGATCTGGTGCTCGGTTGTGCCTGGCTCGGCGCGGTCGTGGTCCCGCTCAACACGGCACTCCACGGCCGGCTGCTCCGGCACGCCCTGGACACGTCGCGGCCGCGGTTCCTGTACGTGGAGGAGCAGCTGGCCGCGCGGGCGGGAGAGGTGGGCTACGCGGGGGAGGTCCGGGTCGTGGGTTCGGGCTCATCGCCCGTGCCCGCTTCCGGCGCCGCGCTTGCGCTCGACCCCTGTCCCGCCGAACCCGGCGATACCGCCGCCGTCCTGTTCACCTCCGGCACCACCGGGCCCTCCCGCGGGGTCCGCTGCCCCCACGCCCAGTTCGCCTGGTGGGGCCGGAACGTGGCCGACTCGCTGCGGCTGACCGCCGAGGACATCCTCTACACGTGCCTCCCCCTCTTCCACACCAACGCGCTCAGCACGCTGGCGCAGGCGATGACGGTGGGAGCCTCCGTGGTCGTGGACCGCCGCTTCTCCGCGTCGAGGTACTGGACACGGGCCGTCGAGGCGAAGGCCACCTGTGTGTACGTGCTCGGTGCCATGGTGCCGATGCTGCTCGCGCAACCGGCCGGGCCCCACGACCGCGCGCACCCGGCCTGGCGCGGACTCGGCCCTGGCACGCCCGGCGCGCTGTGGGGCGCGTTCCGCGAGCGGTTCGGCGTGACCCTCGTCGACGGGTTCGGCTCCACGGAGACCAACCTGGTCATCGGCGCCGTACCGGAGGACTGCCGTCCCGGTTACATGGGCAGGGTGCGCGACGGCTTCGAGGCGAGGGTCGTCGACGCGGACCTCTCGTGCGTGCCGGACGGAACGCAGGGAGAACTCGTCGTCCGCACCGACCAGGAGCATGCCTTCGCCACGGGCTACCTGGGTGAGGTGAGGCTCGATCCCGGTTCGTGGCGCCGCACCGGGGACCGCGTGGTGCGCGACCCCGACGGCTGGTTCCGCTTCGTCGACCGCGTCAAGGACTGCATCCGGCGCCGCGGCGAGAACATCTCGTCGTACGAGGTCGAGGCCGCGCTGCGGACGCATCCTGATGTCGCCGAGGCGGCCGCGTTCCCGGTCCCGTCCGCACTCGCCGAGGACGAGGTGATGGTGGCGGTCGTCCCGCGCGCCGGCCGCGTGCTGGACCCGGCGCGGGTGGCCCGGCACTGCGCGAAGGAGCTTCCCGCCTTCGCGGTGCCACGGTATGTGGACGTGGTCGAGGCGTTGCCGCTCACCGAGACGGGGAAGGTGCGCAAGTCCGTGCTCCGGGAGAGGGGAGTCACCGGAGAGACGTGGGACCGGTGCGGGTAGGGCTCGTACCGGACGGCCGCTCGGCGCTCCCGGCGGGACGCCGCACGCAGGGCGCACCGCAGGGGCGTGGGACCCGCCCGACCGGTTCCCACGCCCCACGGCCCCGGTCTCTCACCCGGGCGTGCCCGGTCTCTCACCCGGGCAGCAGCACGGCCCGCCCCCGCACCCGCCCGCCCCGCAGCGCGTCCAGCGCCGCGGGAGCTTCCGCGAGGTCGAACTCCTCCACCGCCAGGGTCAGGACACCCTCGGAGAGCCGCCGGGCCAGGTCGCCGGAGACCTCGTGGGCCCGCCGCTCCTGGCGGATCATGTTCACCGGCAGCAGCGCCACCTCGTCGAGCAGCCAGCTCGGCAGGTCGAGCTCGACGCGCGGGCCGGCCACGTACCCGATGACGACGGCGCGTCCGCCCCGCCGCACCCACCGGCTGCGGCCGACCAGCCCGGCGCCGCCGAGCGTGTCGACGAGCAGCGAGGCCGACCGGTCCCGGGCGAGAGCTTCCGCGTCCTCCAGCGTGACGGCCTCCGCCCCTTTCGGAACGTCGGCCAGCTGGTCCTCCCGGCCGACGACACCGGTCACCCGTGCGCCCGCGGCCAGCGCCTGCTGGGTCACCATCGCGCCGACCGCGCCGGCGGCACCCACCACGACGACGTCCTCGTCCTGCCCGATCCGGGCGACGTCGTGCAGAGCCACGTACGCGGTCGTGGCAGGGACGAAGAAGCTCGCCGCCACCGCGGGGGCGAGCGGAGCCGCGAGCGGGGTGACGGCCTTGCGCTTCACACTGACCCGCTCCGCCCACGTGCCGTCGCGCAGGAGACCCAGGCCGCCGCCGCGCAGCACGACCCGCGCCCCGGGCGTGAGACCGGAGTCGGAGTCGGCCTCCAGGACCGTGCCCGCGCCCTCGACACCGCCGACGTACGGCAGGGCCGGCTTCAGCCCGAAGTCACCGGCCGCGACGGTGGCGTCGAGGTGCGAGACGCCGGCCGCCGTGACCTGGACGAGGACCTCGCCCGGTGCACGGACGGGCTCCGGCACGTCGTCGAGGACGGGAGCGGCGCCCCACGTGTGGAACCGTACGGCCCTCATCAGTCGGCGGCCTTGCCGATGAAGTCGAGGCTCAGGGCGTTGTAGCGCTCGGCCTGCTCGTGCTGCGGCCAGTGCCCGCACTCCTCGAACAGTTCGAGGCGCGAGCCGGGAATGCCCTGGTGCAGCGCCGTCGCCTCGGGCACTTCGCCGAACGGGTTCTGTCGTCCCCACACCACCAGCGTGGGCTGGGTGATCCGGGCCAGGTGCTCGGGTCGCAGCAGGTTGCGCTGACGGCGTTCCATGTCCTGGAGGGAGAGGAGGTTGTCGACGCCGGCGACGAACTCCGGCGTGTGGTAGATCGCGTGCCGGACTTCGACCAATTCCTCGGTGGCGGAGGCGTCGTCGGCCATGAGCAGCCGCATCCGCTCGCGCGTGAGGTCGATGTCGTCGGAGGTGACGGCCTTCTTGGTGCTGGTGCGGATGCGTTCCATGATCTCCGGGTTGGCCACGGTGCCGCCGGAGCAGAGGAGCTGGAGGCTGCGCACCCGCTCGGGGTGTTCGATGGCGGCGCGGGCGCCGACCCAGCCGCCCAGGGACTCGCCGACGATGTGGACGCTGTCGACACCGACGGCGTCTAGGTAGTCGAGGAGATGGGTGACGTAGTCGGCGATCTCGTACGGCTTGTCGGGCTTGCCGGTGTAGCCGTGGCCGAGCATGTCGATGGCGTGCAGGTCGTAGGCGGCGTGCGCGGTGATGTTGCGCGCGAACGCCTCCAGGTGGCCGCTGGTGCCGTGCAGGAAGACGACGGCCTGGGCGTTCGGGTCGCCGGCGCGCAGGGTGCGTGTGGGAACTCCGGCGGCGTCGACGTACTCGACGCGGAAGGGGGTGGGGTTGATCTCGGTCCAGATCGACATGGCTGTACTCCGTGTGACGGTCGGGGGAGGGAAAGGTTCAGACGAGGGAGTCGAGAAAGCCGCTGACCACCGAGTGGTACGCCTCCGGGCGCTCCTCCTGGAGGTGGTGGGAGGCGTGGTCCATCACGTGGAGGCTCCCGCTGGGCACCATGCGCGCCAGCATCAGCGGGTAGTCCGGGGTGAGGAACGCGTCCTGCATGCCCCACACGAACAGCGTCGGGGCCTGGATCCGGCCCAGCTCCTGGGTGAGGTCCTGCCAGTCGCCGCGCGGCGAGTCGGACATGGCCGCGAGCGCGCGCTCGCCCCCGTCGAGGCTCTGCTCGTAGCGCAGCGTCAGCGTCTCCTCGGGGAGCTTCGCGCCGTCGTACCACTCCAGCTTGGTGATGAGCTGCCGCATCTTCTCGCGGGTCGGGCCCTCGCCGCCGTAGTAGACGTCCCGGGCCGTGCGGCCGCGGTGACCGTTCTCGGGGAGCGGGGCGAGCGGGCCGTAGAAGACGGGCATGCTGCCGGTGATGACGAGCGACCGGACTCGGTCCGGGTACTTCGCCGCGAGGTTGAGGGCGATGGTGCCACCCCACGAGTTGCACACGAAGTCGGCGCGGTCGACGCCCAGCGTGTCGAGCAGACCGACCGTCTTCGCCGCGTGGTGGTCCCACATCGGGCCCTCTATGCGGGACTTCTCCGACTTGCCGTACTGGTGGATGTCGACGAGCAGACAGCGTCGGGTGGCCGCGAACAGGGGCGCGACGGGCCCGAAGTCGCTCCACGCCGTGCATCCGGGGCCACCGCCGTGCAGGAACACGGTGTCGGGGCCCGAGCCGAGGTCGTGGTAGTGGTAGCGGATGCCCGCGCCGTCCGCGTAGTGACTCTCCGGTGCTGGTGACATGCGGGTCCTTCCGTACGAATGCGGGGGGTACGGTGGCAAGCCCATCACCGCGCCGGGCGTGGGCCCAGCTCCTCGGTCCGGTGAGCGAACCCCTCCCACCTGGCGGTTCGTGGGCGACCGGAACACCCACGTGCGGACCCGCCGTCACCGCCCGGTGAACACCGGGGGCCGCTTGTCGAGGAACGCCTGGAGACCCTCCGCCGCGTCGGCGGTCCCGGTCAGGTCGGCGACGCCCTTCTCCTCGCGCCGCAGGGCCTGCTCGACGGGCAGCCCGTACCCCTCGTCGACGACCCGTTTGAGCAGGGCGATGGCGGCCGTCGGCTGCGCGGCGAGACGGCGGGCCCGCTCGGTCACCACCGCGTCGAAGTCCTCCCGCGCCACTACGGCGTCCACGAGTCCGAGCTCCAGGGCGCGTTGCGACGTCAGTCCTTCACCTTCCATCATCAGGCGCTTCGCCAGATGGGGGCCGACGAGCCGGGGGAGACGCTGGCTGCCGCCGGCGCCGGGGAACAGCCCCAGCCGGATCTCCGGGAAGCCGAACGTCGCCCCGGCCGAGAGGATCCGCAGATCACAGGCGAGGGACAACTCGGCGCCGCCGCCCAGCGCGTGCCCGTTCATCGCCGCGACGACCGGCTTGGGCGCCTGCTCGATCACCCGCTGTACGTCGATCCAGCGGCGCATCTTCGCCTGGTTGTCCGCGGACAGGTCCCGCATGACCGCGATGTCGGCGCCCGCGATGAAGAAGCGGCCGGTGCCGGTGATGACGACGCAGCGCACCTCCGGGTCGGCGGCCAGTGGGGTCAGGACGGTGAGGAACTCCTCGATCATCGCCGGGTCGACGGCGTTCGCCTTGGGCCGGTCGACGCGGATCGTGGCCACGGCGCCGTCACGTGTCACGTGCAGCACCGAGCGCTTCTCCCGGGTCGCGTTCGCTTCGCTCATTCCGTCACTCCCTCTGCGGCCAGTGCCGCCAGCTGTTCGTCGCTCAGGCCCAGCAGGTCCCGTAGCACCTCGTGCGTGTGCTGGCCGAGGAGAGGTGCGGGCCGGTCGAGTCCGCCGGGTGTCGCGGCCAGCCGCACGACGATGCCCTCGTGACGGACCGGTCCGGTCAGGGGGTGGTCCAGTAGGGGATAGAAGCCGCGGGCGGCGAGCTGTTCGTCGGTCTCCACCAGGTCCTGCCCGGTCGCCACGACCGCCGCCGCCACGCCCTCGGTCTGGAGCAGTTCGGCCAGCTCGTCGCCGTCCTGCAGGCTCGTCCAGGCGGCGAGGGCGCCGTCGATCTCGTCCTCGTGCGCCCGTCGAGCGTCCAGGTCGCCGTCGGCGCAGGGGAGTTCGGCGAGGTGTGTCAGGGCGTGCCACTGTGCTTCGTCCGTCACCGACACCGCCACCCACCGGTCGTCACCGGCCGTCGGATACACACCGTGCGGCACGGCACGCGGTGACCGGTTCGGGTGTTCGGCGGTCCGGGGATCGGGCGCTTCCGTCCCGAGAACGGGCTCCAGGGCCGCCGGGCCCATCGTCGCGGCCATCGCCTCCAGCTGGGACAGGTCCACGTGGCCGCCACGTCCCCGCGCCAGCAGGTCGAGGACGGCGAGCACCGCGGAGTCGGCCGCGACCATGTCGCCGAGACCGAAGGTCAGGCCCTGCGGAGGGCCCCCGGGATCCCGGGTCTCGCTGGACAGGCCCGACATCGCGGCGAGCGTGTCCGCGAAGGTCACGGCGTTGCGCCAGGGACCGGTCTGTCCGACCCCCGCCATCGACACCAGGACGACGTCCGGGTTCAGTTCGCGCAGCGACGCGTAGTCCATGCCCCACCGGGCGAGTACACCCGGGCTGAAGTTCTCGACGACGACGTCGCAGTGCGGGACCAGCTCGCGCAGCAACCGCCGGCCGACCTCGGTCCGCAGGTTCAGGGCGACGCCGCGCTTGCCGCGGTTGAAGTTGAGGAAGTAGCCGCTGTCGTCGGGGTCGGAACCCGGCCGCAGATGCATCGAGGGCGCGAACCGTGTGGGGTCCTGGCGGTGCCGCGACTCGATCTTGACGATGTCCGCGCCGTGCTCCCCGAGCTGCTTGGTCACGTACGGGCCGGCGAGGACCCAGGTCAGGTCGAGGACGCGTACCCCCTCAAGGGCTCGGGACCTGGGCTCCTCCCCACTGTCACGTACCCGGTCCGGCCCGGAACCGCGCCACGGCGCCTCGCCCGGCGCCACCTCGCGCAGCGCGGGCAGAGCCACCGGGCGGGGGAGCGCGGCCCACGGGAAGCCGACGTCCTCGACGCCACCGTCCGGCAGCCCTTCGCCGGTGATCGTGACGAGGAAATCGCGGTCGCGCAGCTGCGGGTTGTCTGTCAGACGCCCGGCCGGCACGACCTCCGCCCACGGCAGGGCCCGCGCCCGCGCCTCGGCGGCCAGTTCGGCGGCCGGTCGCCGCGCCGCGAACTTCTGTACGAGAGCGTCCACGTGGGCGCGCTGCCGCCACCTGAAAGCGGGGTCCTGCCAGCGCTCGTCGAGGAGGTCACCGGCCTCGCCCCGCTCCGCCATCCACGCCAGCAGGTCCGTCCACATCCGGTCGCTGCCGGAGTAGCCCCCGGCCACATGGCCGTCCGCGGCCTCGAAGATCCGGTGCGCCACGTGCTCGTACACGCCTCCGTTGCGCACGGGGAAACGTCCGCCGTGGATCCAGGCGAGAGCGGCGGTCTCCAGCGTGGCGGCCACGGCCTCCTGCACGGAGACGTCGACCAGCTGAGGGGTGCCCGACACGACGCCCAGGAGCGCCCCGATCGCGGCGTGTGCCCCCGCGGTCTGCAGCGCCTGCTCCCGCGGGGGCGGCTTGGGCTGCCCGTCGGGGCGCCCGCCGAGCCACGTCATGCCACCCGCCGACGCCAGGACCAGATCGTCACCGACCCAGTCGCGGCGTGGTCCGGTCAGCCCGAAGGGCGTCACCACCACGTGCACGGCGTTCGGCCAACGGGACGAGCCGTCCTCCCGCAGGCCGATCAGCCGTGCCACGGGCCCGCTCTCCAGGACGATGTCGGCGCCCCCCGCCAGTGTGTCGAGGTCGGCCGAGCCGTCCACCGACACCCACCGCTTGCCCGCGTGCCAGTGGGTGCGGGTCGCCGGGCCGAGGTCGGTGCCCGGCTCGATCCGTACGACATCGGCACCGGTGCCGACAAGCAGCCGGGCGCCCTGGAAAGCGAGCTCATCGGTCAGGTCCAGCACGCGCAGTGCCGCCGGGTCCGTGTCTGGTCGTCGCACCACGGCTCTTCCCCTTACGTGTCCGCTGCCTTTGCGGAATCTCACGATCACGGGGGAGGGGAGGCGGTACCACCGGACTGTTCTGCTGACCGAACCGACCGAACCGACCGAACCGAGCGAGCCGAGCGAGCCGAGCGAGCCGACCGAGCCGACCGAGCCGACCGAACCGGCCGACCGAAACGACCGGACCAGCAGGCCCGCGCCGCGCGGTCAGCCCACGGCCGGCGCGCCGCGCACGACGGGTGCCTTCCGTCCGCTCGCCGGGGAGGACCCCCGCGCGGTCTTCTGCGCCACACCGCGCTCGATGCTCTCGGCCGTGGCCCGCAGGACCGCGAGGCACCGGTCCACCGACACCTGCGCGACCGGCGCGGTGACCGAGAGTGCCCCGTACTCCTGTCCGCCCATGGACACGGGCACGGCGAGGCTGGCGTACCCGGCCTTGACCCCTTCGACCTCCAGCGCGTACCCCTGACGTGACGCCCTGGAGAGCCGCTGGGCCAGCACCCCGGGATCCGTCACGGAGCGTGGGGTCAGCACGGGAAGCCCGGTGCGGGCGAGGGCCGCGACCCGCTCGGCTCCGTCCGGTGCCAGGGCGAGCAGCAGCTGACCGGTCGCCGTGCAGGAGGCCGGGAGGCGGCCCCCGACGTACGAGTGGGTGAGCACGTTCGCCTCACCGGCGATCTTCTCCAGGAACAGGACGTGGGTGCCGTCGAGGACCGCGAGATGCACGGCGGCGCGGGTCCGCGTGTACAGGTCGGTCATCAGCGGACGCGCGACCGATCGCAGCACGGAGCAGGCGGGGACGCGCTGCCCCAGGTGAAAGAGCCTGATACCGAGCTCGTACGTCTCCCCGTGCCGGTCCAGCAACCCCCATTGCACCAGTTCCCGGGCGAGCCGGTAGGCCGATGCCTTGGGCACGCCCGAGCGGCGGCTCAGTTCGCTCAGCCGCAACCGGTCCGCCCCCGACTCGAACGCGGCGAGCAGCAGCTGTGCCTTGCCCAGGACCGAATTGGGCAGAAACACCTCGTCGTCGGCGCTCGACTGCATCAGCGTCCCTCACTTCGTCGCACGGCGGCCAAAGCCATTTGACCTGCAACAACGTCCTGTTGCATAGAGGGGCGGGGAGGTAAATTTCAGGCAGCAGATGCACTGATGTCCCGTTTGTCAGGTTCGGTGTCCGATGCGTCGGGCTTCTCCGCCCCCTCGGCGGCACATGCCGCCTCCTCCGTGCCGGTCCGCCAGGTGGGACACCGACCTTTCCCCGGCCCCTCCGGGGTGCCAGCGTGCCGCCACCCCGACAGCACTCTGCCCCGGAGGTGCCATTCGATGTTCTGCCATCACCGCACGGGCCGGCGCCCGCGGACCGTCCTGCTGGCCCTGCTCGTCATGTTCCTCGCCACCGCCTGCGGGGCGGGCACCACGGACTCGGGGGGATCCGCCGGCGGCGAGCGTCCGACCGTGCGGATCGCCCTCGGCGTCGACGGCTCGTGCGCGCCGCTGTACCTCGCGGCCGAGCGCGGCATGTTCGAGAAGGCCGGCCTCGACGTGCGGCTGACGAAGGTGGAGGGCGGGCCGGCCGCCACCCAGGCGGTCACGGCCGGCACAGCACAGATTTCCGCCAACGCCGACTCCACCGCGCTGCCACAGATGGTGAACAATCCGCGGTTGCGCGCCCTGGGCGCCTTCCAGTCCTCGGGTCGCTACCTCGAAGTCGTCCTGCGCGAAGGCATCACGTCACCGCAGGCCGTCGCCGAGATCTCCTTCGAGGCCCGCGCCCTGACCTCGGCCGACGTCACGTCCTCGCGCCGGATCGTGGACTTCCTCAGGGGCCAGGGCCTCATCAGGAGCGCACCCGACCTCGACACGGTGCTGCTGCGCGGCTGGTACGACCGGTACGCCCGGTGACCGTCTGCGCAATGCCATTCCCGGGCTGTCCCACTGAGCGGACCGCCGCCCATGCCTCTGCCCTCCGACCGGCAGTAGCGTGCGCCAACTCGCGGGCCCAGAACCCGATGACCTGCCGAAAAGCGTCCCATTCCGAGGTGGCTATGAACACTGCATCCCACTTGAAGTCCCGCCCGACACGTCGCATCACCGGCTCGGCCCTCGCCGGCGCCGCACTGTTCGCGTCGACCGCGTGCGGAGCGGGCACCACAGACACCGGGTCCGGTTCGGGTTCCGGCGGGGAGGGCCGCCCCCAGCTGCGTATCGCGGTCGGCGTCGACGCCTCGTACGCGCCGTTCTACCTGGCCGGCGCCGAGAACCTGTGGGCCGAGCACGGGGTCGACGTCGACCTCGTCCAGTTCGCCAAGGGCGGCGAGGGCATCGACGCCCTCAACGCCGGACAGGTACAGATGGCCGGCAACTCCGACGCCACCACCATCGGCCTGCTCGGCCAGAACCCGGACCTGCGCTCTCTCCTGGTGTACGAGGACTCCGGGCGCTACCTCAAGGTCGTCCTGGGACCCGATGTGAAGTCCCCGCAGCAGATCCGGAAGATGGCCGTGGTCCCGGGCCTGTCCGAGCTGGCCGCCACCCGGTTCCTCGAATCGAAGGGCATCAGGCCCGACTCGGTCGAGTTCGTCACGTCCGATCCCGCCGAGATCCCCGCGCTCACCAAGAAGGGCGACATGGACGCGTACGTCCTGTGGGAGCCGTGGCCGTCCAAGGGGAAGGAGCTGGGCGCGCGGATCCTGCAGACCACCGGCGACTACGGCCTCAGCTACCAGCACTGGCTCCTCTCGACCTCCCCCTGGCTCAAGGACCACGAGGACATCGCGGCCAAGGTGGCGGCGGCCCTCGCGGAAGCGGCCAAGAGGGTCGAGAGCGATCCGGAGGCCGCCGCGAAGGCCACCAAGGACGCCGCGAAGATTCCCACGGCCCAGACCGTGAACGCGGTGAAGGAGATCGACTTCGAGGTCCGTGACTTCACCGCGGAGGATCTGAAGGGCTACGACGGGACGGTCCGGTTCTACCTGGACACGGGCAAGCTCAAGACCCGTCCCGACGTGACCCGCGCCGTCCAGCGCGGCTGGCTTCCCGAGCACACGGAGGGATCCTGATGAGCGAGGCGACCAAGAGGTTCGCGACCGTACCGGGGGAAGGCGCCCGCGCCGCGGCCACCGTGACGGCCGTCCCCGGTACCCGTACGGAAGAAGCGGCAGCCGGACGCGGAGCGGCCCTGCGCATCGAGGGCGCCGGAATCTCCTTCGGGAACTTCCGGGCCGTTCAGGGCATCGACCTCGACATCCCGGCCGGTGAGTTCCTCTGTCTGCTCGGCCCGAGCGGCTGCGGCAAGTCCACCCTGCTGTCGGCGATGGCCGGATTCACCCGGGTCAGCGAGGGGTCGCTCACTGCCGACGGAGTCCCCGTCAGCGGCCCCGATCCCGAACTCGGCATGGTCTTCCAGAGCAGCGAGGCCCTCTTCGACTGGATGACGGTGCACCAGAACGTCACCTTTGGGCCCCGCATGCGCGGTCGCTCCCGCGCCGAACAGAACCGGGTGGCCGACGAGTTCCTCGGCCTGGTCGGCCTGCGCCACTGCGCGGACCGCTACCCCGGCCGGCTCAGCGGCGGCATGCGCCAGCGCGTCCAGATCGCGCGGGTCCTCGCCAACGAGCCGGGCGTGGTCCTCATGGACGAACCCTTCGGCGCGCTCGACGCGCAGACCCGGCAGGTCCTGCAACAGGAGACGGCCCGCATCTGGCGGGCCTCCGGCTGCACCGTCGTCTTCGTCACGCACGACATCGACGAGGCGATCCTGCTCGCCGACCGGGTCGCCGTCATGACGGCGGGCCCCGCGGCCTCGATCAAGTCCCTGTACACGGTCGACCTGCCGCGCCCCCGCGACGAGTCCGACCCCGCGGCCCTGCGCCTGCGCAACAGGCTGCGCGAGGACATCGGGGAAGAGGTCCGCAAGGCGATGCGGGGCCAGGGACTCGACCAGGACACGGAAGCGGCCGCCGGCGACCGCGCCGAGGCACGCGACGCACACGTCGACCGAGAGGCGAGGGGCGCATGACGATCACCACGACGGAGGCCCCGGCCCCGACCCGCGCACGCGACCGTGCGCGCCGCACCGACGACCGGTCGGGCGGCGGACAAGGGCTGCGCACCATCGGCCTGTACGCCGTCGCCGTCCTCGTCGGGCTGGGTGTCTGGCAGCTCGTCGCCATGAAGTACGGCCCCTCCCTGGTCGCCTCGCCGAAGGAGACCCTGTCGGCCGCCCGAGAGCTGGCCGCCGACGGCACCCTGGGCAATTCGGTCATCGCCTCCAGCCGCCGCATCCTGATCGGCTGGGGCCTCGGCGTCGTGGTGGGCGCCCCGATCGGGCTGCTCATCGGCCAGATCGCGATCGTCCGCCAGCTCCTGGAGCCGTACATCGAGTTCTTCCGCTTCATCCCGCCGGTCGCCTTCGTCACCCTGGCGGTGGTGTGGCTGGGCATCGGCGAGACGTCGAAGGTGGTCCTGATCTTCTACACGGCCGTCTTCATCGTCACCCTCAACACGAGTGCGGGTGTGATGGCCGTCAACGAGTCCAAGCTGCGGGCGGCGGCCAGCCTCGGGGCGAACCGCCGCCAGATCCTGCAGCGCGTGGTGCTGCCGTCGACCGTTCCCTACATCCTCACGGGTGCCCGCCTGGCCATGGGCAACAGCTTCCTGACGATCGTCTCCGCCGAGATCGTCGCCGCCCAGGTGGGCCTCGGCTCCCTGATCTGGACCTCCCGCAACTACGGCCGCATCGACTGGGTCTTCGTCGGCATCATCACCCTCGGCATCCTGGGCCTCGTCTACGACCGGCTGCTGCGCCTGATCGCGATGCGTGTACTGTACAAGTATGGGGTCAAGATGTAAGCGGGGCCGCCGTGATCGACGGGGGCAGCGCAGTGACCAACGGGGGAAGAACGGAGAACACAGCACGTGAGTCATTCCTCGTCCCCCTCGCGCACCCTGATCCTGGATGAGTTCGGCACCCTGCCGGGGGGGGGGGGGGGGGGGGGGGGGGGGGGGGGGGGGGGGGGGGAGAAAAGAGGGGGGGGGGGGGGGGGGGGTGGTAGACCGGTAGTTAGGGGCGTTCCCGGAAGGGTGTTTATGTGCTTCC
>NZ_JBVHWN010000008.1:0-295581 GCF_055564335.1 Streptomyces sp. NPDC029139 | reverse complement strand
GAATCTCAAGGACCGGAGGCGGTGACCAAGCTGCGGCATGGCCACCACCCTCGCACGTGGCCCGATCGACATGAAGTCAAAGAGACAGAACCTAGTACCGGTACATGCCGAACTGGGTGTAGACCCAGAGGCCCACGATCCCGGCCACGCAGAGGAGCACCACCCAGGAGCCGAGGCTCGTGTGGCGGCTCCTGCGGGGGCGGGCGGGCTTGGCCGGGCGCTCCTGGCGCGGGCGGCGCTCGGTGCGGGCGCGGGGCGGCTCCGTGTCGGCGGCGGCGACGTCGGCCAGCAGGCGGCGGCAGACCGCGGCCAGCTCGCTCGTCCCCACGGTGAGGTCGACGACGGTCTCCGAGCGGGCCGGTGCCGTGGTGCCGCCGTCGAGGAGCCGCCCGGCCCGGAGGCGGGCCTGGTCCTTCCCGCCGGTCGGGGCCAGGCTGATCCAGCGCCCCACGTGCTCGCCGCGGATCACCACCCCGCCGCCCCGCTCGCGGTACACGGTGTGCTCCCGCCACAGGACCGCGGCCAACTCCGTGGCCGTCTCCCTGAGTTCCGTGTACATGACCCTCCCCAGTCACCGTTCCCCGAATTCGAACAAGCACGTGACTCTAGCGGCAGGTGCACGCCAACCGACGCGCGGGTGGGCCGGTGCACCTCAGGGCGGGCCAAGGGGTGGACTCCGAGGTGGTTCAAGGGCGGGCTCAGGGCGGCACGCGGGCGGCGGCTACGCCTCGAAGTCGTACACGGTGACCGGTATCCCCCGAGCCGTCAGCCGCCCGGCTATCAGCGGCTCCACCCGGGACCACTTCCCGCCGGCCAGCCCGCATCCGATGCGGGGCATGTGCACGGACGCCCCCAACTCCTCCGCCTTGTCGGCGAGGAGCCCGAGCGCCGCGTCGATCGCCTCGTAGCGCACGGGCACGCCGGTGCTCCGGCCGGTCCGTATCCCGCGCTGGCCCACCAGGTTCGCCACCCAGACGTACGGCCCCACCCGCACGAACTGAGCGGCGCCCAGACCGAAGTCGTTCCGCGCGCGCTCACGGTGCCAGCGTCGGAAGGACGCCTCCGGCTCCGGCCAGCGGCGCGACAGCGCCAGGACGAAACCCTTGCCCCAGCCGCCCAGGTCGTTGCAGACATGCGCGATGATCTTGACACCCTTGCCCTGCGGCGCGGTGGCGTCCCCCCGTACGTACATGATCTCCGACATGCCCCCACCGTACGAGAAGCCTCTGACAGCGCGGTCGGGAGCCGCGGAGCTACTCGCCCCGCATCGCGTCCGCCGGGACCTCGAAGACGAGGTGCGGCCCGTCGCGCTCGTTCCCCTTCTCGCCGACGCGTGTGAAGCCGAAGCCCGCGAGGGTCGCCAGGGAGGCGGTGTTGTCGGATCCGATGGTGGCGCGCACCGTCCTGACGCCGGGTTCGGCGGCGGCCCTGACGAGCAGCGCCCGCAGCATGGCGCGGGCATAGCCCCGGCGGCGGTACGCGGGCACGACCGTGTAGCCGACCTCGACCGTGCCGGTCCCGTCCGGCGGCCCGTGGAACCCGGCGTCCCCGACGACGATCCCGTCCGGCTCGGAGACGGCGGCCCGGGTGATCCAGGGCGCGGCGGACGGGTCCCTGGCGAGCTGGTCGGCGCGGTACGCGAAGATCCCGCGGGCGCGTTCGGAGACGAAGTACGCGTCGAGGGCGACCCCGGCCTCGGCACTACCGCCGGCGAGGTCACCGTCGGCGAGCGCCCGCAGCGCCTTCGCACCGAGTTCGACGAAGCGGACACGTGGGGGGTGGAGAGGTTCGTCGTTCATCGCGGTGATGTTCGCCCGGCGACGGAGGGCTGTCCACACCTTTACGAGAGCTGCCCGCCCGGGAGGGAACGAACGGTAGCCTCCACCGCTTTTACAACACTGATGAGACAGCAATACTGTTGCACCGGACCAGGAACGGCACGGCGAGGGCACGGCACCGGAAACGAGGCACTTCATGGGCACCGAGACCGAGGAGCAGCCGACGTTCACCGTCGACGAGCTGGCCGCGCGGGCGGGCGTCACCGTGCGGACCGTGCGGTTCTACGGCACCAAGGGCCTGCTGCCCCCGCCGGCCATCGGTCCGCGGCGGGTCGGGCACTACGGACCCGACCATCTCTCCCGGCTGGCCCTGATCGAAGAGCTCCAGCGGCAGGGCATGACGCTCTCCGCCATCGAGCGGTACCTGCACCAGCTCCCGCCCGACCTCAGTGCGCGGGATCTCGCCGTCCACCGGGCCCTGGTCGCCTCCTGGGCGCCGGAGTCGGCCGAGGAGATCACCCGGCGCGAACTCGAGCGGCGCGCGGGCCGGCCCCTCGCCGACGCGGACGTCGACCGGCTCGCCGCGATGGGCGTCCTCGACAAGGGCGCCGAACCGGACGTCTTCCGGCTCGACTCCTCGCTGCTGCGTCTCGGAGTCGAACTCCTCGACGTGCCCATCGCCCACGAGACGATCCTCGCCTCCCGCACCGTCCTGCTCGAACACGCCCGCGCCGCGGCCCAGGAGCTCTCCCGCCTCTTCCGGGAGGAGGTCTGGAACCCGTACCGGGAGAGCGCCGAGGACCCGGATCACCTCGCCGCGATGAAGTCGCTGTCCGCGCACATGCAGCCGATGGTGATCCAGGCCCTGGTCACAGCCTTCCAGCGCTCACTGAGCGAGGAGCTGCGGACGGCCTTCAGGAGTCCGTGAACACCTCGCCCCGCTCGGCCTTCTCCACCAGGAGCGCCGGCGGCAGGAAGCGGTCGCCGTACGTCGCGGCCAGTTCGCGCGCGCGGGACACGAAGCCGGGCAGGCCCCCTTCGTATCCGTTGATGTACTGGAGCACACCGCCGGTCCACGCGGGGAATCCGATGCCCATGATCGAACCGATGTTGGCGTCGGCGACCGAGGTCAGGACGTTCTCCTCCAGGCAGCGGACCGAGTCCAGCGCCTCCGAGAAGAGCATCCGTTCCTTCATGTCCTCGAAGGGGACGGCCACGTCCGGGCGCGTGAAGTGCTCGCGCAGGCCCGGCCACAGGCCCGCCCGCTTGCCGTCCTCCCCGTACTCGTAGAAGCCCGCGCCGCCGCTGCGTCCCGTACGGCCGAACTCGTCGACCATCCGGTCGATGACCGCGTCCGAGGGGTGGCCGGCCCACGTCCCGCCGGTCTCCTCGATCGCGCGCCGGGTCTCGTTGCGGATCTTGCGGGGCAGGGTGAGGGTCAGCTCGTCCATCAGGGAGAGGACCTTGGCCGGGTAGCCGGCCTGGGCCGCCGCCTGTTCGACCGATGCCGGGTCGACTCCCTCGCCGACCATCGCGACGCCCTCGTTGATGAACTGGCCGATGACCCGCGAGGTGAAGAAGCCGCGCGAGTCGTTGACGACGATCGGGGTCTTGTTGATCTGCCGTACGAGGTCGAAGGCGCGGGCCAGCGCCTCGTCGCCGGTCCGCTCGCCCTTGATGATCTCGACCAGCGGCATCTTGTCGACGGGCGAGAAGAAGTGCAGGCCGATGAAGTCCTCCGGACGGGTGACCCCTTCGGCGAGCACGGTGATCGGCAGCGTCGAGGTGTTGGAGCAGAGCAGCGCGTCCGGCTCGACGACGTCCTGGATCTCCTCGAAGACCTTGTGCTTGAGCGCCGTGTCCTCGAAGACGGCCTCGATCACGGCGTCGCAGCCGGCCAGGTCGGCCGGGTCGGCGGTGGGGGTGATCCGGGCGAGCAGTTCGTCGCGCTTCGCCTCGGTCGTACGGCCCCGCGAGAGCGCCTTGGCGAGCAGCTTCTCGGAGTACTCCTTGCCGCGCAGGGCCGCCTCGGCCGAGACGTCCTTGAGGACGACCTCGATCCCCGCGCGGGCGCAGGAGTAGGCGATGCCGGCGCCCATCATCCCCGCGCCGAGGACGGCAACCTTGCGGACCGGGCGCGGTTCGATGCCCTGGGGGCGGTTCGCCCCGGAGTTGACGGCCTGGAGGTCGAAGAAGAACGCCTGGATCATGTTCTTCGCCGTCCGGCCGGTGACCAGCTCGGTGAAGTACCGCGCCTCGATGGTCTGGGCGGTCTCGAAGTCGACCTGCGCGCCCTCGACGGCGCACGCGAGGATGTTGCGCGGGGCCGGGTACGGCGCGCCGTTCAGCTGCTTCTTCAGGTTGGCCGGGAAGGCCGGCAGGTTGGCGGCGAACCGTGGATTCGACGGCGTGCCGCCGGGGATCTTGTAGCCCTTGACGTCCCAGGGCTGCTGCGACTCGGGGTGGGCGTCGATGAAGGCCCGCGCCTTGGCCAGCATCTCCTCGGGCGTGGCGGCCACCTCGTGGACCAGGCCGTTCTCCAGCGCGCGCTGCGGGGAGTACTGGGTGCCCTGGAGGAGGACCTTGAGCAGCGCGTCCGCGATGCCCATGAGGCGTACGGTGCGGGTGACGCCGCCGCCGGCCGGGAGGAGGCCGAGGGTGACCTCGGGCAGGCCGATCTTGGAGCCGGGCGCGTCGAGCGCGACGCGGTGGTGGGAGGCGAGGGCAATCTCGTAACCGCCGCCGAGCGCCGCTCCGTTGATGGCGGCGACGACCGGCTTGCCGAGGGTCTCGATCCGGCGCAGGGACCGCTTGATGGCCATGCCGGTGTCGAAGACCTGCTGGGCCTGCTCCGGCCCGACCTTCATCATGTCCTTGAGGTCGCCGCCCGCGAAGAAGGTCTTCTTGGCGGAGGTGTAGATGATGCCGCGGAGGGAGTCCTTCTCGGCTTCGGCGCGGTCGGCGATCGCCGCGATGGAGTCCCTGAACGCCTGGTTCATGGTGTTCGCCGACTGGTCGGGATCGTCGAGGACGAGGGTGACGATGCCGGTCTCGTCCTGTTCCCAGCGGATGGTCGTGCTCTCGGTCATTGCTGCTTCTCCGTATGAGGGGTGCGGACGGGACGGTCAGACGCGCTCGACGATCGTGGCGATGCCCATGCCGCCGCCGACGCAGAGCGTGGCGAGGCCGTAGCGCTTGTCCTGGCGCTCCAGCTCGTCGACGAGGGTGCCGAGGATCATCGCGCCGGTCGCGCCGAGCGGGTGGCCGAGCGCGATCGCGCCACCGTTGACGTTGACCTTGTCCAGGCTGACGCCCATGTCCTTGACGAAACGGAGCACGACACCGGCGAACGCCTCGTTGATCTCGACGAGGTCGATGTCGTCCATCGTCAGGCCGGCCTTGGCGAGCGCCTTGCGGGTCGCGGGCGCGGGGCCGGTGAGCATGATGGTCGGCTCGGAGCCGGAGACGGCCGCGGCCACGATCCGGGCGCGCGGCGTCAGCCCGTACCGCTCGCCGACCTCCTTGGACCCGATCGCGACCAGCGAGGCGCCGTCGACGATGCCGGAGGAGTTCCCGGCGTGGTGGACGTGGTCGATCTTCTCCACCCAGTGGTACTTCTGCAGGGCGACCGCGTCGAAGCCGCCCATGTCGCCGATGGCCGCGAAGGACGGCTTGAGGGCGGCGAGCGAGTCGGCGGTGGTGCCGGGGCGCATGTGCTCGTCGTGGTCGAGGACGACCAGGCCGCTGCGGTCCTTCACCGGGACCACGGAGCGGTCGAAGCGGCCGTCCTTCCAGGCCGCCGCCGCGCGCTCCTGGGAGAGCGCCGCGTACTCGTCGACGTCGCGGCGGGAGAAGCCCTCGATGGTGGCGATGAGGTCGGCGCCGATGCCCTGGGGCACGAAGCCCGTCTCGTAGTTGGTCATCGGGTCGGCGAACCAGGCACCGCCGTCGGAGGCCATGGGAACTCGCGACATGGATTCGACGCCGCCGGCGAGGACGAGATCCTCCCAGCCCGAACGGACCTTCATGGCGGCCATGTTGACGGCTTCGAGGCCGGAGGCGCAGAAGCGGTTCTCCTGGACTCCGGCGACGGTGTCGGGCAGTCCGGCGGCGATGGCCGCGACCCGGGCGATGTCGGAACCCTGGTCGCCGACCGGTCCGACGACGCCGAGGACGATGTCGTCGATGGCGGCCGGGTCGAGCCCGGGGAACCGGGCGCGGATCTCGTGGATGAGGCCGACGACCAGGTCGATGGGCTTGGTGCCGTGCAGGGAGCCGTTGGCCTTGCCGCGGCCGCGCGGGGTGCGGATCGCGTCGTACACGTACGCTTCGGTGCTCACGAGAAGCCTTTCACGATGAGGGTGGGAGGAGACGGGCTAGCCCAGCAGGGAACGTCCGATGATCTCCTTCATGATCTCGGTCGTCCCGCCGTAGATGGTCTGGATACGGCCGTCCGTGAAGGCCCTGGCGACCGGGAATTCCGCCATGTAGCCGTACCCCCCGTGCAGCTGGAGGCAGCGGTCGGCGACACGCTTCTGCAGCTCCGTGGCCCACCACTTGGCCATCGAGGCGTGGACGGCGTCGAGTTCCCCGTTCGCGTGGTCGACGATGCAGCGGTCGAGGAACGTACGGGTGACGGCGCACTCGGTCGCCATCTCGGCGATCTCGAAGCGGACGTGCTGGAGCTTGGCCAGCGGCCGCCCGAACGCCTCGCGTTCCTTCACGTAGGTGGTGGTGATCTCCAGGAGGTGCTCGGCGGCGGCGATGCCGGCCACGGCGATGGCCATCCGCTCCTGGGCGAGGTTGGTCATGAGGTGGATGAAGGCGCCGTTGAGCTCGCCGAGCAGGTTCTCCTTGGGGACGCGGACGTCGTGGAAGAACAGCTCGGCGGTGTCCTGGGACTTCTGGCCGATCTTGTCGAGGTTCCGGCCGCGCTCGAAGCCCTCCATGCCGCGTTCGACGACCAGCAGCGACAGCCCGTGGGCACCGCCCTCGGGGGTCGTCCGCGCGACGACGATCACCAGATCGGCCAGGATGCCGTTCGAGATGAAGGTCTTGGAGCCGTTGAGCACCCAGTGGTCGCCATGGTCCTCGGCGCTGGTCCGGATGGCCTGGAGGTCGGATCCGGCGCCCGGCTCGGTCATCGCGATGGCGGTGATCAGCTCACCCGTGCAGAAGCCGGGCAGCCAGCGGCGCTTCTGCTCCTCGGTGGCCAGCGAGGTGAGGTACGGGCCGATGATGTCGTTGTGCAGGCCGAGGGCTATGCCGGGGGCGCCGGCCCGGGTGAACTCCTCGGCGAGCACGGCGCTGTAGCGGAAGTCGGGGTTGCCACCGCCGCCGTACTCCTCGTCGACGGCGAGGCCGAGCAGCCCCTGCCGTCCGGCGGCACGCCATGCCTCGCGCGCGACGATGCCGTCCTTCTCCCACTGGTCGTAGTGGGGCAGCACCTCCTTGGCGAGGAAGGTGCGGACGGTCTCGCGGAAGGCTTCGTGGTCGGCGGTGTAGAGCTGACGCTTCATGCTTCGGGCTCCTGGGGGGCTTCCTGGCGGGTCAGTGCGGGTACGGCCCAGTCGCGTGCGACCGCCTCGGTGTCGGCGCCGGGCCGGGCGGGTCCGGAGCGGACGGTCCCGGGGGTGGCGGAGAACCGGGGAGCGGGGGCGGGCTGGGTGAAGCCGGCGTGTTCGACGAAGGTGGCGCGGGCGGCGAGATGGGGGTGGGCGGGGGCCTCGCGCAGCGAGAGGACCGGCGCCACGCAGGCGTCGGTCCCTTCGAAGACGGCCGTCCACTCGTCCCGCGTACGGGTGCGGAAGCGGTCGGCGACGGCGGCGCGCAGCTCGTCCCAGCGTCCGAGGTCCTTACGGGCGGGGGCGACGTCCTCGATGCCGAGGAGGCGCGTGAACGTGTCGTAGAACTGCTGCTCCAGCGCGCCGACCGCCATGTACTGCCCGTCGGAGGTCTCGTAGGTGCCGTAGAAGGGGCAGCCGCCGTCGAGCAGGTTGACGCCCCGGCGGTCCTGCCAGCCGCCGGCCGCCAGCATGCCGTGGAGCATGGTGGCGAGGTGGGCGGCGCCGTCGACGATGGCCGCGTCGACGACCTGGCCCTCGCCGTGCGCGCGCGCGTGCTGGAGCGCGGCGAGCACGCCGACGACGAGGTACAGCGAGCCGCCCGCGTAGTCGCCGACGAGGTTGGCGGGGACGGTGGGCGGGCCGTCCGGGTCGGGGCCGATCATGCCGAGGGTGCCGGTGATGGCGATGTACGCGATGTCGTGTCCGGCGGCGGCGGCGAGCGGCCCGTCCTGGCCCCAGCCGGTCATCCGGCCGTAGACGAGCCTCGGGTTGCGGCCGAGGCAGGCGTCGGGGCCGACACCGAGGCGTTCGGCGACGCCGGGCCGGTAACCCTCGACGAGGATGTCGGCACGTTCGACCAGGTCGAGGACCGTGGCGGCGCCGCCGTCGGCCTTGAGGTCGACCAGGACCGAGCGCTTGTTGCGGTTGGTGAGGTCGTACGCGGGGTCGATGCCGAGCCCCGCGCCGCCGGGGCGGTCGATCCGTACGACATCGGCGCCGAGGTCGGCCAGGAGCATGGCGGCGAACGGACCCGGACCGATCCCCGCCAGCTCGACCACACGCACCCCGGAGAGCGGGCCGGTCCCACCGTTCGTCTGCGCTGCCATCGAGCCCCCAGCCGTGTGTGACACCAATGATGTAACACCGGTGATGCTAGGAACGTGTTCCACTCCGCACAAGCCCCCCGGCCGAGCAAGCGCTTGGAAATTCCCGCGGGGACGAGGAAATCCATGATCCGCGTCGATAGGGTCCTGTCATGCGCATATCCGGACGCGGGATGACCGCCCTGCTCGCCGCCCCCCTCGCGGCCACTCTTCTGATCTCGTGCTCCTCGGCGGAGGGGCAGGCGGGGAACGCCGCCCCGGCGACCTCGAGCGCTTCGCCGCTCGCCACCGACACACCTGACGCCGGTGCTCCGGCGGGCGACGGTGAACCGGCGGGCGACGGCGGGACCCCGACCCCTCCGCCCGAGCGGGTCAGGGACGCCTTCGCCGGCCTGCAGGCAACCCTCTTCTACACCTGCACGCCCTCCGACTGCGCCTTCAACCTCGGCCGTATCCACGACGAGCTGGACCGACTCGACCGCGCCATGAAGGCGGATCCCAAGGGGCCCGGCCACTTCCCCGAACCGATCGCCTGGATCAAGGACCTGCGGACCACGCTGAACGGCGATCGTTCGACCGAGAACCTGAAGAAGCACCGGACCGAGCTGTTCCGCACCCGCGACCGGATCAACACCTGGATGCAGGACCACCCGGACGACTACCGCTGACGGACCGCGCGGGCGGTACCGCTAGGCTCCGCGCTCGCAGGGGAAGCCGCAGGGGAATCCGCAGGCGAAGGCGAGGGGCTGGATGGAGACCGGGAACGGCATGGGGCGGGACGCGACGGAGCGGGCGTACGACGTGGTCCTGTTCGGGGCGACGGGGTTCGTGGGTGAGCTCACCGCCGAGTATCTGGCCGAGCACGCCCCGGGCGGCTGCCGGTGGGCGCTGGCCGGGCGCAGCCGGGCCAAGCTGACGGCTCTGCGCACACGCCTCGCCGCCCGGTGGCCCCGGTGCGCGGAGCTGCCGCTGCTGGTCGCGGACTCCGCGGACCCGGAGGCGCTGCGCGAACTGGCCGGGTCGGCCAAGGTCGTCGCCACCACGGTCGGACCGTACGTCTGGTACGGCGAGGGCCTGGTCGCCGCGTGCGCGGAGGCCGGCACGGACTATGTGGACCTGACCGGCGAGGCCGAGTTCGTCGACCTGATGTACGTACGCCACGACGCGCGGGCCCGGGAGACCGGGGCCAGAATCGTGCACGCGTGCGGCTTCGACTCCGTACCGCACGACCTGGGCGTGTACTTCACCGTCCGGCAGCTGCCGAAGGACGTACCGCTGCGGATCGACGGGTTCGTACGCGCGGGAGCCGTCTTCTCGGGCGGGACCTTCGCGTCGGCCCTGACGGCGATGGGACGCGGCCGCGAGATCCTGCGGGCGGCGCACGAACGGCGGCTGCACGAGCCCCGGTTGGTCGGCCGGCGGGCGCGTGCCCCGCTGGGCGGGCCGCGGTTCAGCCGGGAGACCGGCACCTGGGCGCTGCCGCTGCCGACGCTCGATCCGCAGGTGGTGATGCGATCGGCCAGGGCCCTGGAGTCCTACGGCCCGGACTTCCGCTACCGGCACTACGCCTCGGTCAAGACCCTGCCCATGGCGCTCGGCGGCGCCGCCGCGGTCGGCACGGGCGTGGTGGCGGCCCAACTCCCCGCCGCGCGGCGGTGGCTGATGGACCGTTACGAGGCGGGCCAGGGTCCGAGCCCGGAGCGGCGGGCGCGGAGCTGGTTCTCCGTACGGTTCGTCGGGGAAGGCGGTGGCCGGCGGGTGTTCACCGAGGTGTCGGGGGGCGATCCGGGCTACGACGAGACGGCGAAGATGCTCGCCGAGTCCGCCCTGTGCCTCGCCCTCGACGACCTGCCGAAGACCGCCGGGCAGGTCACGACGGCGGTGGCCATGGGCGACGCGCTCCTCGGGCGCCTGCGGTCCGCAGGCATCCGCTTCCGGGTGGCGTACGAAGGCTGACGCCGCCCCGGATCAGGGGCGTCGGTGTCGTCGGCGCCGTCGATGCCGTCAGTGGCGTCAGTGGCGTCAGTGGCGTACGAGACAGAAGGGATGGCCGGCCGGGTCCGCGTAGATCCGCCAGCCCCGGTCGCCGTCCCCCTCGTCGAGCTGCCACGCCCCGAGGGCCAGCACCGCGTGATGGGCGGCCTCCAGATCGGCGACCCGTACGTCCAGATGGAACTGCTGCTCGGGTGCGCCCCAGACCGGAGGCCGGTGGTCGGCGACCCCCTGGAAGGCGAGCACCGGTGCGCCCGCGGCGTCGTGCAGGGTGGCCCATCCGTCACCGACGGCCCACTGCGGGTCGGGGCGGTTGATCTCACCGCCGAGCAACTCCTGGTAGAAGTGGGCCAGTTCCATGACGTCGGTACAGTCGAGCACGACGCACTGCAGGCTGCCGATCACGCGATCACCCGGTCCGCCACGACGTTGGTCATAGTCATGCGCCCCACTCTGCCGCCCATGATCGCGCCCCGCCATCCGTACTCGTACTCAGGTCGATCATGAGTCCCTGCCGCTCGTGCTCACCTCCGGGCGGGTGGTGATCGCTCAGCCCTGGGTAGGGCTCGGCCGTTCCAGCGCTTCCTTCAGGGCACGGCGGCACAGGAAGTCGGCGTGCCGGGTGGTCTCGGGGACGCGGTAGCGCGGGGCGAGGAGAAGGGTGTGCGCGCAGGCGGTGTCCAGGGAGACGCGGTGGCCGACGGAGACGAAGACGGGCTTCACCCCGGCCTGGGTGCGCACGGCGCGGCCGACCTCCTCGTCACCGGCCAGCAGGGGGCTGACGTCACCCCGGGCGGGGCCGGGCTCGTCGTAGGTGAAGGTGAAGGGGTTCTTCGCGACGCCGATCGACGGCCGCCCGGTCAGCACCCCCAGGTGACTGGCGAGGCCGAAGCGGCGCGGGTGGGCGAGGCCGTAGCCGTCGCAGACGAGGAGGCCAGGGTCGGCCTCCAGCGAGGCGAGCGCGGCGAGCACCGCCGGCATCTCGCGGAAGGCGAGGAGGCCGGGGACGTACGGGAACGAGACCCGGCCGACCGCCGTGGCCTCCTCCACCACGTCCAGTGTCCGGGCGTCGAGCACCACGGCCGCCGCCGCGACGAGATCGCGCTGGTCGTCGTACGCCACGTCCAGACCCGTGACGTGCCCCGTGCCGGGCGCCGGGCCAGGCTCGTCGAGCACGAGGCGGCCCCGCAGCTCCTCCTGCACGGCACGGGCGGCGGACTCGTCGGCGGGCCAGCCCGCGGGAATGTCGATGATCGTCATGGTGACGGCCAGCCTACGGCGCCCCTCCGTCCGACAGGCGAGCGGTTTTCCCGCCGCTTCGCGGCCCCCCGGTAGCCTGGCGATCATGTTCGTACTGGAATTGACCTACACCGCCCCCGTCGAGCGGGTCGACGCGCTGCTCGACGCGCACATCGAGTGGCTCGACGCGCAGTACGCCGCCGGCGTGTTCATCGCCTCCGGGCGCAAGAACCCGCGCGACGGCGGTGTCATCCTCGCCGCCGGGGTCGACCGCGCGGACATCGAGAAGATCGCGGCGGCCGATCCCTTCAGCGTCGAGGGCGTCTGCGCGTACCGGATCACCGAGTTCTACGCGACCAAGACGGCGGACGCCCTCGCCCCGTACCGGGAGCAGCTGCCCTCCTGACTGGCGTCGGCTCCGGCCACCCCGCCTGAGGCGAGGTGGCCGGCCGAGGCGGGGCGCCGGCTAGCTCCGGCCGAGGCGGGCGATCCTGCCCTTCTCGCCGGAGGCCCAGCAGGCGCCGTCCCGTGTGCAGTCGACCGTGTCGTACGAGCCGGTGTCGACGGTCCGCCAGGTGCGGCCGCCGTCCGTCGTCAGGTCCGTGCCCGTGGGGCCGACGGCCAGCGCGGCCGACCTGCTGTGCGGGAGCCAGGCGACGCCCGAGCGGTAGGCGGGCGGCGGGGCGGACGCGGCGCTCCAGCGGCGTCCGCCGTCGCCGGTGATCGCGGCCGCCTGCGGGGACGGCTGGTCCTTGCGGTAGTCGCCGCCCACCGCGATCCCGTGCGTACGGTCGCGGAACGCGAGCCCGAAGACGCCCCGCGCCGGCTCGCCCGCCGGGATGGCGGCTTCGGCGACGGTCCAGTTGAGCCCCCGGTCGGCGGAGTGCAGCACGCGCGCCGTGGCGCCGCCGCCGGTCGCCAGCCAGACGTCCTTCGGCCCGGAGGAGACCAGGCACTGGCCGCTGGCCGCGAACCCCGCCTCGCCGGGCAGCGCCGCCGGCATCCCGGCGTCCGGCAGCACCTCCCACGTACGGCCGCCGTCGCGCGTCGACAGGATCCGGTACTTCCCGTCCACCGGGTCGCTCATGGCGAGTCCGTGGCGGTGGTCGAAGAAGGTCATGCAGTCGTAGAAGGCGCGCGGGTCGGTGTTGCGGAAGGTCTCGGTCCAGGTCGCCCCGCCGTCGTCGGTGCGCAGCACCCGCGACGCCTCGCCCTCCCCGATCGCGAGCACCACCGCGCGCCGTGCGTCGAACGCCTCCACGTCGCGCAGCTCCAGCTCCGCCGCCCCGGGCGGGGACACGTTCCGCCACCCGCGGCCACCGTCCGTGGTCCGCAGCACCGTTCCCTTCGAACCCGCGGCCCAGGCCGTCGTGCGGTCGACCGCCGCCAGTCCCCGGAAGCGGGCGTCCGTACCGGTCTGCGTCAGCTGCCAGCCGACCGCGGCCGCGGGGGTCTCCCCGGCCTGCGCCGGGACCGCAAGGGCCATGGCGAGCGCCGCCCCGGTCAGGCTCACCGACATCATTCGTCTCGTCTTCCCCATGGACGTCATGGCGCCGGAAGCTAGTCCACCCCCGTGGTCCCGTCCAGAGCGCGTCGCGGTGACGGAGCCGGGCGGCGGCCGGCGCCGGGGGCGGCCGCCGGCGGCAGTCCGGCGGATTGTCACGGCCGAATGCGGTCAGACGGACAGACGGGCACGCGGTGACACAGCTCACGTGCCCCACCGGTGCACGTTCGGGCCCGATCGTTCGTCTTCCTCTGTGTCAGGGAGACGTCAGAAACCGAAGCCGCGCGAGAGGAGCTGGCCTTGTCCACCGTCATCGAGCAGGCCGTCCAGGCCCGTCTGGTCGCATCCGCTCCCCGGATGGAAACCGTCCCGGCCACACTGCGGTACGACCTCGAGGATCCCTTCGCGGTGAGCATGGCGTTCCCACCGCCCGCGACGCTGGAGGGCGTCGAGGTGTCCTGGGCGTTCTCCCGCGAGCTGCTGGCGGAGGGCGTGGAGGGCCCGGCCGGCGTCGGGGACGTGCGCGTCCGTCCGTACGGCTACGACCGCACCGTCGTCGAGTTCCACGCGCCCGAGGGCGTGGCCGTGGTCCACATCCGCACGGCCGAGCTGCGGCGCTTCCTCAAGCGGTCGCAGCACCTGGTGCCGGTCGGCCGCGAGCACCAGTACCTGGACTGGGATCAGGATCTGGCCCACCTCCTGGACGACTACGCCTGAGCGTCCGGGTCTTCGTGCGGCGCGACACCGGTCGCCCGCCGCCGCCCGTGAAAAATGGTTTGCCGCCCGCTCGGCGCGACGCGTACCGTCCTGACCTGGCCCTGTTGTCGCCCGATCGGAGAAGGCCGTTGCTCGTCTGAGGTTTCGAGACACCGTGCCGCGCGTGCCCCTTGCCGCCGCGTGTGCCGTCCTCGACCTCGGCGTACGAGCTCTTGCCGCCTGCCCGCGCCCCGGTGTCTCACCCGTTGCCCCAGCCCACGCTTTCGCAACCGGGAGGCCCCCATGGCGACCCATCCCACGTTCATCACCTGCTCGTCCCTCTCCTTCTCCTGGCCCGACGGCACCGAGGTCCTCGACGACTTCCGGCTCGCGGTCGGCCCGGGCAGAACGGGCCTGATCGGCCTCAACGGATCGGGCAAGTCGACCCTCCTCAAGCTCATCGCCGGTGAACTGACTCCGGCCGCCGGTACGGTCCGTACGGTCGGCGAGGTCGGTCATCTTCCGCAGAACGTGTCCCTCGACACCGCGTTGCGGGTCGACGGGGCGCTCGGCATCGCCGCCACCCGCGCCGCGCTGCACGCCATCGAGGCGGGTGACCCCTCCGAGGCCCACTTCGCCGCCGTCGGCGACGACTGGGACGTGGAGGAGCGGGCCCGCGCCACGCTCGACCAGCTCGGGCTCGGTCACATCGGGCTCGACCGGACCATCGGCGAGGTGTCGGGCGGGGAGTCCGTGCTGCTGCGGCTCGCCGCGCTGCTGCTCGCCCGGCCGGACATCCTGCTCCTCGACGAGCCGACCAACAACCTGGATCTGCCCGCCCGCCGACGGCTGTACGACGCGGTGGACGCCTGGTCGGGGGTGCTGGTCGTGGTCAGCCACGACCGCGAACTCCTGGAACGGGTCGACCAGATCGCCGACCTCCGGGACGGCGAGGTCAGCTGGTACGGCGGCGCGTACTCCGCGTACGAGGACGCGCTCGCCGCCGAACAGGAGGCGGCCGAGCGGATGGTGCGGGTCGCCGAGGCCGACGTACAGCGGCAGAAGCGCGAACTCTCCGACGCGAACGTGAAGTTGGCGCGGCGCAAGCGCTATGCGCAGAAGAGCGCCGCGAACAAGGTGGTCCCGAAGATCGTCGCCAACAACCGCAAGAGCGAGGCCCAGGTGTCCGCGGGCAAGCACCGCGCCCTGCACTCCGAGCGCCTCGCCGAGGCGAGGGAGAGACTGGACGCGGCCGTGGAGGCGGTACGGGACGACGACGAGATCCGGATCGAGCTGCCGCGCACCACGGTGCACCCGGGCAGGGAAGTGCTGTGGCTGCGCGAGGTGGACCTGCGCCACGGAGCGCGGGTGGGCGGCGAGTTCGACGTGCGGGGACCGGAACGGATCGCGCTCGTCGGCCGGAACGGTGCCGGCAAGACGACGTTGCTGCGGACGATCGCCGGTGAGCTGGAGCCGCTGTCGGGCGAGGTGGTCACCCAGGTGCCGCTGCGATTCCTGCCGCAGCGCCTCGACGTCCTCGACGACGGCCTCAGCGTGGTGGAGAACGTCGCCCGGTTCGCGCCCTCGGCGACGGCGAACGCCATCAGGGCACGGCTCGCGCGATTCCTCTTCCGGGGCGCGCGGGCGGATCAGGCCGCCGGGACCCTGTCGGGCGGGGAGCGGTTCCGGGCGACACTGGCGGCGCTGCTGCTCGCCGAACCCGCTCCGCAACTGCTGATGCTGGACGAGCCGACCAACAACCTGGACATGGCGTCCGTCCGCAAGCTGACGGCGGCGCTGGAGGCGTACGAGGGGGCGCTGATCGTGGCGAGCCACGACGTGCCGTTCCTGGAGTCACTGGGGATCACCCGTTGGCTGCTGCTCGACGGTGAGCTCCGGCCGACGACGCCGGAGGCGGTACGGGAGGGAGTGCCGGGGTCCGCGGGGCTGGAGTAGCGCCCAGGGGCAGGGCGAGTCCCGGGTCCCCGCCCCGCGACTCGACCGCCGCGTCTCGAACCGCCGCGTCCGGCAGCCGCCCGCTGCTCGGACGCGGCGGTCCCGGCATCCCCTGGAGAAGCCGGCCGCCTGCTCTGCGTAGCCATGATCACGCGTGACGCGGCGTGACGGGGGCGTGACCTGGCTCTCTTCGCCCCTCCATCAGCTGCGCACATAACGGAACGTAAGCGGACATCGCCGAGACGGGCTTGGCCGACGCCTTACGGAGCCTTAACCTACGGTTTCGTAACCTACGAATGCGTAGGTAATTTTTCCGTACCCTCTCCGTCCCCAGGAGTCCCCGTGACGCTCACCTCTCCCCACCTCGGCAGCTCGACAGGGTGGACCGACGCCCGCCTGCTGTACGCGCTGGAAGAGGTCGTGGAGAAGGAACTCAACCGGCACCTCAAGGTCACCAAGGACTGGATGCCGCACGAGTACGTCCCGTGGTCCGACGCCCGGAACTTCCCCGGCTTCTTCGAGGACGGCGACGCCTGGGACCCCTCCCAGTCCAAGGTCACCGACATCGGCAAGATCGCCCTCGTCGTGAACCTGCTCACCGAGGACAACCTGCCCAGCTACCACCACGAGATCGCCAGCCTCTTCGGCCGCGACGGCGCCTGGGGCACCTGGGTGCACCGCTGGACCGCGGAGGAGGGCCGCCACGGCATCGTGATGCGCGACTACCTGCTGGCCTCGCGCGCGGTCGACCCGGACAAGCTGGAGCAGTTCCGGATGGCGCACATGAGCGAGGGCTTCGAGTCGGACAACCGGCACTCGATGCTGCACTCGGTCGCGTACGTCGCCTTCCAGGAGCTCGCCACCCGCATCTCGCACCGGAACACCGGACACCAGTCCGGCGACCCGGTCTGCGACCGGATGCTGGCGCGCATCGCCACCGACGAGAACCTGCACATGGTCTTCTACCGCAACCTCCTCGGCGCGGCCTTCGAGCTCGCCCCGGACCTGACGATGCAGGCCGTGCGGGACGTCGTCGTCGACTTCCGGATGCCCGGACACGGGATGCCTGGCTTCGAGCGGGCGGCCGCGCAGATGGCGATCGGCGAGATCTACAACATGCGCATCCACCACGACGACGTCCTCCAGCCGGTCCTGCGCTTCCTCAAGGTGCTGCAGATCGACGGCCTGGGCCCCGAGGGCCTGAAGGCCCAGGAAGAGCTCGGGCTCTACATGGCGGGTCTGGACAGCGAGGCGAGCAAGTTCGACGAGAAGCTCGCGGCGCGCAAGGCGCGGATGGCGGCCCGCGCGGCGGGCTGACCACACCACACGTCGACCACCGACCACCGGCGCGTCGACCGCGTCCCACTGGCGGCCACCGGCGGGCCGACCGCGTCCTGCTGTCGGCCACCGGCCATCGGCGGCCGGTCTCCATGGGCGCCGGCGCCGCCCGCCTACCAGGCGGCTTCCCGGTAGTCCTTCAAGAAGACGCCCGAGACGGGCTCCCCCGCCTCGCCGCGCACGATCGGATCGTAGATCCGGGCGGCGCCGTCGACGATGTCCAACGGCGTACGGGTGCCCGCGGCGGCGATACGGGCCTTGCGGGGCGCCGGGTTCTCGTCCGTGATCCAACCCGTGTCGACGCTGCACATGTGCACACCCTGCCGGGCCAGCTCGCCCGCGCTGGTGCGCGTCAGCATGTTGAGGGCCGCCTTCGCCATGTTCGTGTGAGGGTGGCCACCCGTCTTGTTCCGCACGGCGAAGCGCCCCTCCACTGCCGACACGTTGACGATGTAGCGGCGGGGCCTCGGGGAGGCGAGCAGCAGCGGCAGCAGCCGGTCGCACAGCAGGGTGGGCGCGAGGGCGTTGACGAGCTGGGTCTCCAGAAGCTCGGCGGCGTCCAGGTCGCCGAGCCGCACGGACCAGGAGTTCCGTTCCGCGAGGTCGGGCAACAGCCCGGCCTCGTCCGGCTCCAGGCCGGCCCCGCGGCGCGCCGGCAGGCCGGGCTCGTCCGGCTCCAGGCCGGCGAGGACCGGGTCCCGGCCGCCTCCCGCCTCGTACCCCGGCGCGGGGATCACGCCCTCGGGCAGCGCCCGGCGCTCCCCCGCCGCGAGCAGGGCGTACGACTCCGGGGACCGGCGTATCGTCTGGGCGGCGTTGTTGACGAGTATGTCCAGCGGCCGGCCCTCCGCGCGCAACCGCTCGCAGAAGCCGAGGACCTGGCGCGGGTCGCGCAGGTCGATGGCGACGACGGTGAGCCGGTCGAGCCACCGCTCACTGCCCTCGGCGGCACGGAACCGGCGCAGGGTGTCGTGCGGGAAGCGACTGGTGACGAGCAGCTCAGCGCCGTCGCGGAGCATCATGAGCGCCAGCTGGAACCCGATCTTGACGCGACCGCCGGTGAGCAGCGCCCGGCGGCCGGTGAGGTCGGTGCTCAGGGCGCGGCGGGCGGTGTTGTCGGCGGCGCAGGGCGGGCAGAGCCGGTGGTAGAAGGCATCGGCCTGTCGATAGGGCGACTTGCAGACGTAGCAGTACCTGGTGCGGCGGAACTCGCCGGGCGATTCCTGGTCGGTGACCGTCAAGGGCGCGTCCTCGCGCCGGTCGAGCGCCCCGGTCGCGGTGCGGGCGGCCAGGGCGGCGTCGGCCGCGGACCGCTCGGCGCGGTGGGCCTTGCGTCGCTTGTTGCGGCTCTCACGGGCGAAGGTGGCGGCGAGCTCCTCGCCCCGCATCCGTGCGGGATCGCCGAGGGGCAGGCCGCGCAGCCTGCTGATCGTGCGCTCGAAGGCGGCGAGTTCCTCGTCCATGAATCCATGATCGTACTGAGGGCGGCCGAGGTCAGCATCGGATTATCGCCTCACTCGGGGGCGTGACGGCATTTCTCCTCTTTGGCGATGATCTGCCAGGGTGATCGCCCATGGATCCCGATCTTCAGGTGGACACCGATCAGTTGGGCCGATTCTCGCGCGCCCTGGGCCAGTCGCTGACGTCGCTGGGTGCGGCGAGACGGGCGCTGGAACATGTGCGGGCCGACCAGTTGGGAACGCGGGAGCTGGACGAGGCATGTGACGGCTTTCAGCAGCGCTGGAAGTACGGGGCGGAACAACTGGGCTTACGGATCAAGGCGGTGCACGAGGGAGTGAGCGCGAGCCACGAGGGTTACGCGCAGCTGAACCGCTCGATCGAATCGGCGTTCCGGGCGGTGGAGCGTGGCTGAGCCGATGTTCCCGCATCTGGGATGGAACCCGGCGCCGGGGAGCCCGCCGGAGATCGCGGCGCTGAAGACGAAGCTGACGACGTCGGCGACCTCACTGGGCACGGCGTGGCGCCTGGTGGAGGAGCTCCTGTCGAACAGCACGACCTGGCGGGGCGAGGCGGCCGGGGCCTTCCGGGAGGCCCTCTCCGACGACCTCCCCCGCCACCTCAAGAACGCCCACACCTCCCTGACGAAGGCGGCCACCCGCCTGGGCTCGTGGCACGACAGCCTGGTGGGCTACCAGGAGACGGCCCGCCGCTACGAGTCCCAGGCGGCCCTGGACACGAAGACGCTGCACCGGGCGGAGGCGACGTGGCGCGCGGCGCCGGAGTCCGAACTGAAGGCGGCGGAGGAGTCGTTGACACGGGCGCGGGAGGCGCTGGAGCACGTCCGCCGGAAGGCGCGTGAACTGGAGGAGACGCACCGGGTGGAGGCGGGGAAGGTGGCGAAGTCGCTGAACGAGGCGACGGAGCGGCTGGCGCCGAAGGAACCGGGGTGGCTGGACAAGACGTTGAAGTGGATCGACGACAATCTCGGCGACATCCTCAGCACGCTGTCCGCACTCGCCGGACTGATCGCGATCTTCGCCACGGGTGGGCTGATCATCCCCCTGCTCTTCCTCGCTGCCGGGCTCAGCCTCGCGGCCATGGCCGTCCATGCCTCGGATCCGAAGATCCGGTCCGCTCTCAAGGCCGGCTTCACCGAGGGTCGTCTCGACGGCAAGTTCGCTTCTGCCGTGGTCACACTCGCGGGTGACGCGGTCGGAGCTCTACCCGGCATCGGCGCCGTGGCCAAGGGTGCTCGAGCCGCATCGTTGGCCACCGGGTTCAGAAGCCAGGCCGGCACGTTCGCCCGCGGTACCCACGGAGCCATGCGGGAGATCAACGAAGCACCCAAGCCCATCGTGACGCGCGTGACGACCTGGACGAGCGAGGCGGCCGCCAAGCCCACCGAGGCCGGCATCGCGGCTGCCGGAGTCACCGCCTCCGGGTCGGGCCTGGTCGCCCCCGAGGACAGCGATGCGGCGCGCTGGGGCGCTGCCGCGACCGACACCGCACGCATCGGTGCATCCGATATCCCGAACGCCGTCAAGGTGGCCCGGACATGGGCCCGCGCGGCATCGCATTGAGGAGCCACGACATGAGCTACCCCCACGCTGCCCAGCAGCATGCGGCCGGCTGCTGGTTCGTTCAGCCGCCGGGCTTCTTCGCCATCGACGCGCACGACGTCGGCGCGGTCCGAGAGCGGATGAACGCCGTGCTGCATGCCCTTCTCCCGCCCGCAGACCGGACCGACGAAACCGTGCGGACGACCCAGGGGTTCTTTGATCTGCTCGACGATCTGGCGACGCACGACGTCGTCCATCTGGCCATTGGGCTGCACCCCGACGAACGCGAGGGCATGAACACGTCGGTGCTCGTCGTGTCCGACATCGATACCGGGGCGCCCAGTCCCGCTGCCGCCGGAGCCCTCTGCTCCCTGGCCATGGTGAGCGGCGCGTTCGGCACTCCGCGCGACCGGGCGATCGTGCAGCTGCAGTGCGGTAGACCGGCCGCTTTCGCCACCGCTCTGTTGCCGGCGCCGCCGTCGCATCTGCTGGGAGGCCGTCCTCTCGGTCCGCTCGGTGTCTTCCAGGCCCGTCTGGTCATCGCGAGAGACCGGGGCTCCCGTGCTCTTCTCTTCGAGCTGACGACGACGTCACTCGCGTCCGCGGACGACTACGTGGACGTCCTGCTCGGCATCGGCCAGACGGTGCGCTTCAAGGATCCCAACCCACCCGAGGACGAAATGCCCACGCGGCCCAGCCGTCTCCTCGAGGTACTGCTGTGACCGCGCCACCGCCCCTGCTCAAGTCGGCGCTCGGACATCCTCCGACGGTGGTGGGCTTGCGACGCGTCTTCAGGCGCCGACTCGCCTGGTTGACGGGTTCGGTCGGTCTACCGATTGCGTTCACGTGCTTGTGGTTCGCGTCAGGGGCGCCCGAGCGGTTCGTCGGCGTGCTCATCGTCCATGTGCTCGTGTCGCCCTTGCTGATCTGGCTCAACTGCATCGGACTGGCTTCACTGCGCCGGGCCAGACGGGTACTGGAGATGTATCCCTGGCAGGCATACCCCTGCAGCTACGGACCCGCGGAGCGGAATCAGGCCCACTTGATCACCCTGGAGGTGAGTGAAGGAGCCACGTCGACGCTGTGCCCGGTGCCCTTCAGGCAGGATCTTCAGAACAAGCGGAATCGACATCCGCACACGCTCTGGTTCGCGGGTGACCCCCTGGGGGGCGGCGTCGCCTCGCCCGTAGGCGGCCACAGCCCGGTACGCGTGGTCCGGCAGCTTCCACCCGGCGACTCCGGGAGCGAAGATCCATCCGCACCTCCGCTCGCCGAGCGCGCCGGCCTCGCCCGCGACGGCCGGTACAGGCGACTGTTGTTCCGTCGGCTTTCCGCCGTTCACCCCCGCTGACGCTTCAACCGCCCCCGCTCCTTCTCCGAAAGCCCGCCCCACACCCCGAACCGCTCGTCATGTTCCAGCGCGTACTCCAGGCACTGCACCCGCCCCTCGCACGCCCCGCACAGCTGCTTCGCCTCGCGGGTGGACGATCCGGGGGCCGGGAAGAAGAAATCGGGGCCCGCCTGGGCGCACAGGGCGTTCTCCTGCCACGACATGTCGGGGGCGGAGGCTGGGGCCGGGGCGGTCAGGACTGCGGTGGTGTCGGTCTGCATGGCCGACACGTTGCCCCGTGGTCGTAAACAGGCCATCAACGTTCGATCAATGCGGCGCGCCGGGCGCCGCGCCGTCTCCTCTCACGGCGTGCGCTCGGCCATCGAACCGCACCGAGCCGAACCGATCGGGCCGATGTCCGCACGACCGTGCGTTCAGTAGCATGGTGGCCATGAAGACGGACGGGCGCGTCGAGCGCGGCAACCAGACCCGGCGCCTGGTCCTCGGGCGGACCATGGACATCGCGTCGGTCGAGGGCCTCGAGGGACTTTCCCTCGGGCGGATCGCGACCGAGCTGAATCTCAGCAAGAGCGGGGTCTTCGCGCTCTTCGGCTCCAAGGAGGAGCTGCAGCTCGCCACCATCCGCGCGGCCGCCGCCGTCTTCTCCCACCGGGTGGTCGACCCGCTCGCCGAGCTGCCGCCGGGCCCCGGCCGGGTCTGGGCGCTGTGCCGGAACTGGCTCGCGTACTCCTCGGAGCGGGTCTTCGCCGGCGGCTGTTTCTTCTACGCGGTCTCGGCGGAGTTCGACGCCCGCAGCGGTCCGGTCCACGACGCGATCGCCCGGGCGCGCCGCGACTGGGTCGCGTACGTGGAACGGACCCTGGACGAGGCCCGTGGCGCGGGCGGTCTGATCGCGGACGTCGACGTACCGCAGCTGGCCTTCGAGATCATCGCCCTGTTGGAGACGGCCAACGCGCAGTCCGTCCTGCACGGGGACACGACGGCCTACGCGTTCGCGAGCCGGGGGATCAGGCGCCGCCTGCGGGCGGAGGCGACGGACGAGGCGCGCGCAGAGGTCGACGCCGACTGAGCCGACGCCGCGCGCCATCCGGCACCCGGCATCCCGGCCATGCCCGCCGACGCCGCGCGCCCTCCAGCACCCCGGCCGTGCCTGCCGGCGCCGCGCGCTCTCCGGCATCCCAGCCATGCCCGCCGGCGCCGCGCGCTCTCCGGCATCCGGCCGTGCCCGTCGGCCCCTCAACTCCTCAGCGCCGCCGCCTGCTTCGCCACGGACGCGGGCGCCGGCTCCGTCACGAAGCGGAGCGTCTCCGCCACCACCTCAGGCGCTCCGAGGATGCGGCGGTGACCGAGGCCCTGGGTGACGACCAGGCGGGCGCGGGGGGCGTGGGCCTCGGCTGTCGCGTGGGCGTGGGCGAGCGCGACCATGTCGTCGGTCTCGTCGTGGAACAGCAGGACGGGGGCGTCCAGGTCGGTCGGAGCGTACGTCGCGCTCAAACGCTGCCAGATGTCCGGCTCGTCGTGGAAGAGCGTCCGCTCGACATGGCGGCGCATGTGCCGGACGGTCCGCTCGCTCAGCCCCCAGCCGGTCCTGAACTCCTCGACGAGCAGGTCGAACCGGCCCACGCCGCCGATCCCCACGAACCGTTCCGTCCGCACCCCGTCGCGCAGCGCGAACAGCGCGGCGAGCATGCCGAAGGAGTGCGCCACCACGGCTTCGAAGTCCCCGTGCAGGGCGTGGAGTTCGCGGATGATGTGGCGGTACTCGCGGATGTGGGTGGCCCGCCCCTCCGAGTCGCCGTGGCCGGGCGCGTCGAAGGCGACCGGGCTGTAGCCCCGTTCGCGCAGCGCCTCGACGAACGCCGCGAGGCGCGAGGCGCGTGAGGACCAGCCGTGCACCAGGAGGACGGGGCGCGCGCCGTCGCCCCACGTGTACGTGACGACGCTCTTGCCGTTGACGCGGAGCCGGCCCGTCCGGGCCTCGGCGAAGACGGGCTCCTCCTCGGGTCTCAGCCTCGACCGGCCCAACGGCCGGACAAAGAGAGCGAAGGCGGCGCGCCCGGCAGGGCCCGGGGCGATGAGCGAGGCGGCGTTCAAGGCCGTGTTCAGGGCGGTGCGCACGAAGGAAGTCATGGGAGTCATGCCGGGTCTCCTCGTCGGCCGGAGCGATGAGAAAATGTTAGCACGATCGTTCGTGTTGTTTAGTGGGCGAAAGACTGCCACCGCCCGACCCAGGCGGTGGCCCGCGTCAGCCCTCGGTCTTCTTCGCCCGGCTCGGCTGCACCCGCTTCGGCTCCCCCGGCATCTTCGGGTACTCCGGCGGGTACGGCAGGTCACCGAGCCCGTGGTCCGCCTCGTCGCGGCGGGCCAGCTCCAGCAGCGCTTCCAGACTGAACCGCTCCGCGTCCATGTCGGCATGGACGTCCCCCAGCTCGGCGTACCGCGACGGCATCGTCCGGATGTCGAAGTCCCTCGGCGTCGCGTCGTCGATCTCGTCCCAGCGCAGCGGGGCGGAGACCGGAGCGTGCGGGCGGGGCCGTACGGAGTAGGCCGAGGCGATCGTGCGGTCGCGGGCCGTCTGGTTGTAGTCGACGAAGATCTTCTCGCCGCGCTCCTCCTTCCACCACCGGGTCGTCACCCGCTCCGGCATCCGTCGCTCCAGTTCGCGCCCGCAGGCGATGGCCGCGCGGCGGACCTGGGTGAAGGTCCAGAGCGGCTGGATCGGCACGAACACGTGTACGCCACGGCCGCCCGAGGTCTTGGGCCAGCCGCGCAGCCCGTGCTCGTCGAGCACGGCGCGCAGTTCGTGGGCGGCACGGACGGCGTCGGCGTAGTCCGTGCCCGGCTGCGGGTCGAGGTCGAGGCGCAGTTCGTCGGGATGGTCGGTGTCCTCGCGCCGCACCGGCCACGGATGGAAGGTGACCGCGCCGAGGTTGGCGGCCCACAGGACGGCCGCGGGCTCGGTCGGGCACATCTCGTCGGCGGACCGGCCGCTGGGGAAGGTGATGTGCGCGGTGGGAATCCACTCCGGGAGGTACTTGGGGGCGCGCTTCTGGAAGAAGGACTCGCCGGTCACCCCGTCGGGGTAGCGCTCCAGGGTCGTGGGACGGTCGCGCAGTGCGCGGGTGATGCCGTCCCCGACCGCCAGGTAGTAGGTGACCATGTCGAGCTTGGTGTAGCCGGGTTCGGGGAAGTACACCTTCTCCGGATTGGACACGCGCACGGTCCGCTCGCCGACTTCCAGTTCCACCGCTGCCGCCTTGCTCGCCATGCGTGCCAGCGTAGAGCTCGCCGACATTCCCCGCATACCGGACAATCGATCCATGGATCTGCCCGTGATGCCGCCGGTGAAGCCGATGCTGGCCAAGGCCGTGAAGAAGATTCCGCCGGGCATGCAGTACGAGGCGAAATGGGACGGCTTCCGCGCCATCGTGCACCGCGACGGCCCTGACCTCGTCATCGGCAGCCGTACGGGCAAACCCCTCACCCGCTACTTCCCCGAACTGGTGGAGGCCCTGCTCCCCCGGCTCCCGCAGCGCTGCGTGGTCGACGGCGAGATCGTGATCGAGCACGGCGGACGGCTGGACTTCGACCGGCTCACCGAGCGCATCCACCCCGCCGACTCGCGGGTGCGGATGCTGGCCGAGAAGACCCCGGCCCGGTTCATCGCCTTCGACCTGCTCGCGCTCGGCGACGTGTCCCTCCTCGACACCCCCCTGACCGATCGCCGGGCAGCCCTGGAGGACGTTCTGCACGGCGTGGACGCGCCGGTCCATCTGGCGCCGGCGACGACGGACCCGGCGCTCGCGGCGCACTGGTTCGAGCAGTACGAGGGCGCGGGCCTGGACGGCGTGATCGCCAAGCCCCTGGACCTTCCGTACCGGCCCGACGCCCGGCTGATGTACAAGATCAAGCACGAGCGGACCGCGGACGTGGTGGTGGCGGGCTACCGCTTCCACAAGAGCGGGCCCGTGGTCGGCTCGCTGCTGCTCGGCCTGTACGACGCCGGCGGCACCCTCCAGCACGTCGGCGTCTGTGCCGCCTTCACCACCAAGCGGCGCGAGGAGCTGATCGAGGAGCTGGAGCCGCTGCGGATGGACCCGCCCGACGGGCACCCGTGGGCGGCCTGGGCGCAGGAGGCGGCGCACGAGAGCGCGCGGCTCCCGGGCGCGCCGAGCCGCTGGTCGGGCAAGAAGGACCTGTCATGGGTGGCGCTGCGGCCCGATCGGGTCTGCGAGGTCGGCTACGACCACATGGAGAGGGACCGGTTCCGCCACACGGCCCAGTTCAAGCGCTGGCGCCCCGACCGGACGCCGGAGTCCTGCGGGTACGCGCAGCTGGAGGAGCCCGTCTCGTACGACCTCGCCGAGGTGCTGTCGCCCACCCACCCGTAGATCCGCACGCCCACGCACACAGCTCGTACGCAGAGGCCACGCGTGGAGCTCGTACGCGGAGGCCACGCGTGGTGCTCATACGCAGAGGTCATGCGTGGAGCTCATGCGTAGAGCGCCTCGATGTCGGTCGCCCAGGCCGCCATGACCGCGTGCCGCTTGACCTTGAGGGAGGGGGTGAGCATCCCGTTCTCCTCCGTGAACTCCCCCGGCACGATGCGGAATCTCCTGATCGACTCGGCGCGTGAGACGGCCTGGTTGGCGTAGTCGACGGCCTTCTGGACGTCCGCGACCATCTCCGGGTCCTCGCAGAGCGCGGCGGCCGGGGTGTCGGCTGGCCGTTCGCGGACGGACAGCCAGTGCTCGACCGCCTCGGGTTCGAGGGTGACGAGCGCCGCCACGTAGGGGCGGTTGTCACCGACGACCACGCACTGCGCGACGGGCGGGCGGCTGCGCAGCCGGTCCTCGAGGACGGCCGGGGAGACGTTCTTGCCGCCGGAGGTGATCAGGATGTCCTTCTTCCGGCCGGTGATGACGAGGTAGCCCTCATCGTCCAGGGCTCCCAGGTCACCGGTGGCGAACCAGCCGTCCCGCAGGACCTCCTGAGTGGCCTCGGGGTTGTTCCAGTACGCGGCGAAGACGATGCCGCCCTTCACCAGCACCTCACCGTCGTCGGCGATGCGGACCGCGGTGCCGGGGACGGGCCGGCCGACGGTGCCGGGCCGGGGCCGCAGCGGCGGGGAGACGGTGGCGGCGGCGGTCGTCTCGGTGAGGCCGTACCCCTCGTAGACGAGCACTCCGGCGGCGTAGAAGAAGAGGCTGAGGCGGCGGTCGAGCGGGGAGCCGCCGCTGATGGCGTACCGGAGACTGCCGCCGAGTTCCTTGCGGATACGCCGGTAGACCAGGAGGTCGTACAGGGACCGGGCCGCGGTCAGGCCGGGCCCGGGACGGCGGCCCTCGCCGAGGAGATGGCCGAGTGCCGCCTCGCCGAAGCGTACGGCGACGGAGTCGGCGCGGTCGAAGGACGAGCCGCGGCCCAGCTTCTCGGCGGTGGCGCGGCCGGTGTCGTGGATCTTCTCGAAGAGGTAGGGCACGCCGACCACGAAGGTGGGTCTGAACCGCCTGAGTTCCGGACGCAGTTCGTCGGGCTTGATGGAGGGGCAGTGACCGATCTCGATACGTGCCATGAGGCAGGCGATCTGGAGGGTCCGCCCGAGGATGTGGGCGAGCGGCAGGAAGAGCAGGGTCGAGGCCGTCTGTCCCGTGACCTCCTGGAAAACCGGGTGCAGCAGCTCGACGGTGCCGGCCGCCTCCGCGTGCAGATTGCCGTGGGTGAGGACGCAGCCCTTGGGGCGGCCGGTGGTGCCGGAGGTGTAGCAGAGGGTGGCGACGGTGTCCGGCCCGAGCGCGGAGCGGCGCTCGGTGACCTCCTCGTCGGACACCTCCCGGCCGGTCGCGGCGAGGTCGGACAGCCCGCCGGAGGCGATCTCCCAGCTGCGCACCGGCTCCGGGAGCGTGCCGGCGGCCTCGAGAACGGCGGCGGTGTGCTCGGCGGACTCGGTCAGGGCGTGGCGGGCCCCGGAGTCCTGGAGGATCCAGGCGATCTGTGCGGCCGCGGAGGTGGGGTAGACGGGAACGGTCTGTCCGCCGGCCGCCCAGATGGCGAAGTCCAGCACCGCCCACGCGTAACTGGTGCGCGCCATCAGCACGACCCGTCCGCCGGGCTCGACCCCGCCGGCCATCAGGCCCTTCGCGGCGGCCAGGACGTCACCGGCGAATTCGGCCGCGGTGACGGGTCGCCACCCGCCGTGCTCCTTGCGTCGCATGACGACGGCGCCGGGATCCTCGGTGGCGTTGCGGAAGGGGATGTCCGCGGGGGTTCCGGTCGGCGGCGGCCCGCCCGGGAGAGGGGTACGCGCCTCACGCACGACACCGTTCTCGCGCACGAGCTCGACCGGGAAGCGGTCGAGGAGGTCGCTGCGCCTCTTGGCCTGCTTCAGATCCTTGCGTACGCCCATGGCGGGCTCCTGTTCGCGGCATGCGGGCGGGAAGGTACCGGAACTCTCGACTCGTCGGCTCGCAGGACTCACTCCACTTACCGAAGAGTCAACTTACTGACGCGTAACGAGATTTCAACCGTTCGCGCACGATCTCCCGCGCGCTCGTCCGGTCACCCACGAGCGGCCGGACCGGACTGACTCGGCGGGCGCGGACCGGCCGCGGGCCGGCCGTGGAACGGTGGCGAACCGGCCGCGGACCGTACACAACGGGCTCCGTCGAGGGTGAGATGCTTCACATTCACGCATCAGGAATCCGCCGAGCGGAGAGAGATGTCCGGTTTCCCGTTCGACGGACATCCCATCGATCCGGACCGCCTGTTCCTCGCGAAGATCGCGCCGCGCGCCGCGCACCTGCGACAACGGTCCGCGCCTTCGGCCGGCCCCTGCGGAGCGGAGCCCGCCGCCCGTCCGTACACCCCGCCGAACGGCCTTCCGGCCGTTGCGCCATGGAGACAACCCCGTCGACGAACCCGGAACCCCATCCTGTACGTATGGAGAAGGAGACTCCTCCTCGACACCAGACCCACAAGGACTGACCCGTGATCATCTCGCCCTCGCCCCTCGTCCCCGTCCCGATTCCCGACCGTGTGGCCGCGATGATCGGTTCCTGTCTGCCGCTGCATGTCCTGCAGGCGGAGGTCGACGCCGACAGCGCGGCCCGCGAGGTGCTCCGGTTCCGTGGGCCGCTGTGCGCCGAGGACCACGCGGACCGCGAGCACGCCCTGTCCGCGCTCGCCCGGGCCAACAAGATCCTGGCGAAGCACCACCCGCTGCTTCCGGTACTCCCCCGCTAGCTCCGGCGCCGCGCCGGTATCGGTGCCTTCGCGGCAGCCGTGGCCGCCGTGTCCGCCGGTGTCCTGACCGGCACAGGAAGCCCGTTCGGGGCGCGTTTCGCCGCCGCACCGGTTCGGCCGTCCCCCACATGCGGGCGGCGCCACCCGGTGTGAGGCTGCCAGGGTGACCACCACCAGCGAAGCCGCGCCCGCGCCCCCGGCCGCCGCCGAGCCTCCCGTGCTCGACAGCCGCCGCCGCAACATCGTCTTCGGCACGATCATGCTCGGCGTGCTCCTCGCCGCGCTGGACCAGACGATCGTCGGCACCGCCCTGCCGACGATCGTCTCGGACCTGGGCGGCGCCGCCCACATGTCCTGGGTGGTCACCGCGTACCTGCTGGCCGAGACCGTCGCCACGGTCCTCGTCGGGAAGTTCGGCGATCTCTTCGGGCGCAAGGTGATCTTCCAGATCTCCGCGATCGTCTTCATCACCGGCTCGTTCCTCTGCGGCCTCGCCACCAACATGACCCTGCTGATCGTCTGGCGGGGACTGCAGGGCATCGGCGCCGGCGGTCTGATGGTCACCTCGATGGCGCTGATCGCCGATGTCATCCCGCTTCGCGACCGCGGCAAGTACCAGGGCGCGATCGGCGCGGTCTTCGGCGTCTCCACCGTCATCGGGCCGCTGCTCGGCGGGCTCTTCACCGACCACCTGAGCTGGCGCTGGGCGTTCTACGTCAACGTTCCGATCGCGATCCTGGTCGTGATCGCCGCCGCCCGCTCGATCCCCTCCGTACGCTCCGCGAGCAAGCCGGTCATCGACTACGCGGGCATCGCCCTGGTCGCGGCCGGCTCCAGCGCCCTGATCCTGGCGACCAGTTGGGGCGGCAACGAGTACGCCTGGGGCTCCGGCGTCATCATCGGCCTCTTCGCCGGCGGCCTGATCGCGCTCGCGCTCTTCTGCTGGGTGGAGACCCGGGCCGCCGAACCGATGCTGCCGATGCGGTTGTTCGCCAATCCGGTGTTCACGGTCTGTTCCGTGCTGAGCTTCGTCGTCGGCTTCGCCATGCTCGGTTCGATGACGTTCCTGCCGTCCTACCTGCAGTACGTCGACGGGGACTCGGCCACGATCTCCGGCATCCGTACGCTGCCGATGGTCGTCGGTCTGCTGATCGCCTCGATCTACAGCGGCAATGTGGTGAGCAAGACCGGCACCTACCGGATCTTCCCCATCGTCGGCTGTCTCGTGATGGGGATCGGTCTCTTCCTCCTGTCGCTGATGGGGACGGAGACGAGCACCTGGCTGGAGTCGCTGTACATGTTCGTGCTCGGTGCCGGCATCGGTCTGTGCATGCAGGTGCTCACCATCGCCGTGCAGAACACCGTGGACTACGCCGACCTCGGCACCGCCACCTCGGGCGTCACCTTCTTCCGTACGCTGGGCAGTTCCTTCGGCACCGCCGTCTTCGGCACGATCTACGCCAACTCCCTGCGGCCCAACATCACGGAGGGCGTCGCCGAGGCGGCCGCGCTCCCCGGGGCCCCGGGTCCGGCCGTCCTCGCGAGGGCTGCGCAGAGCCCCTCCGGCCTCCACAGGCTGCCGGACGACGTGGCGGCACCCATCGTCCAGGCGTACGCGGACACCCTGCACACGGTCTTCCTCTGGACGGTGCCGGTCGCCGCCATCGGCTTCGTCGTCGCGCTCTTCCTGAAGGAGGTGCCGCTGCGGGACACGGCCCGGGCCTCGGCGCCCGACATGGGCGAGGGCTTCGGTTCCCCCACCACCTCCGGTGATTCGGCCAAGCTGCTCGAACTGTCCGTGGGCCGGATCATCCGGAAGACCGACCTCGACACCGCGCGCCGGATCGTCGCCGACTCCGACACCCGGCTCGACCCGGCGGGTGCCTGGGCGGTGATGCAGGTGGAGCTCTTCACGCGCATGGTGGGGCACGCCAGCCTCGGTCTGATCGCGGCCGGCCGACGGGTGCCGCCGGAGGTCCTGCTCCCGGTCTTCGACCGTATGGTCGACGAGGGGTTCCTGACCCGCGACGGCAATCTGCTCTCGCACACTCCGGCCGGGAAGCGGGAGGCCGAGATCATCACGCGTGCCTGGGGCGACTGGCTCAGCGGCCGGATCGAGCGGGAGCGCGGACGGCCGAGCGGTCCCGAGCTGCGGGCGGCGACGGACGCGATCGCCAAGAAGCTGATCGCCGAGGATCTGGCGAGCGGACTGCCACGGGGCCGGCGGGAGCCGGCCGGGATGGCGTCCTGATCAGGGCTCGCCGGTTCCCCGGTCGGCCCGTCCCCTCAACCGGTGCCCCGAGCCGGTCCCACCCCTCGGGCGGTCCCCAGCCGGTCCGTTCCCCGCGCTCCGCCGGTCTCCTCGATGACGTCGGTCCCTCAGGCTCCGTCGCTGTCGCCGAGGAAGTCGCCGTCCACGTACACCCACGCACCCTCATGACGCCGGAAGCGGCTGCGCTCGTGGAGCGCGCCCCGCTCCCCCGCGTGGCTGTAGCGGGCGACGAAGGTGACGGTCCCGGTCTGGTGGAAGGCGGTCCCGTCGGTGGTGTCCCTGATCTCCAGGCCCGCCCAGCGCAGTGACGGGTCGAAGTCGACCTCGCCCGGGCGGGTCTGCGGCGCCCAGGTGCGCAGCAGATAGTCGGCGTCGCGCACGACGAAGGCGCAGTAGCGGGAGCGCATGAGGAGTTCGGCGGTGGGCGCGTCGACCGGTCCGGAGTGGAAGCGTCCGCAGCACTCGCCGTAGGGAGCGGTCAGGCCGCAGGGGCAGGGGGACGTCGCGGTCACGGCGGCGGGGCGGGCTGGACGGGCAGGGTTCTTGCGGGCGTTACGTCGGGACATGCGCCCATTGTGTCGTGAGGGGTCCGGGGGCGGGATCGCGCCATGTGCGCGGCATGGCCCGCACGATGCTTCCGGGCGTCGATGGACACCCCTATGCTCCTGCGCCGGACGTGACAGTTACCGCCGGTAAGGCAAAAGGGGCTGGGGCATGAACCGTACGGGCACCTCGCGACGCACCTTCGTGACCACCGCCGCCGCGGTCACCGGCGCGGCAGCCGTCGGAGCCGCTCCAGCCCCGGCGTTCGCGACCGGGACGTCGGCCGGGACCTCGACGGCGGCCGCGCCCTCCGTCGCCGTCCTCGGCGGGGGTGTCGCCGGCCTGACCGCCGCCCACGAGCTCGCCGAACGCGGCTTCCGCGTCACCGTCTACGAGCGCAGGGCCCTCGGCGGCAAGGCCCGCTCGATGGACGTGCCGGGCAGTGCGCGCGGCGGCCGCCGGCCGCTCCCCGCCGAGCACGGCTTCCGCTTCATCCCCGGGATCTACCACAACCTCCCCGACACGATGCGGCGCATCCCCTTCCCCGGGAACGCCAACGGCGTCTGGGACAACCTCGTCGCCCCGGCCGAGATGTCCTTCGCCCGCACCGGCCGCGAGGATCTGCGCATCCCTCTCCCCTGGCCCGGTCACCGGCCGGCCGAGCTCACCCTCGACGAGATCCGTCGCGCGCTGACCGCGCTCCTGGAGACGGCCGGAGCCATTCCGCTCCACGAGGCCGCCTACTTCGTCAACCGCTTCCTCGTCTTCCTCACCAGCTGCGACGAGCGGCGGAACGGGATCTGGGAGGCCACGCCCTGGTGGGAGTTCCTGCGGGCCGAGCGGATGAGCTACGACTACCAGCGCATCCTGGCCGTCGGACTCACCCGCAACATCGTGGCGACCAAGGCCGAGGAGGCCAGTACCCGTACGGTCGCCACCCTCCTGGAGGCCTTCGCCTTCAACGCGCTCGGACGCGGGGCGGACGGGCCCCTCGACCGGATCCTCGACCTGCCGACGAACGAGGCGTGGATCGACCCCTGGGTCACCCACCTCACCGGCCTCGGCGTCGAGTTCCGTGTCGGCTGGACCGTCCGGGAGATGGCGTACGACTCCGCCGCCGGGCGGATCTCCGCGGCACTGATCGAGGACCCCGAGGGCGTCCGCCGCTCGGTGACCGCCGACCACTACGTCTCGGCGATGCCGGTGGAACACGCGCGGCGCACCTGGGGCGCCGCACTGCGGGCGGCCGATCCCCAACTGGCGCGCTGTGACGAACTGGAGACCGACTGGATGACAGGCATCCAGTTCTATCTGACCGAGCGGGCCCCGCTCCTCGCCGGACACGCCAACCTCATCGACTCCCCCTGGTCCCTGACGTGCATCCAGCAGGCGCACCACTGGCCGGCCAGGAACTTCCCCGCCGACTACGGCGACGGATCGGCCGTCGACTGCCTCTCGGTGGACATCTCGGAGTGGGACCGGCCGGGCGTCCTCTACGGCAGGACCGCCAAGCAGTGCACCCCCGCCGAGGTCGCCCGCGAGGTCTGGGCACAGCTCAAGGCCGCCTTCAACGACACCGGCCGTACGGTGCTGAAGGACGGCGCGCTGCACTCCTGGTTCCTGGACCCGGGCGTGGACGGCCTCGGTACCCCGAACCCGACCAACGACGACCAGCTGCTCATCCACCCGGTCGGCACCTTCCACAACCGTCCGCGGGCGGCGACGAAGGTTCCGAACTTCTATCTGGCCGGCGACTACGTGGCCGTCGACATCGACCTCGCCACCATGGAGGGCGCCAACGCCTCCGCCCGGCAGGCCGTCAACGCGCTCCTCGACCGGACCGGATCGACGGCCGCGCGCTGCACGGTCCGGCCGCTGTTCCGCGCACCCGAGCTGGAGTCGCTCAAGCGCCACGACCGCCTGCGCCTCCGGCTCGGCCTGCGCAACGCGCTCGATGTCGGCTGACCCGGTTCCGCTCCGGCCGCCCGGTCCGCGTCAGGGGCGGTAGCGCAACGGATGGTCCTCGGGGACCTCGACGACGGCGATCTCCATCCCGTCGGGGTCCTCGATCCACATCTCGATCAGCCCCCAGGGCTCGGTCACCGGCTCCCGCAGGATCACGACGCCCCGGCCCAGGAGCTCCTCATGGGCCGCGCGCACGTCGGCCACCTGCATCCAGAGCCGCAGCCGGGGCGGCGGCCCGGTCGTGGCGGCGCGCCCGGAGACCTCCAGGAAGCCGCCGCCGAGGAAGTAGACGGTGCCCCGCTCGGGACCGGTGCCGAACTCGCGGTACACCGCCAGCCCGAGCGTGTCTCCGTAGAAGCGCCGGGAGCGCTCGGGATCGGCCGGCCGGAGCAGGATCCGGCTGCTCAATACGTGCATCGCAGTAGCGTACGACCATGAAACTGACGATTCTCGGAGGCGGCGGATTCCGGGTCCCGCTCGTGTACGGCGCGCTGCTCGGTGACCACGCCGAGGGGCGGGTCACCCACGTGACGCTGCACGACCTCGACGGCGCGCGGCTCTCGGCGATCGCGCGGGTCCTCGCCGAGCAGGGGGAGGGGGTGCCGGACGCCCCGTCGGTGACGGCGACCACGGATCTGGACGAGGCGCTTCGGGGAGCGGACTTCGTCTTCTCGGCGATCCGGGTCGGCGGGCTGGAGGGCCGGGCGGCGGACGAGCGGATCGCGCTCGCCGAAGGGGTCCTGGGCCAGGAGACGGTGGGTGCGGGCGGGATCGCGTACGGGCTGCGAACGGTGCCCGTCGCCGTGCACATCGCCCGGCGCGTCGCCGAACTGGCACCGGACGCCTGGGTCATCAACTTCACGAACCCGGCCGGTCTGGTGACGGAGGCCATGTCCCGGGTGCTCGGTGACCGGGTCGTCGGCATCTGCGACTCCCCCGTCGGACTCGGCCGCCGGGTCGCCCGGGTCCTCGGCGCGAGCCCGGACGAGGCGTGGATCGACTACGTCGGTCTCAACCACCTCGGCTGGCTGCGCGGCCTGCGGGTCGCGGGCCGGGACGTGCTTCCTCGACTGCTCGCGGACGAGCGGGCGCTCGGCTCCTTCGAGGAGGGCCGGCTCTTCGGCCCCGAGTGGCTGCGCTCGCTCGGCGCGATCCCGAACGAGTATCTGCACTACTACTACTTCAACCGCGAGGCCGTGGCCGCCTACCAGCGGGCCGAGCGGACCCGCGGCGCTTACCTGCGCGACCAACAGGCCGGGTTCTACGAGGAGATGGGCAAGCCCGACACGCCGCCGCTGGCCACCTGGCACCGGACGCTCGCCGACCGTGAGGCGACCTACATGGCCGCCAACCGGGAGGCCGCCGGGATCGGCGAGCGGGACGAGGAGGACCTGGAGTCGGGCGGGTACGAGAAGGTGGCCCTGGCCCTGATGCGGGCGATCGCGCGCAACGAACGGTCCACCCTGATCCTCAACGTCCGCAATGGCAACACCCTTTCGGTGCTCGACGCGGACGCGGTGATCGAGGTGCCCTGTTTCGTGGACGCGGCCGGCGCCCATCCGGTGTCCGTCGCTCCGCTGCCCTACCACGCGGTGGGCCTCGTGACGGCGGTCAAGGCGGTCGAGCGCGAGGTGCTCGCGGCGGCGGAGAGCGGATCGCGGACGACGGCGGTGAAGGCGTTCGCCCTGCATCCGCTGGTCGACTCGGTGTCCGTGGCGCGCCGGCTGGTCGACGCCTACACGGCCGGGCACGCGGAACTGGCCTATCTGCGACGCTGAAACGACTGTCCGGCGAACATCTTTACGCCACTGGGGGCGCGGCATACGCTCGCGCCCCATGACCTCACCTGGCATACGCCTACGAAGGGCCGTGGTCCGTCTCAGCGCGGGCTGTCTGCTCACCGCCGGACTGGTGGGAGCCGGACCGGCGACCACCGTCTCCAGCGACGTCCCCCACCCCCCGGACGTCACGGACACGGCGACGGTCGTTCCCGTCCAGACCACGGGACCCGCCGGCAAACGCTTCAACCTGGTCCTGATGGGCGACGGTTACACCGCCGAGGAGATGCCGGCGTTCCGGGCCGACGTCGAGAAGCACCTGAACGTGCTGTGGAGCATCGAACCGTTCGCCTCGTACCGCTCGTACATCAACGTCTGGGCGGTGGAGGTCCCTTCGGCGGAGTCCGGGGTGGACTGCGATCCGGGGCTCGACGCGCCCCGGCGCGACACCCCGCTGGACATGGGCTTCTGGGGCGGCTGCAACCCCGGCAGCGTCCAGCGGCTGCTGACGGTCGACAGCGCGAAGGCGGCCGCGCTGGCCGACCTCGTCCCGGGCACGAGCGGCGCCAACCGGCAGATCGTGGCGCTCGCGCACAGCGACACCTACGGCGGCGCGGGCGGCAGTTACGCCACGGCCTCCGGCGGCAACGCGCTCTCCTCGCTGATCACCCCGCACGAGATCGGCCACTCGCTGGGCAAGCTCCAGGACGAATACGACTACTACGCGCGCGGGATCGCCGGCGGGCCGTACTCCGGTCCGGAGCCGTCCTCGGTACACCACACCCTGCTCACCGAGCGGCAGATGCGCGAGCAGCGCGCCAAGTGGTGGCGCTGGCTCGGTGAGAAGAGCGAGGCGGGCGGTGTCATCGGCCGCTTCGAGGGCGGGCTGTACAGCACCCAGGGCGTCTGGCGGCCGAGCAAGCACTCGATCATGAAGACGCTCGGCTACGCCTTCGATCAGGTCGAGCGCGAGGTGATGGTCCAGGCGATCTCGGCGAAGGTGAATCTCGTCCAGGCGCACACGCCCAACGCCACGCCGATCGGGGCCGACCGGACGGTGTGGGTGGACACCCTGCACCCGTCGGGCGGTGAACTCGACGTGGTGTGGCGGCTGGACGGCAGGACGATGAGCACCGGCGGCGCGCGGGCGGTCGATCTGCGGGCCCTGTCCCTCTCCCCCGGGAACCACACGCTGACCGCGACGGTCAGCGACCCGACGCCGTTCGTCCGCGACCCCGCGGTCCGTGGTTCGGCCGCCCTGACCCGTACGGTGAGCTGGACGGTGAACCGCGCGTCGGCCACCCCGGAGGAGGACGTCGAGGCGGCCTTCACCGGCCACACGCCGACGGCGTCGCCCGTCGCCGCGCGCTCGGTGGTCCACGCGGACACCACGCACCCGACGCGCGGCACGCTCGCCGTCCGGTGGCGGCTGGACGGCAGGATGGTCGACAACCCGGGCAACGACCGCGATCTGGACCTGCGTGCGCTGCGCCTCGCACCCGGCACGCACACGCTGACGGCGGACATCCCCGGCACGCGGGCCCAGGTGCGGTGGACGGTCGACGCCCGTCCCGCGACGGCGTCGTACGCGCTGTCCGAGCCCCTGCGCACGGTGAACCGGCCCGGGCGCCCGGTGGAGTACGTCTACGACGGGGAGTTCACGATGAAGCTGACGGCGCGCGACGACCGGCCGGGCTCCGTGGTCAGCCAGTTCCGGGTGGACGGCGACGGCTGGTACACGTACTACGGCTGGCCGACCGACGCCGACGCGCCGTTCCGTTTCTCGCCGGGCGGCACCGTCATCGACGGTCTCGTCCACGGCAAGCTGGGCACGAGCCGAGCGGTCCCCTGGGACGACGCGACGCCGGACTACGGCACACACACGGTCGAGTACCGCACGATCGACGCGGCCGGCAATGTGAGCGCGGCGAAGTCGTTCCTGGTGACGCTGGTCGCACCGCAGGACGACTGACACGCGGAGGCCCGCAGCCGCCGACGGCTGCGGGCCTCCGCGTGCACGGGTGGTGCGTCAGGGCTTGCGGGCGACGCCGGCCCAGCCCGGAATGGGGTCGTCCCCCTGGACCGGAACGGCCTCGCCCAGCTCCGGGTGCCACTCGGCGGTGAGCGAGACGCCGGGCTCGACGAACTCCAGCCCGTCGAAGAACGCGGCCAGTTCGTCGCGCGAGCGCGGCCGCAGCGTCAGCCCGCGCGCCTTGTACATGCCGGCGGCCTTGGCCGCCCCCTCCGGGTCGAAGTCGCCCGTGACGTGCGAGAGGACGAGGTAGCTGCCCGGCGCGAGCTTGTCGACGAGCTTGCCGACCAGGTCGTACGCCCCGTCCTCGTCCCCGACGAAATGCAGCAGGGCAAGCATGGACAAGGCGATGGGCTGGTCGAAATCAAGGACCTTTCCGGCCCTTTCGAGGATGAGCTCCGGGTCGCGGGCGTCCGCCTGGATGTACTCGGTTGCCCCTTCGGGGGTCGAGCGCAGCAGGGCGGCCGCGTGCGCGAGCACGATCGGGTCGTTGTCGCAGTAGACGATCCTGGACTCGGGCGCGGCCTGCTGGGCGATCTGGTGCAGGTTGGGCTCGGTCGGGATGCCGGTGCCGATGTCCAGGTACTGCCGTACGCCGTGGGCGCTGAGCCAGCGGATGGCGCGGTGCATGAAGGCCCGGTTGACCCGGGCCATGTCCCGGCCGCGGGCGTCGACGGTGAGCAGCTGCCTGGCCATCTCCTCGTCGACCGGGTAGTTGTCCTTGCCGCCCAGGAACCAGTCGTACATCCGCGCGGGGTGCGGCTTGCTGGTGTCGATCCGTACGGCTGCGGGGTCCTGGCTCATCGGGGCTCCTGGTCGGCGGAGAGAACTACGGTGATGACAGCAAGAGTTACGCGACGGTAGGGGTGTGACGGAAGGGGTCAGGTGAGCAGAAAGTCGGCCTGACCGGATTTCGCTCCCTGGATGAACGCGGCGATCTCGCCGTGGGTGTAGATGAGCGCTGGTCCTTCGGGGTCTGCGGACTGTCGCACGGCGACTCTGCCGTCGGCCAGCTTCATGGCCTCCACGCAGTTGCCCCCGTTCCCGCCGCTCCACGGCTTGTGCCATCCCTCGGCACCGAGATCCGCGGCGGGCATGCCGTTGTATATGCGATCCATTCACAGCTCCTTGCGGAGATCCTTGAGGATCTCCTTCGTGCGTTGTGCAGTCGCGGCCTGCGCCGCCATGCGGTCCATGACCTCGAGATGGGAGGCCACCTCGGGGCGCGCGTCGAGATAGACGGCGCCGGTCAGGTACTCGCTGTAGACCATGTCCGGGAGTTCGGGCACGGCGAAGCGGAAGAGGACGAACGGTCCGTAGGTGCCGGGGTGGTGGCCGGACGCGAACTCCGCGATCTGCAGGGTGACGTTCGGCCGCTCGGACGCTTCGAGCAGCCGGTCGAGCTGGTCGCGCATCACTTCGGGCCCGTCGCCGACCGGTCGGCGGAAGACCGTCTCGTCCATGATCACCCAGAACTTCGGGGCGTCGTCCCTCGTCAGCAGGGACTGGCGCTCCATCCGCAGGGCTACATGCCGCTCGATCTCCTCGGCGTTGCCGCCGCCGACCGCCCCGCTGCGCAGAATGGCGCGGGCGTATCCCTCGGTCTGCAACAGACCGGGGACGAACTGGGGTTCGTAGGCCCGGATGAGGCTCGCCGCCCCCTCCAGGCTGACGTACATCGAGAACCAGCCGGGCAGCACGTCATGGAACCGCTGCCACCAGCCGGGGAGGTTGGCCTCCTCGGCGAGGGCGACGAACCCCTCCGCCTCGGATTCCGTGATGCCGTACGCCCGCAGCAGGAGCTGGACGTACGGGATCTTCAGCGAGACTTCCGCCGTCTCCATGCGCCGGATGGTGGCCGGAGCGACGCGGAGGACCTTGGCGGCCTCCTCCCGCTTCAGGCCGGCCCGCTCGCGGAGATCCTGCAGACGCTTGCCGAGAACGACCTGTCCCACCGTGGGGGCGGACCGCGGCTCGCTCACTCTCAGACCTCCCCGACGCTCTGTTTCGGTTGAGTGTGCCATGAACAGGGCCAGAGAGAACACAGCACTCTGCAATTTTCAGAGTGCCACTTGCCAAGTGTCCGCGCCGGGAGCAAAGTATTCCGGTGAACCAGTACGCGCTGCTGCCGCGCGCCGCCTCGGGGGGCGATGCACGGCACTGCTTACCCACTGTTGTGAGGAACCGGTCGTGGCTTCTGGTAACGCGCTCCCCTCAGGTTTGACGAGCCCCCGCGTCATGACCCAGCGCCCACGAACCGACGCTCCCCGCACGGACGTCTCCTACCCGGTCCGCCCCGAGGTCCGCCGCTTCGCCTTCGAGCTCCCGGCCCGCACCTCCTCGGTGTCGCGCGCCCGCAGGCTGGCGGAGGAGCGACTCGTCCTCTGGGGCTGCGACCCGGATGTCCGCGACACGGTGACGCTGATCGTCTCCGAGCTGGTCACCAACGCGATCGTGCACACCGCGAGCGGCCATGTCATCTGTGAACTGCGCGAGGGAGAAGACCAGTTGCGCATAGCCGTACGGGACGAGGGCGGCGCGGGCGATCCGCGGATCCGTGACTGCGGCGAGGAGGAACGCGGCCGCGGCCTGCTGCTCGTGGACGGGCTGTGCAGCGCGTGGGGCGCGGACCGTACGGGACACGGAACGGCGCGGGTCGTCTGGGCGGAACTGGCCCACGGCATGGGGCACACGTGCTGAGGTCGATGGCGACACTCCTGACGCCGCGGGCCCGCAAGGCCACGGAGACCGGCTCGACCCGCCTGGTCGTCCCCCCGGGTTTCCGCACCGCCCTGGGCTGCGACGCGGTGGGTGTCCCGGCGCGCTACGGCTTCCGGATCCTCTCCCGGCTCCCTTCCAAGGGCTGTGTCTACGCGGACACCGACTGGTGGTGGTGGCTGGTCCCGACCGGCTCCGACCTGGACGTCACCTGGCCGATGCCGGCCTGCTACGCCCCGGGCGCGGACATCCCGGACCGCCGTCCCCGGCTGATCCACCGCCCCGACGGCACGTCGCCGTACACCCCGCCGATCCCCCTGTACCTGCTGAGCTGCCAGCTGACGGGGACCTCGCCGTCCTGGACGCTCGTTCCTCCGCAGAGTGACGGCGTACTGTCGGAGCATGTTCACCCCTCAGGGCCCGACCGTCCGTGAACTGGCCGTCCAGGCCCTCTCGTCGGTGGAGCACGGTTACGACCTGCTGGCGAGGAAGTTCGACGAGACCCCGTTCCGCACCCCGGACCCCGTCCTGGACGCGGTGACGGACACCTTGCGTCCCCTGGGCCCGTTCGACACGGGCCTCGATCTCTGCTGCGGCACCGGCGCGGGCCTCTCCGTCCTGCGCTCGGTGTGCACGGGCCGGATCACGGGCGTGGACTTCAGCAGGGGCATGCTGACCGAGGCCCGCCGTTCCCACCCCGAAGCCACCCTGATCCGCGCGGACGCCCTGGCCCTGCCCTTCGCCCCGTCCTTCGACCTGGCGGTCAGCTTCGGCGCCTTCGGCCACTTCGTCCCGGCGGAGCAGTCCCGGCTCTTCACCCAGGCCCACGCGGCCCTCCGCCCGGGGGGCCTTCTCGCCTTCCCCCTGCCGGCTCCGCCTCGGGTGGGCTCGCTGCCGTACTGGGCCCTGCTCGGCTTCGACGCGGCGATGCGGGTCCGCAACGCGGTCTGGCGGCCCCGCTTCGTCATGTACTACCGCACCTTCGCGCTGACGGACGTGCGGGAGCGGCTGGCGGGGGCGGGGTTCTCGGTGGAGACGCTGCCGATCGAGGCGCTGGGGCGCCAGGAGGACGGCAGTCCGCGGTGCAGACTGGTCGTGGCGCGGAAACAGGTCGTGTGACCTCGCGTCGCCGCGGGTCGGCACTGTCGGTACTGATCGGGCTGCCGGTAAACGAAAAGTGCTGGTTGAGATCATCTCAACCAGCACTCTCATGGTGTCCGAGGGGGGACTTGAACCCCCACGCCCGATAAAGGGCACTAGCACCTCAAGCTAGCGCGTCTGCCATTCCGCCACCCGGACAGGTGTTGTGTCGTCCTGGGGTGTTCCCCGCGGCGACATGGATAACTCTACCAGGGGTTCGAGGTGCCTTTCACCCACGTTTCCCGTGGTCAGTGGCGTGCGGCGGGCCAGAAGCCCTTGATCCAGTCGGGGCCGCCGACGCGACGTACAGAGTGTCGCCGTGCGGATACGAAGAGTGGAGAGCGACGGCCCCTAGCCTGCGCTGGGTGAGCTACCTCTCCAAGAACCGCAGGCTCTCCGAGTACGGCGGGGCGACGTACCGCAGGCCCCGCATGCTGTCGCCGCTGCGCGAGCATCTCCGGGACACCTTCTGGTTCGCCCCGATCGTGTCGATGGCCATGGTGCTCGCGCTCTGGATGGGTGCGACGGCGCTGGACGAGGCGATCATCGGATGGCTCCGCGAGGAGGAGGCGTACGCGGAGATCTCCGACCTCATCGGGATCGCCGACGACGCCAAGACGATCGTGACGACGATCGCCTCGGCGATGATGACCTTCATCGGTGTCGTGTTCTCCATCTCGCTGGTCGCGGTGCAGATGGCGAGCGGCCAGTTCAGTCCGCGGGTCGTGCGGATCTTCATCAGGAGCCGGATCACCAAGGCGACCTTCTCCGTCTTCCTGTCGACCTTCCTGCTGTCGCTGCTCGTGCTGACCTCGTACGAGAGCGAGGCCGACGCCCAGTCGGTGACGAACGTGCCGCTGGTGCAGTCGTTGCTGACGTTGCTCATGGTGGGGCTGAGCCTGCTGCTCTTCGTGGCGTACGTGAATACGACGCTGCGGCTGATGCGCGTGGGACACGTGGTGGAGCGGATCACCGCCGAATCGGTGTCCGTGCTGGCGAAGCAGCCTCTGCACGGGGACGTGGTCGGTGAGCTCGGCGAACCCAGCGCGTTCCTCGTGCACCGGGGGCGCGCCGGGGTGCTGCGTGACGTGAACGTGGCGTGGTTGGTACAGGGCGCGCGACGGCACGGGGTCGTGCTGCGGCTCCTTCCCCGGATCGGGGACTTCGTGGTGCCCGGGACCCGCATCCTGGCCGTCCACGGGGGGCAGGTGCCGCGGCGACTGGCCTCGGCGGTCTCGGTCGGGGTGGAGCGGACCTTCCACCAGGATCTCGGCTTCGGTATGCGGCAGCTCTCCGACATCGCCCTGCGGGCCCTCTCCGCCGCGATCAACGATCCGACGACGGCCGTGCAGTGCCTGGACCGGATCGTCCAGCTCCTCGCGGAGCTCGCGAACCGACCGCTGGGCGCCGTACATCACCGGGACCGTACGGGCGCGGTCCGGCTGGTGCAGCGGGGACCCGGCTGGACCGATCTGGTGGATCTGGGGTTCACCGAGGTCAGGGGCTGCGTGGCGGACAGCCCGCAGGTGTCCCGGCGGATGCTCGCCGGGATCGACGACCTGCTGCACCTGGCCCCGGAGGAGCGCAGGGAGCCACTGCTGCGACACCGGGCGCTGCTGGTGCAGCGGATCGAGCGCGCGGTGCCGGAGGCGGCCGACCGGGCCTTCGCCCTGGAGCCGGACCGCCAGGGGATCGGCTGAACGGAGGGCCGGAGGGTCGGCAGGTCTCCACCGACGAAGGCCCCGCGCCGGAAGCCGCCGGAGCGGCCGGAGAGCTGACGGCCGCGGGAGAGCTGACGGCCGCGGGCCCGCCGGGTGGAGGCGGACCCGCGGCCGATCAGCCGGGACGCGTGAGCGCGGTGGCCGGCCCGGTCAGCAGTCCTTTTCGCGCAGGGAGTGGAGGTGCGCGCTGGACTTGCGGGCGAAGTCGAAGGAGGCGACCGGGTTGTCGCGTTCGGCCTGCCAGTGGTGGGAGCGGTATCCGTGCTGGGTGCGGTTCACCGCCGAGATGAAGCGCTGGTAGTCGATGTCTCCGTCCCCGACGTCCGCCATGCGGTAGCCGTCGCGGACGGATTCGTCGCGTTCGCCGTCCTTGACGTGGAAGAGCGGGAAGCGGTGGGGCTGGGCGAGGACGTAGTCCAGCGGGTCGAAGGGGGCGGGGGTGCCGTCGGCGCGGCGGGAGAAGCGGAACTGGGCGACGTACGCCCAGTAGATGTCCATCTCGAGGTGGACGAGCTCGGGGTCCGTCTCGGCGAGCAGGACGTCGTAGAGGCGGACGTCCGGGCGGTCGGTGGCGAAGGAGAACTCCTCGGCGTGGTTGTGCTGGTAGAACTTCATGCCGCGCTTCTTCGCCTCGGCGCCGTAGTGGTTGAACTCCTCGGCGCAGCGCTTCCAGCCGTCGACGGTGGCGCCGTAGCGCCAGGGTCCGGAGGCGGTGCCGATGTGCGGGAGGCCGAGGGCCTGGGCGTCGTCGAGGACGCGGTCGAGGTTCTGGGCGAAGGTGTACGCGGCGGGGTCGGAGGAGTAGTAGCCGACGTGGCTGCCGATGCCGCGCAGGCCGTGGTCGTGGGTGAGTCTCTTCAGCTGGGCGAGGGTGATGGGGCCGGCGGAGCCCTGGCCGTAGCCGGCGAACTCGACCTCGTCGTAGCCGTACTTCTTCAGCTCGGCGAAGACGGTGGCGAAGCCGAGCGTGGCCACCTTGTCGCGCAGGGAGTAGAGCTGGATGCCGAGGCGGCCGGGAGGCAGGACGGGACGGCCCGGGCCCCGGCCACGGTCGGCCGCCTCGGTGCCGGTTCCGGCTTCCGCCGCCGCGGCGGTGGGGGCGGTGGCGCCGAGGAGGGCCGCGGCGGTGGCGCCGGCGGCGACGCCGAGCATGTTGCGTCTGCTGAGCTTGTGGGCGAGCTCGGGGTCGGCGGAGGTGCTGTGGATACGGCGGTTGCGGCTCATCTGTGGACAACTCCTCGTTGTCGGTCGGGTCTGCTTCACTGGACTTCGGTCAGTGAAGACCGGCCAGGTGGAGCAAGAGGGACTTCACATCGGTGGCCGCGACGCGGCCGCTTACAGCGCGGGGGGTGGAGCACAGAATGAGCGGACTTTCGTCGTCGCTCGTGGGGAGGCGGCCATGGCTGCCGCGAATAGGTGAGGGGTCGAGGGGGACCACCGCGAGCCGGTAGCGCATGCCGAGCTTCTTGCGGGCGATCGCCTTGGCGGCCTTGATCCGTACGTACGGGTCGAGCGGGTCCATGAACAGCTCGGCGGGGTCGTAGCCGGGTTTGCGGTGGATCTCGACGAGCTGGGCGAAGTCCGGCGCGTTCGCGTCGTCGAGCCAGTAGTAGTACGTGAACCAGGCGTCGGGCTCGGCGAGGGCGACGAGTTCCCCGGAACGGGGGTGGTCGAGGCCGTGCTCCTTCTTGCCCTCGTCGTCGAGGAGCCGCTCGATGCCGGGGAGTCCGGCGAGGGTCTCCCGGACGAGGTCCAGGTCTTCGGGGCGCCGGACGTAGACATGAGCGAGTTGGTGGTCGGCGACCGCGAAGGCGCGCGAGGTCATCGGGTCCAGGTACTCCATGCCGTCCTGGGTGTGCACCTCCAGCAGGCCCTCCCGGCGCAGGGCCCGATTGATGTCGACGGGTCGGTTCACGCGGGTGATGCCGTACTCGGAGAGGGCGACGACCGTCCGTCCTTCGGCACGAGCCTCGTCGAGGAGGGGGGCGAGGGCGGTGTCGAGTTCGGCCGCGGCCCGGAAGGCCCGTGGGTCGTCGGGGCCGTAGCGCTGGAGGTCGTAGTCGAGGTGCGGAACGTAGCAGAGGGCCAGGTCGGGGCGGCGGGTGCGGAGGATGTGGCGGGTGGCGTCGATGATCCACCGGCTGGAGACGAGGTCGGCGCCCGGGCCCCAGAAGTGGAAGAGGGGGAAGGTGCCGAGTTCTTCGGTGAGTTCGTCGTGGAGGGCCGGGGGCCGGGTGTAGCAGTCGGGTTCCTTGCGGCCGTCGGCGTAGTAGACGGGACGGGGGGTGATGGTGATGTCGGTGTCCGCGCCCATGGCGTACCACCAGCAGATGTTGGCGACGGTGTAACCAGGGTGGGCGCGGCGGGCGGCGTCCCAGAGTTTGTCGCCGGACACGAGGCCGTTGTGCTGGCGCCAGAGGAGGATGTCGCCGAGCTCGCGGAAGTACCAGCCGTTGGCGACGATGCCGTGCTCGGCGGGGAGGGTGCCGGTGAGGAAGGTGGACTGGGCGGTGCAGGTGACCGCCGGCAGGACGGTGGAGAGCGTGGCGTGCGAGCCGGCCCGGCCGAGGGCCCGGAGGCGGGGCATGTACTCCAGGAGGCGGGGGGTGAGACCGACGACGTCGAGGACCAGAAGGGGGGTGGGTGCGGTGTCGCTCCGGGGGCTGGTCATGGGAGTTCCTTGAGGCCGAGGTCGGTCAGGAGGTCGCGGGCCAGGGTGAGTTCGGCGGCGATGCCGTCGGCGAGGCGGGCGCGGGTGCGGGGGCGCTGCGCGGCCGGGAGGGCCTGCCAGGTGTAGGTCTCGACCTCCAGATGGTGGGTGCGCGGGCGGGGGCCGCCGACGAGCAGCGCGAGGGCCGTCCGCAGGACGGGAAGGGTGGAGGTGAGCGGGGGCTCCGGTGGGGCGTGGAGGGGGACGTGGAAGTGCGCGCGCCAGGGGGCGCCGTCGGGGAGGGAGCGGCCGGCGAGGGCTTCGGGCAGGTCGTCGGTGCCGCGCAGCCCCGCTGCGGTCCGGGTGCGGGTCTGGTGGAGGAAGCGGGGTTCGGCGAACTCGGCCAGCGCGGCACGGACCTCGGGCAGGTGGGGGCGCTCGGCGTGCAGGGCGGCCGAGAGCTGGGACTTGACGACGGGGATGCCGGCGGAGGCGAGGGTGTCCAGGGCGGTGTGCGGATCTTCGAAGGAGGTGGCGAGGTGGCAGGTGTCGAGGCAGACGCCGATGCGGGGGCTTGAGAGGGCGGTGAGCGGGGTGATCGCGTCCGTGGTGGTCTCGACGGTGCAGCCGGGTTCCGGTTCCAGTCCGATGCGCACGGACTTGCCGGTGAGTTCCTCCAGGGCGTCGAGGCGTCCGGCGAGGGTGGTCAGGGCGGTGCGGGCGGTGTCGGCCGCTCGGGAGTCGAAGGGGGTGCGCCAGGCGATCGGCAGGGTGGAGACGGAGCCGTCGGTGATGTCGTCCGGGAGGAGGGCGGCGAGGAGGCGGGCCAGGTCGGTGGTGTGGGCGAGACGTTCGGGGCGGGTCCAGTCCGGCTGGTAGACGCGGTACTTGACCTCTTCGGCGCCGAAGCCCTCGTACGGGAACCCGTTGAGGGTGACGACCTCGAGGCCACGGCGGTCGATCTCGGCGCGCAGTGCGCGCAGGGAGGCCGGATCGGTGATCAGGGAGCGGGCGGCGTCCCTCGCGAGCCAGAGGCCGATGCCGAGACGGTCGCGGCCGAGGCGCCGGCGGACGGGTTCGCAGTGGTCGCGGAGCTGGGCGAGGACACCGTCGAGGGTTTCGGCGGGGTGGACGTTGGTGCAGTAGGCGAGGTGGACGGTGGAGCCGTCGGGGTGGCGGAAGCGCATCGGCGGGCCCGCCTCATTCCCCGCCGCGGAGGATGGAGTTGCCCTGGTGGGTCAGGGCCGGTGAGGGGAGGTCGAGTCGGAGGCGGCCGCTGAGGCCGTAGAAGGCGACGGGGTTGCGCCACAGCACCTGGTCGACGTCGGCGGCGGAGAATCCGGCGGCGAGCATGGCGTCGCCGACCTTGCGGGTCTTGAGCGGATCGCTCTTGCCCCAGTCGGCGGCCGAGTTCACCAGTACACGCTCTGTGCCGTGGTCCTTGAGGACGGCGACCATGCGGTCCTCGTCCATCTTCGTGTCGGGGTAGATGGAGAAGCCGAGCCAGGCTCCGCTGTCCGCGGCCTCCTTGACGGTGGTCTCGTTGAGGTGGTCGAGCAGGACGCGTTCGGGGGCGAGCGCGGACTCGCGGACGACGTCGAGGGTGCGGCGCAGGCCGGCGAGCTTGTCGCGGTGCGGGGTGTGGACGAGGGCGGGCAGGCCGTGGTCGGCGGCGAGCTGGAGCTGGGCGGCGAGGGCGGTGTCCTCGGCCGGGGTCATGGAGTCGTAGCCGATCTCGCCGACGGCGACGACGTTGTCCTTGACGAGGTAGCGGGGCAGGGCGTCGAGAACGGGGGCGCAGCGCGGGTCGTTGGCCTCTTTGGGGTTGAGGGCCAGGGTGCAGTGGTGGGCGATGCCGTACTGGGCGGCTCGGAAGGGCTCCCAGCCGAGGAGGGAGTCGAAGTAGTCGAAGAAGGAGGCGGGTGAGGTGCGCGGCTGACCCAGCCAGAAGGAGGGCTCGACCAGCGCCCGGACACCGGCGTCGTACATCGCCCGGTAGTCGTCGGTGGTGCGCGAGGACATGTGGATGTGGGGGTCGAAGATGCGCATCAGGAGTCCTCCGTGGGGGTGGCGGCGAGGGCGAGGACGCGGTGGAGGTCGGCGGGGACGGGGCGGCCGGCGGCGGTGCGCTCGGCGGCGTAGTCGCCGAGCATGCGGGCGAGTTCCGCGTCGCCCCGGGCGCGGTGGTCCAGGCCGGACACGACGTCGAGGGGGACATCGGTGAAGAGGCACTTGAGGACGGCGTGACGCCAGGTGTGCGGGGCGAGGTGGGAGGCGGCGTAGGGGCCGAGGGCGGCGGAGAGAAGGGTGGTGTCGTGGGTGCGCAGCGCGTCCTCGACCAGGGGCAGGGCCTCCGGCCCGGTGACGAGTGAGGGGAGGGAGAGGAGGATGGCGCGGCGCTCGGCGGCGGAGCCGTGGTGGTAGAGGCGGGTGAGGACGGCCGTGTCGGCGCGGGCCGCCTCGAGGAGCAGGACGCGGGCGGAGTCGGCGTGCTCGGGGCCGCAGTGCCGGCCCGCGGACGCGAAGCGCAGTTCCCAGAGGGCGGTGTGGGCCGCGGCGGCGGTGAGGGCTTCGTCGAGCCAGGCGCGGGCGGTGTCGGTCAGCATGCCGGGGCCTCCCGTGGGGTCGGCTGGTCGCGGAGGAACGCGAGGGAGGAGCGGGCGAGTTCGGGGCCGGCGTGGGAGTGGCGGGGCAGTTCGACGACGGTCAGGCCCGGGTAGCCGGTGGCGGTGAGTTCGGCGAGGGCCGCGAGGACGGGCGGGAAGTCGATCTCCCCGTCGCCGAAGGGGAGGTGCTCGTGGACGCCGCGGCGCATGTCCTCGATCTGGATGTGGTGCAGCCACGGGGCGGCGGCGCGGAGGCAGTCGGCCGGCGGCGTGGGCTCCAGGCACTGGCAGTGGCCGATGTCGAGGGTGAGGCCGAGAAGGCGGGGGTCCGGATCGCCCAGGAGGCCCCGCAGGGTGTGGAAGTCGTCGAGGGTGGCGAGGAGGTGGCCGGGTTCGGGTTCGACGGCGAGCGGGATGCCGGTGGAGCCGGCGGCGTCGAGGACGGGGGTGAGGGATGCGGTGAGGCGCTTCCAGGCGGTCGGCTCGGGGGTCGCCGCGGGGGTGATGCCGCTGAAGCAGTGGACGGCGTGGGCGCCGAGGTCGGCGGCCACGTCGAGAGCGCGGAGGAGGAGGCGGGTGCGGGCGGCCCGGGCGTCGGGATCCGGGTCGAGGAGGGAGGGGCCGTGCTTGCGGCGCGGGTCGAGGACATAGCGGGCGCCGGTCTCGACGGTGACCCCGAGGCCGAGCGATCCGAGGCGCCGGGCCAGTCGGGCGGCGCGGGCGGGGAGGTCGGGAGCGAGGGGGTCGAGGTGCATGTGGTCGAGGGTGAGCCCGACGCCGTCGTAGCCGAGGTCGGCCAGGAGGGCGAGCGCGTCGTCGAGGCGGAGGTCGGTGAGGCCGTTGGTGCCGTAGCCGAGGCGGAGGGCGGCGGGTCGGGGCGTCATGTGGGGCTCACCTTCCGGGCGAGGGCGCGGGCGAGCGGGGCGAGGCAGAGGGTCGCCAGAGCGGTGCCGGGGGCGCCTGCCCGGGCGGAGAGGGCGGCCTGGAGGGGGATCACGGCGCGGATGCCGGCGCCGACGGAGCGTTGGACGAGGGGAGGTGAGGGGTTGAGCGCCGCGTGGAGGTAGGGGACGGCCGGGGTGCGGGCGTAGAGGGCGGCCAGCGCCGCGGTGACGACGGGGCCTGCCGCGGGCGTGAGGGGGCGGGCGCCGCGGAGGGGGCGGGCGCCGCCGCGGAGGGACGGGGCGGCCTGGGGCGGGCCGGTCGGGCCGTCCGCCTCGGGTGGACTGACGGGGCGGGACGCTTCGGCGGCCAGGGCGAGGGTGGTGGCGAGGGCCAGCAGGGGAGTCCGGGTCGAGCCGCCCTGGGTCTCATGACGGGAGACCGAGGTGACCGCGTAGGTGTGCGCGCCGAGGAGCGCCGCCGACCGGAGCGCCGTCGTGGGCCGGCGGCCGCCTCGGCTCGCGGCGGGATGGTGTGTCCCGGTGGCGCGGGCCGGGGAGGCCGTGGTCGCGACGGCGCCGAGGAGGAGGTCGAGGGCGCGGGCCGCCGCCATGGCCGCGGGGCCTGCCGGGGTGTGCTTGAGGCGGAGGTCGTAGGCCCAGACGGTCGCGGCGAGCGCGGTGGCGACGGTGAACGCCGGGCGGCCCGCGCGGGCGGCCAGGCCGAGGCCGGTGGCCGTCAGGGCGGCCGAGGCGGTCAGGGCGGCGCGCGGGGTGATGCGGCCCGAGGGGATCGGGCGGTGGGGGCGGTCGATGGCGTCCTCGGCGCGGTCGGCCCAGTCGTTGAGCGCCATGCCCGCCTCGTAGAGGCAGAGGGAGGCGCCGATCGCCAGCAGGGTGGATCGGTTCGGTCTCAGGCCGGAGGCCGCGGCGCCCGCCATGGCGTCTCCGGGCACGGTGCACAGGGCGGAGACCCGCAGCAGCTCCGCCCAGGAGGCGAGGCGCCCCGTCACCGCCCCTCACCCTCCCCCAGCCGGGCCGCGAACGCGAGCAGCCGCGCGTACTGTTCGGCGAGCGCCGCCGGGGCCTCGCCCTCCGGGTCCTTGAAGTAGAAGGCCAGGTCCTCCAACGGGCCCGCGAAGCCCTTCTCGTGGGCGCGGGCCGTCAGGCGGGCCAGGTCGAGCACCAGCGGGGCGGCGAGGGCCGAGTCGCAGCCCTGCCAGGTGGTCTGGAGGGTCATGCGGGAGCCGAGGAAGCCGTCGAAGGCGATGTGGTCCCAGGCCGTCTTCCACTCCCCCAGCGCCGGCACGTCGTCGATGTGGACCTCGCCTTCCGGGGCCCGGCCGAGGACGTCCGCGAGCACCCGCTCCTTGCCGGCGTTCTTCGCCGCCGCCGCGGCCGGGTCGGCGAGGGCGGCTCCGTCGCCGCCGCCGAGGAGGTTGACGCCGGACCAGGCCCGTACGGTCAGGGCGCGCTGCAGGAACATCGGGGCCAGGACGGAGCGCAGGAGTGTCTGGCCGGTCTTGCCGTCGCGGCCGGCGTGGGGCTGGCCGCTCGCCGCGACGGTGCCGGTGAGGGCGGGGTGACGCAGCCCGGTGGAGGGGGTGAAGTTGACGTAGGGGCAGCCCGCGCGGAGGGCGGCGGCCGCGTAGAGGGAGCTCGGCGGGAGCCCGGCGCCCCCCGGCGCCGGCTCCGTCGAGGCCACATTCACAACGATGACTCGTTTCAATGCCAGCCGCTGCCGGAAGTCTGTCATGTCAGCGGCAAACTCGGTGACCAGTTCCCGCTCGTCGCGGTTGTCGCCCGGCAGGGGGCCGCCGGGGCGGACCTCCCCGTCCGCGGCGCGCAGTTCGGCCGCGACGGCGGCGGCGAGGCCGTGCGGGAGGACACCCGCTGCGGTGAGTTCCTCGGCCCGCTTGGGCAGCGGACACGCAGCCGTGTCGTGTCCGCCGAAGACGAGGGCAGAAAGGGGTGGCAGCCCGGCGGCCGCGAAGGGAGCGGTCTCGGTCACCATGCCGGTCGGGAGGTGCAGGCCCGCCGTGGCCGCTGCGCAGCCGGCGATCGCCGTGGTGGCGACGGAGCCTCTGGCCCCGATGAGCCAGACACCCGTGCGCCCTCCGGCCTCGGGACGACCGCCGGCTCCCGTGCGCGCCGCCGCCTCCGCACGTGTACCGGCCTCGGGACGACCGCCGGCTCCCGTGCGCGCCGCCGCCTCCGCACGTGTACCGGCCTCCGTACGCGTCCCGGCTTCCGTGCGCGCTGCGGCTCCCGTGTGCGTTCCTCTGGTCACGACCCTGCCTCCCTGAACGGTGGTGGAGACGGCGGGCGGGGGGTACGGCGCCTCCCCGCCCGCCGCCGGCTGTGCGGGGAGCTCTACGGGGTGAGCTCCTTGAGCTGGATGTTGCGGAAGGAGACCTGGTCCTCGGCCCCGTGGTTCTGGATGCCGATGTGGCCGTCCTTCAGGCTCCGTACGGGATCGGTGTTGGTGAAGTCGTTGATCTTCACTCCGTTGAGGAACACCTGGAGCCGTTCGCCCCGGACGCGGATCTCGTAGCTGTTCCACTGGCCCGGAGGCCGCAGCACCGTGTCGCGCGCCGTGAGGTCGGCCGACTTGAAGCCGTAGACCGCTCCGGTGGTCCGGTCGGGGGCGTCGGTGGCGTCGATCTGGATCTCGTAGCCCTTGTTCACGGCGGACCAGGGGTCGTCGGAGGCGGGGAAGCCCACGAAGATCCCGGAGTTGTCGTCACCGGCCGTCCTCCAGTCGAGCTTGAGGGAGTAGGAGGAGAACTCCTTGGCCTGGTACCAGAGCATTCCCATGCCGCCGACCGAGCGCAGCTCGCCGTCGACGACGTCGAAGCCGCCCGGTCCCGCCTGCTTCCAGCCCTCGCGGGTCTCTCCGTTGAAGAGGTCGCGGTAGCCGGTCTGCGGCCGGCAGTCGGCCGAGACCTGGCCGGTGGCGTAGCGCAGTCCGCCGAGGAGGTGCTGCCGGAAGGCCGGCTCGGCGTAGGACTCCTTGGTGTGACCGCCACCGGTGTAGAAGGAGCGCCCGCCGCCGTAGGACTTGCACCAGGCGATGGGGTGGTCACCGTTCATGGTGCCGCCCTGGTAGGTGGTCTCGTCGAGGGTGGCGAGGATCCGGGCCTGACCTCGGGGGTTGGTGCGGTAGTTGTACCACTCGTCCGTGCGCTGCCAGGGGCCGTCGATGTGGGCGGTGGCCGGGTGGTCGTGGTCCTCGACCCGGACGGTCGCGGGCTGGATCTGCGGGTGGGAGTGGAAGTGGGCGCCGACGAGTCCGCCGTAGAACTCCCAGTCGTACTCGGTGTCGGCCGCGGCGTGGACGCCCATGTAGCCGCCGCCGGTGGAGACGTAGTTCTCGAAGGCGGTCTGCTGGGCCGCGTCGAGGACGTCGCCGGTGGTCGAGAGGAAGACGACGGCGTCGTAGCGGGCGAGGTTGTTGGTGGTGAACTGGCGTGGTTCCTCGGTGGCGTCGACGGTGATGTCGCTGCCGGCGCCGAGTTCCTTCAGCGCGGTGATGCCGGAGGCGATGGAGTCGTGCCGGAAGCCGGCGGTGCGGGAGAAGACGAGGACCCGTTTGGCGGTCCGGTCCACGGGTGTGTTGGAGATCGTGAAGTCGTCCAGGTCGTAGAGCGCGCCGGCGCCGCCCTTGAAGACCAGGAAGAGTTCGGTGGTCCTGCGGGGGACGTTGCGCAGGGGTACGTCGATGTCCTGGAAGGTCTCCCAGCCGCCGGTGACGGGAACGGGCGCGGAGCCGTGGAGGGTGCCGGTGGGCGATCCGGTGCGGACTTCGAGGAAGCCGCCGGCGCCGCCGGAGGAGACGCGGGCGGTGAGCTTGGTGGATCCGCTCAGGTTGTAGGGCTTGAGGGAGATCCAGTCGCCGTCGTCGATGTCGCCGACGGTCCGGCCGCCGTTCGCCGGGGCCTTGTCGATCACGCTGACGCCGTTCTGCGCGTCGAAGTGCTCCGCCTGGCGGTGGCGCGGCTGGAGTTTGGCCTGGTCGTGGGTGGTGAGGGCGGCCTGGCCGCCGCCTCCGCCGTCGGTGTACTCGGCGTCGAAGACGGCGAAGATGTTGGCGTCGTCGTCGTGGCCGCCGTCGGCGGAGGTCTTGATGGTGCCGGTGCAGCCGTTCGCTGAGGTGACGGGGTGGCCGTGACTGTCGTGGCCGAGGATGTAGGTGACCTTGACCTTGGCGCAGTCGATCGCGCCGTCCTCCGGGTCGGTGACCGTCACCTTGAAGGGGATCTCGTCGCCGAAGGTGAAGAGGGCCCCCTCGGCGGGCAGGTCGAGGGTGACCTTGGGCGCGGTGTTGCCGACGACGACGTGCACGGAGGCGGAGCCGGTGCGGCCGCTGCCGTCCTTCGCGGTCACGGTCGCCGTGTAGGTGCCGTTCTTGCGGTAGGTGTACGTGGGGTTGGCCGCGGTGGAGGTGCCGCCGTCGCCGAAGTCCCAGTTGTAGGTGAGGGCGTCGCCGTCCGCGTCGGTCGTTCCGGCGGAGGAGAAGGCGACCTTCAGGGGGGCGACGCCGGAGGTCTTGGAGGCGCTCGCCTCGGCGACCGGGGAGCGTCCGCCGGTGGCGTTCTCGATGCGGTAGAGGCCGGAGTTGTGGTCGCCGCCGAACCAGGCGGTGCCGTAGTCGAGGACGTACAGCGCGCCGTCGGGGCCGAAGGCCATGTCCATCACCTGGGTGCCGGTCCACGGCATGGGGTTGATGGACTGGACGGTGCCGTCGGCGCCGTGCTCGATGCGCTTGATCCAGCGGCGGCCGAACTCGCCGGCGAAGAAGTCTCCGTCGTACGACTCCGGGAACTTCACCGGTGAGGTGGAGGCGGCGTCGTAGCGGTAGACGGGACCGCCCATGGGGGACTCGGAGCCGCTGCCGAACTCGGGTACGGAACCGCCGTTGTACGGGATCCAGGCGGGTTCGGCGGGCGGAAGGTCGACGAGTCCGGTGTTGTACGGCGAGTCGTTCTTCAGGGCGCCGCAGTCGAAGGCCGCTCCCGAGACCTTGGTGGCGAAGTCGTAGTCGACGTACGGCTCGTTGTTCCCGGTGCAGAACGGCCAGCCGAAGTTGCCCGGCTTGGTGACGCGGGCGAACTCGACCTGACCGGCGGGTCCGCGCGCGGGATCGGCGGCGCCGGCGTCGGGCCCGTAGTCGCCGACGTACAGCACGCCGGTGGCCTTGTCGACGTTGAAGCGGAAGGGGTTGCGGAAGCCCATCGCGTAGATCTCGGGGCGGGTCCGGTCCGTCCCGGGCGGGAAGAGGTTGCCGGCGGGGACGGTGTACGAGCCGTCGTCGGCGACCTTGATACGGAGGATCTTTCCGCGCAGGTCGTTGGTGTTGCCGGAGGTGCGGCGGGCGTCGAAGGCCGGGTTGCGGCCGGGGCGTTCGTCGATCGGGGTGTAGCCGTCGGAGGCGAAGGGGTTGGAGTCGTCGCCGGTCGACAGGTAGAGGTTGCCCTGGGCGTCGAAGTCGATGTCACCGCCGACGTGGCAGCAGATGCCGCGGGTGGCGGGGATGTCGATGACCTTCTTCTCGCTGGCGTTGTCGAGGGTGCCGTCGTCCTTCAGCGTGAAGCGGGAGAGGCGGTTGACGCCGTCGTACCGGGCGAAGTCGGCGGCGGTGCCGTCGTTGGGGGCGTCGCCGGCCGGGGTGTCGAGCGGCGGGGCGTAGTAGAGGTAGATGGCCTTGTTCCGGGCGAAGTCCGGGTCGAGCCCGATGCCCTGGAGGCCCTCCTCGTCGTGCGAGTAGACGGGGATGCTGCCGATGACCCGGGTGTTGCCCGCGGCGTCGGTGCGGCGCAGTTCGCCGTTGCGCGAGGTGTGCAGGACGCTACGGTCGGGGAGTACGGCGAGCGACATCGGCTCACCGACCTCTTCGCCGCCCTTGGCGAGGGTGACCTGCTGGAACTCCTCGGCGGCGGCCGTGGCGGCGGAGTCCGCGTCGGCGGCGAGTCCCTGCGGGGCACCGAGTGCGAAAGAGGTGACGGCGAGCAGGCCGCCGGTGAGCAGGGCGAGTGACTTCCTGAATCGGAGTCGTTGTCTGTGCACGGATGTCCTCCGGAGTAGGGCCGGGGTGTGCGGATGTCCGGGGACCGGCGTGCGCCGTCACGCCGGCCGGAACCGAGAGTTACGTCATGTACACATCAGGCTCACTGGGACCGTAGCGGGGTTCGTCCGCGCCGGAAAGCCCTTGTGCGTCGCAGCTGTCGAACTTTTCACCGACTGAGGACAAAGCCGCTCGCGGGCAGGGCTGGCCGGCCCGGTGGCCTGTTCGCCACCGGGCATCGCCCCGCGCACCGGGTCGTCGGGCGAGCGGATCGCCGTGGGTTACGGCTGCCGATCGCCCCCGAAGGCGGCGTCGAAGGAAGCCGTCGGCGGGTCGAAGTCGAACCGCTTCAGGTGGGCGAGGGCTTCCGGAGCGCCGGTCAGCCGGTCCATCCCCGCGTCCTCCCACTCCACCGAGACGGGCCCGTCGTAGCCGATCGAGCGGAGCATCCGGAAGACGTCCTCCCAGGGCACATCACCGTGGCCGGCCGAGACGAAGTCCCAGCCGCGCCGCGGATCGCCCCACGGAAGGTGCGAACCCAGCCGCCCGTTGCGGCCGTCGAGGCGCTTGCGGGCCTCCTTGCAGTCGACGTGGTAGATCCGGTCGCGGAAGTCCCACAGGAAGCCGACCGGGTCCAGGTCCTGCCAGACGAAGTGGCTCGGATCGAAGTTGAGCCCGAAGGCCGGCCGGTGGTCCACCGCCTCCAGGGCGCGCTGGGTGGTCCAGTAGTCGTACGCGATCTCGCTCGGATGAACCTCGTGGGCGAAGCGCACGCCCTCGGCGTCGAAGACGTCCAGGATCGGGTTCCAGCGCTCCGCGAAGTCCTCGAATCCGCGCTCGACCATGCGCTCCGGCACCGGCGGGAACATGGCCACCAGGTGCCAGATCGACGAGCCGGTGAAGCCGATGACGGTGTCGACGCCGAGGGCGGCGGCGGCCCGCGCGGTGTCGGCCAGCTCGCGCGCCGCCCGCTGCCGTACGCCTTCCGGCTCGCCGTCCCCCCAGATCCGGGCCGGCACGATCGCCTGATGGCGTTCGTCGATCGGATGGTCGCAGACGGCCTGGCCCACCAGATGGTTGGAGACGGCCCAGCACTTCAGGCCGTACTTCTCCAGGAGCGCGCGCCGGCCGTCGACGTACGACGGATCGGCGAGGGCCTTGTCGACCTCGAAGTGATCGCCCCAGCAGGCGAGTTCGAGACCGTCGTAACCGAAGTCGCGGGCGAGCCGGCAGACCTCCTCCAACGGAAGGTCGGCCCACTGGCCGGTGAAGAGGGTGAAGGGACGGGACACGGTCGCGGTCCTCCTACAACGGTACGGGGGTGTAGACGGCGTTCTTCTGCGCGCTCTCCTCCACCGCGGCCAGCACCCGCTGCACCTGGAGCCCGTCGGCGAAGGACGGCGCGGGGGCGGATCCGGTCGCGACGGCGAGGACCAGGTCGCGGGCCTGGTGGACGAAGGTGTGCTCGTACCCGAGCGCGTGGCCGGGCGGCCACCAGCCCTCCAGGTACGGATGGTCCGGCTCGGTCACCAGGATGCGGCGGAACCCCGCGGAGGCGGCCGGCTCGGTGTGGTCGTGGAAGGAGAGTTCGTTGAGCCGCTCCAGGTCGAAGGCGAGCGAGCCCTTCTCTCCGTTGATCTCCAACCGCAGGGCGTTCTTGCGGCCGGCGGCCATCCGCGTCGCCTCGAAGGAGGCGAGCGCCCCGGAGGCGAGCCGTCCGGTGAACAGCGCGGCGTCGTCCACCGTCACCGCCCCGTACGTCCCGCCGGAGGCGGCCCCGGAGAGCCCGGCCGACACCCCCGCGAGCAGCGGCCGCTCGCGTACGAAGGTCTCCGTGAGCGCCGAGACGCCGACCAGGAGCTCGCCCGCCAGGTACTGGGCGAGGTCGACGGCGTGCGCCCCGAGGTCCCCGAGGGCCCCCGATCCCGCGTGCTCGCGCTCCAGGCGCCAGGTCAGCGGGAAACCGGGGTCGACGAGCCAGTCCTGCAGATAGGTGACCCGTACGTGCCGGAGCGCGCCGAGCCTGCCGTCCGCGACGAGCCGGCGGGCGTACGCGATCGCCGGCACCCGCCGGTAGTTGAAGCCGACCATGGCGACCTGGCCGCGGGTGGCCGCCGCCGCCGCGGCGGCCACCATGGCCTCGGCCTCGGCGACCGAGTTGGCGAGGGGCTTCTCGCACAGGACGTGCTTGCCCGCCTCCAGGGCGGCGACGGCGATCTCCGCATGGCTGTCGCCCGGGGTGCAGACGTCCACGAGCTGGACGTCGTCGCGGGCGACGAGGGCACGCCAGTCGGTCTCCGCGGCCGCCCAGCCGTGCCGCGCGGCGGCGGCCCGGACGGCGCTCGCGTCGCGGCCGGCGACGGCGGCGAGGACCGGCCGCATCGGGAGGTCGAAGACACGTCCCGCGGTGCGCCACCCCTGGGAGTGGGCGGCGCCCATGAACGCGTACCCGACCATGCCGATGCCGAGTGTCGGCGGCGTGGCCTCGCCGGCCTCGCTGTCCCTCTGTTCCATACGGATTCCTCCTCGTCGGTTGCGCGGTGGGGGCGGCCGGAGGCCGGTCAGCTGAAGCCGGTGGGCAGGTACTCGTCGACGTTCTCCTTCGTCACGACGGCCGAGTAGAGGGTGATGGAGGCCGGGATCTCCAGCTCGGCCATGCCGCCGACGCCCTTCTTCTGGCCGAGGGCGCGGGCCAGGTCGATGGCGGAGGCGGCCATGGTCGGCGGGTAGAGGACGGTGGCCTTGAGGACGCTGTCGTCGGCCTTGATGGCGTCCATGGCGGACTTGGCGCCGGCGCCTCCGACCATGAGGAAGTCCTTGCGGCCGGCCTGGGCGATGGCGCGCAGGGCGCCCACTCCCTGGTCGTCGTCGTGGTTCCACAGCGCGTCGAACTTCGGCTGCGCCTGGAGGAGTTGGGCCATCTTGGCCTGGCCGGACTCGACGGTGAAGTCGGCTGCCTGGCGGGCCACCTTGCGGATGTTGGGGTAGTTCTTGAGGGCGTCGTCGAAGCCCTGGGTGCGCTGCTTGGTCAGCTCCAGGCTGTCCAGGCCGGCGAGTTCGATGACCGTGGCGTCGGGCTTGTCCTTGAGCTTCTCGCCGATGTAGCGGCCGGCGTTGAGGCCCATGCCGTAGTTGTCGCCGCCGATCCAGCAGCGGTAGGCCTGCGGGGAGGCGAAGATGCGGTCCAGGTTGATGACGGGGATGCCGGCCTTCATGGCCTGGAGGCCGACCTGGGTGAGCGCCTTGCCGTCGGCCGGCAGGATGACGAGGACGTCGACCTTCTTGTTGATGAGGGTCTGGATCTGGCCGATCTGGGTGGCGGTGTCGTTGGAGCCCTCGGTGATCTCCAGGGTGACTTCGGAGTACTTCTTCGCGCGCTCCTTGGCGTTCTGGTTGATGGCGTTGAGCCAGCCGTGGTCGGCCTGCGGGCCGGCGAAGCCGATGGTGACGGGGGTGCCGGGCTTGTCGTCGGCGGCCGGGACGTTGCTCGCGGCCGGGCCTGTGTTCCCGGCGTTCCTCGGCTCGTTGCTGGTGCAGGCGGTGAGCAGCGCTCCGGCGGAGACGGCCGCGGTGCCGAACAGCAGTCCTCTGCGGCTGGTTTCTGGCATGGCGATGGATCCCTTCGGGGGTGAGGGAGATACGGGGGCGTTACGGGGTGGGGGTCAGGCCTCGCCGTGGCGGGCGGTCCGGCGCTGGACCAGGACGGCGGCGACGATGATCGCGCCCTTGGCGATCTGCTGGACGTCGCTCTGCAGGTTGTTGAGCGCGAAGATGTTGGTGATCGTGGTGAAGACGAGGACGCCGAGGACGGAGCCGACGATGGTGCCGCGGCCGCCGGTGAGCAGGGTGCCGCCGATGATCGCCGCGGCGATGGCGTCGAGCTCGTACAGGTTGCCGTTGGTGTTCTGGCCGGATCCGGACAGGATGATCAGCAGGAAGGCCGCGATGCCGCAGCACAGTCCGGAGAGCAGGTAGAGGTAGAGGCGCTGGCGCCGTACGTCGATGCCGGCGAGGCGGGCGGCTTCCGCGTTGCCGCCGACGGCGACGGTGCGGCGGCCGAAGGTGGTCCGGTTGAGGACGAGCCAGCCGATGACGGTGACGGCGGCGAAGACGAGCACCAGTGGCGGGATGCCGAGGAGATAGGCGTCGGGGACGCCGAGGTCGAGGACGGAGTCGACGGTCACGATCTGTGTGCGGCCGTCGGTGATCTGCAGGGCGAGTCCGCGGGCCGAGGCGAGCATGGCGAGGGTCGCGATGAACGGCACCAGCCCGCCGTACGCGATGAGCAGGCCGTTCACAAATCCGCAGCTCAACCCGACGACGACGGCCGTGAAGAGGATGCCGGCGAAACCGTACTCCTGGGTGGCGAGCGTGGTGGCCCACACCGAGGCGAGGGCGACGATCGCGCCGACGGAGAGGTCGATGCCGCCGCTGGTGATGACGAAGGTCATGCCGACGGTGACGACCCCGATCACCGAGGCCTGGGTGAGGACGAGCTGGAGGTTGGAGGTGGCGAGGAACTCGTCGGGCTTGGTGAAGCCGCCGACCGCGATCAGGACGGCGAGCACTCCGAGCAGCGAGAGGTTGCGGACATCGGCCCGCAGACCGAGTGGCCGCCGGCCGCCCTCCCGCACAGGCGCCTTGGTGTTCTTGGCGGTGGACAGCGTCATGACGTGGGGCTCCCTTCCATCACGAGGTCGAGTACGCGGTGTTCGTCGAGCTCGCGGGCGGGTGCCGTGTGGACGACACGGCCCTCCTTGAGCACCAGGACGCGGTCTGCGAGGCCCAGGACCTCGGGCACCTCGCTGGACACGAGGAGGACGGCGAGGCCGTCGTCGGCGAGGCGGCGGATGACGGCGTAGAGCTCTGCGCGGGCTCCGACGTCGACACCCCGGGTGGGCTCGTCGAGCAGCAGGACGCGGCAGCCGCGCAGCAGCCACCGCGCGAGCACGGCCTTCTGCTGGTTTCCGCCGGAGAGGGTACGGATCCGGGCGTCGGGATTGTCGGGCCGGAGGGAGAGCTCCCGGGTGGCGGCCCGGGCGGCCTCGCGCTCGGCGTGACGGTCGATCCAGCCGGCGCGCGAGAAGCGGGCGAGCGTGGAGACGGACACGTTCCGGGTGACGGACTCCAGCATCAGCAGACCCTGGGCCTTGCGTTCCTCTGGGGCGAGGCCGAGCCCGGCGCGGACGGCGTCCCGGACGCTGCCGGGGCGCAGGGCGCGGCCGTCGACGACGACCCGCCCGGCGGTGGCCTTCCGGGCGCCGTAGATCGTCTCCAGGATCTCGGAGCGGCCGGAGCCGACGAGGCCGGCGAGTCCGACGATCTCGCCGGGCCGCAGTTCGAGGTCGACGGCGTCGAACTCACCCTCCCTGGCGAGTCCCCGGACCTGGAGGACGGGTGCGGCGGCCGGGGGCCCGGCCGGGCGCGGCGGGAAGACGTACTCGACGTCGCGGCCGGTCATCAGGGCGACGATGTCCCGGGTGGGGGTCGAGGCGGCGGGCAGCCCGCCGGCCACGGCGCGGCCGTCCTTGAGGACGGTGACCCGGTCACCGATGCGGCGGATCTCCTCCAAGCGGTGGGAGATGTAGACGACCGCCACGCCGTCCGCGGTGAGGTCGGCGACGATACGGAACAGGTTGTCGACCTCGTCCGGGTCGAGGGCCGCCGACGGCTCGTCCATGACGATGAGACGGACGTCGTGCGAGAGGGCGCGGGCCATCGAGACGATCTGCCGCTGCGCGGCGGACAGTTCGCCGACGAGGCGGGCCGGGTCGATCTCGGGATGGCCGAGCCGTTCGAGGAGCGCGGACGTGGAGGTCCTGGCGGCCCGGCCCCGGACGACGAAGCCCGCCGTGGTGGGTTCGTGGCCGAGGTGGACGTTCTCGGCGACGGAGAGCCCTTCGACGAGGTCGAGTTCCTGGTAGATGGTGGCGATGCCGAGGCGCATCGCGGCGATCGGGGAGCGCAGCTGGACGGGTTCGCCGCGCCAGGTGATCCGGCCGCCGTCGGGCTGGTGGGCGCCGGCGAGGACCTTGATGAGGGTGGACTTGCCGGCGCCGTTCTGGCCGAGGAGGCAGTGGACCTCGCCGGGGGCGACCTCGAGGTCGACGCCGTCGAGGGCGCGGACGCCGGGGAAGGACTTGGTGATGGCGGACATGGTGAGCAGGGGCGGGTGTTCCTGTGGCATGACGGAGATCCCCTCGGCGGGTGCGGGGCATGCTGACGCTGAGGTGGTGACGACCGGTGCGGGCCGGTGGGTGGTGCGTGTTTCCCCTACCGCCTCGGCGGTACGGGTGGTGACGGACCACCGGTGACGGGCTACGCCGGGGAGAAGAGGTGGTCGCTGATGAGGCGGGCCGCGCCGATGACTCCGGCTGCCTGGCCCAACTCGCCGAGCACGATGGGGAGGTTGCCGGTGGCCAGCGGCAGTGACTGGCGGTAGACCTGGGTGCGGACACTGGCGAGGAGGTTGTGACCGAGGCCGGTGACCCCGCCGCCGATCACCACCAGACCGGGATTGAAGAAGCTGACGAGTCCGGCGATGACCTGCCCGACCCGGTTGCCGCCCTCGCGGATGAGGGCGAGGGCGGTGGCGTCGCCCGCAGCGGCCGCGGCGGCGACGTCGACCGCCGTGAGCCGGCCGGCCGCCGCGAGGCGTCCGGCGAGCTCGTCCGACCTGCCTCCGCGCGCCGCGTCCTCGGCGTCGCGGGCCAGGGCGGCGCCGCTGAAGTGGGCCTCCAGGCAGCCCCTGTTGCCGCACGCGCAGGCGCGGCCGTCCGGTTCCACCTGGATGTGGCCGATGTCGCCGGCGCTGCCCGTCGTACCGCGGTAGACGTCACCGCCGACGACGATGCCGCAGCCGATGCCGGTACCGATCTTGACGCAGAGGAAGTCGCCGACCGAGCGGGCGACGCCCGCGTGCTGCTCCCCCATGGCCATCAGGTTCACGTCGTTGTCGACCATGACCGGGCAGCCGAGGTCCTGGCTGAGCGCCTCCCGTACGGGGAAGCCGTCCCAGCCGGGCATGATCGGGGGTGCGACCGGGATGCCCTCGGGGAAGCGGACCGGGCCGGGGACGCCGATCCCGGCCCCGTCGAAGCCCTCGGCGAGCCCGGAGGCCCGCAGTTTGGCCGCCATCGCGAGGGCCTGCTCGAAGACCGCGACCGGGCCTTCGCGGACGTCCATCGGGTGGTTGAGATGCCCGAGCACTTCCAACTCGGCGTTGGTGACGGCCACGTCGATGGAGGTGGCGCCGATGTCGACGCCGAGGAAGCGGAGTTCGGGGGCGAGCCTGATGTTGTGCGAACGCCGGCCGCCGCGGGAGGCGGCGAGGCCGTCCGCGACGACGAGACCGGTCTCGAGGAGCCGGTCGACCTCGACGGCGAGCTTCGAGCGGGAGAGATCGATCTGATCGCCCAGCTGCGCACGGGAGTTGGGCCCACCGTCGCGCAGCAGCCGGAGCAGACGCGCCTGGTGCGCGTTGGCAGGTCGTGCCGTCATGCGTCTCACGCGCCCCTCCCCTGGTGCCGTACGTCGGTCTCTCCGGCGGAGTCTCCGTCCGGGCTTTCGAGGGGAACGTAGCAGGGGTGTCCGGGGGTGGGAAGAAGTCGCGTAAGAATCCATGCAGACTTTTTCCCGAGTGAGGACAAAGCCTGGTGGGCCGCGTGCGGGGGCCGGGGGTCAGCGCACGTCGACCAGGCGGGCGGAGACGACGACGTTGCCGTCGTACCCCCGCTGCCGCGAGAAGCCACCCCCGCAGGTGAGGACGCGCAGCTCGGGCAGAGCGCGGTCCTTGTAGACCCGTTCGGCCGGGAAGTCGTCCTTCGGAACGACCTCGACGCCGTACACGGAGAAGACCGCCGTCCTGCCGTCCTCGCGGGCGATCTCGACGCGGTGGCCCTTCCGCAGCGCGCCGAGGCCGAAGAAGACGGCCCGCCCGTCCGGGGTGTCGACGTGGCCGACGACGACGGCGGTGCCCCGCTCGCCGGGGGTGACGGCGCCGGTGAACCAGCCGGCGACGTTCGGCTCGCGCGCGGGCGGCGTGGCGATCCACCCGTGGGGGTCGAGGCCGACGCGCGTGACGGGGGCGTCGACCCCGACGGCCGGGATGCGGACGCGCTCGGGGCGGGAGGCGGACAGCGGATCGGGCGCGGTCTCGCGGACGACTGCGGCGGCGCGGTCCGGGGCCGCTGCCGGGACCGGCTGCGGGGGCTCTCCGGTCCGCCATTCCTCCGTACCGCCTCGCACCAGATGGACGCCGACGAGCAGGACGACGATGACGACGCCCCACGCGCCGCGCCCGGACGTCCCGCTCGACCCCTGCACGATGTGCGCTCCCGGTTCCCGCTGTACGCGATGGCGCCCGTACGTGCGCCTGTACGTGATGGCGCTCCTCCGCCCCGGACCTCGTCACCCCAGGGCGGAGGAGCCGATTCAGGCGCGGTCGTCCGCGCGGCGGCGGCGCAGCAGCAGGACGCCGCCCGCGCCGAGCGCACCCGCGATGAGGACGGTTCCGGTGACGGCCTCGGTGGCGCCCATGGCGTCGGCCCCGCCGCCGAAACCGCCCTGGACGCCTTTGTGCGCGCCGATGCCGGGGGTGGTGTGGCCACCTGTCTCGTGGCCGCCGGCGCCACCTCCGCCGGTCTCGTGGCCGCCGGTGATGGTGAGCGGCGCGGTGCCCTTCTCGCCCTTGCACTCGAACGTCACCTGGTACTCGGCGCCGGCCTTCGCGTCGGCGTCGACCTTCGCGGTGCCCGGGTGGCCGTCCTTGAGGGTGACGGTGTCGAAGACTCCGGAGGTGACGGTGACGGCGGGCGCCGCGCAGCCGTCGGCCTTCAGTGTGACCGTGCCACCGGGGGCGACCGTCTCCGGAGAGACCGAGAAGCCGAACGACGTGATGGTGTGAGCGGCGCCGTCACCGGCGCCCTCGGCCACGCCCGCGCCCTCGCCCCACGCGTCGCCCTCGCCCCAGGGGTCGTCGTCGCCCGCGGCGGCCGTCGGCGCGGCCAGGCAGAGGGCGGCGGTGGCGAGCAGGGCCGTGGCGGCACCACGTATCGCGCGCATGGCGGTCGGTCCTCCCGGTCGGGCGAGGGAGACGTCCCTCGACCCGTCCGAAGCTAGGACGGCCCCCGGGCCCTCGCCACCGGGCTCCACCGAACGGGTCAGCCCTGGCTGTGTTGCCGGCGCGTCGGGCGGGTGTGCTCGGTGTGGGCGCGCGTGATCGTTCGCAGCACGGCCTAGGGGACGCGTACGACCTGTCCGGCGTACGAGAGGTTGCCGCCGAAGCCGAAGAGAAGCGTCGGGGCGCCGGAGGGCAGTTCGCCGCGCTCGACCAGTTTGGCCAGTGCCAGCGGGATCGAGGCGGCCGAGGTGTTTCCGGACTCGACGACGTCGCGGGCGACGATCGCGTTCACCGCGCCGATCTTCGCGGCGAGCGGCTCGATGATCCGCAGGTTGGCCTGATGCAGCACCACACCCGCCAGGTCCTCCGGCGCGAGCCCCGACCGCTCGCATGCCTGGCGGGCGAGAGCGGGCAGCCGCTGGGTGGCCCAGCGGTAGACGGACTGACCCTCCTGCGCGAAGCGCGGCGGGGTTCCCTCGATACGGACGGCGTGGCCCATCTCCGGGACCGAGCCCCACAGCACCGGCCCGATGCCGGGCTCGACGCCCTCCCCCACGGCCTCGACGACCGCCGCGCCCGCGCCGTCGCCGACGAGTACGCAGGTCGTACGGTCGGTCCAGTCCGTCACCTCGGTCATCTTGTCGGCGCCGATGACCAGGGCGCGGCGGGCGCCGCCGGCGCGGATCGCGTGGTCCGCGGTGGCGAGCGCGTGGGTGAAACCGGCGCAGACCACGTTGAGGTCCATGGTGGCGGGCGAGGTCATCCCGAGCCGGGCGGCGACGCGCGCCGCGGTGTTGGGCGAGCGGTCGATCGCCGTGGAGGTCGCGACGAGGACCAGGTCGATGTCGTCGGGGCCGAGGCCCGCGGCGGCGAGGGCCTTGCCCGCGGCGTGTGCGGCGAGTTCGTCGACCGGCTCGTCCGGGCCGGCCATGTGGCGCGTCCGGATCCCGACCCGGCTGCTGATCCACTCGTCGCTGGTGTCGACGAGGGCGGCCAGGTCGTGGTTGGTGAGTACCTTGGCGGGCTGGTAGTGCCCGAGCGCGGCGATACGAGTGCCCGTCATGCCCGGGACCCCCTTGGGTTCATGTGGCGCGTGTGGTGCGGAAGCAGGAACCACCCAGTCTCGCCAGCGACTGGTGGGTAACCGGGCACGTAACCCACCAAGATTCGCCCGAAGGTGTTGGGAGACCATGACAACCCGGGACGACCGGGGGCGAGGCGCGGACGGAGACGACGACGGTCCGCGCGTACGCGGAGTGGGCTGCGAGCTCACCCCGCACGTGCAGGACAATGAGATCGTCGAGGCCGCTTCGGCTTCCAGCACGTACAGAATCGGGTGTAGCGATCATGGGACGGGTGACGGAGCGGCGACGGGTCCTGCGGATCCGCGGGGAGGCCGTGAACGAGCGGCCGGACACCCTGGTGGCCGAGGAGCCGCTGGAGATCCGGCTCAACGGCAAGCCGCTCGCGATCACGATGCGCACGCCCGGGGACGACTTCGCGCTCGCCGCCGGGTTCCTCGTCAGCGAGGGGGTGCTCGGCGCCGCCTCCGACGTACGGAACATCGTGTACTGCGCGGGCGCCACGGACGACGGCACGAACACCTACAACGTGGTGGACGTGCAGCTGGCGCCCGGTGTCCCCGTCCCGGACATCACCCTGGAGCGGAACGTCTACACGACCTCGTCGTGCGGGCTGTGCGGCAAGGCCAGCCTGGACGCCGTGCGGACCACGGCCCGCTTCCCGATCGCGGACACTCCCCCGGTCCGGCTCACGCCCGGGCTGCTCGCCCGCCTGCCCGACCGGCTGAGGGCCGCGCAGCGGGTCTTCGACCGGACCGGCGGGCTGCACGCGGCGGCGCTCTTCTCGGAGGACGGCGAGCTGCTCGACGTACGGGAGGACGTGGGCCGCCACAACGCCGTGGACAAACTGGTGGGCCGGGCCCTGACCGAGGGGCGGCTGCCGCTGGAGCGGGCGGTGCTGCTGGTCTCGGGCCGGGCCTCGTTCGAGCTGGCGCAGAAGGCGGTGATGGCGGGCATCCCGGTGCTCGCCGCGGTCTCCGCGCCGTCCTCGCTGGCCGTGGACCTGGCCGTGGAGACGGGCCTGACGCTGGTGGGGTTCCTCCGCGGGCCGGACATGAACGTGTACGCGGGCGAGCACCGGATCGCCCTCGGGGCCCCGGCCTCCCGGATCTGACCGGGGCCGCCCGCCGCACGGCTCGGGCCGGCGGCCGGGGGATCGCCCCTGCGCCGGCCGGTTCCCCTAGTTCTTCGGGGGGTCGATCATCTGGAGGGTGAGGGTGGCCGGGGGTTCGGCGATGCCCGGGCCGCCCGCGGCCGTCCAGGCGAGGATGTCGTCGAGGCAGTCGTCGTCCACGGTGAAACCGATCCACGCGGCCCGGCCGCCGCGCCTGCGGCCCTCGGTCGAGGGCTGGACCACGACGACGTTCGCCTGGGCGCAGGGGCCGAGGCAGTCGCTCGTACGGACGGACAGCCGGCCGCCGGAGGCCGCGGCGGCCGCGCGGAGGCGGGCGAGCTGTCCGGCGTGGTCGATGCCGGGGTTCTTGCGGGCGTCGCCGCAGCAGCAGCCCCGGCACACGACGAGGGAGCAGGGGCGGGCGCCGTAACGTATCGGGACGGGCGTCACGCCGGCCCTACCAGGCTGATCTCGGAGACGGCCGCGACCGTACCGAGGCGCGGGAAGTCGAGCGTCACGGAGGCGTGGTGCTCGTCGGCGGTGAAGGCGCTCATGGCGTCCTCGGCGAAGACGGGCTCGTAGCCGAGGTCGCAGGCGGCGCGGGCGGTGGACTCGACGCCGAGGTTCGTGGCGATGCCGGCGAACACGACGGTGGTGACGGAGTGCCCGGCGAGAAACTCGTGGAGTCCGGTGTCATGGAAGCCGCCGATGGTCCGCTTGACGACGACGTGGTCGCCCGCGTGGACGAGGGAGGGGACCAGCTCGCTGCCGGGCGGCTGGGACGCGACGTTCGGCCGCTCCACCCTGATGTGGACGACGGGCGCGCCGGCGGCCCTGAAGGTCTCGGCGAGCCGGGTCGCGGCGACGACGACGTCGGTTCCTGGGCGGGGTGCGAGGGGCAGCGCGACGATGCGTTCCATCAGGTCGACGAGGACGAGCGCGGTGCGGCCGGGATCGAGTGCGGGCATGGGAGCACCGTAGCGGGCCTTGTGATCTTCACGGCGGGGGTGGGGATGTGATCCCGCCAACGAGCGGAGGCGGACGCGCGGCCGACACGGGCCGGGCCGGGCAGCGGGGGTCAGCCGACCGGGCCACGGCCGCGCAGCCGGGGTCAGCTGACCTGACCCTGGCCGCGCAGCGGGCGGTGAGCCGCCCCGGCCCGAGCCGCGCAGCGGGCGGGGAGCCGACGGGGCCCGGGCCGGGCGGCCACCGACGCAGGACGGGGCAGCAGGCACGCGGCGGGCGGCGATCCCCCGGTCAGCTGTCGGGTCAGCCGCGGGCCGGCAGCCGCTCGGCCGGGGCCGGAGCGGTCGGCGCGTTCGCCCGGTCGTCCGGCTCCGTGTCCCGCGCGCGGCGCTTCGCGAGGACCGCGCAGACCATCAGCTGCATCTGGTGGAAGAGCATCAGCGGCAGCACGGCGAGCGATGCCTGCGCCCCGAACAGCACGCTCGCCATGGGCAGCCCCGCCGCCAGGCTCTTCTTCGAGCCGGCGAACTGGATGGCGATCCGGTCCGCCCGGCCGAAGCCGAGCCGCTTCGCCCCGTACCAGCTCAGCGCGAGCATCACCGCGAGCAGGACGGCCTCCACGGCGAGCAGGAGCCCCAGCCGCGCCGGGGTGACCTGGTGCCAGATGCCGGCGACCATGCCGTGGCTGAAGGCCGTGTACACGACGAGCAGGATCGAGCCCCGGTCGACGTACCCGAGCACCTTCCTGTTCCGGGCCAGGAACGCCCCGACCCAGCGGCGCAGCAGCTGGCCCGCCAGGAACGGCACCAGAAGCTGGAGCCCGATCTTCAGCAGCGCGTCGGCGGAGAAACCGCCCGCACCGCCCCCGATCAGGACGGCCGCGAGCAGCGGGGTGAGAACGATCCCGGCGAGGGAGGAGAAGGAGCCCGCGCAGATCGCGGCGGGTACGTTGCCGCGCGCGATCGAGGTGAAGGCGATCGAGGACTGGATCGTGGAGGGCACCAGGCAGAGGAAGAGGAGTCCGCTCTGGAGGGAGGGGGTGAGAACGGCCGGTACCAGCCCCTTCGTCGCGAGCCCGAGGAGCGGGAAGACCAGGAAGGTGCAGGCCAGGACGGTGAGGTGGAGCCGCCAGTGCGTGAGGCCGTCGAGCGCCTCGCGGGTGGAGAGCCGGGCCCCGTAGAGGAAGAACAGCAGGGCGATCGCCGCCGTCGAGGCCCCGTCGGCGACCGTGGCGGCGGCGCCGGACGCGGGGAGGAGAGCCGCGAGACCGACCGTGCCGAGCAGCGCCAGGATGTACGGGTCGATCGGCAGCCAGGACGGCAGGAGGGTCGTACGGCGGCTCATGTGCTCCACTGCTCTGCGCGCTCGGGGTCGGGGTCGAGACGGGATCGGGGTCGGGTCCGGGTCCGGGGCGGGGTCGGTTCCTCCCCATCCTGCTCCGCCGCGCGCACATCGGGAATCCCGTACAGCGCTCTCACTGTCATCACGATGCATGATGACCCTACTAGTCTGGGAGCGTGTACGAGCCCTCGCAGCTCCGGACCTTTCTCGCGGTCGCCCAGACGCTGAGCTTCACGCAGGCCGCGCGCCGGCTGGGGGTGCGCCAGTCCACCGTGAGCCAGCACGTACGGCGTCTGGAGGACGCGACCGAGCGTCCGCTGTTCACCCGGGACACCCACGCCGTGGAGTTGACGGAGGACGGCGAGGCGATGCTCGGATTCGCCCGGACGATCCTGCAGGCCCACGAGCGGGCCGCCGCCTTCTTCACCGGGACCCGGCTGCGCGGGCGGTTGCGCTTCGGCGCCTCGGAGGACTTCGTCGTAACCCGGCTGCCCGAGATCCTGGAGTCGTTCCGGCGCGAGCACCCCGAGGTGGATCTGGAACTGACGGTCGAGCTGTCGGGGACGCTGAACGCCCGGCTGGAGGCGGGACGCCTCGATCTCAGTCCTCGCGAAGCGGCGCGCCGAGGAGAGCGGCGGCGAGCTGGTCTGGCAGGACTCGCTGATCTGGATCGGTGCCCCGCGGCTGCGTCTGGACCCGGACCGGCCGGTTCCGCTGATCGTCTTCCCGCCGCCCGGCATCACCCGGGCCCGGGCGCTGGAGGCCCTGGAGGCGCAGGGGCGGGCGTGGCGGATCGCCTGTACGAGCAGCAGCCTGAGCGCCAACATCGCGGCGGCCCGTGCCGGGCTCGGCGTCATGGCCCATACCCGTGGACTGGTGCCGCCCGGCCTCGCCCGGCTCCCGGCCCGGGCGGACCTGCCCGACCTGGGCGAGGTCGACTTCGTGCTGCGCAAAGGCCGACGGCGCGGGCCCTCCCAGGAGGCGGCCGACGCCCTGGCGTCGGCGATCCTGGCGGGCGGCGACCGGCTGCACCGACCCAGTTGACACCCCACGCCCCGGCGCGCTGACACCACACAACCGGCCCGCACGCCCCGGCGCCGTACAACCGGGTCCGGCCCCGTACCCCGGCCCGCCCTCCCCGACATCGCGCGCCGCGCCCGCCCCGGCGCCGTACGACCGGTCAGGCCCCCCGCGCCCCCGCACCGCCGGCTTCCGCCCGGATCGTGAGCGGCCGGTACAGATTCCGTGGAGATTCCGGACCACCCTGCTTACTCGCCAGTCAGTAACGACGCGCGAGCGTCCGGCACTTCGCCGCTCCCCCTCCCCTGACCTGTGCGAACGACCGATGTCCCGGCTTGGTGAAGGCCCTCCCACCCGCCGGTCGGGTGGGGTACCGTCACCCGCGCCGTACGGAGCGCGACAACGAGCGTGCGAGGAGCATGTCATTGCGGGAGTTCACCGTGCCGCCCGTCGAGGCGGCGCCTCAGGTCGGCGGTCTGGCGGACGCCGTGTTCGACCACGCCGCGCGGACGCCCGACCGGGTCACGCTCGGCCGTAAGGACGCCGACGGGCAGTGGCAGGACGTGACGTCGGCGCAGTTCCGGGACGAGGTGCTGGCGGTCGCTAAGGGGCTGATCGCGCACGGCGTACGGTTCGGCGACCGGGTCGCCATCATGGCCAGAACCCGCTACGAATGGACGCTGTTCGACTTCGCGTTGTGGACGCTGGGCGCGCAGTCGGTGCCGATCTACCCCACCTCCTCCGCCGACCAGGTCTACTGGATGCTGCACGACGCCGAGGTCACCGCCTGCGTGGTCGAGCACGAGGACCACGCCATGACGATCGGTTCGGTGATCGACCGGCTGCCGCGGCTCCAGCGCCTGTGGCAGCTGGACTCGGGCGAGGGCGCGGTCGCGGAACTGGTCGCGGCGGGCGCGGAGATCGACGAGGACGTGGTGCAGCGCCATCGGCGGGCCGTCACGCCCGAGTCCGTGGCGACGATCATCTACACCTCGGGGACGACGGGCCGCCCCAAGGGCTGCGTCATCACGCACTCCCACTTCATGTTCGAGACGGCCATGCTGACCGGCCGGTGGGAGCCGGTCTTCCACTCCAAGCCGGGCGACGAAGCGTCCACGCTGCTCTTCCTCCCGCTGGCCCATGTCTTCGGGCGGATGGTGGAGGTGGCGGCGATCCAGACCGGGGTGAAGCTCGGGCACCAGCCGGCGCTCGCGGCGTCCGCGCTGCTGCCGGACCTCGCCAGCTTCCGGCCGACGTTCATCCTGGCCGTGCCCTACGTCTTCGAGAAGGTCTTCCACGCGGCCCGCCGGAAGGCGGAGAGCGCGGGCAGGCTGGGGCCCTTCGACAAGGCGGTCGAGGTGGCGGTCAAGTACGCCGAGGCGATGGAGCACAGGGCCTTCGGACTCGGCCCGGGGCCGTCGGCGGCGCTGCGCATGCAGCACCAGTTCTTCGAGAAGGTCGTGTATGCCAAGGTGCGCGACGCCATGGGCGGGCGGGTCCGGCACGCGATGTCGGGCGGCTCGGGCATGGACCGGCGGCTCGGGCTCTTCTTCGAGGGCGCCGGGGTGACGGTGTTCGAGGGGTACGGCCTCACGGAGTCCTCGGCGGCGGCGACGGCGAACCCGCCGGAGCGCACCAAGTACGGAACGGTCGGGCAGCCGATCCCGGGCACGACCGTGCACATCGCCGAGGACGGGGAGGTCTGGCTGCACGGTGGCCAGATATTCTCCGGATACCTCAACAACCCGCAGGCCACCGCCGCCGTCCTCAACGACGGCTGGCTGGCCACCGGCGATCTGGGAATGCTCGACGAGCACGGCTATCTGACGATCACCGGGCGCAAGAAGGAGATCCTGGTGACCTCGGGCGGCAAGAGCGTGTCGCCGGCCGGTCTGGAGGAGCGGGTACGGGCGCATCCGCTGATCGCGCAGTGCATCGTGGTGGGCAACGACCGGCCGTACATCGCCGCTCTGGTGACGATGGACCAGGAGGCGGTGGAGCACTGGCTGGCGATGCAGGGGCGGCCGCCGCTGCCGCCGGCGGAGCTGGTGCGGGACCCGAGCCTGGAGATGGAGATCCGGCGGGCCGTGGTGGCGGCCAACACCCTGGTCTCGCAGGCCGAGTCCATCCGGACCTTCCGGATCCTGGCCCATCCGTTCAGCGAGGAGCACGGGCTGCTCACGCCCTCGCTCAAGCTGAAGCGGAAGGCGATCGAGAAGGCGTACGCGGCGGAGGTCGAGGCGCTGTACGGATGATCCCGGACGGCGCGACGGCTCGTCCGGGCCGGCGCAACGTCTGATCACGGGCCGGCGCAACGGTCGCTTCGGGCGGCGGTCAACCGGATCTGACACCCCATCAATTGACGCTGTATCAGTTATTGACGGTTCATCAGGCCGGTCACAGAATGCGGTCACCCGACGGAGGGACGACCGACCGTGTTGCGACCGATCCACACCCTCGCCGCCGCCACAGCGGCCCTGCTCCTCGTCTCCGCCTGCAACTCGGCTTCCACCGGAGGGGCTTCGGAGAAGCCCGGCGGCTCCGTACGCGGAGTCACCGCCGACGCGATCAAGGTCGGCGGCATCGTCTCCATGACGACCGCGAGCGGCTACTCCAAGAAGGACACCGATCTCGGCGCCAAGGCGCGCTACGACCGGGCCAACGCCGAGGGCGGCGTGAACGGACGCAGGATCGACTACCTGGGCGCCGAGGACGACGGCCAGGACCCGGCGAAGAACCTGGCGGCGGCCCGCAAGCTCGTCCAGCAGGACAAGGTCTTCGCCGTCTCCCCCATGAGCTCAGTCACCTTCGCCGGAGCCGACTTCCTCGACGGCCAGAAGGTGCCCACCGTCGGCTGGGGCACCCTCCCGTCGTTCTGCGGCCCGCGGTACATCTACGGATTCAACGGCTGCCTCGTCCCCACCCCGGGCGGCACCCTCAACCAGACCTGGCCGGAGGGCCTCGCCACGGTCCTCGGCGGCGCGCGGGGCAAGTCGGTCGCGCTGATCGCCGGCGACAACGACGCCGGCAAGTTCGGCATCCGCACCTTCACCCAGGGCTTCAAGGCCGCCGGCTTCCAGGTCGCGTACGCCAGGGCTGCCGTTCCCGCGACCTCGATGCCCAGCGACTGGTCGGCATACACCAAGGAGATCCTCCGCTCGGGCCCCGGCGGCGGGGCGCCCGACGCCGTCGTCTCCGTGATGCAGACCCCGTACAACATCGGCCTGTTCACGGCGCTCAAGCGTGCGGGGTACAAGGGGGTGATCTCGGACCCGACGGACTACGACCCCGGGCTGCTCGCGAAGGACGCGACCCGTCAGGCGCTGGACGGGGTGCACGTGCTGCTGCAGTTCCAGCCGTTCGAGGCGGACAGCCCCGCGATGCGGCAGTTCAAGGCGGACATCAAGAAGGCGGCGGGCGGCCGGGACGTACCGCTCAACATGCACATGATGACGGGCTACATGTCGGCCGACCTCTTCCTCGCCATTGCCGCGAGGGTCGGCAAGGATCTGACCACCGAGTCCTTCCAGCAGGCGGCACAGGGCTTCTCCGACACCGGGACCCTCGTCGGCGACCGGGCCGAGCCCAAGGGACAGAAGGAGAGCTTCGGCTGCGGCGCCCTCGTCCGGCTGACGAACGGCCGCTACGAGGTGGCGGTGCCCTTCAGGTGCTACCCGCCGATCCCCTTCGGATAGGCGCGTCGTCGTGGGTGACCTGCTGGGCTTCGTCCTGAGCGGTCTGGTCTCGGGGGCGCTCTACGCGCTGCTCGCGACCGGGCTCGTGCTCTCGTACTCCGCCTCCGGGCTCTTCAACTTCGCGCACGGCGCCACCGCCTATCTCTGCGCGCTGGCGTTCTACGAGCTCCACTCGGGCTTCGGCTGGCCCGCCGTGCCGACGGCCCTGCTGCTCGTGTGCCTCGTTGCGCCCGTGCTCGGGTGGGGCCTGGACCGGCTGATGTTCCGCAAGCTGGCCCGGGTCGGCGAGACGGCGCAGATCGTGGCCACGATCGGCCTGCTGGTCGCGCTTCCGGCGGCCGGGCTATGGCTGGTCGAGCTCCTGGAGCGGGCGGGCGCCCCGGTCCAGCCGGCCGAGAACCAGTTCGGGCTGCCGGGCGTCGGGCCGAGCCCTGCGGTGTCATGGCAGCCCCTCGACGGTGTCGGCATCGACTCCGACCAGTTGATCACCTGGGTCGCGACGGCGCTCGTGGCGGCCGGTCTATGGGTGCTGATGCGGCACACCCGCCTCGGGCTGCGGCTGCGGGCGGCCGTCGACAACCGCTCGCTGACGGAGCTGCGGGGCATCAGCGCGGACCGGCTGTCCTCGGTCGCCTGGATGCTGTCGTCGGGTCTCGCCGGGCTCGCCGGGGTCCTCGCGACCCCGCTCCTCGGCCTTTCCGCCCACGACTACACGCTCTTCCTCTTCGTCTCCGCGACCGCGGCGGTGCTGGGCCGGTTCGTGTCGGTGCCGCTCGCGTTCGCGGGCGGGCTCGGGCTCGGGGTGCTGCAGAACCTGGTGGCGGGGTACGCGTCGTTCGCGGAGGACATCACCGGCTTCCGTACCGCGGTGCCGTTCCTGATCCTCTTCGGCGGCCTCGTCGTCCTGGCGCGGCGCCGGCGCGCGGCGGGGACGGCCGCCGCGGACCCGCCTCCGGTCGACTACCTCGCCGGCAAGGGCTGGGCGCACCGGTGGGGCGCGTGGGCCGTCGCGGGCGCGCTCCTCGCCACGACCTTCTACACGGTCACCACGCCGTTCTGGAGCGGCATCCTGGCGCAGGGCCTGGCCATCGGGCTGGTCTTCATGTCGTTCACCGTGGTCACGGGCCTCGGGGCGATGGTGTCGCTCGCCCAGGCGACGTTCGTGACCGGGGCGGCGCTGGTGGCGGGGCTGCTGATGAGCCGGGGCTGGCCCTTCGTGGCCGCGGCGGCGGTCGGCACGGCCGCGGCCGCTCTGCTCGGCGCGGTGGTCGCGCTGCCCGCGCTGCGGCTCGGCGGCCGGTCCCTGGCGCTGGCCACCCTGGCCCTGGCCTTCCTGGCGGACCAGGTGCTGTTCCAGGTGGGGTGGCTGCGCAACGGGGACACGGGGTGGGAGATCCCGCGGCCCGTCCTCGGCCCGGTGGACCTGGGCGACGACCGGGCGCTGGGGGTCGCGCTGGTGCTGCTGAGCGCGGCGGCCGTGTGGCTGCTGACCCTGCTGCGCGGCTCCCGGTGGGGCCGGGCCGTGCTCGCGGTCCGCTCGGCGCCGGAGGCAGCGGCGGCGTCCGGGGTGTCGGTGGTACGGACGAAGCTGCTGGTCTTCACCGTATCGGCGGGCCTCGCCGGCTTCGGGGGCGTGCTGTACGCCTCGTACAACACGCGGATCACGGCGACGGACTTCACGGCGATGACGGGCCTGGTGTGGCTGGCGGTGGTGGTCGCCGCGGGGGTACGGCGACCGCAGTTCGCGGTGGTGGCCGGGCTGGTCTTCGCGGTGGTCCCGCATCTGATGGCGACCTACGTGACGGAGTCCGCGCACCTGCCGGTGATCCTCTTCGGCCTGGCGGGCCTGGCCCTCGCGAATGACCCGGACGGGTACTGCGCGGCGTGGCCGTCCCGGCGCGCGGCGCGCCACGCCGCGAACCGGGCGCCCGCACCGGCCACCGTTCCCCCGCGCCTCCCCGCCCCGAAGCCGGCGGTCCCCGGAGCCCACGGGGAGCCGGACCGGGGGCAGGGCCCTCGCCGGCCGGGCGACGCGGCCCCCGCGCTCGAGGTGAGCGGGGTGCACGCCGGGTACGGAGGGGCGGTCGTGCTGCACGGGGTGGATCTCGTGGTGCGGGCCGGGGAGACGCTGGCGCTGCTCGGACCCAACGGGGCCGGCAAGTCCACCCTGTGCCGGGTGGCCGCGGGGCTCCTTCGGCCCGCCGAGGGGCTGGTACGCGTCCGGGGTGAGGACGCCGCCCGCGACACGGCCGTCGTCCGGGCCCGGCGCGGTGTGCGGCTCGCGCCCGAGGGGCGGGGGATCTTCGCGGGGCTCTCCATCGAGGAGAACCTGGCCCTGCAGCTGCCCTTGTCCGAGGACCGCGACGCCGTGTACGCGCGCTTCCCCGCGCTCGCGGCCCGTCGTTCCGTCGCCGCCGGCTCCCTCTCCGGCGGCGAGCAGCAGCTCCTCGCGCTCGCGCCGCTGCTGCAACGCCCGCCCGCCGTCCTCGTCGCCGACGAGCCCTCCCTCGGGCTCGCGCCCCGTGTCGTGGACGAGGTCTTCCGTGTCCTCACCGAGCTGCGGGCGAACGGCACGGCGCTGCTCCTGGTCGAGGAGAAGGCGGCGGACGCGCTCGGTATCGCCGACACCGTCGCGTACCTCTCGCAGGGCGAGATCGTCTGGACCGGGCCGCGCTCCGAGGTGGACCCGGACCGGCTCGCCGAGGCCTATCTGGGGACGGGAGTCCGCCGATGACACATGCCGTGCTCCGCGCGTTCGGGATCGGCGTCCGTTTCGGCGGCGTCCACGCCCTGCGCGACGTGACGATCTCCGTACGCCCCGGCGAGGTGTGCGGGCTCATCGGGCCGAACGGCGCCGGCAAGACCACGCTCTTCGACGTGCTGTCGGGGATCCGGCGGCCGGACGGCGGGAGCGTCACGTTCGCGGGCGAGGACATCACCCGCCGCTCCCCCGTGTGGCGGGCCCGCCACGGCATCCGCCGGACCTTCCAGCGCCATCAGCTCTTCGGTCAGTTGTCGGTGACCGACAACCTGGTGGTGGCCCAGGACTGGCGGCCGGGCGGCGGGCGTCACCACCGGGAGCGGGCCGCCGCCGTGCTCCATGAGTGCGGGCTCGACGCGCTCGCGGAGTCGTACGCGGGCGCGCTGCCCGTCGGGCAGGCCCGCATGGTGGAGCTCGCCCGGGCCCTCGCCGACCCTCCGCGTGTGCTCCTCCTCGACGAGCCGGCCTCCGGCACGACCGCCGAGGAGCGCCGTCGACTCGCCTCCGTGGTCCGTCACATGGCGGAGGAGGAGAACTGCGCGGTGCTCCTCGTCGAGCACAACGTGGCGTTCGTGATGGAGCTGTGCTCGCGCGTCGTGGTCCTGGACCTCGGCGGGGTCCTGGCCGAAGGGACGGCCGCGGAGGTCCGCGCCGACCCCGCCGTACGGGATGCCTACCTCGGCACGGCTCCCGCCCCGCCCGGCGGCCTGGTGACGGATCCGGCGGGGAGGACCTCGGAATGCGAGGAGATCTGAGATCGTTGTTCCTGGGAGTACTACTCGACGACGTAAGGATCGACCGCACGTGAGCACGGACAACAAGGTCCCTTCCCTCACCCTGAACAACGGCGTGGAGATGCCGCAGCTCGGTTTCGGCGTCTGGCAGGTGCCGGACGACGAGGCGACGCGGGCGGTGACCACGGCGCTGGAGGCGGGCTACCGCTCGATCGACACCGCCGCGATCTACGAGAACGAGACGGGCACCGGCAAGGCGATCGCCGCGTCCGGCATCCCGCGCGAGGAGCTGTTCGTCACCACGAAGCTGTGGAACAGCGAGCAGGGCCATGACTCCACCCTGCGGGCCTTCGACGCCTCCCTCGACAAGCTGGGCCTGGACTACGTCGACCTGTACCTGATCCACTGGCCGGTGCCGTCGAAGGACGCCTACGTCGACACGTACCGGGCGTTCGAGAAGATCCACGCCGACGGCCGGGCGAAGGCGATCGGTGTCTCCAACTTCCTTCCGGAGCACCTGGAGCGGCTGATCGGGGAGACCTCGGTCGTCCCGGCCGTGAACCAGATCGAGCTCCACCCGCACCTGCAGCAGGCTGCCTCGCGCGAGGCCCACGCCGCGCACGGCATCGCCACCGAGGCCTGGTCGCCCCTGGGTCAGGGCAAGGGCCTCCTGGAGGTCCCGGCGATCGTCGCCGTCGCGCAGAAGCACGGCCGCACCCCGGCCCAGGTGGTGCTGCGCTGGCACCTGCAGACGGGGAACGTGGTCATTCCGAAGTCGGTGACGCCGTCCCGTATCCGGGAGAACATCGACGTGTTCGACTTCGAGCTGGACGCCGAGGACATGGCCGCGATCGCCGTCCTCGACGAGAACCGGCGGCTCGGGCCGAACCCGGCCCAGTTCGGCGCCGGCGCCTGAGCGTACGGAGGGCCGGCCCGGCACCGGGCCGGCCCTCTCGCATGCCTGGGTCACCACGGAGAAGGAGTACGAGAAGTGAGCGGTTCGCCCGCGCCGGTCGACGAGGGCCTCTACCGGGTACGGAACGTGGCCAGCGGGCTGCTCCTGGAGGTGTACCAGGGATCGACCCGCAGCGGTGCCAACGTGCAGCAGGGCAAGGAGAACGGGTCGCCCGGCCAGCACTGGCGCATCACGGCCGTACCGAACGGCAGCGGCCTCTACCACCTGGTCAACGCGGCAGGCGGCAAACGGCTCGACGTGGCGAACGCCTCGACGGAGAACGGCGCCAACGTCCAGCAGTGGAAGGCGAACAACTTCGGCGCACAGGAGTGGATCATCGAGCAGGACCTCCAGTCGCCCGGGACGGTCGCGCTGGTGAGCTTCATCAGCGGGCTGCTGCTGGAGGTCGAGGACGGCTCGATGGACGACGGCGCCAACGTCCGGCAGTGGGAGGACACCGACTCGCCCTCCCAGTGGTGGCAGTTGGAGCCGGTCGTCACCTAGGGAGCGTCCGTGAGGTGTCGCCGTCCGTCGCGGACACGACCTAGCCCTTGCGCGCGGTGTGGACCGTGCGGGCGGTGAGGTGGAAGACGTCCGGGCGGTGGTGCACGGAACGGGGGTCGGAGGGGTCGAGGAGCCGGTCGAGGATCGCCAGGTCGTCGGCGGCGAGCCGGTCGGCCATGACCTCGCGCTGATGGGTGAAGTGGGCGACGATCTTCTCCCGGACGATCGCGGGGGCGGGCGGCGGCACGTCGGTCAGGAAGGAACGGGTGCCGCTGGGCGTCAGGCCGGCCGAGGCGAGCAGGCCGCGCCAGTCGTCGATCTCCTCCTCGGAGCCCGGCAGCCCCTCCCGCATCGCGCCGAACCACTCGGCGTTGACGGCGTCGAGCCGGGCCTCCAGGCCGGGACGGCCGATGCCGATGTTCCACGGCAGGTGGCGGGCGGGCAGTCCGCCCTCGACGAGGGCGACCAGTCCGCCGGAGCGGAGTCTCGTGGCGAGGGCGGCGAGGGCGGCCCGCTGGTCGCCCAGGTGGTGCAGGGAGTTGCCGGCCCAGATCAGGTCCGCCTCTCCCAGGTCGTCGAAGCCGGCGGGGAGTTCGGCGTGCAGGGTCGAGATCCGGGCGCCGAGTCCGCGGGCCTCCGCGCGGGTCCGGACGTGCTCCAGGAGTTCCGGGGAGGCGTCGACGGCGACGACCTCGGCGGCCGGGAACGCGTCGGCGAGCAGGGCGGTCACGACGCCGGGTCCGCTGCCGATGTCGAGGACGCGGCGGATGCCGGCGGCCGGGACGAGTTCGCCGAGCCAGGCGGCCGCCCGGGCATAGGCGGGTCCCTGGATCTCGGCCTCGCGCTCGAGGAACGAGGCCATCTCGCCCCAGTTGAGGTCCTTGGTGTGGTGGTGGTGTCGACTCATGCGACCAGGTTCCGGCGGGCAGGCCGAAAGCGCCAGGATTTTTGCCGTATCGGCAAGTCGTGGGGCGCGGTCACACCCGGGTGCGGTGCTCCTGCGGGCTGATGCCCCGTACCCGCTTGAAGGAGGCGCTCAGGGCGAAGGCGCTGCTGTAGCCCACCTGCCGGGCCACGGACTCGACGGTCGCGTCGGTCTCCCTCAGCAGATCGGCGGCGAGCGCGAGACGCCAGCCGGTGAGATACGCCATCGGGGGCTCCCCGACGAGCTCCGTGAACCGGCGCGCGAGGCCGGCCCGTGACGCGCCTGCCGCGGCCGCCAGCGAGGCGACGGTCCAGGGGCGGGCCGGGTCGTTCTGGAAGAGCCGCAGGGCCCTGCCGACGACCGGGTCCGCCATGGCGCGGTACCAGGCGGGGGCCTGTGCTCCCGGCCGGGAGAACCAGGCGCGGACGGCGGCGATCAGGAGCAGGTCGAGCAGCCGGTCCAGAACGACGCTCTGGCCGGGTTCGTCGCGGGAGATCTCCTCGTCGAGGAACGGCATGAGGGAGCAGTTCCACACCTCGGTCGGCAGGTGCAGCAGGGGCGGCAGCGCGTCGAGCAGGCGCCGGCTGACCTCGCCGTCCATCGCGTACGTGCCGACGAGCACGGTGGTGGAGCCGTCGGCGGCGTTGCCCCAGGTCCGTACGCCGAGGTGCATGGACGTGGAGAGCGGCTCACCGCTCAGGGTGGTGCAGACGCCGCCGGGGCCGATCACCGCCCGCGGCGGAGCGTCGGGGCCGTCGGCGACGACGTACGGTTCGGGGCCGCGGGCGATCGCGATGTCACCGGGCCGCAGCAGGACGGGCTCGCCCCGGCCGGGGACGATCCACGCCTCGCCCTCGGTGACGCACATCAGGCAGAGGGGCGCGCGGTCCTCGATCCGGATGGACCACGGCGGCTCCATGACCATCCGCAGCAGGAAGGCCCCTTTGGCCCGGGGGCCGTCGAGGAGTCCGGCGAGAGCGTCCATGAGCGCCCAGCGTAGACGGAGGCGTATGGGAGTGAGCCTGTGGAGCATGGGAAGAGGGCCGCCGCCCCGCCAGTCTGGGGACATGACAACGAACACGCGCACCGACGCGAAGAACGATGCGGTGACCGGCACGACCGGCACGACGACGGACACGCCCACCGCGCGGACGGTCCTGGTGACGAGCGCGACCGGCAAGACGGGCCGGCGGGTGGCGGATCTCCTCGCGGCCCGCGGCGCGACCGTGCGGGCGGGATCGCGTTCCGGCGTGATCCGCTTCGACTGGGAGGACGCGCGCACCTGGGCCCCCGCGCTGCGGGGCGCGGACACCGCGTATGTGAACTACCACCCGGACCTCGCCGCTCCCGGGGCGGAGGAGGCGATGCGGGCCTTCGGCGAACTCGCCGTGGCCGAGGACGTGCGCCGGCTGACGCTGCTCTCCGGCCGCGGGGAGCCGGAGGCGGTCCGGGCGGAGGAGGCGCTGCGTGCCGCGGGCGCCGAACTGACCGTCGTACGGGCCGCGTTCTTCGCACAGAACTTCAGCGAGGGCGCGCTGGCGGAGGGGGTCGCGGCGGGCACGATCGCGTTCCCGGCGGGTGACACGGCCGAGCCGTTCGTCGACGCCGACGACCTGGCGGAGGTGATCGTCGAGACCCTGGTCCAGGACGGTCACGCGGGTCTGGTCCACGAGCTGACCGGTCCGCGGCTGCTGACCTTCGCGGAGGTGGCGGCGGAACTCACCCGTGCGTCGGGCCGCGAGGTCGCGTACGTACCGATGAGCGAGGAGGAGTACGCCTCCCTGCTCCAGCGGTTCGGCCTCCCGGCGCCGGACGCGCGGTGGCTGTCGGCGCTCTTCTCGACGCTGCTCGACGGCCACAACGCCTCGGTGACGGACGGGGTGAAGCGGGTCCTGGGCCGCGAGCCGCGCGACTTCACGGCCTTCGCGGCGGAGGCGTGGAGGCTCTAGGGAGAGTGTTCTGCCGATCTTGCCGGGCCCATCGACACGACACCCCTAGGGAGCGCCCGGGCACGACTTGGGTGCGTACCGGGCCGCGAGGGCGGTGACCGTCGCGGTGATGCGGTCGCGGAGTTCGGCGGGTTCCAGGACCTCCGCGTCCGCGCCCAGGGCCAGGAAGGTGTCGTGGGCGTGGGTGACGGACTCGATGGGGAGCGTGGCGCGGATCCAGCCGTCCGGCTCGGGGACGCCGGTGGCGGCGAGGGCCCGGGCGCTCTCGCCCGTGAGGCGCTTCGCACCGTCCGGGGAGAGCCGGACGAGCGCGTCGCCGCCGTGCAGCCGGGCGCGGAAGGAGGACTGGTGGTCCGTCCAGTAGGCCGTCAGGGAGAAGTCGTCCGGGATGTCGAACTGCTCGTCGGTAACGTCGAGTTCGAGAATCTGGTCGACCCGGTAGGTACGCGGCCCGGGCCCGGCGACCAGGTACCAGCGGCCGGCCTTGAGGACGAGTCCGTACGGTGCGAGGCGCCGGTCGACATCGGTCGGCTCCTTCCACCGGCGGTAGCGGACGGCGAGGACCCGGCCGGACCGCACGGCCTCGGCGACCGCGGGCAGGAAGGGCGCGTCGACGTCCTCCGCGTACCACCCGGGCGCGTCGATGTGGAACCGGGCCCGCAGCCGGTCGACGTGGTCGCGCAGCGGCGCAGGCAGCGCGGCGCGGAGCTTGAGCTGGGCGTCGACGAAGTGGGCGCCGAGCCCGAGTTCGGCCGCGGCCCCGGGGATGCCGGCCAGGAACAGCGCCTCGGCCTCCCTGGTGAAGAGGTCGGTCAGCCGGGAGCGGTGGCCGGCGAGCAGCTGGTAGCCCCCCGCGTGGCCGGCGTCGCCGTAGAGCGGCACACCCGCCGCGTGCAGGGCCTCGACGTCGCGGTACACCGTCCGTACGGACACCTCCAGCTGCTCGGCGAGCTGGGCGGCGGTCATCCTTCCCCTGGTCTGGAGCAGCAGGAGGAGCGAGATGAGACGGCTGGACTTCACTGACACAAGGTGTCAGTGAAGCGGTCCTACAGTCCAGCCATGGCTTTCGCAGAGGCGTCGCCCTTCACCCCAGGAGTTCGCGCATGACCCGCACGCAGACCGCCGCCGGCTTCGACTTCCTCGACGGCGACTGGCAGGTCCACAACCGTCGCCTCGCCGACTTTCTCGATCCGGGCAGCGGCTGGGAGGAGTTCGGCGGGCACACCACGGGCCGGCTCCACTGGGGCGGCGGGGCGCATGTCGACGAGATCGTCTTCCCGTCGAAGGGGTTCAGCGGACTGACACTGCGGCTGTACGAGCCGGAGAGCGGCGAGTGGACCCTGAACTGGTCCGACAGCCGTACGGGACGCCTCGATCCCCCGGTCAGGGGGCGGTGGGCCGAGGACGGCACGGGAGAGTTCCACGGCGCCGACACCTACGCGGGGAAGGACGTGCGGGTGCGCTTTCGCTGGTCGGGGATCACGGACGGCGCCGCGCGCTGGGAGCAGGCGTTCGCGCTCGGCGCCGGGGAGTGGGTGACGAACTGGGTGATGGACTTCAGCCGCTGAGCGGCCGCCGGAGGGACACGAGTCGGTACGCGGGGTCGTCGCGGGGGCGGTCCTGGTCCGGCAGTGCGGCGAGCTCGGCGACGAGCGTCACCGTGGTCTCCGGGGAGCCCTCGAACCAGGAGGCGAAGGAGCCGCTGCGCAGTCTGTCGGCCACGCCGCGCGGGGTGGCGCCCTGGCCATGGCCGGTGAAGCGGGTGGCGCCGGCCGGTTCGAGACCGAGGGCGGCCGCCAGGGCCGTGATCCGGTCGGCCCGGTCCGAGCTCCTCGCGTACGAGCGGTGGGGCGCGAGCACGGCGTCGACATCGCTGCCGACGTCGTGGGCGGCGTCCTTGTCGACCGTCGCGATCAGGACGCCGCCGGGCCGCAGCACGCGGGCCGCCTCGGCGACGATCGCGTCGGCGAACGGCACCAGGTGCAGCAGCCAGACGGCGCTGACCGCGTCGACAGAGGCGTCCGGGAGGGGCAGGCGGCGTGCGTCGGCGCGGACGACGCCGCCCGGCACGCGCCGCGCCGCCTTGCGCGTCATGCCGGGCGCGGCATCGGCGCCGTACACGCGCAGGCCCGGGCGGGTGAGCCGCTCGGTGACCAGACCGGTGCCGCAGGCGAGGTCGAGGAGGGTGCGGGCGCCGGGCGGGACCAGGCCCAGGACGGCCTCGGCCGCCGCCTGCGCGCGGGGCACGCCGCCCCGCGTCGCGTCGTAACGGTCCGCCTCCGCGTCGTAGTCCAGCAAGGTCGGTCGCATGCCGGAGAGGGTAGTGCGCCGGTGTCAGCGCGCGCCGTGCCCGGGGGCGATGGTCTCGACCCGGGTCGCGAGTTCGAAGTCCTTCTCGGTGATCGCGTTTCCGGCGGAGTGGGTGTTCACGGAGACGGCGACGGTGTTGTACCCGAGCGTCAGATCCGAGTGGTGGTCGAGCTCCTGCTGGATCCGCGCCACGTGGACGACCATCGCGGTGGCCGCGAAGTGGTCGCCGAGACGGTAGGTGCGGGTGATCCGGTCGTCGTCGAACGACCAGCCGGGGAGCTCACGCAGGCGGTCCTCGATCTCCTTCTGCGACAGCGGCTCTGTGGGCATGTCCGTACTCCCTCGGTCGGGGTTGCTGACGGTGACGATACGGTCCCGGGGTCTCGATACCCGGGCCGACACCGGCGATACCGTCGGATACCGTCTGGCCATGACAACAGTCGCGATCGACACGGGAGTAGGGCCGTTGCTGCGGGGCTGGCGCGAGCAGCGGCGGCTGAGCCAGCTGGAGCTGGCGCTGCGGGCCGATTCCTCAGCCCGGCACATCTCCTTCATCGAGACGGGCCGCTCCCGGCCGAGCGAGGAGATGATCCTGCGCCTGGCCGAGCATCTGGACGTGCCGGTACGGGAGCGCAACGCGCTGCTGCTGGCGGCCGGGTACGCGCCGAAGTACGCGGAGTCGACGCTCGACGACCCGCAGCTGGAGACGTTGCGGGAGGGCATCGAGCAGCTGCTGCGGGGCTACGACCCGTATCCGGCGCTCGTCGTGGACGGGTCGTACACGGTGGTGGCGGCGAACGAGGGCATCGGGATGCTCCTCACCGGGCTGCCGGAGCACCTGCTGACGCCGCCGCTGAACGCGATGCGGATCACGCTGCATCCGGAGGGGCTCGCCCCGCGGATCCGGAATCTGCGGGAGTGGCGGGGTCATCTGCTCGCGCAGATGGAGCGTCAGATCGGTCTGGCGCGTTCGGAGTCGCTGCGCGCGCTGTACGACGAGGTCGCGGCGTATCCGTTGCCGGAGGGGGCGGGGGACGTGGAGGACCGGGAGGATCCGGAGCCGTATCCGTACTTCGCGCTGCCGATGCGGATCGAGCACGAGGGGCGGGTGCTGTCGTTCGTGTCGTCGATCTCGACGTTCAACACGCCCATGGACGTGACGGTCGCCGAGCTGGCCATCGAGACGTTCCTCCCGGCCGACCCGGCGACGGTCGCGTATCTGCAGTCCCTCAGGGGGTAGCGGCCCGCAGGGCGGACCACTGGAGTCCGGCGAACCCGGCGACGGTGGCGGCCTGCATGGGGGTCCACACCAGGCCGGCGGTGGTGGGCTCCAGCCAGGTGACGAGGGCGACGATGCTGAGGACGGCCCAGAGGATGTTGGCGTCGACGACGAGCTTGACGCCGAGGACGGGGGGCTGCGGCCGGCTGGCGAGCCAGGCGACGCCGGCGGCGAACAGGGTGAGGAAGAGGCCGAGTTCGAGCAACAGGCCGGAGTCGACCCCGAGCAGCTCGCCGAGCGGCCCGGAGGCGACGAGGTAGGCGAGACCGTTGGCGCCGGTGACGACGGCGTCGAGAGCGAGGAACCGGCGCACCATGGACTGCGGCTGGGTGGTGCGGGAGAGACCGGCGAGCAGGGCCTGGGACATGACGGATCACCCTTCGTGGGGACGTATCTGCAGGTGGTGGTGCGGAACTCGGCCGGAGTGCGCCGGCCGAGTTCCGGTGGACCTCACGATGCCGCCATGCTGGGCGCGGGTCGATTACGTACGAGGTAATGGGGCCCCTTCCAGGAACTCACTGGAGGACCCGGACCCCGAAGCTCCGGGGAGCCACTCGGTGCGCCGGGGTCCGCCTGATCCGCTGAGTGTCGCCACGCGTGGCTCCCCGTTTGGTTCCCCGGACGGACGGGGCCTCGGTTGCGGCTTCGCTCCCCAGCCGGGGTGGGGGTGTCAGGGCGCGAGGAGCTGAGCGCCCATACGCTGCCGAAACGAGCACTTGAGAATGCCTCGGCCGTCCGGCCGATCACGTGGACCGGCCGGGCAGCTGTGGTTCAGCTGTGGTCGTCCTCGTCGAGGTCGACTACCCACGCCTCGGCCGGCGGCCTGCCTTGCCGCAGGAAAACAGCCGTCGGCTCACCAGCGCTCGAACGCGGTGAAGGCATGGCCGCCGGCCGCCCCGGCGACGATGATCCGCCCGCCGTGCTCGAAGAAGTAGCCGCTGGGCGCTTCCTCACGGAAATGACGCTCGTCGAGTTCCTCACCGTCGCCGGCGTCGTACACGAGCAGCTCGGTGATGGCGCTGGCCTGAGTCGACCACTCGCACAGCACGGTGACCCTGTCGCCTCGCACGGCCAGCCCGGCCGCAGGCTCGTCCAACTCGTTGTTCCACACCTCTTCGCCGGTCTTCAGGTCGAAGGCGATCAACCGGTAGTGCCGTCCCTTGGAGTAGGTCCATGCCAGCGCGTACATCCGCTCGCCGACGACCTCCGCCTCGCTGATCTGGCCGTAGTCGCCGCTGAGCTCAATGCCCGGCCGGGTACGCCCGTCGCGGTCGAAGGAGACGAACGTGCCCGTCGCCTCGTCCGAGTTACTGTTCGAGGACCGCACGACCCTCAGCACCAAGGGGTCGGCCGACTCGATGAACACAGTGGAGTTCGTCGATACGGGGCGACGGGCGTCGATGGGAACGTTCCACTTCAGGACGCCGGTGCCGCGATCGAAGGCCGCCGCCATCAGCTCGACGTCCTCGCCGCTTCCGGAGCCCGGGTCGTCCGCGTCCTCCCCGCCGCAGGCCAGGACGGCGTGGACCTGTTCCTCGCCCACGAACGTGTCCCACACCCCGCACGCGCCAGGAACGGCCGCCGTCCAACGGGCCTTGCCGGTGCGAAGGTCGAGGGCTCGCAGGGAACGGTTGCCACCCGGCGTCCGCGCCTCCTGCTCGGTCCGCTCGTGTTCGACCAGGGCCAGGCCACCCCCCGCCTCCAGGAACTCACCCTCGGGGAAACGGCCGTCCGAGACGGTCCGCGGGGCGCTCCACAGCTCCCGCCCGTCCTTCGTGTCGAAGGCGAGGACGGTCGAGCAGCCCTTGCCCTTGCCCGGTGCGGCGGGCTTGCCGCTCCCGTCCCTGGTGGCGCTGCTCTCCGTGCCGTACGCGACGAGGAGGACCCCCTCGTCCGCGCGAGGCGCGCTTCCGCAGATCTGGTCGCGGCCGGGCGGTACGAACTCCCAGAGCTTCTTCCCGTCCTGCCCGTCGGCGATGCCGAAGCCGGTCACCGCATCGAACCGGCTGCGGACAGCGACGTTACCGACGACCCAACTGTCGTTGGCCTTGTCGTCGCTGGGCCGGTCCTTCGCGGTAGCCCAGGTCCGCACCATGGCGTCACCCGGCAGGTACCCCTCAAACGACAGGAACCAGGCGGTGATGGACCCGATCACCCCGAGTACGACCCCGATCACAACCAGCGCCTTGACGCCTTCCGCTCTGCCGGACATCACGCGCTCCACCTACCGTGCATGTCATACCCCCCCTGCGAGCGGCGTTCCGGAGACCCGCCCGACACGTTGATCTTCGAACGACGGTCAGGCTAAGGGCAGGGCCTCCCAGCGGTCCATGCCGATCCGGCTCGAGTGGAGAACGTGCCGACTGAGGGCGAATCGCGAACGCCGCGACGGCGCGGCAGTCGGCGGGGTCGCATGGCGTCGAGCGGCACTTACCGTGAGAGAGCCGAAGGGGGAGCCACCGCTGTCCCTTCCGGCCCTTGCCGGGCTTGAAGATCTTGTCCATGGCTTCCGCCCCCTCTGTGATCACTGGGCGAATCTGCTTCCGGTACACGGTCTCCGTAGTGGCCGTCCCACTGTGGCCCACGAGCCGCGCGATGACCTCGATCGGCGTTCCAGGATCTGAGAGCAGGGACACGAAACTGGTGCGGAACTCCCTGGTCGTCCAACGCCTCCGCTTGACCTGTGACAAGGCAGGTCACGCGCTACAGGAGTTCCAGCACGCTGGCCAAGGCCTCCGCCAGGCGGGATTTCACGCGATGCGAGCGGCCGCAGTGCCGCTTCGGGCGCCACCACCTGGGCTGCTTGATCAGCTTCTGACACCAGCGGCACGGCAGCGGGTCCAACTCGATCTCGACAGCCCCCATGGACGCGACCTTAGCGGCCCTCCTGACCAGGGAGAAGCCACGAACATCCTTATACGAGCCGGCGGCCGAGGCGGCTCCCGACGGCACTCACGTCGCTGACGGCGATCCCCGCCGAACCAGGCGATCCACGCCGTCGTCGGCGTCCGGGGCATCGTCACCGTCGTGAAGACGATCGGCGCCACCCACCAAGCACGGTCCGCAGGGCGCGTCGGCGCCGCCGCCGGCCCCTCGGCCGCGTGCGGAACGCCGTCCTGTGGAGACGCCGGCGGCCTCGTGGAACAATCCCTGCGTTCACGGGCTCATGGGGGGGCGACGCCGCATGGAACAGGTCGCGGCTGCGCGGGACCTCGTCCTCGGGTACGTCCGCGCCCTGAGAGCGATCGATGAGGCCATGAGGGTGGCGATGCCGTCGCTCGAACGGCCGGCGGACATCGTCGGCCTGGCCCGCTCACGCCTGATCAGCCGGAGTGGTCACATCGGCGCCTACTCCTACACGGTTCATGGGGCAGGGTGCCGCTTCGTCGGCGACGACGGCATAGAGGTCGACATGGACTTCGCGGGCGACGGAAGCGAGATCTTCGACCTCTGGCGGCTGCGCCGGTACGGGCTGAGCCTGCCGAAGCCCCTTGACGTCACGGATCAGGATCTGCGGTCCGCGGTGGGGTCCCTGGGACCACTTCTGGACGAGGTGCGACCGGGGTGGTTCAGCGTGGCAACTGGTCGTTGAGAGCCCCGACGTGCGCCCCCGTCCGCGACGTGCGACGGTCATCCGTGCGAATCCTCCGGGGCCTGGGTTCCGGTGGCGCCGCTGTCGGCCGGCCCGTGAGTACAGCGCCCGCCGCTCGTGGCGACGGGCGCTGCACACCTGACCGGCCGATCAGTCCTTGTTCACGCAGACGGCCCCATGGGCGGGGTTCAGCAGACTGAGGATGTTCACCGTGTTGCCGCAGACGTTGACGTCCAGGTCCACGGGCACCTGGATGACGTTTCCGCTCACGATGCCGGGCGAGTTCTCGGCCACACCGACCGGGTCGGGGTCCGCCAGGGCCGTGCCGGCTCCGGCGAGCGTGATGGTGACGGCCAGGGCAGCGGCAGCGAGAATGCGGTTGCGCATGGGTACCTCCTGATCGGAGCGGAGTTGCTCACCACACGACGCTGACCGAAGGACTCGGTGGTAGCAACGCCGGCGATCCATCTGGGGGGTGACACCCCACGCCCCACCGCCCCTCCCGCGGACACGTCGGCACAGGTCAGGTGCGTGGGCTGGTGGGTTTCAGGGGCTACCGAGCAGGCCGAGGCCGGTCCGAGCGCGGATGTTCGCGATGGCGCCGTCCGGTGCGAGCGTCACGTCGGCCATGACGGGGTGACGGGGTGTGGCGGGACGATCGGGTGCGGCGGGAAAGAGGCTGCTCCAGGACGAGACCGGCAAGGGTGTCCCGGCTCCGTGGATCGATCGGGGAAGTGGCGTGCCCCCGCGCGCACGCCGGGCAGCGTCGAGGATGCTTGGACCAGTGGGGACGGCATGCCGCCGCTGATCGTCCTCATGGGAGCGGCCACCACCGGCCGGACGAGGAAATGGGAGACACCGGCATGGCGATTCAGCGGATGGACAACGTCGGCATCGTCGTCGAGGACATGGATGCCGCCATCGCGTTCTTCGTGGAACTCGGTATGGAGCTGGAGGGCAGGACGACGGTCGAGGGCGGCTTCGCCGACCGGTGCACGGGACTCGACGGCGTCCGGTGTGACATCGCGATGCTCCGGACCCCGGACGGTCACAGCCGACTCGAGCTCGCGAAGTACCGCAGCCCAGCGGCGATCAGCGCCGGGCCACGCGACCGGCCGCACAACATCGTGGGCACGCACCGCGTCATGTTCGCCGTCGACGACATCGAGGACACCGTTGCCCGCCTGCGCCCTCACGGCGCCGAACTCGTCGGCGAGATCGCGCGGTTCGAGGACAGCTATCTGCTCTGCTACCTCCGCGGCCCGGAGGGCATCATCGTCGGACTGGCCGAGCGACTGCGCTGAGAAGGAGACGCCGAGCCGAGCGGCCGGGCGCCGGTTCTCCAGGTCGGCAGGGGCCGGCTGATGTGCGCTCGCCGGTTCGGGTGAGTCATCCCGGCGGGCCCTTCGGCGGGCGGGTGCCGAGGGCTGTGACGGCGGCGATGACCGACAGTGCCGAGAGCGAGGCGAACAGCGCGGGGTAGCCACCGAGGGGGCCGGCCAGGACGGCGCCGGCGAAGGGGGCCAGGGCGGCTGCCACGTGGGCCGGTGCGCCGAGGAGGCCGGAGAGCCGGCCGTAGTGCGCCCCGCCCCAGCGGTCGGTGACGGAGGTGGCCTGGAGGAGCGTGAGGTTGCCCCGGACGACCCCCGCGAGCACGGAGACGGCGAGGAGGACCGCGTACGGTCCGGCCACGGCCGCGAGGGCCGCGGTGGTGAGCCCTCCGAGCGCGATGAGCGTGACCGTCCGCGCGGTGACGCCGAGGCGACGGGCGAGGGCCGCGTACAGGGTGCGGCCGAGAGTCTGTCCCGCGCCCCCGAGACCGAGCGCCCATGCGGCTTGGGTGGTGGTGTAGCCCCGTTCGAGGAGGAGGGGGACGAGGCCGATGACGACGGCGTACATCGCGAACGAGGACAGGGTGAAGGTGACGGCCAGCGTCCGGAACGCGCGGCTGCGCACCACTCCGACACTGCCGCCCGTGACGTGCGCGGGGCTCTCCGGGGCCGGTGGCCAGGGCGCTTTCAGGGCGAGGGCGTGGGCCGGGACGGTCAGGACCGCGAGGATGCCGGCGAGCACCGCATAGGTGGCGCGCCAGGACATGTGGTCGGCGAGGATCGCGGTCAGGGGTGCGAAGACCGTGGAGGCGAGTCCGCCGGCGAGGGTGACGATCGTCAGCGCGCGCACGTGGTCCGGGGCCCACCAGCGAGTGAGCGCGGCGAAGGCGGGCTGGTAGAAGGTGGCGGCCATCGCGGTGCCGGCGAGCAGCCATCCGGCGGCGAAGACGGCCGTGTTGGGGGCCGCTGCCACGAGGAGCAGGCTCAGGACGCCGAGGACGGAGCCGACCGTCATGACCAGGCGCGGCCCACGGTGGTCCAGGACGCGGCCGACGTAGATCCCGGCGAGGGCGGAGACGACGAGAGCGGCGGAGAACGCCGCGGTGGTCGAGCCCGCACTCCAGCCCGTGTCGGCGGTGATCGCCGGGTTGAGGACGGGAAAGGCGTAGTAGACGATGCCCCAGCTCGTGATCTGGGTGAGGCACAGTGCGGGCAGGACGGCGCGGGGCCGCGACCGGTCCCCTGTTCCGGTCGCGGCCCCGTCCGCACGGGTGTGGAGGTGGGTCACGAGCCGCAGGAGGGTGCCGGCGCGGTGGTGCCGAGCTGGATGAGCGCCGGGGAAGGAGCGCAGCAGCCGCCGCCGTCCGCCGCCTCGTCGGTCTGCGGCTGGTCGAAGAGGCCCGCGCCGCCGCAGACACCGGTCTCGGGCAGGACGAGTTCGACGCGCTCGGCGGACTCGCGGTCCCCGGCGATCGCCGCGGCGACGGAGCGGACCTGCTCGTAGCCGGTGAGGGCGAGGAAGGTCGGCGCGCGGCCGTACGACTTCATGCCGACCAGGTACAGGCCCTCCTCCGGGTGGGAGAGCTCCTTGAAACCGTGCGGGTAGACGGTGCCGCAGGAGTGCTGGTTCGGGTCGATCAGCGGAGCCAGCTCGACCGGGGCCTGGAGGCGCTCGTCGAGGCCCAGGCGGAGCTCGTCGAGGAAGGTCAGGTCGGGGCGGAAGCCGGTGAGGACGATGACCTCGTCGACCGGGTCGAGGCGGCTCCCGTCCTCGGAGACAAGGACCAGGCGGTCTCCGTCACGCTCGATCGCCTGCGTGCGGAAGCCGGTGACGGCGTCCGCGTAGCCCTCGTCGACCGCCGCCTTCGCGGCGAGGCCCAGCGCGCCGCGGGCGGGGAGCTGGTCGGCGGTGCCGCCGCCGAAGGTGGAACCGGAGATGCCCCTGCGCAGGATCCAGGTGGCGTGCGTGCCGCTGCCGTCCTCGGCCTTCGCGAGATCGGCGAGCGAGGCGAGCGCGGTGAAGGCGGAGGCGCCGGAGCCGATCACGGCGGTGCGCCGGCCCGCGTATCGGGCCCTCGTGGCAGGGTCCCTCAGGTCCGGGACGCGGTACGAGATCCGGTCGGCCGCCGCGCGCTCGCCGAGGGCCGGGAGGCCGTCGCCGCCCGCCGGGCTCGGGATGGCCCAGGTGCCGGAGGCGTCGACGACGGCGCGGGCGAGGACGCGCTCCTCGCGGCCGTCGGTGTGGGTGACGTACACCGTGAAGGGCTGGGCCTCGCGGTCGGCGTCGACGATCCGGTCCCGGCCCGAGCGGGAGACGCCCGTGACGCGGGCGCCGACGCGGACCTTGTCTCCCAGGACCTCGGCGAGCGGCTGCAGATACCGCTCGGCCCAGTCGCCGCCGGTCGGGTACGTCTTCGCGTCGGGCTTCACCCAGCCGGTCGGCGCCAGGAGCTTCTCGGCGGTCGGGTCGGTGACCTCGCCCCAGGTGGAGAAGAGCCGCACGTGCGCCCACTGGCGTACCGCCGCCCCCGCTCGTGCCCCGGCCTCCAGGACCAGCGGCTCGAGGCCCCGGTCCAGGAGGTGGGCCGCCGCGGCCAGGCCGGCGGGGCCGGCCCCGATGACCACGACGGGCAGCTGCTCGGTGGCGGTGGCGTTCATGACGAGTCCCCTTTGTTTCGACGTCTGTCGATCTCTTGCGCCTTCAGCATGACACTGGATATCGATGAACGTCAACATAGACGTTCATCGAATCCAGCCTCGCCCTGAACCTCTGCTTCGACATGTGTCAACATAGACGTATGTCGAATGTGAAGGTGCTGCCCCTGCTGGAGCCCGCCGTCGAGCCGTGCTGCCCGCCACTGAACGAGCGCCCCCTGACAGCCGAGGAGGCCGAGCGGACCGCCGTCATGTTCAAGGCGCTGGGCGATCCGGTACGGCTGCGGCTCTTCTCCGCCGTCGCCTCGCACGCGGGCGGCGAGGCGTGCGTCTGCGACATCTCCGACGTCGGCGTCTCGCAGCCGACCGTCTCCCACCACCTGAAGAAGCTGAAGGAAGCCGGACTGCTCTCCTCCGAGCGGCGCGGCACCTGGGTGTACTACCGCGTGGAGCCGGCCGTCCTCGCCGCCTTGGGACAGGTCCTCACCAAGGCCGCCACGGCGTGAAGCCGCCCGCCTGGGCGTCCTGGCCGGCGCGGAGTGGTGGCTGAGGAAAGGGGTGACGATGACGTCCTGGGTACCCGACTCATGCACGCTGCCCACCGCCGAGCGGCCGCTGCGGGTCGCCGAGTTCGACAGACTGTTCGCCGCGTCTCTGACGGATCTGTCCCGGCCGGACCGGCTCCGGCTACGACTGGTGCTCGCCAGGGCCGAAGGCGTCGAGGAGACGGTGCGCGATCTGGTCGCGCGCGAGAGCGGCTGCTGTTCGTTCTTCCGCTTCGCCATCCACCCCGGCCCGGAGCGGATCGATCTGGACATCTCCGTCGACAGCGCCCATGAGGCCGTGCTGGACGCCCTTCAGCGGCAGGCCGGCGACCGCCGGGAAGCGCGGTGACCGTCGGAAAGCGCGGTGACCGGCGAAGAGCCGCGCAGCGAGCCGGGTGCGGGCGGGTACGTCGGGGGCGCGCCGGCGCGATGGCGTCGCCCTCGCCGACAGAGCGCGGCGGGGCAGACGACGGCTGTCCGTTCACGACGGCCGTGCACGCGACGGCCTGACGTCGGCGTTCGGATTTCTCTCGCCTGCCGGCGCTCAGCGCAGCAGTACGGCGATGGCGCGAGCGGCTTCGCGTGCCGGACGGCCGACGCCGATGAGGGTGGCGGAGGCGGGGCCGGTCCAGTCGCCGTAGCCGAGGAGGTGGAGACGGGGTTCGCCCACCGCCCGGGTGCCGGCCGTGGGGATGTGGCCGCGGTGTCCGCGCAGCCCGAGGGGGGCGAGGTGGGAGAGCGCGGGGCGGAAGCCGGTGCACCAGATGATCGCGTCCGCCTCCGCCGTGGTTCCGTCGGCCCAGGCCACCCCGGTCGCGCTGATGCGGTCGAACATGGGCTGGGCCTTGAGCAGGCCGGCGCCGCGGGCGGCACGGACGGACGGCACGGCGACGATGTCGCCGAGGGAGGCGACGCCTCCGCCGTCGGTCCGGCCTTCGTCGAGAGCACGGCGGCGAGCGGTGGCATGGTCGAAGAGGGCGCGGCCGTCGATGTCGTCGGCGAGGTAGCGCGGTTCGCGGAGGGTGACCCAGGTCAGGTCGGTGTCGTACGCGAGGTCGGCGGCGATCTGGGCACCGGAGTTCCCGCCGCCGACGACGATCACGCGCTGCCCGGCGAGGTCGGCGGGGCGCCGGTACGCGACGGTGTGGAGCTGCGTGCCGCCGAACTCCGCGCGCCCGGGGACGGCGGGCACGAACGGGCGCCACCAGGTGCCGGTGGCGCTGATCACCGAGCGGGCTCGCCAGGTGCCGGCGTCGGCTTCGACGCGCAGGAACCGCCCGTCGCGGTTGACCGCTTCGACCCGGACGGGGCGGACCACGGGGAGCTCGTAACGCTGTTCGTAGTCGCTGAGATAGCCGACGACGTGGGCCGCGTCCGGGTACGTCTCCCCCGGCTGGGGTGGCATGAGCCGACCGGGCAGCGAGGAGTACGCGGCAGGGGAGAACAGGTGAAGGGAGTCCCAGGTGTGCCGCCAGGCGCCGCCCGCGGCGGGCTGGGCGTCGAGGACGACGAAGTCGAGGCCGAGGCGGCGCAGGTGGTAGCCGGCGGCGAGCCCGGCCTGGCCGCCGCCGATCACCACCACGTCCACGCCGTGTGTCATGCGCCGTGTGTCATGCGCCGGTCGTCCTGCCGCGCGGGAAGACGACCGCGACCAGGGCCAGGCCCACGGCCGCGCCGATCAGCTGCGTGGCGACGAATCCGGGGACGGAGGCGGGGGCGATGCCGGCGAAGGTGTCGGTGAACGCGCGGCCCACGGTCACGGCGGGGTTCGCGAAGGACGTGGAGGAGGTGAACCAGTACGCGGCGCCGATGTACGAGGCGACCGCCACCGGCGCGAAGCGGAGCCGGTCGGTGCGCGCCAGGCCGAAGATCAGCAGAACGAGTCCGGCGGTCGCGACGACCTCGCCGAGGAGCAGGTTGCCCGCCGAGCGGTCGTGCGTCGACCACTTCACCAGCGGCTCGCCGAACATGGCGTCCGCCAGCACCGCGCCCCCGATCGCGCCGACGACCTGGGAGGGCACGTAGACGGCGAGTTCGCGCGCGTTCACGCCCGCACCGCCGCGGCGGGCGGTCCACCATTCGGCCAGGGTGACGGCCGGGTTGAAGTGCGCACCGGAGACCGGCCCCAGGAGGGCGATCAGCACGCCGAGTCCGAAGACGGTGGCGGTGGAGTTGGCGAGGAGCTGCAGGGCGACGTCGTCGGTGAGGCCGGTGGCCTGGATGCCGGAGCCGACGACGATCGCCACCAGAGCGGCGGTGCCGACGAACTCGGCCGCGGCACGTGCGACCAGCGGGGAACGGGGCGGGGTGGCGCCGGGCGCGGGCTGCGGCGACGCGCCGGCGGCTATGGCGTCGCTCGCGGCGGGCTCGGTGGCGGTCACGGGCAGGGTCTCCTCGGGCAGGTGAGGCGAGAGGCTACGGACAGGCTCTCTTGGAGTCGGTGTTGGCGCGCGCGGCCTCGGCGAGCGCGGCGAACCGCGCGGCCAGGGCTTCGATGACGTCCGGCTTGAGGCGGTAGTAGGTGAACCGGCCGCAGGGTTCGGTCTCGACGACCCCGGCCTCGCGCAGCACCTTCAGGTGGTTCGAGAGGTTCGTCTGCTTGGCACCTGTCTCCTCCACGAGGTGGGTGGTGCACAGCGTCTCGCGGGCGAGCAGGTTCACGATCTGGAGGCGCAGGGGATCACCCAGAACCCGGATCAGATCAGTATCGACTGACGTCATCATGGGCTGATACTGTCACATCACCCGGCAGTGATACCAGCCTGGGCTGATCTCTTTGAATGCGCGGTGGGCGCTTCTCGCCCTCACCCGCGCCGTCCCCCGAGGATGAACCGATGACCGCTCCGCTCGCCTCCGTGCTCTTCGTCTGCGTCCACAACGCCGGCCGCTCGCAGATGGCCGCCGGATTCCTCAGCCACCTCGCCGGCGACCGGATCGAGGTTCGCTCGGCCGGATCCGTCCCCGGCGACCAGGTCAACCCGTCAGCGGTCGAGGCGATGAAGGAGGTCGGCGTCGACATCTCCGCCGCCGCGCCGAAGGTCCTCACCACCGAGGCCGTCCAGGCGTCCGACTACGTCATCACCATGGGCTGCGGCGACGCCTGCCCGATCTTCCCCGGCAAGAAGTACCTCGACTGGGCGCTCGAAGACCCGGCGGGCAAGGGCGTGGACGCAGTCCGCCCCATCCGCGACGAGATCAGGACCCGTATCGAGGCCCTGATCGCCGAGATCGACGCCCAGCGGAAGGCGTGACCTCACGTCACCGGCCTGTTCATCGCCGATCCCGGCGTAAGACCCCGGGCGCGCCACGTACGGCGGCCGGGCGGGCCGACCCGGCGGAGATCGTTCCTGTGCGGAGGCGCTGACGGTCTCGGCTTCGGGCCGGGGGGCGGAGGCCGAGGACGGAGGCCGGAGGAGAGTTCCGCCCCTCGCCGCGTGAGGAGACCGCGGGAGAGGCGGATGTCCCGGCGGAGTCCGGGCGCTCGGGGCGACGAGGGTGACGGATGCCGGCACCCGAGTTCCCGCTCGTGATCAATTCACCTAGCGGGCGGGGCGGGTCTCGGAGGCGGGGGTGCGGGCCGGCTCGGGCTTGGGGGGCCGCGCGCGTTCCGGTTCGGTGGGCGCGCCGCGTTCGTTGCGGGCGGCTTCGGCGCGCAGCAGGGCGTGGAGGACGGCGAAGGGGTCGGAGGGCATGACGGTGCTCCTGACGGTGGGGGGTGAGGGGCTGCGAGAGGTACGGCCCTCTCAGCAGCGCATCACCACATACCGCCGGGCGCCGTCGCGCGGGCACGGTACGGGAGCGGAGACGGCGTCCCCCGGCTCGGGCGCCTCGGTCTCGGGACCGCACCGCCGCCCTCCGCCGCGCCGGGCGGACTTCCGCCGTGCGCGGCCACGGGACGCCGGGGCCGCCGCCCCGGACTCGGCCACGTCGTGCGTCTCCCCGCCGGTGTCGGCCGCACCGGCGGCGGCGGGGCGCACCTCGATGCCGGCGGGGCCACTGCCTCCGCCGCAGGCACCGAAGAGGGCGGCCAGCACGAGCAGGACGGGAACCACCGCACGCGCCAGGGCGGAGGCGTGGTGCCCGGCCGCGTCGCGCGCCGCCCCGCCCGCCGGGGCGGCGGGTGCGGCGAGGGGCGCGGAGGCGGGGCTCATGGAGATGCGTTCTGCCCCGGGGCGGGCCCGGCGTGCCGGGCCGGGCGGCGAAACCGCCCGGGCGGCCTACGCCGGGACGCCCGGATTCACGCGCTCGGACGCGCCGCCGGAACCCGTCGCCGACCGCTGCACCGGCATCGGCATCGGCACCATCTCCGGCTCCAGCTCCGGCTCCGGCACGACGTCCCCTGAACCCCGCCGCACCTTGCGGGCCGACATCCACGCGTACACGAGCACGCCCGCGAAGAGGAACAGCACGCCCTGGTACACCGCCGCGTAGCCGGAGCCCGCGACGAGCCACATGGAGAAGCCGAACGCGGCGGCCGCCAGGACCCCGTCGCGGATCAGACGGGCGCGGTCGACACGCTCGGAGCGGCCGGAGAGCAGGAAGTAGATCTGAGCGGCGGTGGAGAGCAGGTACGGGACGGTGGCGGTGAACGTCGTGACGAGGACGAGGATCTCGAAGACGCCCTCGGTGCCCACCGTGTAGTTGTAGACGGTCAGCAGCGAGGCCAGCACCACGGTCACGAGGACGCCGACGGTCGGGACGCCGCGCCGCTTGTGGGTGAAGACCTTCGGGAAGAGACCGTCGCGCGCCGCCGCGTAGGGGGTCTGGGCGCTCAGCAGCGTCCAGCCGTTGAGCGCGCCGACCATGGAGACGAGGGCCATGCAGGCGATGGCGGTCCCGCCCCACGAGCCGCCGAACATGGCGTTCACGGCGTCCGAGAACGGCGCGGAGGACTCGACGAGCCGGTCGTGGGCGACCGTGCCGAAGACGGCGAGCGTGCCGAGGAGGTAGATCACCGCGGCGCCCAGGGTGCCGAGCACGGTGGCACGGCCGACGTTGCGCCGCGGGTCGCGGACCTCGCCGGCGCTGACGGCGGCGGACTCCACGCCCAGGTAGCTGAAGAGCAGGATCGCGGCGGAGGCGGAGACGGCCCCGAGCGCGCCGCCGTCGCCGGCCTGGAACGGTCCGAAGTTGGCGCTGTCGAAGAAGAACAGTCCGCCGACGGCGACCAGGAGGAGGGGCACGAACTTGAGGACCGTGGCGACGAGTTGCACGGCTCCCACGTACCGGGTCCCGGCGAGGTTCGCGAGCGCCGGCAGCCACTGGAGCGTGAGCGCCGCGGCGATGGTGGCGGCCTTCGACTCGTGCACGGGGAGCAGCACGTCGAGGTAGCCGACGGCGGCCACGGCGAGGGCGGCGTTGGAGACCCAGGCGGTGATCCAGTACGACCAGGCCGCGAGGAAGCCGGCGAAGTCCCCGAAGGCGGCGCGGGCGTAGACGTACGGGCCGCCGGTCCGCGGGTGGCGGTGGGCGAGCCGGCCGAAGACGAGGGCGAGGGCGATCGCGCCGAGGGTGAGGACGCCGAAGGCGACCAGGCTGATCGTGCCGAAGGGGGCGACGGAGGCGGGCAGCAGGAAGATTCCGCCGCCGATGATGTTGCCCATGACCAGGGCTGTGGCGATCGGCAGTCCGAACCGCCGGGCGTGCGGGTTCTCTTCCGTGGACTGTTCGGATATGGCCGTGCTCATGGGGTGGTGCGCCTCTCGTCGTGCAAACCCGCCCATGGTCCGACAGGCGAGACGCCCTACCAAATCACCTCTTTTTGTCCGGTGGAGCCGGGCCATCAACCGGAAGAAGTGCTTCCGAATCGCTCGCCGACGGGGAAATCTCCAGTGGTACCTGCGGGCCCGCGCACTCCCGCAGCCAGCGCCGGAGCACCCGGTGGACCTGCTCCGCCCCGACGAGCTCGGCCCCGTCCTCGACCGGCGGCGAGAAGTCCACGGGCGAGAGCAGGAAGGCGCGCCCCTGCTCCCCGCCCAGTCCGCCGTGCGAGCCGATCTGTTCCTCGAAGGCGTGGACGGTGCCGGTCACGGGGTCGTACATCGAGTTGACCATGATGTCGGCGACGTGCGGGAAGCCGTCCGTGCGGCGTACGGCGTCCGCCGCGCCCGGCCCGAAGACCGCGAGCGGTCCGTCGGCATCGTCGTCGCGGAGTGCGGCGACCGGCACCTCCGCCCCGTCGCGCCCGAGCACGACCGAGCCGTGCTCGGCGCTCGCGACCAGCAGGAAGCCGATGCCCGGGTGATGGGCGAGGGTGCGCAGCAGAGCGGGATGACGGCGGTCGATCTCCTCCCTGGTCATCCGGTGCGGTACGCCGGGGAAGGAGATCAGCCCGAGATTGCCGGAGGCGAGAACGACGGGCCCGGCCTTGCCGGGGACCTCGACCTGCGCCGCGTCCTCGTCCACCGGGCGGTGCAGCGCGCTGCGCAACGCGTCGCGGGCGGCGTCCCTGGCCTCGGAGCCGCTGGGGGTGCGGCGGACCCGGCGCGGTACGGGCAGCCCGCACCCGGCGCGTACGAGATCCCGCAGGGTGAGCCCGTAGGCGCTCTCGAAGGTCTCGCCGGGGCTCTGCCCGTGGTCGGAGAGGAGCACGATCCGGTACGGGCGGGGCGCGTGCTCGACGACCTTCGCGATCAGCGCGAGCGAGCGGTCGAGACGGGCGAGGACCCGGTCGGTGTCGTGGCCGTGGGGGCCGGAGTGGTGGGCCACCTCGTCGTAGCCGACGAGGTCGGCGTAGACGGCGGTCCGTCCGGCCAGGACGTCCCCGATCACCGCGGCGACCACGACGTCCCGTTCCACGACGGTGGCGAAGGCCCGGATGAAGGGGTAGGTGCCGCCGCGCGAGACCCTCGGGGTCTCCTCGCGCAGGCGGGCCCGGAGCGACTGGGTCACCTCGCGGGCGACCTCGGCGACGAACGAGAGGGCCGTACGGACGGCGTTGGCCGGGTCGGAGAAGTACGCGAAGTACCCGGCGCGCGAGCGGTTGCGCCGGCCGCGGCGGGCGGCCATCGACAGGACGAGGGCCAGCTGGTCGGCGCCGCCGCTGAAGAGGTTGCCGCGGGAGGCGCCGTCCACGGTCAGCAGCCCGCCGTCCCCGGTGCGTTCGATGGCGCGCCGCTGGAGTTCGACGGCGCTCGCCGGGCGGTTGGAGACCATCAGGCGGCCGGTGTCCTTCTCGTACCAGCGGAAGGCGGGCACGTCCTCGTTGGATCCGTGCAGGATGCCGAGTTGGCTGGCGCCGGTCTGGCTGGACCAGTCGGTGCGCCAGGGGGTGAGCCGGTGGGTGGTGTCGAGCCATGCGGCCACGGTCGGCATCAGCCCGTCCGCGACGGCGTCGCGCAGCACGCGGTGGCCGACACCGTCGAGTTGCAAAAAGAGCGTGCCGGGAGCGGGCTGGGCGGCGTCGGAGAGGGGCCGGGGGCGGGTGCGGTCGGCCAGCCGGTAGAGGCGGCGGCGGTAGGCGTCGTCGTCGCGTACGGCGAGGGCGGTGGAGGTGGCCGAGGCGACGGCCGACATCACGGCGGCGACCACGACGGCGGTCTCCGGGTCGGCCGCGCCGCGCCCGTCGGGGATGAGCCAGAGCGCTATCAGCAGCAGGGAGCCGTTGAGGAAGAACACCAACAGGCCGAGGACGAGGGCCGGTACGAGCAGGAGCGCGCGGACGGCCAGGGGCCACACCAGCGCGCCGAGCAGGCCGAAGGCGCCGGCCCCCCAGGCGGCGGTGACGGCGGTGCGGGTGGCGCTGTCGCCGTCGGGTGACTGGAGTTGGAAGTCGGGCAGCAGCCCGGCGAGGGCGAGCATGGTCAGAGTCGACACGGCCCAGACCACGACCACCCGCACCAGGGCGATTCCCGCGGTCCGCCAGCGTCCGGCGGTACGCCATCGCCCGTCACCCACGCCTGGTTCACCTTTCACCCGTTTCCTGGCACAAGCGTGGCACATCGCCCACGCGGCGCGGGGCGGGGTGCGCGAGGGCGTCGTACGGGCTGTTCAGCGGCAGGTCGGAGCAGCGTCCGCGGTTCGGCCGGGGTTCGGCTGCGCGGTTCGGCCGGCGGCGCGGCGGCCGCGCGGTTCAGCAGCCGTCGTAGCCGGCGGTGGGCATGGAGAGGCGGCGATGCACGTCGGCCTTGGCCGCGGCGTCGTAGACCGGCTCGTCGAGACCCGCGGTCTCCACCCGTACACCGCGCCGCTCGCACTCGGTGAAGAACGCGGTGGCGTCGGTCAACGCCCGGGCGAGAACGCGCTCGTTGGGGGCGACGAAGAGGTCGACGTGTCCGGCCTCCACGTCGTCCCACAGCGCGGCGTGGTCGGGCCGGATCCCGTAGCAGAGCAGTTGTCTCGTCACGACGTAGCCCTTGTCGAGGGCCCAGCGGGCGCACATCTCGTGCTGGCTGCGCGTGTCGACGAGGAAGGGGTCGCTGTCCAGTTCCTCGAGCGGGGTGAGGCTGGCGATCGCCGCCACCCGACCCCCGGAAACACCGTCCATGGACCGACCCTACTCCGAACCCGGACGCCCGAGGACGGCGTCCCTCTCCGCCCGAACACCTGACCGATCCACCCCGTCCGGGAGCACAGCGGCGAGCTCACGGCGACGAGTTCAGGGCAGCGACTTCACGGCGGCATCCTCGGGGCGGCGAGCTCACGGCGGTGCGGAGTAGCCGCAGGTGTGGCAGATCCGCCAGCCGTCCTGGGTGACGGCCAGCACGCCCCCGCAGCGCGGGCACTGCGCCGAATGGCAGGTCGTCCCCATCGTGCTCACCACGGCTCCCATCGCCTTGCTCCCCGATGGCTACCCCCGGGCCCCGCCCTCACGCCCGACGTCACCCCCTCCGCCGCCCGCCGCCCGCCGCCCGCCGCGGCCCTCTACCCTCGGTACCAGTGCATCCGGCTCGGGCGAAGGGCGGCGTACCGGTGGAGGTCACCTGGTGGGGTCATGCCACCTGCACGATCGAGGACTCCGGGGTCCGGTTCCTCACCGATCCGCTCTTCGCCGGCCGGCTGGCGCACCTGCGCCGAAGGCGCGGGGCGCTGCCCCCGCCCGAGGCGACGGTGGCCGAGGCGGTCCTGGTCTCCCATCTGCACGCCGACCATCTGCATCCGCCCTCCCTGGCCCGGCTCGCTCCCGGGACGCGGTTGATCGTGCCGCGCGGCGCGCCGGGCGCCGTCGGGGGGCTGCGCAAGCTCGCCGACCGGGGGCTGCGGCTGACGGAGGTCGGTGCGGGCGACGCGGTGACGGTGGAGGGCGTGACGGTACGGGCCGTGCCGGCGCTGCACGACGGCCGGCGTCTTCCCGTGGGGCCGCACCGCTCCCCCGCGCTCGGGTACGTCGTCGAGGGCGAGGCGCGGACGTACTTCGCCGGCGACACCGGTCTGTTCGACGGGATGGCCGAGGCGGTCGGTCCGGTGGACGTGGCGCTGCTGCCGGTGGGCGGCTGGGGTCCGTACCTGGGGCACGGTCATCTGGACGCCGAGCGGGCGGCGCGGGCGCTCGCGGCGCTCTCCCCGGCGGCCGCGGTCCCGGTGCACTACGGCACGTACTGGCCGATCGGGATGGACGCGATCCGGCCGCACGAATTCCACTCGCCCGGCGGCGAGTTCGTCCGGCACGCGGCGCGGCTCGCGCCGAAGGTGGCGGTCCACCCGCTGGGCCACGGCGAGCGGGTGCGGCCCGAGGTCGCCCGGTGATCAGCGGTCTGATGGGGGCCCTCGGGGCGGTACGGGAGCTGCCGCCGGAGACGACGCAGCAGGCCGCCGGCTACCCCACGCTGTTCCTGCTGGTGGCGCTCGGCGCGCTGGTGCCGGTGGTGCCGACGGGCGCGATCGTCAGCTCGGCGGCCGTGGTCGCCTTCCACCAGTCGTCCCCGCTCGCGCTGCTCTTCGTGTTCCTGGTGGCCGCGTTCGCCGCGCTCCTGGGCGATGCGGCGCTGTACTGGCTGGGGCGACGCGGCGTCCGCTCCAGGAACGGCTCGCACTGGCTCGCGGTGCTGCGGGGCCGCGCCGCGCCCGACCGGCTCGCGCAGGCTCAGGCGAAGCTGGAGACCCACCAGGTGTCGGTGCTGATCCTGTCGCGGCTGGTGCCGGCCGGACGGATTCCGGTGATGCTGGCGTGTCTGCTGGCGGAGATGCCGCTGCGCCGGTTCGTCCGCGGGGACCTGCCGGCCTGTCTGGCGTGGGCGGCGACGTACCAGCTGATCGGGATTCTGGGCGGCTCGCTGTTCCCGGAGCCGTGGCAGGGCGTGGTGGCGGCCGTGGCGCTGGCGGTACTGGTGAGTGGGGCCCCCGCGCTGTGGCGGCGGGTGCGCGGACCGCGGCGGGCGCCGGAGACGCGGGACGCGTCGGGGTCCGGGACCTCAGAGAGCGAGACGTCAGGGAACGAGACGCCGGGGAGCGAGACGTCAGGGAGCGAGAACGCGTGAGGCACCGACGGGGAGGTCCCACAGGTCCTCGCGGCGCAGTCCGGCGCGCGTCCAGGCGGCCCTGACCCTGGTGAGGGGTTCGAGGACCGGCTCCGAGGAGAGCACGAAGGTCGCCCAGTGCATCGGCGCCATCCGCCGTGCCCCGAGGTCCTGGAAGGCGCGGACGGCCTCCTCGGGGTCGGTGTGGACGTCGCTCAGCCACCAGCGCGGGTCGTAGGCGCCGATCGGGAGGAGCGCGAGGTCGATCCCGGGATGCCGGCGTCCGATCTCGGCGAACCAGTGGCCGTAGCCCGTGTCGCCGGCGAAGTACACCTTCCGGTGGTGGCGGTCGGTGAGCACCCAGCCGCCCCACAGGGAGCGGCAGGTGTCGAGGAGGGTCCGCTTGGACCAGTGGTGGGCGGGGACGAACTCGAAGCGCACGCCGTCGAGTTCGGCCGCCTCCCACCAGTCGAGCTCGGTGACCCGCTGGAACCCGCGACGGGTGAACCAGCGGCCGAGGCCGGCGGGGACGAAGATCGGTGTGGTGCGTGGCATCCGTCTGAGGGTGGGGGCGTCGAGGTGGTCGAAGTGGTTGTGGCTGATGACGACCGCGTCCACCGGAGGGAGGTCCTCCCAGCGCACCCCGACGGGGGTGATCCTGGTCGGGGTGCCCAGGATCCGGCGGGACCAGACGGGGTCGGTGAGGACGGTCAGGCCGCCGAGGCGCAGGATCCAGCTGGCGTGGCCGGCCCAGGTGACGGCGAGGGTGTCGGGCCCGGCGGCGGGCAGCGGGCCGGGCTCGAACGGCAGCAGCGGGATGTCGCGCAGGCCCTCGGGGCCGGGGCGCACGGCCCCCTCACGGGCGAGCCGGGCCATGGCGCGGACCCCGGGGAGCGGTGCGGTGAGACGGTCGGCGAAGGAGCGCGGCCAGTCGTGCCGGATCCGGCCGACGGGCTGCAGGACGGGCGCGGGGGCGGGGGCCGTCCCGTCGTGGGGTGCGGTCCCGTCGTGGCGTGCGGTGTGCGGGGCCTGCGTCGGCCGTGCCGTCTGTTCCGTCATCTGCGGGCTCCGATCTGCGCAGTTCGTCGGGGACGTCTTACTGGCGTACGTACGGTCGTCCGGGGGCGAAGTGCCCCGGGCGTCACCGGAGTTCCTCCAGGGCGGCCCCGAAGGCGCTCAACGCGCGGGCCACGTGCGGCAGTGCCACGGGGTCGGCCGATGTGAGGGACTCCATCCGCTCCTCCTCCGTCGATCCCAGGAACGCGCCGGTGTCGAAACGTACGCGCAGGGCGCCGAGTTCGTCGCCGAAGCGGTGTCCGCCGGGCACCGGGGTGCCCAGCCGCCCGCTGAGGTGGTTCTCCAGCTCCATGGAGTCGGTGACGCCTCGGGCGGAGAGCCCGGCCCGGAGCGGACCGAGGTCGGCGTAGAGGTGGCGGCCCGCCTGCGGGGGCCGGGCGAGGGCGCCGGCGGTGAGGACCGCCTGGTGCGCCGCGGCGGCCACGCGCGCGTGGAGGGCGGCGGAGCAGGCGGCGCGGACGGTGACGTCCTCCGGTTCGTCGAGGGCGTGCGCGGCGGCGGGGGCGACCGGCCCCGCGACGAAGGCGCCGAGCGCGGTGAGGATGTCGAGGGTCCGGGCGCGGGGGTCGGTGTAGCGGTCCGCGCGGGCCGCGCCGCCGGGCGGGAAGCGGGCCACGGCGCAGGGCCAGGCGGCCGGGGCGAGGGCGCCGGCCAGGTCGTACAGCACGGTGACGTCGTCCGGGCACATCTCGGCGGGGCTGAGGAGCACGGTGTCGTGGCGCCGGTGCAGGGTGTCGCGCCAGGTCTCGTCGCTGATGATGTGCAGCCCCTCGGCGACGGCGGCCTCGCACGCCTCACGGACCAGTTCGGGCGGGGCGACGGTGGCGGTGGGGTCGTCGGCGACGGAGAGCAGCAGCACGCGGGGATGCCCGCCTTCGGCGCGGATCCGCCGGACGGTCTCGAGCAGGGCGTACGGATCGGGCACGCCACCGCACTCGGCGGGCGTGGGCACGTGGTAGGCGGGGCGCCCGAGGAGGCGGGCCTGGGGGGTCCACCAGGCGGGACAGGGCCGGGGCAGCAGGACGTCGCCGCCGTACGCGGCGATGAGGGCGAGCAGGAGGGGCTGCGCGCCCGGGGCGGCGACGACGTCCTCGGCGTGGGCGCGCAGGCCGCGGCGCCACCAGTAACCGACGGCGGCCTCGCGGAGCACCGGGCCGCCGCCGGGCGGTTCCACGGCGGTACGGTCCGCCGCGGCGGCGAGGATCGCGGCGAGTCCGGGGAGCACGGGCAGGCCGGGTTCCGGGGCCGGCGGCCCGTAGCGCACCGGTCCGCGGCCTTCCGGGGCCGTCTGCCGCATCTCCCGCACCTCCTGAGCACCCGGTGATGCCCGTACGACACCCCTACTGCCCTTTATACGAAGGTTCGCGGGGATTCGCTGATTCTGCCGAGGCCCGGACGGCGTCGGAGGCCGCGTCGCCGACGTCGGAGCCTGCGCCCTTTCCGGGGCGCCGGGCCGGGGCCGTCCGGGTGAGAAACGGGAGGTCGCCCCGGGGGCGGCGGGTGACGGCGACATGGCTGCGACTGCTTCCTGGGATGCGTCGGCGGACTCACCGCACAAGGACGCGCTCCAGCATCAGTTCGACGGCGGAGACGATCGCGTCCGCGTCGATGCCGGCGTCGTGGAGCTGCTCCTCCGGGGTGGCGGAGTGGGGCATGGAGCGTACGGCGAGGCGTGCCAGCCGCGGCACGTCGCCGTGACCGTTGGCGTAGGCCTCGGCGACCGCGTCGCCGAGGCCGCCCTCGGGGTGGTGGTCCTCCACGGTCAGGACGCACCCGGTGTCCCGGGCCGCCCGGTCGAGGGTCGCGGTGTCCACCGGCTTCACCGAGTAGAGGTCGATCACCCGGACGGGCAGGCCGAGCTCGGCGAGCCGGTCGGCGGCCTTGAGGGCCTCGTGCACGGTCACCCCGGCCGCGACGACGGTCGCCCGGTCGTCCTCCCCGTGGCTGCGGAGCACCTTGCTCCCGCCGACCGGGAAGTCCTCATCGGGGCCGTACACGACGGGGGTGCCGCCGCGCGTGGTGCGCAGGTAGCGGACGCCGTCGAGATCGGCCATGGTCCGCACGAGCTTCGCCGTCTGGTTGGCGTCGCAGGGGTAGAGGACGGTGCTGCCGTGCACGGCCCGCAGCATCGCCAGGTCCTCGAGGCCCATCTGGCTGGGCCCGTCCTGGCCGATGGAGACCCCCGCGTGGGACCCGACGAGGTTGATCCCGGCCCGGCTGACGGACGCCATGCGGACGAAGTCGTAGGCGCGGGTGAGGAACGCGGCGAAGGTGGAGGCGTACGGGACGTAACCGCGCGCCTGGAGCCCGACGGCGGCCCCGACCAGCTGCTGTTCGGCGATCCAGCACTCGAAGTAGCGCTCGGGGTGGGCCTTCGCGAAGTATTCGGTACGGGTCGAGTCGCTCACCTCGCCGTCCAGGGCGACGACGTCGCCGCGCGCCTCCCCGAGGGCGGCGAGGGCGTGGCCGTAGGCGTCCCGGGTGGCGACCTTCTCCCCCTTGTCGTACCGGGGGAGCCGTGGTGTGCCGTCCCTGACGGGACGCGGCACCAGCGCGGCGGGCGGATCGGTGACCCGTACCTGCAGCTCGCTCGGACCGCCCAGCTCGGCGATGGCGGCCTCGGCGTCGGGGAGCGGTTTGCCGTGCATGCCCTCGCGGTTCTCGACCGCGACGACGCCCCGGCCCTTGCGGGTGGCGGCGAGGACGGCGGTGGGCCGGCGGGCAGTGGCGCGCGCCTCGCGCAGCGCCGCGTCGACGGCCCGGACGTCGTGGCCGTCGATCCGTACGGTGTGCCAGCCGAAGGCCTCGAGGCGGGCGGCGTACGCGCCCAGGTCGTGCTGGTGGCGGGTGGGGCCGCGCTGGCCGAGGCGGTTGACGTCGACGATCAGGGTGAGGTTGTCCAGGCCGCAGTAGGCGGCGTGCTCGACGGCCTCCCAGACGGACCCCTCGGCCATCTCGCTGTCCCCGCAGACCACCCACACCTGGTACGGGACGCGGTCGAGGAACTTCCCGGCCAGGGCCATGCCGACCCCGACCGGCAGCCCTTGCCCCAGGGAGCCGGTGGCGACGTCGACCCAGGGCAGCCGGGGTGTCGGGTGCCCTTCGAGGAGGCTTCCCTTGCGGCGGAAGGTGAGGAGCTCGCCCTCGCCGACGACGCCGGCGGCCCGGTACATCGCGTAGAGCAGCGGCGAGGCGTGTCCCTTGGACAGGACGAGCCGGTCGTTGCCCGGATGGTCGGGGCGGTCGAAGTCGTAGCGCAGGTGCTGGGCGAGCAGCACGGCGCCGATCTCCGCGGCCGACATCGAGGAGGTCGGGTGGCCGGAGCCGGCCGCGTCGGCGGCCCGCACCGCGTCGACGCGCAGCTGCCGCGCGAGCGAGGACATCGTTTCGTACCGCATCACGAACCTTCCTCCACGAGCCTTCGCGGCGGCCGGGCCTGCTGGGTCAATCGAGCGGCTACCCAGCGGCCGGGGGCGTATGCCGGGGATTCCCGGGATCCCTTCGGATCCGCGAACCCGTTGCCCACATGGCGAGATTGGGATCTCAACATGCGGAGTGAGCGCGTACCGTGGCCGTACCCACCCACACGAGGGAGAACGGTCATGAGTCATGCCTCCGAGCAGCCCCGGCCGCAGGAGACCGCCGTCTACACCCACGGGCACCACGAGTCGGTGCTGCGGTCGCACAGCTGGCGGACCGCCGCGAACTCCGCGGCCTATCTGATCCCCGAACTGCGCCCGGGACTGGCCGTCCTGGACGTGGGCTGCGGACCCGGGACCATCACCGCCGACCTGGCCGCCCTGGTCACGCCCGGCCGGGTGACCGGCGTGGACGCGGCGCAGGACGTGCTGGACAAGGCGCGTGCCACGGCCGCCGAACGGGGCCTGGACAACGTGGAGTTCGCGGTGGCCGACGTGCACGCCCTGGACTTTCCCGACGACTCGTTCGACGTCGTCCACGCCCACCAGGTGCTGCAGCATGTGGGTGACCCGGTGCGGGCGCTGCGCGAGATGCGGAGGGTCTGCCGGCCGGGCGGTGTCGTCGCCGCCCGGGACAGCGACTACGGGGCCTTCACCTGGTATCCCGAATCGCCCGGCCTGGAGCGGTGGCAGGAGCTGTACCGCCGCGTCGCGCGGGCCAACGGCGGGGAACCCGACGCGGGGCGGCGGCTGTTCGCCTGGGCGCGCCGGGCGGGGTTCACGGACGTCACCACGACGGCCGGCACGTGGTGTTTCGCGACGCCGGACGAGCGGGCGTGGTGGAGCGGCCTGTGGGCGGACCGGACGACGGAGTCGGTGTACGCGGAGCTGGCCGTGGACGGCGGGCACGCGACGCCCGGGGCGCTGGCCGACATCGCCGAGGTGTGGCGGGAATGGGGCCGGCGGGAGGACGCCTGGTTCATGGTCCCGCACGGCGAGATCCTGTGCCGCGTCTCCTGAGCGTCAACTAGGCTCGCCCGCATGGAGATTCTGGGGACCACGCTGCGCGTCTGCGTCGACGATCTCGATGCGGCGGTCGACTTCTACGAGCGGCTCACCGGCGCCTCCGCCCTGCGCTTCGAGCGGGGCGGCGTGGCGGTCGCGGCCGTCGGATGCTTTCTGCTGATGAGCGGACCCGAGGCGGAGCTCGAAGTGCTGCGCAAGGTCACCGCGACCATTTCCGTCCAGGACGTGGACGCGGCGTTCACCTCGCTGACGGCGGCGGGCGCCAGGGTCCTCGCGGGCCCGGTCCCGACCCCGGTGGGCCGCAATCTGATCGCGGCCCACCCGGACGGCTCGGTCTTCGAGTACGTCGACCGCCGGGCCTGATCCGGCCCGCTCCACCGGCCCCGGCACGGGGGGTACGGCCCGCGTCGAGGACGGCGCGGGCCGTCGCACGTCGGCCCGGACGTCAGGATCCGGCGAGGGCGTCCACCACGAGGTCCGTGAGCAGGGCGCCGGCCGTGCCGTCGGGGTCGAGATCGGGGTCGTAGATCGTGACGTTGAGTCCGGCGCAGCGCTCGGAACGGACCAAGGTGCGCAGTAGCGGGGCGAGTTCGTGGGGCAGCAGCCCGTCCGGGTCGGGGCTGTCGACGGCCGGCATCACGGAGGGGTCGAGGACGTCGGCGTCGAGGTGGACCCAGAAGCCGTCGAGGGACGGGGTCTCGAAAGCGGTGACCGTGGCGGCCGCGAGTTCGGCCGGTCCCCAGGCGCGCAGTTCGGAGACGGTGACGACGGGGATCTTCAGGGCCCGCAGCTCGGCGCTGTCGGCGTCGAAGGCGTCACGGATGCCGAACAGCCGCACGTCCTCGTCACGGAGGTAGGGCTTCAGGCCCTCCAGGTCGGTGAGGTCGTCCTGCCCGCGTCCGGTGGCGAGCGCCAGCTCCTCGCCTCCCGCGGCACCGACCCGGTCGGAGTTGCCGGGGTGGCGGAAGTCGTGGGAGGCGTCGATCGCGGCAAGTCCGTACCGGCCGATGCGGCGCAGGGCCAGGGAGGCACCGAGCTGGATGGAACAGTCGCCGCCGAGCACGAGGGGGAAGTCCCCGGCCCGTACGTGCCGCTCGATCCGGTCGGCGAGGGTTCGGGTGTAGCGGGCGAGGGCGGCCGCGTTGAAGACGCCGTCGCCCTCCTGCCAGTCGCCCCGGTCGTAGCGGGGCGGGACGACGACCCCGCCCTCCAGCGCGCCGAGCCGCTGCACGATCCGGTTCTCACGCAGGGCGCCGGCGAGCTTGTAGCAGCCGGGGACGGTGCCGGGGGCCGGCGGGCGCAGACCGAGGTTGGAGGGTGCGTCGAGGGCCACGATATTCCGCATGCGCCTCATCCTCGCCGTCGTAGTCTGACTCTTCAACGCCTGCGGTGGACAACGTGAGGACCAGGGGAATGAGCACCCAGCACACCTATCGAGTGATCGTGCGCGGCGCGTTCGACGGCCTGTCGGAGGAGAGCCGGAGCCGGCTGCTCGCCGAGGTCGACGCGCACGGCATGTCGTCGATGCGGTTCACCCCCGAGGGCTCGTTGACGTACGACCGGACGCTGAAGCACTTCTCGTACCGCCTGGTCGTGGTCTCGGACGCGGCGGACGGCGAGGAGATGGCCGCGGCGATCGCCGAGGACCGGGTGGAGACGGCGCTCAAGGAGCTCGGGCACGCCCACGGCGCCCTGTCGTCCTCCGTCACGGACCTGGACACCATGAAGATCAACTACAAGCGCTGACCGCTGGGCGGCCGCCGACGCCTGGGGAAGGCGCGCGGGGAGCCCGGCGCGGGCGGGACTGCGTCGGCACCCCCTACCGCCGGGCCGAGCGGACCTTCCTGGGGCAGGACTCCCCCTTCTTCACCACACCGATCACGACCGCCGCCCGGCCGTCGAGCGCCACGCCCTCGTCCGGATGCTGGGTGCAGACCGTCCAGTGGGGCGGCCACAGCACCCGCCGGTCGCTCCCGGCGACGTCGTGGACGTCGAGGCGGGTGCGGGGGTCGAGCGTGGTGAAGACCCGCCAGAGGCCCTTGCCGAGGAAGGAGGGCATCGGCGGGGCGTCCTTCTCGGTCACCGCCCCCTCCCCCGCCGTGACGGCAACCGCCGCGAGCGCGAGGACGGCGCCCGTGACCAGGACCGCCGCCCTCCTCATGCGCGCCTCCGGGCCGCCGCGGCGTACCGGCGGATTGCGGTCCGACCGGGCGTGGGGCGTCCGCCGCACCCGGGCCGGTCCGTGCTCGCTGTCTCCTGGGGACTCATGCCCGGACCTTCCCGTCCTCGTACGCGACCGCCCCCGTGGGACCAGGATGGAGGGATCCGGTCCGCACGGGGGCGGTGGGCGGGCCGTACGGGTGAGGGTGCGGCCTCGCCCGGGGCCCGTTCAGTGGTGGGTGAGCACCGGCCGCGGCGCGTCGGCCGGGGTTTCGGCCGGGTCCGGGCGCTGGATGAGCAGGGCCGTCACGACGCCGATGCCGAGCAGCGCGAGGGCCGTGTACATGGCGTGCTGGTAGCCGGCCTCGGTCGGACCGCCCGCGTCGCTGCCCGCCGTGATCATCGCGGAGGCCAGGGCGATGCCCAGCGAGGCACCGATGCCGAAGCAGGCGCCGTTGAGGCCGGAGAGCGAACCGGGCTTGTCCCGGGGGGCCGTGGTGACCGCGAGGCCGTTGAGACCGGTCAGCATGAACCCGCCGTACGTGACGCCGAGTGCCGCGAGCGAGGCGACCAGGATCCACTCGTTGTGCAGGAAGAACGTGGCGAAGAGGAAGATCGCGAAGTTGGCGACGGCGCCGGTGACGACGATGGTGCGCCAGCCGATCTTCGGACCGAGGCGGCCGGTCAGCGGGGCGGACACCACCCCGATCAGCTGGATCGGGGTGAGGAAGAGGACGGCCGCGGTGACGGCGGAGAGGCCGAGGCCGACCCGGGCGTCCTGGGAGAAGAGCGGGATCGTGAGCGCGATGGCACCGAAGGCGCCGCCCAGGGTGCAGACCGTGGTGAGCAGCAGCGGCCAGGCGCGGCGGGAGGCGAGTACGTCGATGTCGATGACGGGGTTGGCCGCGCTCTTCTGCGAGACGACGAAGAAGACGAGGGCGGCGAGTCCGCCGAGCAGGAAGCCGAGGGTGAGGACGGAGGTCCAGCCCCAGGCGGCGCCCTGGGCGAGGCCGACGAGGATGCCGGTGAGGCCGAGCGCGAGGGCGGCGATGCCGCGGGAGTCGAAGCGGCCGTCGGTCGCGGTGGCCGGGACGTCGGGGACGTACTTCCGTACGCCGATCAGGCCCGATACGGCGATCAGGGTGGAGCAGACGAAGATGCCGCGGAAGCCGATGGTGTCCGCGATCTGGCCGCCGGCGATGGCGTCGACACCCGCGAGACCGCCGTTGACGGCGGTGATGATGCCCGCGGCCTTGCCGAACCCGGCCGGAGTCAGCGACTGGTTGAGGGTGAGGAAGGCGAGGGTGAACATCGCGGCGGAGATGCCCTGGAGGATCCGTCCGGCGATGAAGACCTCGATGTTCGGCGCGAAGACGCAGAGCAGGTTTCCGGCGATCAGCACGAAGGCGCACACGATCATCATCGGCTTGCGGCCGCGCTGGTCGCTGAGGCGGGCGAGCGTCACCTGGCCGATGGCCGCCATCAGGAAGAAGAGGGTCTGCGAGAGACCGGCGGCCGCCGTGGTGGTGCCGAGGCGCTCGATGACATCCGGCAGCGCGGGGCTGAGCATCGTGGCGTTGATCTGGTAGCCGAGGACGGCGAGCACCATCGCCATCAGCATGGGCCCACGGCCCTTGAGGTCGGATGTGACTGACATGTGGGCCCCTTTGCCGTGGATGTCATGGATGTCATGGCGGTGAATCGAGCTTGTCTGACAAGCAACGCCCAGACAGAGTGAGTTCTACGCGCGTCACACGTCAAGTCCCTTTGACCTGTGATTCCGGATACCGTTCACTTGCCGACAAGCAGGCGTAGGAGGGGCAGTGGCAGTCAGCGGAACGCGGCGACGACCGGTCGTGGTGCTCTACGAGCGGATCGCGGACGCCATCCACGACGGCACCTATCCCCCGGGTTCGACCCTCCCCTCCGAGCCGAAACTCGCCGGCGAGCTGGGCGTCAGCCGCCCCGCCCTGCGCGAGGCGCTGCTCCTGCTACAGGAGGACGGCCTGCTGTCCGTACGGCGCGGGGTGGGCCGGACCGTCAACGACCACCCGCCCCGGCGCGGCTTCGAGCACATCCAGCCGCTGGAGGAGCTGATCGGCGCAGGCGGGCCGTTGCGCGTGCGGGCGCTGCTGCGAGCGGTCGAGGAGCCGACCGACTTCACCACCCAGCACCTGCTCGCCCCGGCCCGGGCTGACCTGCGGTTCTGGGAGTCGCTGCTGGCCGGGGAGGGGGCGGCGGCGGCGCTCAGCCAGGAGTGGGCGGCGGACGACGATGTACTGGAACGGACGCATCCGGCTTTCGCCGAGGCGCTGCGCACCGAGTTGGCGCCCGAGCGGACCTCGATGCTGGCGGTGCTCGTCGGCGCCTCGCGCGGAGTGCCGCTCGCGGCCCACAGCAGCGTGACCGCGACGCTGCTCGGCCAGCGCCGCGGCGAGCAGCTCGGCCGCCCCGCCGACACCCCGGCGGTGCTGGTCACCCAGGTCGTACGGGTCGGGGACACTCCGGTCCTGGCGGCCAAGCACATGCTCCCGACGGGGGCCCCGGCGCTCCCGGTGCTCCAGTCCAACTGATCCCCCGAGCACCCTGTCACCCCCTGTCACAGCGGCGGCGGCTCGGCGTGGCGTACACTTCCGCGCCATGCACTTGTCTGACAACCTCGCCGCCCCTGTCGCGCCCACCGTCGCCGACTGGATCCGCCAGGCCCCGAAGGCCGTCCTCCACGACCACCTGGACGGTGGCCTGCGCCCCGCCACCATCGTCGAACTGGCCCGGGAGTGCGGTTACACCGCGCTGCCCACCGAGGACCCGGCCGCGCTCGCGGTCTGGTTCCGGGACGCCGCCGACTCCGGCTCGCTGGAGCGCTACCTGGAGACCTTCGCCCACACCTGCGCGGTGATGCAGACCCGCGACGCGCTGCACCGCATCGCGGCCGAGTGCGCCGAGGACCTGGCGGCGGACGGGGTCGTGTACGCCGAGATCCGCTACGCCCCCGAGCAGCACCTGGCTGCCGGCCTGACCCTCGACGAGGTCGTCGAGGCCGTGAACGACGGCTTCCGCGAGGGCGAGCGCCGCACCGGCGGCCGGATCACGGTCCGCGCCCTCCTCACCGGCATGCGCCACACCGACCGGTCCCTGGAGATCGCGCGGCTCACCGTGGCCCACCGCGACCGCGGCGTGGCCGGCTTCGACATCGCCGGCGGCGAGATAGGCAACCCGCCGGCCCGCCACCTCCCGGCCTTCCAGCACCTCAAGCGGCACAACTGCCACTTCACGATCCACGCCGGCGAGGCGGTCGGCGCGGAGTCGATCCACGAGGCCGTCCAGGTCTGTGGCAGCGAGCGCATCGGCCACGGCGTGCGGATCACGGACGACATCGCCGAGGACGGCACGCTCGGTCACCTGGCCGCATACGTCCGCGACAACCGGATCGCGCTGGAGGTCTGCCCGACCTCCAACCTCCAGACGGGCGCGGCGAAGGACTACGCCTCGCACCCGATCGACGAGCTGCGCCGGCTCGGGTTCCGCGTCACGCTCAACACGGACAACCGGCTGGTCTCCGGCACCACCATGAGCGAGGAGTTCCAGCACATGGTGGACGCCTTCGGGTACGGCCCGGAGGTCTTCGAGGAGTTCACGGTCGCCGCGCTCGACGCCGCCTTCCTGCCCCTGCCCGAGCGCCGGCGACTGATCGACGAGGTCGTCCGCCCGGGCTACGCGGCGCTCGCGGCCCGCTAGGGAGTGTCGCGGAGGGGGCGCGGCGGCCCGACCGCGGGAATCCACGTCGCCGCCCCCCGGCGGACCGCCGCCGGCCGCCCTCACCGCCCCGAAGCGGCCCGGCGCTTTCCGCAGCAGAGCGTTCACTCACACTCATTGCAACAGACCACCCTCAATCTGTTGCGTTAAACCGCAGATCGTTGCAATGAAACTTCTCAACTGACCTGCAAATACGCGACTTTCACGCAACAAGCTCGTTGCCTGACCTTCAAAGGCAACGTAGCGTTTCTCTTGTCAGAAACGGCGGGCCGACAGAGAGCCCGCCCCTATGAAGGAGAAGCACGATGCAGAAGTTCGCCACCCCCGGCCCGGTCTCCGCCGTCCTCGAGATCCCCGCGGGACTCATCCGGTTCATCGCGACCGACCGGGCCGACACCACCGTCGAGATCCTGCCCGCCGACGCCGCCAAGGGCCGCGACGTGAAGACCGCCGAGCGGACGGAGGTCACCTACCGCGACGGCGTCCTGCGGATCGAGACCCCGGCGGCCGAGAACCGGATCCTCGGCGCCGCCGGATCCCTCGACATCACCGTCCAGCTGCCCGCCGGATCCCACGTCGAGGCCAAGACTGCCGCCGCGGAGCTCCGCGGCGTCGGACGGCTCGGCGACGTCGCCTTCGAGAGCGCGCACGGCACCGTCAAGCTCGACGAGACCGGAGGCGCCCGCCTCACCCTCCTCGCCGGCGACGTCAGCGTCGGACGCCTGGGAGGACCCGCCGAGATCAGCACCCAGAAGGGCGATCTCCGCATCGCCGAGGCCGTGCAGGGCACCGTCACGCTGCGCACCGAGCACGGTGACATCTCCGTCGGCGCCGCCCGCGGGGCCTCGGCCTCTCTCGACGCGTCCACCTCCTACGGCCGTATCCACAACGCGCTGCGGAACTCCGACGGAGACGCCCCCGGCCTGGCCATCCACGCCACCACCGCTTACGGCGACATCACCGCCCGCAGCCTGTGACGCACCACCCGGCCGGAGGACGCCGACGCGAGGTCAAGGTCTCGCGGAGGACATGGGGAGGACGTGACGGGACGCACGCCCTCCCCGCGCCCGTGGCGGACCTTGAGATACTGCCGGGTATGGACATCGAACGCAGGAACAACGTCACCGTCACCGGTAACCCGCAGGGACCGACGGTGGTTCTGGCTCACGGCTTCGGCTGTGATCAGAACATGTGGCGTCTGACCGTGCCTGCGCTGGTCGATGACTACAAGGTGGTGCTGTTCGACTACGTGGGTTCGGGCCGCTCGGATCTCTCCGCCTTCACGCGGGACCGGTACGCCTCCCTGGACGGCTACGCCCGGGACGTGGTGGAGGTGTGCGAGGCGCTCGACCTCGAGGACGCGGTGTTCGTGGGCCACTCGGTCAGCGCGATGATCGGGGTCCTGGCCGCCGAGGCCGCCCCGGAGCGCATCGGAGCGCTGGTGATGGTCGCTCCCTCGCCGCGGTACATCGATGACGTCGGCTACCGCGGCGGCTTCAGCGCCGAGGACATCGACGAGCTGCTGGAGTCACTGGAGTCGAACTACCTCGGATGGTCCTCCGCGATGGCACCGGTGATCATGGGGAACCCGGACCGGCCCGAGCTGGGAGCGGAGCTGACCAACAGCTTCTGCGCCACGGACCCGGAGATGGCCAGGGTCTTCGCCCGTACGACCTTCCTGTCGGACTCCCGCGACGACCTGAAGGGGGTCTGCGTGCCGACGCTGGTGCTGGACTGCACCCAGGACGTCATCGCTCCCCGGGAGGTCGGTGCCTTCGTCCACCGGACGATCCCGGGCTCGACACTGATCACGCTGGACGCCACCGGGCACTGCCCCCACATGTCCGCGCCCGAGGCCACCAACGAGGCCATCCTCACCTTCCTCTCGGACCTGCGGTGATGGGCCGCGCCGGGCGCCGGCCCGACCGCCACGGAGCGGATGCCGAAGAACCCTCCCGGGCGGCCTTCGCCGCGCTGCTCGAGGACAGCGCCGAGGAGCTGTACGAGAGCGCGCCGTGCGGATACATGTCCACGCTGATGGACGGCACCATCGCGAAGATCAACGCCACTCTGCTCGGTTGGCTCGGCCTGGAGCGGGAGGCGGTGGTGGGCCGCATGCGGTTCGTCGATCTGCTGACCGTCGGCGGAAAGCTGTATCACGAGACCCACTTCGCGCCGCTGCTGCGGATGCAGGGTGAGATCGGGGGCATAGCCCTGGAGATCAGACAGGCCGGCGGCGAGCGGATGCCTGTTCTGGTCTCCTCCGTGGTCAAGTACGCCGCCAGTGGTGAGCCGATGCTCATCCGTACCACCGTCTTCGACGCCCGGGACCGCCGCGCCTACGAGGAAGAGCTCCTGCGAGGCCGCGAAGCGGCCGAGGCGGCGCGCCGACAGGCGGAGGCCGACCGGGCCCGCCTCCAGGACGCCCTCGCCGTGCTGCAGAAGTCCCTGCTCCCGGACTCCCTGCCGACGATGCCCGGGATGGAGGCCGCCGCGTACTACCACACGGCTTCCGTCGACCGGCTCGGCGGCGACTTCTACGACGTCTTCGCCATCGACGGCAAGCGCTGGGCGTTCTTCCTGGGCGACGTGTGCGGCAAGGGCCCCCAGGCCGCCGCCGTCACCTCGCTGACCCGCTACACCCTGCGCGCCGCCGCCCTGCACGACCCCGACCCCGTCACCGCCCTCACCACCCTGAACAAGGTGCTCCACGAGCGCTACAGCGGCGGGGACCCGCGCTACTGCACGGCGGTCTTCGGGATCCTCGAACCAGATTCCGGAACGGGAGACGTCACCGTCCGGCTCGCCTCGGGCGGCCACCCCCCGGTCCTCGTGCTGCGTGCCGACGGTACGGCCGACTTCCTGCCCACACCCGGCGGCCTCCTCGTCGGCATCCTGCCCGATCCGCCCTTCGCCGCCGCCTCCACCGTCCTCGCCCCCGGCGACACCCTCCTGCTCTACACCGACGGAATCACCGAGGCCCGCACCGGCGAGGACCGCACCACCCTGTACGGGGACGAAGCCCTGCGCGCCTTCACCGCCCGGCACGCCGGCAAGCCCCCACAAGCCGTCGTCAAGGCCCTGACCGAGCTGCTGGACACCTTCGGCGACGGCCTCGACGACGACACCGCCCTGCTCGCCCTCGGCGTCCCCGCCGAAGACCCGTCGACGAAGAACCCACGATGACTCCACTGAAGATCCTCACCCGAGACACCGCCACCGGTCCCGTCCTGGAGATCCTGGGCGCCCTCGACTACGCCAGCGCCCCGGAACTGCGCGAGCTGGTCACCACGCTCTTCCTCCAGCCGGGCCAACGCCTCGTCCTGGACCTGGCCGGCATGGACTTCTGCGACTCCAGCGGCATTACCGCCCTGATCGCCGCCCGCAACCACGCCCACGCGGCTCAGGCCGACATCGCGCTGGCCGCGGTCCCCGCCAACACGCTGCGCATCCTGACCATCGTCGGCCTCGACCGGATATTCGCCCTGCTCCCCGACAGCGACACCACCGCCCGGGCCTGACGGGCGACACGGGGCGCCCCCGGCGAGCGCCCCGGCGCCTTCGTCGACGTGGGCGCCGTGCGGTCAGCTGTCGGCCGGCATCAGGCGGGTCACCTTGCCCTTGCGGTCGGCGTCCAGATAGCCGGAGTCGTACTCGTCACCGATGTAGACGGCGATGCCGGCCTCGGTGTCGAACAGGTTGTTGGGCTGCCTGATCACCAGATAACGCGTCGTGGGCTGCTTGACGTTGAGGTCCTTCTCCGCCCTGGCGATCAGGGCGGGCAGGACGTCCCAGTCGTACGTGTCCAGGCCGACCGGGAGATCGCCCCCCGAGAGCGTGCCCTTCATCGTGGTCCGGCTGACGCCCTCGCCCACCCGGTAGGAGTAGGTCTCGTAGCGGGTCTTGCTGCCCTTGACCATCATCTCCGCCGACACGTACTCGGGGTACACGACGAAGCGGCCCACCTGGTCGGTGCCCGCGGCCGCCTTGAGTTCCCGCACGGCCACACGGATGCCGTCCGGCGTGAGGAGGTTCCCCTCGGCCACGGTCTTCGTGGGATCGGGCGCGGCGGTCCGCGAGCCGGCGGACGCGGACGCGGAGGCCGAGGTGGAGGCGGCCGGGGATGCCGCGGGCCCGCCGGTGCCCCGCTCCCCCGCGTCCGGCAGCAGGAACCACGTCAGGACGCCCGCGGCCACGGTGGCCACGGCGGACGAGGCGATCGCGACCCGCCTGCCCGGCCGGGAGGAGCGGGCGAGCGAAGAGGCAGCGGGGCGGGTGGGGCCTCCGGGATACGGGGTGTGCGGGGTGTGCGGGGCGGACGGAGGTCCGAAGCTCCCTGGCGGCACGGGGACCTTGAACGGATCGCGCACCGCGCCCGGAGTGGGTACGCCCGGGGTGGGTGCGACCGGGGTGGGCGGGCCGAAGCCCGCGGGCGGGGCCACCGGGGCCGCCGGGTGGGCGGCCGGGGCGGGGGCCAGCCGGTAGGAGGTGGCCTCGCCCACGGGGCTCGACGCCCGGTCTGCCTCGGCGTTCCCCGCGACCTGGGCGAGCATGCGGTCGAAGGTCTCGGGATCGGGGCGCGCGGCAGGGTCCTTGACGAGCACGGCGGTCAGGGCGCCGGTCAGCGGGCCCGCGTGGCGGGGAGGGGGAAGTTCTTCGGTGAGGACGGCCGCCAGGGTGGCGAGGGTGGTGTTCCTGCGCAGCGGGTGGTGGCCCTCGACGGCGACGTACAGCATCATCGCGAGCGACCACAGGTCGGCGTCCGGCCCGCCCTCGCCGCCGGAGATGCGCTCGGGTGCCATGTAGTCGGGGGTGCCGATGATCGATCCGGTGGCGGTGAGCGCCGTGGATTCCCGGATGGAGGCGATCCCGAAGTCGGTGAGGACCGGGCGCCCGTCGGGCCGCAGCAGGACGTTGGCGGGCTTGACGTCCCGGTGCTGGATGCCCACCTCGTGCGCGGCGCGCAGTGCGGCCAGCACCTCGCGCCCGATCCGTGCGGCGTCGGGGGGTGTCAAAGGGCCCCGGCCGAGGCGGTCCTGGAGCGAGCCGCCGGTCACCAGTTCCATGACCAGCCAGGGGTAGGCGTGTTCGGCTCCGTCCACGACGTGGTGGATCGTCACCACGTTGGGGTGCTGGACCCGGGCCAGGGCCCGCGCCTCCCGCAGCACGCGAGCGCGCAGCATCGCGGTGGCGTGCGGGTCGGACTCGGCCAGGCCCGGATCGGGCGGCCGTACTTCCTTGAGAGCGACGGCCCGGTCGAGGACCAGGTCACGTGCCCGCCACACCTTGCCCATACCGCCGCCGCCGAGTGGCGCTTCCAGTTCGAAGCGCCCGTCGATGACCCGTCTGCCAGATTCTCCGTCGTTCACGGGCGGAAGCCTACGAGGACGCGGTGACATTCCCCGACTCGGGCCGCCCTCACCCGTTGCGGCCCGTCGATCGCCCTTGACGGCCGTGGGTCCCCGGGCGGGAGCCCACGGCCGTCGATGTCGCTCTTGCGCCCGCTACGCCGGTACGAGCGGTCCGCGCGACACCGCCGCGTCGAGCCGGACCGACCGGTCCGGGCCGGCCGATCGGTCCAGCCTGGCCTCGATGACGGCCCGGACGGCCGGCCACTCCTCGTCGAGGATCGAGTAGAAGGCGGTGCTGCGCACGGCGCCGTCGAGCCCTCGTGAGTGAGCCCGGTGCACGCCCTCGCAGGTGGCGCCCAGGCGCTCGATCGCGGCCCGCGAGCGCAGGTTCCGGGCGTCGGCCCGCATCGAGATCCGCCGTACGCCCCACACCTCGAAGGCGTGGCGCAGCATCAGCAGCTTGGCCTCGGTGTTGATGCCGGTGCCCTGCGCCCGCGGCGCGAGCCAGGTGTTGCCGATCTCGGCCGCGTCGGGGACCGCGGTGGCCGGGTCGCCGTGCGGCACACCCGGTACGGCCGGCCAGACCAGCGGCCCCTGCCAGTAGTCGAGCTGCAGGAACCTGGTCGCGCCCACGACCCGTCCGTCGCGCGCGCTCACGACGGCGAAGGGCAGCGCCCGGCCCGCGCCCTGTTCGGCGAGGGCGCGTTCGATGTAGACCAGTGCCGTCTCCGGACTGTGCGGGACGGGGGTGAACGCGTACGTCGTACGGTCCTCGGCACCAGCGGCGGCGATCGCGGCGGCGTGGTGCGGAGCGAGAGGCTCCAGCCGCACGGTGCGGCCGGTGAGCACAACGGGAAGCGGCACGGGGCCTTCGGTCTTTCTAGGAGGGGGGATGTGCCGCCACGCACCGGCGTATCACGATGCGAGAGGCGGAGGCACAGTCTCCGTCCCGGTGCCCACGAAATGGGAAAAGAAAAGGTAAAGAACAGCGGACGGTCGTGTGAATCCACACGGCCGGCCTACTGGTCCACGAGACAGGCCCGCGTACCTGTCTCGTGGACCAGGCTTCAGCCCACCCGGCCGCGCACGACGGGGAGCTCCAGCGTTCCGGTGTCCTCGGGGGCGCTGACGACCGTCACCGGCTTGATCCCGCGGTTGCCGACGTACGCGGTGTCGCTCGCCGCGATCACGAACTGCAGTCGGTGGCCCGTCTCGTAGCGGTGCACGATGCCCGGCAGCTCCACCGTGAAGGGCCGGGTCGCGTCCGGGACCCGCACGGGCGCCACGAGCCGGTTGACGAGGGTCTTCGTCCCGTCCGGCGCGATGTCGTAGACCTTCGCGAAGAGCACGAGCTTGTCGGCGGCGTCGCCGGAGTCCTGGACGCGCTCGGTCTTCGGCGAGACGACCCGGAGCGTCGCCCTGGGGGCGCCGACGAGGTCGACGGGCGCGGTGAGCGGGGCGCTGGTCCAGCCGAGGTAGGTGCCCCTGGTGTCGTACGGATGGGGGTCGGGCAGGCCGATCATTCCGGCGAGCGAGGACTCCGAGTGGCTGGTGGGGACGAGCCAGTTGCTGTACTGGCGCGAGCCCCGGGCGACCTTGGCGCGGTTGTCGACGAGCTTGCCGTCCCCGGACAGGTAGAGCTTCTGGCTGAGGGCCGGGACGGTGGCGGCGGTGCCGTAGCCGCTCTGCCAGGAGCGGTAGTAGGCGAACTCCGGACCGGTGCCGGTGCTGCCGTCACGTCGCAGGTACCGGTCGAACCAGGCGAGGACGCGCTGTCCGACGTAACTCGTCTCCAGATTGCCCTGTGCGAGGTTCAGTTCCCCGGCGGCGGGGTCGGTGATGCCGCCGCTGTGCCCCCACGACTGCCAGATCATCTTGGTCTCGACGCCCCGGGCCTGGAGCCGCTCATAGGTGTCCTGGGCCTCGTTGAGGTTGAAGAGGCTGTCGGACTGGCCCTGGACGATCAGGGTCGGCGCCTTGACGCGGTCGAGGTAGGAGACCGGGGAGACGCTCCGCGCGAAGTCGAGCATCTTCTTCGACTCGTCCTGCGGGTAGCGGCCGGAGTTGAGCAGCCGGACGGTGTCGCAGGCGTCGGTGACGAAGTGCAGACAGCCGAGCGTGTTGATTCGGGTGGGGTCGAGGGAGGGGGCGAGCAGCGGCTGCCCCTCGCCGATCAGGTAGAAGCCGTTGGCCCACTGCCATTTGAAGACGCCGGGGGTGTCGCGGTCGGCGCCGTTGGGGGCGAGGGAGTAGGCGAGGTCGTTCCAGGTGATGAGCGGGACGAGGGCGTCGAGGCGGGGGTCGACGGAGGCGGTGGCCAGCTGGACGGCGCCGCCGTAGGAGCCGCCGATCATGCCGACGCGCGGGTCGCCCGCGCCGTCCTTGGTGACGAAGTCGGCACGGGTGCCGTCGTCGGCGGCGCGGGTGCCGCCGAGGAAGTCGACGAGCCGGGCGGCTGCCTGTCCGTCGATCCGCGGGTCGTCGAGGGAGATCAGACAGCCGGACTTCCCGAAGCCGAGCCCGGAGTAGACGAGTCCGACGTAGCCCCGGGCGGCGAAGGCCCTCCCGATGGCGTCGGTGGACCCGTCCGCCTTGCTGCCGCCGAACCCGTTGGTGGCGAGCACGGCGGGCGCCGGGTGCGCGGCGTCCACTCCCGCCGGGCGGTAGAGATCGGCGTCGACGGCGCAGGTGCGGTCGCCGGCCCGGACCGTGAAGGTCAGCGGGGTGACGGTGTACGAGCCGGGTTCGGCGCCGCTCGCCGGTGCGGCGATCATCAGGGGAAGGGCGACCGCCGTGCCGGCGACCAGGGCGAGGGCCTTGGCGGATGGGGGCAGGGCGCGGGACGCGGACACGGACACGGGGGCCTCCACACTGAGGATTACCGACTGGTAAGTACCGAGCCGGGCCCATGGTGTGACACGTGTCATATCCTCGTCAACATGCCGGACAGCGCTTGTTGACGGAGATTCAGTGAAGGCCGGGCGGTGACGTCGGTCGGCTCAGACGAGAGCCGGCACGTCCAGCGTCAGCGTGCACGACTCCGCGTCCAGGACGCCCGCGACTCCCAGCGGGAAGGTCAGCGCCGTCTCGCTGTGACCGAAGCCCATCTCCTCCACCACCGGGACCCCGAGGCCGCCGAGACGGTCGGCGAGGACCGCCCTGACCTCCTCGTAGGGTCCGCACTCCGCCCACGAGCCGAGACCGATGCCGGCGACGCCGTCCAACCAGCCGGAGCGCAGGAGTTGGGTGAGGATCCGGTCCAGGCGGTACGGCTCCTCACCCACGTCCTCCAGGAGCAGCAGACCCCCGCGGGCCGAGGGGCGGCCGCGAGGCGTGGCGAGGTCGGCGGCGAGGAGGCTCACGCAGCCACCGAGGGTGACGCCGTGGGCCCGGCCCGGGACCAGGGGCCGGGCGGTGTCCGGTTCGAGGGTCCGTACCGACTCGGGCTCCAGGAGAGTGGCCCGCAGGGACTCCTGGGTGCGCGCGTCCTTGAGGAAGCCGGCCGCCGCGACCATCGGGCCGTGCAGCGTGGCAAGGCCCGCGCGGACGGCGAACGCCTCGTGCAGAGCGGTGACATCGCTGTAGCCGACGAACACCTTCGGCCCGGCGGCCCGCATCGCCGGCCAGTCGACCAGGTCCACCATGCGCTGGACGCCGTAGCCGCCCCGCGCGCAGATCACCGCGGAGACGGCCGGGTCGCACCAGGCCGCCTGGAGGTCCCGGGCCCGGGCGGCGTCCGTACCGGCGAGGTAGTCCAACTCGCGGTGGGTGTCGAGAACATGGGCCCCCACCACGGGTTCGAGCCCCCAGCCGCGCAGAACCTCGAGCCCGGCCGCGAGCCGCTCCTCCGGCACCGGTCCACTGGGCGCGACCACGGCGACCCGCGCACCGGGGCGCAGGCGCGGGGGCCGGGTCAGGGGCGCGGTCGGGGGCGCGGTCACTTCCTCAGCTCCAGAAGGGGGACGTCGGTCCGCGCGATGCCGAACGTCTGGGCGTACAAGGCGAGTTCGGCCTCCAGGGCGCGGACCAGGGTCTCGGCGCGCCGGAAGCCGTGGCTCTCGCCCTCGAAGGCGATGTACGCGTGCGGCACGCCCCGTCCCGCCATGCGCGCCACGAACCGCTCGGCCTGCGCGGGCGGGCAGATCACGTCGTCGAGCCCCTGGAGCAGGAGGAAGGGCGCGGAGATCCGCTCGACGTGGTCGAGCGGCGAGCGTTCCCGGTAGCGGGCGGGCACCTCGGCGAGCGGTCCGACGAGCGATTCCAGGTACCGGGACTCGAAGTCGTGGGTCTCGTCGGTGGCCCAGCCCAGCAGGTCGAGGATGGGATAGATGATCGTGCCGCAGGCGTAGACGTCGGAGGTGACGAGGGAGGCCGCGGCGGTCCAGCCGCCCGCGCTGCCGCCCCGGATGGCCAGCCGCGCCGGGTCGGCGGTGCCCTCGGCGGCGAGCGCCTCGGCGACGGCCGCGCAGTCCTCCACGTCGACCACGCCCCACTGCTCGCGCAGCCGCTCGCGGTACGCCCGCCCGTAGCCGGTGGACCCGCCGTAGTCGACCTCGGCGACGCCGATGCCGCGGGAGGTGAAGTAGGCGATCTCCAGGTCGAGGACGAGCGGAGCGTGCCCGGTGGGTCCGCCGTGCGCCCACACCACGAAGGGCGGCAGCTCGGCGCCGGGGGCGATCCGGTCGGGACTGTGCGGCGGGTAGACGTGGGCGTGGATCTCGCGGCCGTCGGGCCCGGTGAAGGTCCGGATCTGGGGCTCGGGGTAGTACGCGGGATCGACCGGGTCGTCGTGGGCCGAGCCGATGACCCGGGCCCGGCCGGTACAGGTGTCCAGCTCCACGACCTCGTACGCGCTGCGCGGACCGGCGGCGACGCCGACCACCCGGGTGCCGTGCACGGCGAGGGTCGGGGCCCAGTCGGTCCAGGGTCCCGCGGCGTCGACGAGCTCGCCGCTCCCGGGGTCGAGTATGCCGAGCGCGGTGGTGCCCTTGCCGTGGACGGCGGCGACGAGCCCGCTCTCCAGCGGCTGGAACCAGCTGAGGCCGACCTTCCAGAGAGGCCCGCCGAACTCCTCGGGCCGCGGGCACAGGGCGACCGGCCCGCCGTCCTCCCCGGCCCGGTAGAGGTTCCACCAGCCGCTGCGGTCGCTGACGTACAGCAGCTGCCCGTCGGGGGTCCAGCCGACCTGCGGCACCGACTCCTCCAGGCCGCCGGCGACCGGCCGCGCGCCGTGGAAGATGCCCTCCACCGTGACGTCCGCGAGGAGCACCTCCGTACCGTCCCAGGGCATGCGCGGGTGGTCCCAGGCGATCCAGGCCGCCTGCCGTCCGTCCGGGGAGAGCCGAGGCCCGGTGACGAACCGGTGTCGCCCGTCGGAGAGTTCGCGTACGGCGGTGCGGTCCTCGGCGGCCGATCCGTCGAGCGGTACGGCAGCGAGGACGCGCCGGACGTCGGTGGGCGCGGGACCGGTGATCTCCTCCAGGACGCACCAGACCTCACCGCGGTCGGGGTGGATCACCGGGTCGGCCCAGCGCAGTCCGCCGCCGACGGCGGAGACGGGGGTGAGCGGCCGGGGCTCGGCGGGCGTGTCGGGGCCGGCGTCGGGTTCGTACGCGTAGAGCCGCTGGTCGGGGAAGTGGCTGAAGACCACGAGCGGCCCGTGGTCCGCGCGCACGACGCCCGCCCAGGGCTGTCCGCCGTACTCGACGACCCGGCTGCGGACGTTCCAGGGGGCGGGGAGCACCGACTCCTCGGTGCCGTCGGAGCGTCGGCGGACCAGCGCCCGCCGGCCGCCCTCGGTGGGCCGCGGCGCGGTCCACCACACCTCGTCGCCGACGAAACCGACGTACTCGGGGCGGCCGTCGTGGCGGGCGGCGAGCGCGGCGTCGATGGGGGAGGGCCAGGTGCCGTAGGCGCCCGTCGGTACCATCTCGACTTCCTTTGCAGGGACTTGCTCGAACGTGCACGGACTGACGCTGTGGTGCGGTGACGTGGTGGTGCGGTGACGCTGTGGAGCGGCGGGGCGGTGGTGCGGTGGTGCGGTCAGGCGGACGTCAGATAGTGGTCGAGGACGCGGACGCCGAAGTGCAGGGCGTCGACGGGGACACGCTCGTCGACTCCGTGGAACAGCGCCCCGTAGTCCAGCTCCGGGGGCAGCTTCAGCGGGGAGAAGCCGTACCCGGTGATGCCGAGCCGGGAGAACTGCTTGGCATCCGTGCCACCGGACATGGTGAACGGGACGACATGGCCGTCCGGGTCGAAGTGCTCGACGGCGGCGCGCAGTCGGGCGAAGGTCGGTGAGTCGACGGGTGCCTCCAGAGGCACCTCTCGGTGGTGGAACTCCCACGCCACGTCCGGGCCGGTGAGCCGGTCCATGGTCTCGGCGAACTCCTCCTCGCCGCCCGGCAGCATCCGGCCGTCGACGTAGGCGACGGCGTGCCCGGGGATGACGTTGACCTTGTAACCCGCTTCCAGCATCGTCGGGTTGGCGCTGTTGCGCACGGTCGGCTCGACCAGCGCGGCGGCCGGGCCGAGCTTCTCCAGGAGCCGGTCGACGTCGAAGCCGTCCGCGTGCACGTCGGTCTCGATGCCGTACAGCGCGGCCAGTTCGGTGAGCGCGGCCCGTACGGTCGAGGTGAGGCGGACGGGCCAGGGGTGGGCGCCGATGCGGGCGACGGCGGAGGCGAGCCGGGTGACGGCGTTGGCGGTGTTCACCTTGGAACCGTGCCCGGCCCGGCCGTGCGCGGTGAGTTTGACCCAGGCGGTGCCGCGCTCGCCGGCGGCGATCGGGTAGAGCGTCATGCCGGGGTTCGGACGGAAGCTGAACGCGCCGGACTCGCTGATGCCTTCGGTGCAGCCCTCGAAGAGCCCGGGGTGGTGGTCGGCGAGGAATCCCGAACCGTCCTCGGCGCTGGCCTCCTCGTCGGCGGTGTAGGCGAGGACGATGTCGCGGCGCGGCCGGATGCCTCGGCGGGCCCAGGAGCGGACGACGGCGAGGACCATCGCGTCCATGTTCTTCATGTCGACGGCGCCGCGGCCCCAGACCACCCCGTCGCGGACCTCGCCGGAGAAGGGGTGGACGGCCCAGTCGGCGGGCTCGGCGGGCACGACGTCGAGATGGCCGTGGACCAGCAGGGCGTCGGCCGAGGGGTCGGTGCCCGCGATGCGTGCCACCACGTTGGTGCGGCCGGGGGTCCGTTCGAGCAGCGTCGGTTCGAGCCCGGCCGCGGCGAGGCGTTCGGCGACGTACTCGGCGGCGGGCCTCTCGCGGCAGTCGCCGCCGCCCCGGTTGGTGGTGTCGATCCGGATCAGCTCGGAGGTGAAGGTCACGACCTCGTCGAGCGCCACCTCGTCGAGAGCCCTTCCGCCGCCCGGGCCGATGTCGCTCGCCCTCGCGTCGACCGCCGGGGCGTCCGGGACCTGGACCGGCTCAGCCATACTGCTCCTCCACCGCCGCGGAGACGATCGTGGTGACCGCCTTGAACGTACGAATGCCCTCGTACATCGTCTCGCCGGTGTACGCGACCCGGCGCTCGCCGCTCCGCGCCACGCCGGGCACCACCGTGGCGGCGGCCGCCAGGTGCTCGGCGTCGAACTCCAGCTCCACCGTGAAGGGACCGCCCCGCACCGGCTCGTGCCGTACGGCGAGGGCCGCCGCGGCCTTCGCGGCGGCCCGGATCTCGCTCGCGGTGCGCTTCGGGGTCCGGCACACCGCCGCGTACCGGGAGACATGGTCCTTGACCGCGACCTTGAGCGCCCCGGGCGCGTACCCCAGGGCGTCCTCGCAGGTCAGGTCGTCGCCCGTGACGAGGACGACGGGGACCCCGTACTCCGCCACGACATGGGCGTTCAGCAGTCCCTCGCTCGCCCGCTCCCCGTTCAGCCACACGCCGGTGATGGAGTTCGCGAGGTAGGTGTGGGCGAGGACGCCTTCGGCTCCCGCGCCGGTGTGGTACCCGACGAAGGCGATGCCGTCGACGTCCCCGTGCTGGACGCCCTCCACCATGGAGAGCGCCTTGTGACGCCCGGTGAGCATCTCGGCCCGTTCGTCGAGCTGCTCGAGGAGCAGGTTCCGCATGGTCCAGTGCGCCTCGTTGATCAGCACCTCGTCGGCGCCGCCGTCGAAGAATCCGAGGACGGCCGCGTTGACGTCCGAGGTGAACAGGGACCGGCACCGTTCCCATTGAGGCGTTCCGGGCAGCACGTCGGCGGGCCAGGTGACGCCGGTGGCGCCCTCCATGTCGGCGCTGATCAGGATCTTCATGCCCTTCGGCCTCCCCGAGCTCGGCGTGGCCCCCGTGCCCCGCCGAGGGTTGCGGTGCGGCGCGCGGTCGGCGCGCGGCACCTGGCCTCGCGCGGGCCGCCGTAGGACCCCGATGGAGGCATCCTTGTCCATCGGCCGGCTCTTTGTCACCGGTCCACCCGCCTTGTCACCGGTCCGCCCGCACGGGACGGCGGCCCGCCGGTGGACCGGGCGCACCCCGGCGTTTCGCGGCGGCGTCGACTGGGCAGCCGCCGGTGCACAGCGATCCGTGCGCACGGACAAGGGGTCGTGTCCGACGGGGCCCGCCGGGCCCGGGACCGCCAGCCCCGCGGAGGCCTTCATGAGTTTTCCGCTGCCCAACGACGTAGAGGCCCTCAAGAGCATGATCGGCCGCGAGGTCTCGTCCCTGCGGGCGACCGTACGACGGTCGACGGAGAGACCGGGCGCCGACACGAACGCCACCGACCTCGGCTCCCCGGTGCAGTCACTGACCGTGCTGCCCGCTCCCCCGGCCTCCGGGAACGGTGCGCCCTGCCTGTGCAGTACGCACGACGCCTCCAGCGAGGGGCTGTGCTCCGTGCTCGGCGCCATCCCGGCCTCCGCCGTCCTGCTCGAACCCGTACGGGACGACAGTGGCGGTGTCATGGACTTTCTCATCGTCGCCGGCAACCGGGTGCGGTCCGCGGACTGGCTGGAGGCGCCGGACCGGCAGGTCGGCCAGCGTTTCCTGGAGGCACGGCCCGGGGCCGCGCACACCGGGCTGCTCGCCGCCCTGGCCGACGTGGCCGACTCCGCCCGGCCTCTCGACGGGCGCGTGGTCGACTACACGGAGGAGCGGCTCGGGCGGCTGCACCGCGCGCCCCTGCTCTACTCCGCCGCCCGCTGCGGCAAGCAGGTGCTCGCCACCTGGCGGCCGGTGCACAGCCAGGGCGAGCTGCTGACCATCGACGCGCAGTACCTGGCGTCGATGGGCTGGGGCCATTGGGACCTGCTGTCGGGGAAGGTGACCTGGTCGGAGGGGCTCAGCCGGATCTTTCACGCCCAGGTGCACATGCCGTGGTCCCTGGAGCAGCTCTGCGACGCGCTGCTGCCCGCCGACCTGACGGCCTTCTCCGAGTTCCTGACGTCCGTCCTCGCCGGGGAGGAGCCGGCGTGGACACGCATCCGTTTCCTCGTCCTGGGGGAGATCCGGACGCTCGACCTGTTGGGCCGCCCGGTGGCCGGCACGGACGGCCGCCCCTGGGCGATCAACCTCGTGGCCCGCGATCTCACCCCGCAGATCCGGAGCCGCCGCCGCCTCGCCGAGACGGAGCGCGAGTCGGACCGGCTGCGCCGCCAGACCGAGGCGGAACGGCGGGTCGCCGACGCGCTGCGCGAGGCGCTCCTGCCCACCCATTCGGAGGCGCTGGCGGCGGTCGGTCTGACGGTCGCGGCGTCGTATCTGCCCGCCGAGGCGGACGCCGCCGTGGGCGGGGACTGGTACAAGTGCCGGCTGCTCCCGGACGGGCGCGTGCTGGTGGCGATCGGGGACGCGTCGGGACACGGCCTCGACGCCGTCGCCCGTATGGCTCAGCAGCGTCACGCCCTCGCGGGCCTCGCGCAGACGGGCGCGCCGGCCGGGGAGATCACGACCTGGCTGAACGAGCTGGTGTGCAGTGATCCCTCGGGCCAGACGGCCACGGTCGTCGCGGGACACATCGACGACTCCCGGACGCTGCACTGGGCCGACGCCGGCCACCCGGCTCCGCTGCTCCTGCGTGACGGGCGTGCCGAGACCCTGGCGACCGCTCAGCGCGGCCCCTTGCTGGGTGCGCTGCCCGGCTATGCGTACGAGACCTCGGCGACCGAGCTGCGGCCCGGGGATCTGCTGCTGCTCTACACCGACGGCATGGTCGAGCGGCGGGGCGAGGACGTGACGCAGGGGATCGACCGCCTCGGGAAGGCGCTCGAAGCCTCGTCGGGACTCGCTCCGAAGGAGCTGATCGACCATCTGATGGCGAATCCCGAGCTCGTCGGGGACGAGGACGACAGCTGCATGCTGGCGATCCGCGTGGACTGAGCGCCCCGTCCTTCGGCCCGGCCCGCGCCCCGCGGGCTCTTCGGCCCCTCAGTCCTCGTGCCCGAGCTGCAGGTCGCGTTCGGTGCGTCCGCCGCCCGCGACCTGGAGGACGGTGGCGACCGGCGGATAGCCCGCCGCGATCACCGTGTACTCGCCCGAGGACAGGTCCACGAAGCGGAAGGTGCCGTCGGGTCCGGTCGTCAGGGTGTCGACCACGTTGCCGGCCGCGTCGAGGAGCGTCACGCGCGCGTCCTCCACCGGCCTCCCGCCGCCCGCGCGCACCGTCCCGCGCAGCACGGCGCCGCCCGCCAGCTCGATGTCCTGCCGGGTCTCCCGGGAGGACTGGACGCTCACCGGCAGCGCCGCGGGCCGGAAGGCGGGCGCGCTGGCGGCCAGGGTGTACTCGCCGGCCACCAGCTCGGTGATGACGTAGCCGCCCTCGCGCCCGCTGCGGGTGGAGGCGACGACCTCGCCGCGTACGTCGGTGAGGGTGACCGCCGCGTCCCGTACGGGGTTTCCGTCGGCGGTCACCACCGTGCCGGCCAGCCGGCCGGCGCCGCCGAGGACCACGTCGAGCTCGACGGGCCGTTCGCCGACGGTGACCGACACGGCCTGCGGCTGGTGGCCGCCGGCCGCCGCGATCAGGACGTACGAGCCGGGACCGGGGACGCTGAGCGCGTAGCGCCCGTCCTCACCGCTGCCGCCCCGGCCGATCTGCTGCCCCTGGACGTCGATGAGGGTGAGGGCCGCTCGCGGGACGCGGCTGCCGTCGTGGTGCTGGACGGTTCCGCAGACAGGGAGGCCAGCGGTGTAGGCGGCGGGGGCGGCGGGGGCCGACGCGCGGGCCCGGGGGACGCCGGTGGGGGCCTCGGTGGTGGGGGTGTGGTGGGACACCAGCGGTTTCTCCTTGAGGAAGAAGGCGAGGACGAGGCCGAGCACGAGGACCGGCACCAGGTAGAGGAAGATCCGCGGCATGGCGTCCGCGTACGCCTGGATGTAGGCGTCCCGCAGGGCGGGCGGGAGGGCGTGCACGGCCTGCGGAGTGATCGATTCGGCGGCGGGCAGCGGGACTCCGGCCGTCCGGGGCAGGGAGTCGGCGAGGGCGTCGTCGAGGCGGGCGGCGAAGAGCGTGCCGAAGACGGCGGCCCCGACGCTGCCGCCGATCTGGCGGAAGTAGTTGTGGGCGCTGGTGGCCGTGCCGAGGTCGCCGGGGCGTACGGAGTTCTGTACGGCGAGGATGAGGACCGGCATGACGAGGCCGATGCCGATGCCCAGGACCGCCTGCCAGACGCTGTGGTGCAGGCGCGGGGTGTCGGTCTCCATCCGGGAGAGCAGCCACATGCCGGCGACGGAGACGGCGCCGCCGAGGACCGGGTAGACCTTGTAGCGGCCGGTGCGGGTGATGAGGCGGCCCGAGACGATCGAGGACACCACGATCCCGCCCATCAGGGGCAGCATGAGGAGGCCGGACTCGGTGGCGGTGGCTCCCTCGACCATCTGCAGGAACGTCGGCAGATAGCTGGCGGCGCCGAAGAGCGCGATGCCGATCACCGCGCCGACGAGGCTCGTGACCGTGAAGACGGAGTCCCGGAACAGCCGCAGCGGGATGAGCGGTTCGGGCGCGACGCGCTCGACGGCGAGGAAGAGGAGGGCCGTCGCGGCCGCGCCGCAGGCGAGGGCGATGATGACCTCGGAGTCCCAGGCGTGCTCGGTTCCTCCCCAACTGGTGAGCAGCACCAGGCAGGTGGAGGCGGCGGCGAGCAGGATCGAGCCGAGGACGTCGAGGCGGGCCCGTGCTCGCGGCTTGGGGAGTTTGAGCACCACGGCGACGACGGCGAGGGTGACGAGCCCGAAGGGGACGTTGAAGTAGAAGCACCAGCGCCAGGAGACGTGGTCGGTGAAGAAGCCGCCGAGCAGGGGGCCGGCGACGGAGGCGAGGCCGAAGGCGGCGCCGATGAGGCCCATGTAGCGGCCGCGTTCCCTGGCCGGGACGATGTCCGCGATGATCGCCTGGACGCCGATCATCAGGCCGCCCGCGCCGGCGCCCTGGACGGCCCGGAACGCGATGAGCTCGTCCATGCTGCGCGACCAGCCGGCCAGGGCGGAGCCGATGACGAAGAGCACGATGGCGAAGAGGAAGACGCCCTTGCGGCCGAAGAGGTCACCGAGTTTTCCATAGATCGGCAGACCGATGGTGGCGGTGAGGAGGTAGGCCGTGATCGCCCAGGACATCCGGTCCAGGCCCTGGAGTTCGCCGACGATCTTCGGCAGGGCGGTGGCGACGATCATCTGCTCCAGCGCGGCGAGCAGCAGCGCGAGCATGAGACCGAAGAAGACGAGCCGGACGCGGCGGGGGTCGAGGGCCGTCTCCTCGGCGACGGGCGGCGGTCCGGGCGGTCCTTCGCCGGACGGGTCGCCCGCGGCGAGCGGCTCGTCCTTCACCAGCGTGATCGCACCCACGTACCTGCTCCCCTCGTCGCGCGGCCGGACCGCGTCCCAGCCGCGTCATTCTTCGCATTGGGCGCGAAGCGGGAGCAAGTCGGGCGGCATGGAGAGCCGGTCGCACCCCAGAGGTTGAACAGGCCGGTGCGACAGCGCACTTGGGGCGCTCATCAGCGCGTTTACGGGAGGGGGCGCGACCCCCGGGCGCGCGGGGCGCTCGTGCGGGGGTCGCGGGAAACCACTCGAACCGGTGAGCGCGTGAGCGTTACTTCTCCACCTCGGCCGCGAGGTTGGCCAGGACGGCGTCGTAGATGCGGCCGAGGCCCTTGGGCGCGAAGGTCTTCTCGAAGAAGCCGCCGATGCCGCCGGCGCCGTTCCAGACGGTGGAGACGACGGCCTTGGAGCTGCCCTCGCCGGCGGGGGTGACGGTCCAGGTGGTGACCATGGAGGAGTTGCGGTCCTTCTCGACGAGCTGCCCCTCGGTGGGCTCGGTGACCTCCAGAAGGCAGTCGCGGACGCGCTTGCTGGTGGCCTGGAGCTTCCAGTGGACGAGGGTGCCCTGGCCGTCGCCGCCCTCGCGGACCTCGTACTCGCTGAAGTGCTCCGGCAGCAGCTTCGCGCGCGTGCCGCTGTAGTCGGCCAGGGCGTCGAACACCGTCTCCGGGTCCGCCGCGATGATCCGCTCCGTCGTGGCCTCGACCTGCGCCATGGCACATCCTCCAACACGTGGTTCTTCAGGGGTGTGGGCCACAGCCAATCACCTGGGGCCGGGCCTCCCAAATCCGGGTTGCGGCGATCAAGGGAACACATGTTCTATTCTGGGCGTACGGCCGACCACACGACCGGGCACTGCCACCGAGGAGGCGTCCATGCGCTGGGACAATCTGGGCGACAATCCGGCCGCCGCGGCGGAAACCGCCCTGTTCGGCACGGACGCGGTCACCACCCGCACCTTCGACACGCCGGAGTTCCGGGGGATCACCTTCCACGAGGTACGGGCCCGCTCGATCGTGAACCGGGTGCCGGGCGCCTCACGGATGCCGTTCGAATGGACGGTCAACCCGTACCGGGGGTGCACGCACGCGTGCGTCTACTGTTTCGCCCGCAAGACCCACAGCTATCTGGACCTGGACACCGGGCTCGGCTTCGACTCCCAGATCGTGGTGAAGATCAACGCCCCCGAGCTGCTGCGCCGCCAGCTGGCCTCCCGCCGCTGGCAGGGCGCGCACATCGCGATGGGCACCAACGTCGACTGCTACCAGCGGGCCGAGGGGCGCTACCGCCTGATGCCGGGCATCATCGAGGCCCTGCGCGACCACGCCAATCCCTTCTCCATCCTCACCAAGGGCACCCTGATCCTGCGCGACCTCGATCTGCTCGTCCAGGCGGCGGAGGTCACCGAGGTCGGCATCTCCGTCTCCGTCGGCTTCACCGACCAGGAGCTGTGGCGCACGGTCGAGCCCGGCACCCCCTCCCCGCAGCGGCGCCTGGACGTCGTACGGACACTGGGCGAGCACGGCATCGGCTGCGGCGTGCTGATGGCCCCCGTCATCCCCTTCCTCGGCGACCGGCCCGAGCAACTGCGCGACACGGTCCGCGCCATCGCCGAGGCCGGCGCGACCTCCGTGACCCCGCTCGTGCTGCATCTGCGGCCGGGCGCCCGCGAGTGGTTCTTCACCTGGCTGCGACAGCACCACCCCCACCTGGTCGGGCGGTACGAGCGGATGTACGCGGACGGGGCCTACGCGCCGACCTGGTACCAGCGCCGGATCACTCGTCAGGTGCACGAGCTGGCCGCCGAGTTCGGGATCGGCCCCGCCCACCGGGGAGCGCCGCGCCGGACACCCGTACCGGAGGAACCCTCGCTCGCCGGCGCTCCGGAGCAGCTCACCCTCCTCTGATCGGGTCAACTCTCGCCGGAATCGGTCCTTCCGACTTCCGTTCGGGGCACGGACGCCCTATGACCACACGCGCAGGAATGCTGATCGCCACTGGAGCACTGGTCGCGGGGACGGTCACCGTCCTGCCCGCGTCCGCGGCGCCCCCGCCGGCGCCGACCCTCCGCCCCCTCGCCGCGCTCGTCTGGAGCGGCTGTGCCACCAAGGCGTACCCGAAGCTGGAGTGCGCCACGCTCGACGTGTCACTGAACCACGACGATCCGGCCGGCCGGTCGATCACCCTGGCCCTGACCCGGGTCGCGCACACCGTGAAGGACCCGAAGGAGTACCAGGGTCCGCTGCTCGTCAACCCGGGCGGACCGGGCGGCAGCGGACGGAACATGGCCGGATTCGTGGCCGCCTCGCTGCCGGCGAAGGTGGCGGCGCAGTACGACGTGATCGGTTTCGACCCGCGCGGAGTCGGCCGGAGCGAGCCCGCGCTCGACTGCCGGCCCGGCCACTTCGACCCGGTGCGGCCGGACTCCGTGCCGCTCGGCGCCGAGGGCGAGCAGGCGGGGGTCGAGCGGGCCCGGGCCTTCGCCGAGGCGTGCGGCAAGAAGCACGGCGACGTCCTGCGGTACATCGACACGGTCAGCACGGCCCGGGACCTGGACGCGATCCGCGCGGCGGTCGGTGCGCCGCGGCTCACCTACCTGGGGTACTCCTACGGCACCTACCTCGGCGCCGTGTACGCGCGGCTGTACCCGGAGCGGGTGCGCCGCATGGCGCTGGACTCCGTCGTCAATCCGCAGGGCGTCTGGTACGAGGACAACATCGCGCAGGACTACGCCTTCGACACCCGCCACAAGGACTTCATGGCCTGGGTGGCCCGCCGGAACGCCACGTACGAGCTGGGCACGGACCCGGCGGTCGTGGAGGCCGCCTGGTACCGGATGCGGGAGGCGCTGCGCAAGAGCCCGGCCGGCGGCAAGGTCGGCCCGGGCGAGCTGGAGGACACCTTCCTTCCCGGCGGGTACTACAACGGGTACTGGCCGACGCTGGCCGAGGCGTTCTCCTCGTACGTCAACGACAAGGACGCGGCCCCGCTGACCCGGGCGTACGAGAAGTACGGGGCCGCGGACACGGCGGCCGACAACAGCTACTCCGTCTACACCAGCGTGCAGTGCCGGGACGCGGCGTGGCCGCGCGACTGGAACACCTGGCGCAAGGACAACTGGGACGTGCACGCCAAGGCACCCTTCTCCACCTGGAACAACGCCTGGTACAACGCTCCGTGCGCGTTCTGGCCGGTGGACTCGCTCACTCCGCCCGACGTCTCGAACGACGAGGTGCCCCCGGTACTGATCCTGCAGGCGACGGACGACGCGGCCACTCCGTACGAGGGCGGTGTGGCGCTGCACCGGATGATGGCCGGCTCCAGCCTGGTCGTCGAGGAGGGCGGCGGGAACCACGGGGTGACGCTGGGCGGCAACGCGTGCATGGACGAGCACCTGTCGACCTACCTCGCGACGGGCCACGTGCCGCGCGGTGACGGGCAGTCGGAGGCGGACGCGGTCTGCGCCACGCTCCCGGAGCCGGAGCCGGAGCCGGAGAACACCAAGGCGAAGACGGCGCGCGGCACCACGGCGCACGGCCAGGGCTCGACCCTGCACGGGCTTCTCGGCCACGTGCGCTGAGCCACAGCGCCCGGGCCGCACCGAGCCGCACCGAGCCGCACCGGGCGACGGCCCCCGGGGGTTGTCAGTGGCGTGGGCGAGGATGTCCGCCATGACGAGTCACCTCACGCACGTGCCCGCCCCCGACGGCATCGCCCCGAGCCCCCAGTACAGCCACGTCGTCTGGGGCACGGGGCGTTTCGTCGCGATATCCGGCCAGTGCGCGCTGGACGCCGACGGCGCCGTGGTCGGGGTGGGCGACCCGGTGGCGCAGGCCCGTCAGGTCTTCACGAATCTGCGGCGCTGTCTCGCCGCCGCGGGCGCGGGCTTCGAGGACGTGGTGAAGCTGACGTACTTCGTCACGGATGTCGCGCACCTGCCGGCGGTCCGGTCGGCGAGGGACGAGGCCTTCGCCGCGGCTCCCCTCCCCGCAAGCTCGGCGGTGCAGGTCTCGGCGCTGGTTCGTCCGGAGCTGCTGATCGAGATCGAGGCGTTCGCGCTCGTACCGACAAGGGCCGACGCGTCATCCCTGGGCGCCGAGCCGGGCCAGTGAGCGGGCCGCCGCGGCGCCGAGGCGGGGATGGGGCAGAGCGGCCCGCAGCGCCGGCCGGGCGCGCGGGTCGCCGAGGGTGCCGAGCCCCTCGACACAGGCGAGACCGACCCGCCAGTGCGGGTCGTCGGCCACGAGGCGCCGTTCCAGGACGGTGACCAGGGCCGGCACGGACTCCGGTGCGCGCAGGTCGGTGAGCAGACGGACCGGCAGCAGCGCGTAGGCGACGCGGAGTTCGTTGGTGGCGAGCGCGGCGGCGGCCCGCGCGGTGCGGGGATCGCCCAGCCGCGTCAGCGCGTAGGCGGCGGAGACGCAGCGTTCGGGGTCGCGGTGGTTCAGGAGCAGGACCAGGGCCTCGAAGGCCCGTGGATCGCCGGCGAGGCCGAGCCGGAAGGAGGCGATCTCGCGCGCCCAGAGCGGACGGTGCGGCTCGGTCAGAACGGCCGCCAGCGATTCCCTGTCCTCCGTGGCGGTCAGTCCGTGGAACTCCGCCGTCTCTTCTTCCTCCACGATCTCCGCGCCCAAACGATCGATCATCGAGCGGAATTCCGCGTCGTCCGTGGCGATATCCATGGCCGTCAGCGTATCCGCGATCCAGATCACAATTTCCGGAGTTCCGAGGACTGGCGCGCTCGTTACCCGCCGGTTAATCTCAGGTGAGCGGGTCACCCCCCGCACTCTCACAACGGCCTGGTGACGCAGCCGTGGTGGGATCGAGTTTGTCGGTTCGGCATTTTTCGACGTGACTTCGGGACAGAGTCCGTCGCCTTTTCCACGCGATCTCTCGGCGCGATCTCTCAGCGCCCCCGTCGCGAACTCCTCGCGTTTTCCGCTTCGCGGCCCGTTCGCGCCCACATTGCCGCCTTCAGTCGTCACTCTTCCTCCCTGGAGTCCCCTGATGGACACCCCTCTCTCCACCATCGCCGTCATCGGTCTCGGCACCATGGGCACCGGCATCGCCGATGTCCTCGCCCGGGCCGGCCGTGAGGTCATCGGCATCGACATCAGCGAAGCCGCGGCCACCCAGGCGGTCGCCGCCCTGGAGGCATCCACCGCCCGCGCCGTGGCCCGTGAGCGGATCACGGAGGAGGAGCGGCAGGACGTCCTCGCCCGCTTCCGCACCTTCTCCGACCTGCAGGCGGCCGCGAACGCCGACCTCGTGATCGAGGTCGTCCCCGAGTCGTACGAGGCCAAGCAGGAGGTGTTCCGGGCCCTGGACACGATCGTCCGGCCGGACGCCATCATCGCCACCGGAACCAACGCGCTCTCCGTGACGCGGCTGGCCGCCGACTCGGCGCACCCCGAGCGCGTGCTCGGCCTGCACTTCTTCACCCCGGTCCAGGCGATGAAGCTGGTGGAGGTCGTCTCCTGCGTCCTCACCGCCCCGCAGGCCGTCGAGGCCGTCACCACCCTGGCGCACCAGCTCGGCAAGGAGCCGGTCGCGGTCGGTGACCGGCCCGGTTTCGTCGCCGACGGGCTGCTCTTCGGCTACCTCAACCAGGCGGCCGCGATGTACGAGGCGAAGTACGCCTCCCGCGAGGACATCGACGCCGCCATGAAGCTCGGCTGCGGTCTGCCGATGGGCCCGCTGGCGCTGCTCGACCTGATCGGCGTCGACACCGCCCGTACCGTCCTGGAGGCGATGTACAGCGAGTCGCACGACCGGCTGCACGCCCCCGCCCCGATCCTCAAGCAGCTCAGCGAGGCCGGTCTGACCGGCCGCAAGTCGGGCCGCGGCTTCTACACGTACGAGGCCCCGGGCTCGGGCGCCGTGGTCCGCGACGCGCTCACCCCGCTGGAGAGCGCCGTCACCGGCGAGGGCCGTGAGGTCCGCTCGGTCGGCGTCGCGGGCTCGGGGACGATGGCGTCGGGCATCGCCGAGGTCTTCGCCAAGGCCGGTTACGAGGTCGTGCTCGCCGCTCGTTCGGACGAGAAGGCGGAGACGGCGAAGGCCCGGATCGCGAAGTCCCTCGCCCGTTCGGTCGACAAGGGCCGGATGACCGCGGAGGTGCGGGACGAGACGCTGGCCCGGATCACCCCGGCCGGCACGCTCGACGCCTTCGCCACGGTGGACCTGGCCCTGGAGGCGGTCGCCGAGGACCTGGAGATCAAGCGGCAGCTCTTCGCGACGCTCGACAAGGTCTGCAAGCCGGGCGCGGTGCTCGCCACCACGACCTCCTCGCTGCCGGTCGTCGCCATCGCGCGTGCCACCTCGCGCCCGCAGGACGTCATCGGGATGCACTTCTTCAACCCGGCGCCCGCGATGAAGCTGGTGGAGATCGTCCGCACGGTCCTGACCGGCGACGACGTCCACGCCACGGTCCGCGAGGTCACGGCGAAGATCAAGAAGCACCCGGTGGACTGCGGCGACCGGGCCGGCTTCATCGTGAACGCGTTGCTCTTCCCGTACCTGAACAACGCGATCAAGATGGTCCAGGAGCACTACGCGACCCTGGACGACATCGACGCCGCCATGAAGCTGGGCGGCGGCTACCCGATGGGACCGTTCGAGCTGCTCGACGTCGTCGGCCTCGACGTCTCGCTCGCCATCGAGCAGGTGCTGCACCGCGAGTTCCGCGACCCGGGCCTTGCCCCGGCGCCGCTCCTGGAGCACCTGGTGGCCGCGGGCTGCCTGGGCCGCAAGACGGGTCGCGGCTTCCGCGAATATGCCCGACGCTGAGCCGGCCGCGGGCTGGGGAGGGCTGCTGAGTCCCGGGGGCGCCTCGGGCGCCCCGGGCGGCCCTCCCCCACCTGGGCACACTCCCGCACTGATGCAGTACGTTCAGGACATGTCCCAGGCCGCGAAGTCACCCCGTGCCACGTCCACGTCCCCGTCCGGCTCCGACACCACGGAGAGCCCGGCGGGCACCCGCGCGGCCGCGCAGCGGCTGAAGATGCGCCGCGAGCTGGCGGCGGCGGCCATGGAGCTCTTCGCGACCAAGGGGTACGAGGCCACGACGGTCGACGAGATCGCCGCGACGGCCGGGGTCGCCCGCCGGACCTTCTTCCGCCACTTCCGCTCCAAGGAAGAGGCGATCTTCCCCGACCACGACGACACTCTGGTGCGGGCGGAGGCGGTACTGAATGCCGCGCCGCCGCACGAGCACCCGCTGGACACGGTGTGCCGGGGCATCAAGGAAGTCATGAAGATGTACGCGGGGTCCCCGGCGGTCTCCGTGGAGCGCTACCGGCTCACCCGCGAGGTGCCGACCCTGCGGGAGCGCGAGATCGCTTCGGTGGCCCGCTACGAGCGGCTGTTCACCCGCTATCTCCTGGGCCACTTCGACGAGCGGGACCACCACGACGGCAACGACGACCCGCTGCTGGCCGAGGTGGCGGCCTCGGCGGTGGTCACCGCGCACAACCACGTACTCCGGCGCTGGCTGCGCGCCGGCGGGCAGGGTGACGTGGAGGCGCAGCTGGACCACGCCTTCGCCATCGTGCGGGAGACGTTCGGCACGGGCATAGGCGCGGGCCGGCCGGGCTCCTCCGCCCAGTCCGGGCCGTCGGCCGCTCCGGCGCCCGCCGCGGCCGTCTCCGCCGAGGGCGACGTCGTGATCGCCGTCGCCCGGACGGACGCGCCCCTGGACGAGGTCATGCGGACGATCCAGCAGGCCCTCAGGAAGAGCTGACCCCGCTTCTCCACACCGCTCACGGCGAAGGCCGCTCCCGCTCCGGGGGCGACCTTCGCCGCTTTTGCCGGGTCTCTCGATCGATCATCGCTCATGTGTGACCGGCGGATTGCATCTGAGTGAAATTGTTGGCACGCAGTGCCTTGTCAGGTGACACGCGGTGCCATACGTTGATGTTGTCCGGGCGGCCGGCGCGCCGAGGTCTCCTCGTGCGCCGGCTGTCCCCACAAGCGATCGTGATTGTGCGCCCGGACGCCTGCGTCACAGGCACCCACCGCGCCCACCGGCGCAGCCACCGCACCACCCGCCGAACCGACGGCACACCTCCACAGCAGCACTCCAAGACGAACCCCTCAGTGCGTCCCCCTCAGACGCCGCACCGCCGGAGGCACCCCGTGAAGGACATCCTGGACGCGATTCAGTCGCCGGAATCCACGCCCGACGACTTCGCCAACATCAAGCTCCCCGAGTCGTACCGCGCGGTGACCGTGCACAAGGACGAGACCGAGATGTTCGCCGGTCTCGCCAGCCGCGACAAGGACCCCCGCAAGTCGCTCCACCTCGACGACGTGCCGCTGCCCGAGCTGGGCCCGGGCGAGGCCCTGGTCGCCGTCATGGCCAGCTCCGTGAACTACAACTCGGTCTGGACCTCGATCTTCGAGCCGGTGTCGACCTTCGGCTTCCTGGAGCGCTACGGCCGGCTCAGCGACCTCAGCAAGCGCCACGACCTGCCGTACCACATCATCGGCTCGGACCTCGCGGGCGTCGTCCTGCGCACGGGCCCCGGCGTGAACTCGTGGAAGCCCGGCGACGAGGTCGTCGCCCACTGCCTCTCGGTCGAGCTGGAGTCCTCGGACGGCCACAACGACACGATGCTCGACCCCGAGCAGCGCATCTGGGGCTTCGAGACGAACTTCGGCGGCCTGGCGGAGATCGCGCTGGTCAAGTCGAACCAGCTGATGCCGAAGCCGGACCACCTCAGCTGGGAGGAGGCCGCCTCCCCCGGCCTGGTGAACTCCACCGCCTACCGCCAGCTGGTCTCCCGCAACGGCGCCGGCATGAAGCAGGGCGACAACGTCCTGATCTGGGGCGCGAGCGGCGGGCTCGGTTCGTACGCCACCCAGTTCGCCCTGGCCGGTGGCGCCAACCCGATCTGTGTCGTCTCCTCCCCGGAGAAGGCCGACATCTGCCGGTCGATGGGCGCGGAGGCGGTCATCGACCGCAACGCCGAGGGCTACAAGTTCTGGAAGGACGAGCACACCCAGGACCCGAAGGAGTGGAAGCGCTTCGGCAAGCGCATCCGCGAGCTCACCGGCGGCGAGGACATCGACATCGTCTTCGAGCACCCCGGCCGCGAGACCTTCGGCGCCTCCGTGTACGTCACCCGCAAGGGCGGCACCATCACCACCTGCGCCTCGACCTCGGGCTACATGCACGAGTACGACAACCGCTACCTGTGGATGTCGCTGAAGCGGATCATCGGCTCGCACTTCGCGAACTACCGCGAGGCGTGGGAGGCCAACCGCCTGATCGCCAAGGGCAAGATCCACCCGACGCTCTCCAAGGTGTACAACCTGGAGGACACCGGTCAGGCCGCGTACGACGTCCACCGCAACCTGCACCAGGGCAAGGTCGGCGTGCTCGCGCTCGCCCCGCAGGAGGGCCTGGGCGTGCGCGACCCGGAGATGCGCGCGAAGCACATCGACGCCATCAACCGCTTCCGTAACATCTGATCCCGGGACCGTATATGACTGAGCGTCAGAAGGACCGGCCGTGGCTCATGCGGACCTACGCCGGTCACTCGACCGCCGAGGCGTCCAACGAGCTGTACCGGCGCAACCTCGCCAAGGGTCAGACCGGCCTGTCGGTCGCGTTCGACCTGCCGACGCAGACCGGCTACGACCCCGACCACATCCTCGCCCGCGGCGAGGTCGGCCGGGTCGGGGTCCCGGTCTCGCACCTCGGTGACATGCGCCGGCTGTTCCAGGACATCCCCCTGGAGCAGATGAACACCTCGATGACGATCAACGCCACGGCGATGTGGCTCCTGGCGCTCTACCAGGTGGTCGCGGAGGAGCAGGGCGCGGACGTCACCAGGCTCCAGGGCACCACCCAGAACGACATCGTGAAGGAGTACCTGTCGCGCGGGACGCACGTCTTCCCGCCCGGCCCCTCGCTCCGCCTCACGACGGACATGATCACCTACACGGTGAACAACATGCCGAAGTGGAACCCGATCAACATCTGCAGCTACCACCTGCAGGAGGCGGGGGCCACTCCGGTCCAGGAGATCTCGTACGCGATGTCCACCGCTATCGCGGTGCTCGACGCGGTCCGGGACTCCGGCCAGGTCCCGGCGGACCGCTTCGGGGAGGTGGTCGCCCGCATCTCGTTCTTCGTGAACGCGGGCGTCCGCTTCATCGAGGAGATGTGCAAGATGCGCGCCTTCGGCCGCATCTGGGACAAGGTCACCCGGGAGCGGTACGGCATCGAGGACCCCAAGCAGCGCCGGTTCCGCTACGGCGTCCAGGTCAACTCCCTCGGTCTGACCGAGGCCCAGCCCGAGAACAACGTCCAGCGGATCGTGCTCGAGATGCTGGCCGTGACGCTCTCCAAGGACGCACGCGCGCGTGCCGTCCAGCTGCCCGCGTGGAACGAGGCGCTCGGCCTGCCCCGCCCGTGGGACCAGCAGTGGTCGCTCCGTATCCAGCAGGTCCTGGCCCACGAGTCGGACCTGCTGGAGTACGAGGACATCTTCGCCGGCTCGCACGTGATCGAGGCCAAGGTCGACTCGCTCGTCGAGGAGTGCCTGACCGAAATCGACCGGATCCAGGAGATGGGCGGCGCGATGGCGGCCGTCGAGTCCGGCTACCTCAAGTCGCAGCTCGTCTCCTCGCACGCCGAGCGGCGTGCCCGGATCGAGGCCGGCGACGAGAAGATCGTCGGCGTCAACATCTACGAGACGACCGAGGAGAACCCGCTCACCGCGGACCTCGACACGGCGATCATGACGGTCGACCCGGCCAACGAGGCCCGTGTCGTCGCCAAGCTCCACGAATGGCGGGACAACCGCGACGAGAACCGCGCCCAGGAGGCGCTGGCCGCGCTGAAGGCGACGGCGGCCGGTGAGGGCAACCTCTTCGCCGCCACCCTGGAGTGCGCGCGCGCCGGTGTCACCACCGGCGAGTGGTCCTGGGCGCTGCGGGACGTCTTCGGCGAGTTCCGCGCCCCCACGGGCGTCTCGTCCGCCCCGGTCGCGGTGACGGCCGAGGAGGGCACGCCGCTGGCTCTCGTACGGGAGAAGGTGGCGCGGACCGCCGACGAGCTGGGCTCCGGGCGGCTGCGGCTCCTGGTGGGCAAGCCCGGCCTGGACGGACACTCCAACGGGGCCGAGCAGATCGCGGTACGCGCGCGTGACGCCGGTTTCGAAGTGGTCTACCAGGGGATCCGGCTGACGCCCGAGCAGATCGTCAACGCCGCCCTCGCGGAGGACGTGCACTGCGTGGGTCTGTCGATCCTCTCCGGCTCGCACGCCGAGCTGGTCCCGGACGTCCTCGACCGCCTCCGTGAGGCGGGCGCCGAGGACATCCCGGTCATCGTCGGCGGGATCATCCCGAACGCCGACGCCGCAGATCTGAAGCGGGCGGGTGTCGCCGCCGTCTTCACACCGAAGGACTTCGGTATCACCGAGATCATCGGCCGTATCGTCGACGAGATCCGGAAAGCGAACAAGCTCGACCCTCTGGAGGTCCCCGCATGACCACCCCCGTGAACCGTCTCCGCCCCCGCCGGTCGTGCCTGGCCGTGCCCGGCTCGAACCCGCGCTTCCTGGAGAAGGCCCAGGGGCTCGCCGCCGACCAGGTCTTCCTGGACCTCGAGGACGCCTGCGCGCCGCTCGCGAAGCCCGAGGCGCGCCACACCATCGTCAAGTTCCTCAACGAGGGCGACTGGACCGGCAAGACGCGGGTCGTGCGGGTCAACGACTGGACGACCCACTGGACGTACCGTGACGTCGTCACCGTCGTAGAGGGCGCCGGCCAGAACCTCGACTGCATCATGCTGCCGAAGGTCCAGGACGCCCAGCAGATCGTCGCCCTCGACCTCCTGCTGACGCAGATCGAGAAGACGATGGGCTTCGAGGTCGGCAAGATCGGCATCGAGGCGCAGATCGAGAACGCGCAGGGCCTCAACAACGTCAACGCGATCGCCACCGCGTCGCAGCGCGTCGAGACGATCATCTTCGGCCCGGCCGACTTCATGGCCTCCATCAACATGAAGTCCCTGGTCGTCGGCGAGCAGCCGCCCGGCTACGGCGCCGACGCCTACCACTACATCCTGATGGCCATCCTGATGGCCGCCCGCGCCAACAACCTCCAGGCGATCGACGGCCCCTACCTCCAGATCCGCAACCCCGAGGGCTACAAGGCGGTCGCCCAGCGCGCGGCCGCCCTGGGCTTCGACGGCAAGTGGGTGCTCCACCCGGACCAGGTCGCCGCCGCGAACGAGATCTTCTCGCCCTCGCAGGAGGACTTCGACCACGCCGAGCTGATCCTGGACGCGTACGACTACTACACGTCCGAGGCCGGCGGCAAGAAGGGCTCGGCGATGCTGGGCGACGAGATGATCGACGAGGCCAGCCGCAAGATGGCCCTGGTCATCTCCGGCAAGGGCCGCGCCGCCGGTATGCAGCGCACCAGCAAGTTCGAGATCCCGGAGGCGTAGGACCATGCAGTTCGGCCGTACCTACGAAGAGTTCGAAGTCGGCGCCGTCTACAAGCACTGGCCCGGAAAGACGGTCACCGAGTACGACGACCACCTCTTCTGCCTGCTGACGATGAACCACCATCCGCTGCACATGGACGTGAACTACGCGGAGAACACGACGGACTTCGGGAAGAACGTCGTCGTCGGCAACTACATCTACTCCCTCCTGCTCGGCATGTCCGTCCCGGACGTCTCGGGCAAGGCGATCGCCAACCTGGAGATCGAGTCGCTGCGTCACGTCGCGCCGACCTTCCACGGCGACACCATCTACGGCGAGACCACGGTCCTCGACAAGACCCCCTCGAAGTCGAAGAACGACCGCGGCATCGTCTACGTCGAGACCAAGGGCTACAAGCAGGACGGCACCCTGGTGTGCGTCTTCCGCCGCAAGGTGATGGTCCCCACCGAGACGTACATCAAGGAGCGCGGCGGCGAGCAGCCCGGTCGCCCCGAGCTGATCGAGCCTTCGAAGAAGTCGGAGAAGTAGTCATGGCGCGACTCGCCCAGACCCACGGTCTGACCGATGTGCAGCAGGAGATCCTCTCCACCGTCCGGGACTTCGTCGACAAGGAGATCATCCCGGTCGCGACGGAGTTGGAGCACCGCGACGAGTACCCCCAGGAGATCGTCGACGGGCTCAAGGAGCTCGGCGTCTTCGGTCTGATGATCCCGGAGGAGTACGGGGGCCTGGGTGAGTCGCTGCTCACCTACGCGCTGTGCGTGGAGGAGATCGCCCGCGGCTGGATGTCGGTCTCCGGCATCATCAACACGCACTTCATCGTGGCGTACATGCTCAAGCAGCACGGCACCCAGGAGCAGAAGGACTACTTCCTTCCGCGGATGGCGGCCGGCGAGACGCGCGGCGCCTTCTCGATGTCGGAGCCGGCCCTCGGCTCTGACGTGTCGGCCATCACGTCCAAGGCGGTCAAGGACGGCGACGAGTACGTCCTCAACGGCCAGAAGATGTGGCTGACGAACGGCGGAACGTCAACGCTGGTCGCCGTTCTCGTCCGAAGTGACGAAGGACACCCCGAGGGGACCGCACCCCACAAGTCGATGACGACCTTCCTCGTCGAGAAGGAGCCCGGCTTCGGAGAGGTCCGCCCCGGCCTCACGATCCCCGGGAAGATCGACAAGATGGGTTACAAGGGCGTCGACACCACCGAACTCATCATGGACGGACTGCGCATTCCGGCCAATCGGGTCCTGGGCGGGGTCACCGGCCGAGGGTTTTACCAAATGATGGACGGTGTCGAGGTCGGGCGCGTGAATGTCGCCGCGCGTGGTTGCGGCGTCGCTCAGCGTGCGTTCGAGCTGGGTGTCTCGTATGCCCAGCAGCGTCACACTTTCGGCAAGCCCATCGCTCAGCACCAGGCGATCCAGTTCAAGCTGGCCGAAATGGCTACCAAGGTCGAGGCCGCTCATGCGATGATGGTCAACGCAGCGCGCAAAAAGGACTCCGGGGAGCGAAACGACCTCGAAGCAGGGATGGCGAAGTACCTCGCCTCCGAGTACTGCAAGGAAGTCGTCGAGGACGCCTTCCGTATCCATGGCGGGTACGGGTTCTCGAAGGAGTACGAGATCGAGCGCCTCTACCGTGAGGCTCCGATGCTGCTCATCGGTGAAGGTACCGCCGAGATCCAGAAAATGATCATTGGTCGTCGGCTGCTCGAGGAGTACCGATTCCAGGGTTGATTGTCGCTTTTGAGCCGGTTTGGCCGCGAAGAAGATCACACCCTGTCATCTTCTTCCGGCCGCCGACTCGGCTTCTGGCTTGCCCAGTTGCGCCCCGCAACCGATAGCATCGCCGGAAAGCCGCCGTCCCCCGCCAGTGCGGCATCATCCGCTACGAAGGTCATCCATGCCCCACAGCCAAACCTCTGCACACCGCGACAGCCTCGCCGGCGTACGCCTCGCGCGCGGAGCATCGCCGTGGCTTCTGCCGACCGTCGCCACCGCGGCGCTCAGCCTGGCGCGCTCGCGCCGGTCGAGGCGCGCCGCGGCCATCGCCGTGCCCACCACCGCGCTCGCGGCCGGCATGCTGTGGTTCTTCCGCGACCCCGAGCGTGAGATCGCTCAGGGCCGGGTCATCTCCCCCGCCGACGGTGTGGTGCAGAGCATCATGCCGTGGAAGGACGGACGCACCCGGGTCGCCATCTTCATGAGCCCGCTGAACGTCCACGTCAACCGCGCGCCGCTGGCCGGCACGGTGACGTCCGTGGAGCACATCCCCGGCGGTTTCGTCCCGGCGTTCAACAAGGAGAGCGAGAACAACGAGCGCGTTGTCTGGCACTTCGACACCGAGCTCGGTGACATCGAGATGGTGCAGATCGCGGGGGCCGTGGCCCGCCGCATCGTGCCGTACATCCCGCAGGGGACGAAGGTCGAGCAGGGCGAGCGCATCGGTCTGATCCGTTTCGGGTCGCGCGTCGACATCTACCTTCCGGAAGGTGTGGACGTCGCCGTCGAGGTCGGTCAGACCACGACCGCAGGGGTGACTCGCATTGACCGTGATTGATCCTGACACCCGTGCCGCCGACTGGGTCGCCGGCACCGATGCGGACGGGGCCGACGAGGCCGAGGAGATGCCGCTGTCGCTGAGGCTGTCCATAGCGGACGCCCTCACGCTCGGTAACGCCACCTGTGGATTCATGGCGGTGTACTTCACCACCACCGGCATCCTCATCCCGCACCTGACGGGCAGCACCGAGACCGGCATGGCACGCAACAGCGCCGCCACCGCCGTAATACTGATGCTGTGCGCGGCGATCTTCGACCTCTTCGACGGCATCGTGGCCCGCAAGCTGCGCTCGTCCCCGATGGGCGCCGAGCTGGACAACCTGTCGGACCTGATCAGCTTCGGTCTGGCCCCGGCCTACTTCGTGCTCGTGTACGGGATGGTCGCGGTCTCGGACGGCGCGCAGCAGAAGGTCTCGGCGGTGGCCGCGGTCGCGGTGCTCCTCGCCGTGGTCCTGCGGCTGGCGAGATTCTCCTGCGTGACCATGAAGGACGGCATGTTCCAGGGCATGCCGAGCCCCTTCGGCGCGCTCACGGTGGTCTCGATCGTGCTGCTCGAGCTGCCGTTCGTCCCGACGCTGCTCGCGATCATCGGTGTCGCCTGGCTGATGGTGAGCCGGGTCGAGTACCCCAAGCCGCGGGGCATCCTCGCGGTGGCGATGCTCGCCTGGATCGTCGGAGCCATGGGCATGCTGGCGGCCTGGGCGTTCGACGCACCGGGCGGACAGTTCCTGCTCCAGGCCGGGTGCGCGCTGCAGGTGGTGATGGGCGCCGTGATCCCCCTCTTCGCGACCGCCCGCCGGGTGAACACGTTCCGGGGCAACCGCCGCGAGAGCCGCGAAGCCCGTCAGGCCGAGGCGGCGCAGCTGCCGTAGCGGTACGGACGTACGGACACGGGAAGGGCCCGGAAGCGATCTCGCTTCCGGGCCCTTCCGCATGCCGGCCGCCGGGGCGATGGGCTCAGTCCAGGTCCCGCGCCCGGCGGAAGCGGGCGAGACCGTCGGCGAGACCGACGAGCGGGGCGGGATAGCCGGACGCCGCCTGCGCCCCGGCGAGCTTCCAGGGTTCGTGCACGGCCGGACCGGTGATCCCGGCCAGTTCCGGGACCCAGCGGCGTACGTAGGCGCCCTCGGGGTCGTACCGACGGGCCTGGAGCAGCGGGTTCAGGACCCGGTTCGGGCGGCTGTCCGTGCCCGTACCGGCCATCCACTGCCAGTTCAGCTGGTTGTTCGCGAGGTCGCCGTCGACCAGCAGGTCGAGGAAGTGGCGGGCGCCGGCGCGCCAGTCGATGTACAGCGTCTTGGTCAGGAAGGACGCGACGAGCAGCCGTCCCCTGTTGTGCATCCAGCCCTCGTGGGCGAGCTGGCGCATGGCGGCGTCGACCACGGGATAGCCGGTGCGCCCCTCCTTCCACGCCTGGAGATCGGCCGCGGCCTCGGCGCCCCGGCGCCAGCGGTCGTGGCGGGTGCGGTAGTCCTCTGCGGCCACCCGAGGCCGTGCGGCGAGCACCTGGTGGTGGAAGTCCCGCCAGCAGAGCTGCCGTACGAAGGCCTCGGCCCCCGCTCCGGCCCTGGACCGGGCCCGGTGGACCGCCTCCGCCGCCGAGAGCGCCCCGAAGTGCAGGTACGGCGAGAAGCGCGAGGTGGCGTCGGCCGCCAGGTCGTCGTTCCGGTCCTCGTACGCGTCGATCCGGCCGGCGAGCCATCGCGTGAGCCGCTCGCGGGCGGCGCTCTCGCCGCCCGGCGGCAGGCCCGGGGAGACCGCCCCGGCTTCGGAGCGGGCGGGGAGCGCCTCCGAGGCGACCTCAGGGACCCGGACCGCCCGGGGCGCGGGAAGCGGATCGCGGGGCCGCTCCTGGGCCCAGCGGCGGAAGTACGGGGTGAAGACGGCGAAGTGGTCGGAGCCGGCGGGGGTGAGGGCGCCGGGCGGGAGCACGGTGACGACCCCGTCGTGGACGTGCAGCCGCCTGCCGTCCGCTTCCAGCGCGCTGCGGAGCCGTTCCTCCCTGGCCTGGGCGAAGGCGCTGACGTCGGCGGAGACGTGCACCTCGTGAGCGCCGGTCTCGCGCGCGACGGCGCACACCTCCTCCACCACCGGCCCCGAGCGCACCACCAGCCGGCCGCCGCGGCGGCGCAGCCCGGCGTCCAGGTCCCGCAGGCAGTCCGCGAGGAAGGCCAGCCGGTTGGGGGCGGCGAACCCGGCCCGGTCGACGGCCGGGTCCCGTACGAAGAGCGGGACCACATGGTCGGCCGAGCGCAGCGCGGCGTGCAGCGGCGGATGGTCGTGGAGCCGGAGATCCGCGGTGAACAGGACCAGCGAGACGTTCATGGCACCTTCCTGGCCTTCCTGGTCCGGCCGTGGGCGGGGGCCGGAGCGGGCGCGGCGGCCGCTGCCTCGGCCGCGCGGGCGATGTTGCGGGCCATGCCGCCGAAGACGACGCTGTGGAACGGTGCCACGCTCCACCAGTAGGCGTGACCGAGCAGGCCGCGCGGGTGGAACAGCGCCCGCTGCCGGTAGCGGGCGCGGCCCGAGTCGTCGCGCTCGGCGTACATCTCCAGCCAGGCGAGGCCCGGCAGACGCATCTCGGCGCGCAGGCGCAGCAGCCGGCCGTGTTCGATCTCCTCGACCCGCCAGAAGTCCAGGGAGTCCCCGACGCGCAGGCGGCCGGCGTCGCGGCGGCCGCGGCGCAGCCCGACGCCGCCGACCAGCCGGTCGAGCCAGCCGCGGACGGCCCAGGCGAGCGGGAAGGAGTACCAGCCGTTCTCTCCCCCGATGCCCTCGATCACGCGCCACAGCTCGCGCGGGTCCGCGTCGACGAGGCGCTCTCGGCGGTCGGTGTAGAGGCTGCCGCCGGCCCAGTCGGGGTCGGTGGGCAGCGGGTCGCTCGGCGCTCCGGCGACGGAGGCGGACGACCACCGGGTGGCGACCCGGGCCTCGCGGACCCGTTCGAGTGCCAGGGTGAGCGCGGTCCGGAAGGGGATCGGGGTGCCGGGCGGGTCGGGCACATGGGCCGCGATGTCGTGCTCCCGGCAGACCACCTCGTGGCGCAGCGACTCGGCCAGCGGCCGGGCGAGGGCTTGGGGGACGGGGGTGACCAGGCCGATCCAGAGGCTGGAGAGCCGGGGGGTGAGCACCGGTACGGGGATGATCAGTCGCTTGGGCAGTTCGGCCACCTGGGCGTAGTGGATCATCATGTCGCGGTAGGTGAGGACGTCCGGGCCGCCGATGTCGAAGGCACGGCTGACGTCGGCGGGCATCCGGGCGCTGCCGACGAGGTAGCGCAGGACGTCCCGGACGGCGATGGGCTGGACGCGGGTGCCGACCCAGCTCGGGGTGACCATCACGGGGAGCCGCTCGGTGAGGTAGCGGAGCATCTCGAAGGAGGCCGAGCCGGAGCCGATGACGACGGCGGCGCGCAGCACGGTGGTGGGGACGCCGGAGTCGAGGAGGATGCGGCCCACCTCGGCGCGCGAGCGCAGGTGCGGCGAGAGCTCCCGCTCGGGGATGCCGGGCGGGGTCAGGCCGCCGAGGTAGACGATGCGACGCACCCCGGCGGCCCGGGCCTGTCCGGCGAAGATCCGGGCCGCCTCGCGGTCGGTGCGTTCGAAGTCCTGCCCTCCGCTCAGGCCGTGCACGAGGTAGTACGCCACGTCGGTGTCGCGCAGCGCGTCGCCGACGGACGCCGCATCGGTGACGTCGCCGCGGACGATCTCCACCTGCTCCGCCCAGGGGTGGTCGCGGAGCTTGCCGGGTGAACGGGCCAGACAGCGCACCCGGTGACCGGCGGCCAGCAGCTCGGGGACGAGCCGACCGCCGATGTAGCCCGTGGCGCCGGTGACCAGGCACCGCGGTGCGGGCGTGCCGTCGGCTGCGTACGTCATGGGTCGCTCCGTTCCGGCGCGATGTGCGCTGTCTCGTCGCCCTTCCTCCGTCGGGAGGGCGTGGGGCGCGGGGCCCCTTCCATCCTCTCCGGGGAGCCCCGCCGTGGCCTGTTCGGTGACGCCGTGCCGGGGGCGGGCGCTACTTCGGCATCAGGACCGTATCGACGATGTACACCGTCGCGTTGGCCGTCGGGACGTTGCCGCAGACCACCTTCGACACGTCGTTGACCTGGTAGGACTCACCGGATCCCGTCGTGGTCAGGCTGCTCTTCTGCAGGGTCTCGAAGGTGCCGTTCTCCAGTTGGGACGGGGCCAGCCTCTGTCCCACGACGTGGTAGGTGAGGATCTTGGTCAGCATCTCCTTGTCCGCGAGGACCTTGTCCAGGTCCGCCTTCGGGATCTTGGCGAAGGCTTCGTTCGTCGGCGCGAACACCGTGATGTCCTGGGCGTTGTTCAGGGTGTCGACCAGACCGGCCTGCTTGACCGCGGTGACCAGGGTGGAGAGGGCGGGATTGTGGGAGGCCGCCGTCGCCACCGGGTCCTTGGCCATGCCGTCGAAGCTGCCCGCCCCGTCCTTCGGCACGGACGCGCAGGCGGGGCCGAAGGGCTTGTCCGTGCCCGTGTCGCCGTCGGTGGTGGCGGACGCCGGCGCGCTGGACGCGGCGGTGTCCTTCGCGGCCGCGCTGTCCTTGCCGTCGTCCGCGCACGCGGTCAGCGCGAGGGGCAGGACGACGGCGGCGGTCGCGGCGACAGCGGCACGACGGAAGGTCTGGCTCTTCATCATCACTCCTTGAGGGGCTCGGCTCCGCCCGGGACGGAGCCCGTGAGCCGCCGACCGGCTCACGGGAGGTATTCGGTGCCACCCCCGGGCCCGGATGGGTCTTTCACCCGGGCGAGTGACTTCGTGCCGCCGACCCATCCGGCGGCGTGTCGGCTCCGAATCAGTCGCGTACCCGAGTGCCTGCTGGAGGATCACCCCGTGAGAGAGAACGTGCACATCGGCCGCTCGCCGCACTCGCCGCCCGATCTCCCCGAGGTGATGAGCCGTGTGGCCCGTGGTGACCAGGAGGCGTTCACCACGCTGTTCGAGGCGGTGTCGGGGCCGGTCCTCGGTCTCGTACGGACCGTGCTGCGCGATCCGGCGCAGTCGGAGGAGGTGGCCCAGGAGGTTCTCGTGGAGGTCTGGCGGACGGCGGCGCGCTACCAGTCCGCGCGGGGGTCGGTCATGAACTGGGTGCTGACGCTCGCGCACCGCCGTGCCGTCGACCGGGTGCGGTCCGAGCAGGCGTCCTCCGACCGCGAGCGGCGCATGGCCCTGCTGGATCGCGTGAGGGAGTTCGACGAGGTGGTGGAACGGGTGGAACACCGGCTGGAGCGTGAGCAGGTACGGCGCTGTGTGCGCGGCCTGACCGAGGTGCAGCGCCAGTCGGTGACGCTGGCGTACTACCGCGGGCTGACCTACCGGGAGGTGGCGGAGCTGCTGTCGCTGCCCCTGGGCACGGTCAAGTCCCGGCTCCGCGACGGTCTGATCCGGCTCCGGGACTGCCTGGGGGTGACCGCGTGAACATCACCGATCCGCACACGTTGACGGGCGCGTACGCGCTCGGAGCACTGGACGAGGACGAACGGGCGGCGGTCGAGAGGCATCTGGAGGACTGCCCGTCCTGCGCCCAGGAGGTCGCGGAGCTGACCGAGACGGTGACCCGGCTGGGTCTCGCGGTGTCGGTGCCGTCGACGGCCGCGCTCCGTGAGGGGGTGATGCGGCGGATCCCGGCCGTCCGGCAGCTGGCACCCACGACGGGCCCGGCAGAGCGCGACGGCGGGGCGACCGGAGGAGCGGGCGCCGGGGTGACGGGCCGGTTCCGGCGGGCGTCGCGCTGGGCGCTCGCGGCGTGCCTCGCGGGGGTCGTCGCGCTCGGCGGGGTCTCGGTCGTCCAGTACGAGAGGGCCGAGGACGCCCGGCAGGAGGCCCAGCGGGCGCGGAGTGCGAACAGCGAGGTGGCCGCGGTGCTCGCCGCCCCTGACGCCCGGGTCTCCACAGCGGCGCTGGGGGGCGGCGCCGTCGGCACGGTGGTCGTCTCGGAGGCGCGGGACCAGGCGGTGTTCGCGGCCTCCGGCCTGCCCGCCCCGCCCGAGGGCAAGGTCTACCAGCTGTGGTTCGACGACGGCGGGGCGATGCGCTCGGCCGGGCTCGTGGCCGGGGGCTCTCCCTCCGAGGCGACGCTGATGGAGGGACCGGTGGGAGGGGCGACCGGGATGGGCGTCACGGTCGAACCGGCCGGGGGCTCGCCCCAGCCGACGTCGGCCCCGCTGGCCCTGATGTCCTTCCCCGCGTGAGCGCGCTTCCCGGCAAGCCGTTCACGCGGTCGCGGGAGCGGTCGGGCCGGCGCGGGAGCGATCGGGCGGTCGCGCGGTCGGGCGGTCGGGCGGTCGGGCGGTGGCGCGAGCCGTTCACCCGGGTCCGCCGGAGCGGTCAGGCGGTCGCGGCGGCGTCCAGTGTCTTCTCCAGGCACAGCAGGCCCGGACGTTCGTCCCAGGGGGCGACGGTGTCGAACCCGAGCTTGCGGTAGAGGGCGAGGGCGTGCTCGCGCCAGAGCCAGACCGAGAGGCGTACGGAGCGGGCTCCCGCACTCGTCGCGTGGCGCAGGGCCCCGTGCATGAGGGCCGCCGCCGCGCCCCGGCCGCGGGAGCCGGGGTCGACCCAGAGGCGCTTGATCTCACGGGCGCCGTCCTCCCGCGGCGCCGTCAGCACCACCAGACCGGCCGCGGCGTCCTCCCCGTCCACGGCGAGCAGGACGGTGTCGCCGGCGAAGGCGCGCTGCGGAGCGAGCACCTCGACGCGGTAGGCGGGCGGGAGTTCGGCGGGCGAGCCGACGGGACTGCCCTTCTCCGCCTCCGTGCTCAGGTGGTAGGCGGCGACCAGGGCCGGGATCCGGGGGTCGTCGAGTGCGGCGGGCCGGACCGTGAAGTGCTCGTGCATGGCCCGAGCTTCACATTCCGTTGTTGCCGGAGGATGACGACATGCCCATCGCTACGATGATCGGATGCGTGTACTCGTCGCGGGCGCCACGGGCGCGATCGGCCGCATCCTCCTCCCCCGGCTCCTCGACGAGGGCCACCACGTCACCGCGGTCTCGCGCACCGCGGACGGCGCCGCGCGGATCCGGAAGTCCGGCGCCGAGGCCGTACGGGCCGACGCGCTGGACACCGAGGCCCTGCGCCGCGCGGTCGTCGAGGCCGCTCCGGAGGCCGTGATCCACCAGCTCACGGATCTGGGCGGGGCGGACGGGGCGGCGAACGACCGGCTGCGCCGGGAGGGCACGCGCCACCTCGTGGACGCGGCGCGGGCGGCGGGGGTACGGCGGATCGTCGCGCAGTCGATCAGCTGGGTGTACGCCCCCGGCGGCCCGGCGGACGGCCCCGCCGACGAGTCCGTACCGCTGGACCCCACCCGGGAGCAGCCGCGCGCGCGGATCGTGGCGGGCGTCCACGCGCTGGAGACGGCCGTCGCCGAGCTTCCGCAGGCGGTCGTGCTGCGGTACGGGATCCTCTACGGCCCCGGGACCTGGTACGCGCCCGGCGGGCCCGTGGCGGCGGCGCTGGGCGGGGATCCGCGGGCCCGGTTCCTGGGGAGCGTCGCGGCGGACGACGCGGTGAGCTCCTTCGTCCACGTCGTGGACGCGGCGCGGGCGGCCGCCTCGGCCCTGGGCTGGCCGGCGGGCGCGTACAACGTGGCCGACGACGAACCGGCCCCCGGCCACGCCTGGGTGCCGGTCCTCGCGACGGCGCTGGGCAGGCCCGTCCCGCACCGCACGACGGGCGGACCCGGGTGGGCCCGCGGGGTGAGGAACGGCCGGGCACGGGCGCTCGGCTGGACCCCGGCGTACCCGTCCTGGCGCGAGGGCTTCGCCCGGCAGGCGGACTGACCCGTCGGGCGCGCCGGTGCGGCCCCCTCGCGGCCGTACCGCGCACGCGCGATGCCCCGGGCGGTGCCGACGCGGCACCGCCCGGGGCATCGCCCCATTCCCCCGGCTCAGCCGGCCTTCGGGGTGAAGCCCTTGGCCGCGTCGGAGACGAAGGGCTCGCGGACCGTACGCATGCCGCCCGGCACGGACTTGTCCGGCTGGATGATGACCGACTGCCGGGACGACGGCGCCTTCGGGTCGCTGAGGTCGTGCGTCATGCCGAAGCCCGCGTCGTGGCTGTTGAGCGTCAGCAGCGCCTTGCCGATCCCCTCGCGGGTGAGGTCCTTGGAGGCGCACGCCTTCTTCAGGGCCTCGCCGAAGACGCTCGCCGCGGTCCAGCCGGCCACGATGCCGTTGTCGAGGCTGTCGCCCGGGTAGGCGGCCTTGTAGTCGGTGACCAGCTTCTTCGCCGCCGGGGTGTCCGCGCCGATGGGCAGGCTCGGGGAGGCGAACCAGTACATCTTCTCCAGGGCTGGGCCGGCCTGCGTGCCGAGCAGCTGGGGCGAGAACGCCGAGTTGTTGCCGACGACCGGCACCAGCAGCTTGGTCGCCGCGGCGACGCCGACCAGCGAGGCGGCCTGACGCGGGCCCGCGCTGATGACGATGCCCTTGACCCCGGCCTGCTTGAGCGCCGCGACCTGCGCCGACATGTCGTTGTCGGTGGGCTTGATCTTCTGCTCGACGACCGTGAGCCCCGCCTTCTCGGCCGCGTACTTCGAGCCGGCCAGCGCGTTCTCGCCGTAGTCACCCTCGAAGTAGACGTGCCCGAGCTTGTCGCCGGACTTCAGGCCCTTCTCCTTCACCAGGAAGTCGACGGCGTTGATCGTCTCGACGTCGTAGGTGGAGCCCAGGACACGGATGTACGGGGAGCCCAGCAGCGAGGCCGACCACGCCTGCGGCAGGACGAGCCCCTTGTCCTGGCCGTCCACGCGCTGCTTGACGGCGGCGACGAACGGGGAGCCGATGAACTGCGCGTAGCCGACGACCTTCGGCTCGAGCTCCGTGTACGCGGAGAGTGCCTTCTGCGGGTCGTAGCCGTGGTCGCGGACCGTCAGCTCCAGCTGCCGGCCGCAGATCCCGCCGGCGGCGTTGACCTGCTTGACGTACAGCTGCTGCGCCTGCGTGACGCTCTTGCCGAGCGTGGCGTACACGCCGGTCATGTCGGTGAGCGCGCCGACCGCGATGGTCTTGTCGGTGACGCCCTTGCCGGACTTCACCCCGCCCGCGTCGGTGCCGTTGTCGTCCCCGGTCTTGGCCTTGGAGCTGCAGCCGGCGGCGGTCAGGGCGACGAGGGTGGCGAGCGCGACGGCCAAGGTTCTGGACGCCTGTCGTCGGTGGATCATCGTTCCTCCCCAGAGGAGTGCGAGGGTTGGGCGGTTCGCTTGGGTTTCCGGGCGGCAAGCCGGACCAGGCCGCCGGGCAGGAAGAGCACCACCGCGACGACGGCGGCGCCGTAGAGATAGCGGGCGGCCTCCCCCGGTGCGATCCCGCCCGTCCCGGGGGCGGAGACCAGGGGAAGCGCTTCGCTGTACCGGTTGAGGAGCTGCGGGAGGAGGGAGACGAAGACGCCTCCGATCACCGCACCGGCGACCGAACCGAGACCGCCGATGACGATCATGGCCAGGTACTCGAGGGAGAGGATCATGCCGAAGTACTCCGGCACGGTCCGCTGGAAGACCAGCGCGAGCAGGACGCCTGCGAGGCCCGCGTACATGGACGACAGGACGAAGACGGCGGCGCGGTAGCGGGCCACGGGGATGCCCATGACGCCGGCCGCGATCCGGTGGTCGCGGATGGCGTTCATGGCGCGTCCGGGCCGTCCGCGAAGCACGCCGCGGGCGAACAGCGCGCTGGCGAGGAGCAGGACGAGGCCGAGGTACCAGAGCTTCTCCGCGGAGCCGAACGGCACCTGGGCGACGAGGAGTTCGCTGTCGTCGAAGGTGAGGCCGAAGAGGCTGAGCGGGGGCACCGCGCGTCCGTTGAAGCCGCCGGTGAGGTCGTGGGCGTTGAAGAGCACGTGCTGGCCGATGAAGATCAGCGCGAGGGTGGCGATACCGAGGTACGCGCCCCGCAGCCGGCCGGCGATGGGGCTGAAGACCCCGCCGGCCAAACCCGCGAGGGCGACGGCGAGGACGGCGGCGAGCCAGCCCGGCAGACCGAGTCCGGTCAGGTCGTCCTTCCCGTCGCCGGCGAAGGCGCAGTAGCCGTACGCGCCGACGGCGAGGAAGAAGGCGTGGCCCATGGACAGCTGGCCGGTGGCACCGGTCAGCAGGTTGATGCCGATGGCGCCGATCGCGGCGGCCATGGCGAAGAGCCCGGCCTGGAGCCAGAAGCGGTCCAGGTAGAAGGGGAACGCGGCGAGGACGAGGCCGGCGGCGGCCCATCCGTAGACACGGGGTCGGGCGAGCGTGGCGACTCCACGGCGGGGAAGCGCGTCAGACACGGGCCAGCTCCTTCGTGCCGAAGAGTCCGGCGGGGCGGATCAGCAGCACCGCGACCATCACCAGGTACGGGGCGAGGTCGCCGATGCCCCGGCCGAGGAAGGTCAGGTCGCCCTGGTAGCCGGTGGCGAGGGACTCGGTGACGCCGACCAGGAGTCCGCCGACGAGGGCGCCGGTGGTGGAGTCGAGTCCGCCGAGGATGGCGGCCGGGAAGGCCTTCATCGCGGCGAAGGAGGTGGTGCGCTCCAGACCGGGGGTGGGGAAGACGGTGAGGAACAGGGCGGCGACGGCGGCGAGTCCGCCGGCCACCGCCCAGGCACCGAGCGAGACCCGGCCGAGGCGGATGCCCATGAGGGCCGCCGTCTCCTGGTTCTCGGCGGCGGCGCGCATGGCCACGCCCCAGGAGGTGTACCGGAAGGCCAGCAGGAACGCCGTGATGAGCAGGGCCGCGGCGAGGAAGGCCGCGATCCTGGTCTCGGCGATCGTGACCGGGCCGAAGGCGACGACGGCGTCGCCCCAGGGGTCGCCCAGCGAGAGGATGTCCGTACCGATGCGACGGGTGAGCTCCGTGGCGAGCAGGATGTCGACGCCGATGGTGACGATGGCGAGGACGCTGTGGTCCGCTCCACGGTAGCGGCGCATGACGAGGAACTCGACGGCCGCGCCGACCAGTGCCGCGCCGCCGATGCCGACGAGGAGCGCCGGCCAGAAGCCGATGTCGTCGTGGAGCACGGCGGTGAAGTATCCGCCGGCGAGCAGCAGGGAGGCGTGGGCGAAGTTGACGACCTCGGTGGCGCGGAAGATCACCACGAAGCCGAGGGCTATGAGGGCGTAGATGGAGCCCAAGGACACGCCGTTGAGCAGGAGTTCGGCGAAGGTGGTCACTCGGCGGTCTCCTCTCCGAGATAGGCGCGGACGACCGCCGGGTCGTTCTGTACGTCGCCGGGGGCGCCGTCGGCGATGCGACGGCCGAAGTCGAGGACGGTGACGGCGTCGGCGAGCCGCATCACCACTCCCATGTCGTGTTCGACGAGGACGATGGAGATCCCGAGGCTGTCGCGGACGCCGGCGATGACCGCGGCGGTGCGGCGGCGCTCGTCGGCGGTCATGCCGGCGACGGGCTCGTCGAGGAGCAGCAGCTGGGGCTCCATGCAGAGGGCGCGGGCCAGTTCGGCGAGCTTCTGCTGCCCGTACGGGAGCGATCCCGCGGGCTGCCCGAGCTGCTTCTCCAGACCGACGAAGGCGGCGATCTCCCGGACGCGGGCCCGGTGGCGGCCGTCCTCGCGGGCGGCCGAGGGCAGCCGGAGTCCGGCGGCGACGAAGCCGGTCCTCGTGAGCCGGTGGCGGCCGAGCATCAGGCTGTCCTCGACGGTGGCGCGGGGCGGCAGCGCGAGGTTCTGGAAGATGCGGGCGACGCCGAGGTCGGCGATCTTGTGCGGGGGCAGGGCGGTGAGCTCGTGCTCGCCGAACCGGACGGAGCCGGACGTCGCCTTGTAGACCCCGGACAGGACGTTGAAGCAGGTGGACTTTCCGGCGCCGTTGGGGCCGATGACGGCGTGGACGGTGCCGGGCCGGACGGTGAAGCCGACCGAGTCCAGGGCGGTGAGCCCGGCGAAGCGGACGGTGACGTCCCGGACTTCGAGGGCGGGTACGGGTGTCATCGGACGGCCTCCTCCCAGCGGGACAGGACCGGGTGCGTGGTGACGGCGCCCGCCGCGTCGGCGGCGGCGTCCTCGTCCACGACACCCAGATAGCGACGGCGTACCTCGTCGGAGGCGGCCAGCTCGGCGGCAGGGCCGGAGAGGGTGACCTCGCCGACCTCCAGGACGTACGCCCTCGAGGCGAGCCGCAGCGCGAGCGCCGCGTTCTGTTCGACGAGGAGCACGGCCGTGCCCTGGGCGTTGATCTCGCGGATCGTGTCGGCGATCCGGGCGGCCATCAGCGGCGCCAGGCCGAGCGAGGGCTCGTCCAGGAGCAGCAGCTTCGGCGAGGCCATCAGCGCCCGGCCGACGGCCAGCATCTGCTGTTCTCCGCCGGACAGCAGCCCGGCGCGCTGGTGGGCGCGGTCGGCGAGCACGGGGAAGAGTTCGTGGACCCGTTTCATGGCGGCGGCCTTCGCGGCGCGGTCGCCCGCGGCGCCGAGCGCTCCGGCGCGCAGGTTGTCCTCGACCGTCATCCGCGCGAAGACCTGGCGGCCCTCCGGCACCTGGGAGACCCCGGCGGCCACGACCCGGTCGGGTGCGAGCCCGCCGATCGCCCGGCCGCCGAAGCTCACGGTGCCGGAGACGACGGCTCCGCCGTGGAACGACAGTGTGCGCGAGATGGCCCGCAGCAGCGTGGACTTTCCCGCTCCGTTGCCACCGAGGACGGTGACGACGCTGCCCTCCGGCACGGCGAGCGACACCTGCCGCAAGGCGCGTACCGGTCCGTATCCCGCCGACAGGTCCGCCACCTCGAGGGCGAGTGCGGTACCTCCCATGGTTCCCCTTCCGTGGCCCGTTCAGTGGCGCTCACCCCAGCACCACCAGGCCCGTGCGTCCACGTGCGGCGGCCGAAACGCTGCCGGTGACCAGCGGGCGCGGCGGTGGGTTGTGCACGCGCACAACACCGCGTGTCAGGGGCCTGTGGGGATCGGCCGGGAGATGGCATCCTCCGCTCATGGGACGGCGCAGACCGCGGACCGGCGATGACTGGAAGCTGTTGGCTGAGGCGTGTACGGCGCTTCTGGAACGGCTGCCCGAGCTGGTGGACGAGCATCTGAGAGAGCTGCACGAGTACGAGCCGGCGTACGGCCGGATCGTGCCGTTCGACCAGCATTGGCAGGAGGCCCATGACGCGATGCGGATCGGCATCGAGATGATCTCGGCGCCCCGGGACTCGCCGCGGCGGGATCTGCAGCACGCGGACGAGATGGGGCGGCGGCGGGCCGAGCAGGGGATGCCGCTGGAGCTCGTGGTGCACGCGTACCGCCATGCCGGGCATCTGGTGTGGGACGCGCTGATCGAGGACGCGTCGGCGTTCCCGCCGCGGATGGCCGCGCTGACGCAGGCGGCGACGATGGTGTGGTCGGCGGTGGACGCGCAGGCGGACACGGCCTCGGAGGCGTACCGGGCGACGGAGCTGGAGCTGCGGCGGCGCACGGACGAGCAGCTCCAGGCGCTGCTGGACGCCCTGCTGCACGGGAAGCGCTCGCCGGAGGTGGTCTCGCGGGCGGCGGCGGGCCTGGACCTGCCGGAGCACGGGCGGTACGCGGTGGTGGTGCTGCGGCACGACCGGCGGGAGGTGCCGGAGCCGTTCCACCGGCGGGTTCAGGGAGCGGGGGTGCGGTTCCTGTGGCGGATGGGGGCGGACTGCGAGTTCGGTGTGGTGTCGCTGGCGGAGGACACGGGCCTGGACGCGCTGTCGGAGCTCCTGGAGGGCCGCTGCCCGGGCCCGGGCGGGATCAGCCCGGTGGTGGTCGGTCTGTCCGAGCTCGGCCGGGCGCGCCGCCTCGCGGAGCTGGCGCTGCGCACCTGTCCGCCCGACTCCCACCAGATCGTGCGTCTGGACCGCCGGATGGGCGGCGCGCTGGTGGTCGGGCAGCCGGAACTGGCTGGCCTGCTGATCACGGACGTCCTGGGCGGCCTGCTGGAACTGGACCCGGCGGACCGGGCGATCCTCCTGGAGACGCTGGACGTCTGGCTGGACTGCGAGGGCTCGGCGGGCCGGGCGGCGGGCCGTCTGTACTGCCACCGCAACACGGTCTTCAACCGCCTGCGCCGCCTGGAACAGCTCACGTCGAGGTCCCTGTCCCGCCCACGGGACCTGACGGAGATGACCCTGGCCCTGGACGCCTTCCGCCTGACGACCCCGACGGGTTGAGGGGCGGGGGCCTGCCGGGGGGTGGGTGGCGCCACCGTTGTGGGCAATCGTTCCGCCGAGGGCCCCTGGGCGAGGCGGAGGAGGGAGTCAACGCGGAGCGTTGGCGACCGACGACAACGCGGCGAGGCGCGGTGCCTGGGCACGCGAGCCCGGCGAGATCGACGAGGCACCCCCCTAGGGGGAACGGGTGGGCGCGACGGACGGCCCCCTTGCGGGCGCCTCCGCTCATGGGCCCGGCGCCCCGGGGTTCGGCGGCTTCGCGCCGAGCGTTCCGTACGACCGCCCTCGGGACGCGAGCGCACCTGCGGCCATGGGACCCCGTCACGGGGCCTGGCGCCTCCGCTCCATTGGCCCGGCGCCCACTCCACCGGCCCGGCGCCCACGGACGGCAGCCCGTACCCCAGGCCCGGCGCCAGCGACCGCAGCCCGTGCCCCAGGCCCGGCGCCACCGACCACAGCCCGTACCCCGGGCCCAGCGACCGCAGCCCGTACCCCAGGCCCGGCGCCCACGGCATCGGCCCGCTTCGCGTCGGCCGCCCGCGCCCGGGCGGCCCGTCTCCGGGGCCCGGGGCCCGGGGCCTCAGGCCCAGGGACCCCGCGCCGCCGCCCGCTCGAGGGCTACGCCAGGAAGTCCCTCGCGATGTTCGCCGCCACCTGCTCCAGCAGCGGCCCCGCGTTCGCGATGCACTTCGCCGTGTCCGGCTCCAGGTCCGTGAGCGGGTAGGCGCGGCGGATGCCGGCCCCGCCCAGCGTCTCGGGAGCGAGCGCCAGGCGGCCGCAGACCGCGACCACCTCCTTGCCCGCCGCCCGCGCCGCCGCGGCGACCCCGGCCGGGGCCTTGCCGTGCAGGGTCTGGGTGTCGAGGGAGCCCTCGCCCGTGATGACGAGAGTGGCCCGCTCCAGAGCCGGGGCGAAGCCCAGCACGTCGAGCATCAGCTCGATGCCCGGGCGGAAGCTCGCGTCCAGGCCGACGAGCGCCCCGTACCCGATGCCGCCCGCACCACCCGCGCCCGGCGCGGCCGCGCACTCCGCCGCCTTGGGCCCGATCGCCTTCTCCAGGACGGTCACGAAGTGCGCGAGCGCCGCGTCCAGCGTCTCGACGTCCTCCGGCGTGGCGCCCTTCTGCGGGCCGTACACGGCCGGTGCGCCCTTGGGGCCGGTCAGCGGGTTGTCGACGTCACTCGCCAGGATCAGGTCGACCTCGGCGAAGCGCGGGTCGAGGCCGGACAGGTCGGCGGAGGCGAGAGACGCCAGCGCCGCGCCGCCCGGGCCGACCGGTTCGCCCGCCGCGTCCAGGAAGACCGCACCCAGCGCGGCCAGCATGCCCGCACCGCCGTCCGTCGTCGCGCTGCCGCCGACGCCGAAGACGATCGTCGTCGCGCCCGCGTCCAGCGCGGCCCGCAGCAGCTCGCCCGAGCCGTACGTCGTCGACGTGAGCGGCGCGAAGACGCCCGACGGGAGGAGCTGGAGGCCGGACGCCTCCGCCATCTCCACGACGGCCGTCGTGCCGCGCAGCGCGAACGCCGCCGTCACCGGCTCGCCGATCGGTCCGGTGACCCGTACCTCACGGCGTTCGAAACCGGCCGCCACGGCGGCGGCGACCGTACCGTCGCCTCCGTCCGCCACCGGCAGGGTTTCCACTTCCAGCTCCGGGACGACCCGTCGCAGACCTGCTGTGACCCGCTCCGCGACCTGTACGGCCGTGAGCGAGCCCTTGAACTTGTCGGCCGCGACGAGCACGCGTGCGACCTCAGTTACTGCTCCGTCCGTCACCTTGCATCCCTTGCTTTCGAACAGGCAGTCGCGCCGAGCCGACCCTATCCGCACCCCCAGAGGGCGTGCCACCCCCGGATAGAGCGATATTCCGCACCATAGTGGGGCCAACCGAGCACCGAACTGATCGATCAAAGATCACCGGCCCGGGTGGTGCCGGGGATCGGTGTGACCGCCGCGTCCGCCGCGGCGACGGGGTCGGGGACGGCACGGACGTGCCGGCCGCGCGCCGGGCCGGGGGCTGCGCGGCGCTGCGGTGATCCCTCCGCGGTGGTCGGACCTGCCGCGGGGCCGGGTGCGCGGCGCGGTGTTCGGCTTCGACGGCGTGGGGCCGGCGAGCCGGCCGAACGGACGGTGCGACTGGCTACGCTGACGGCATGACCGCGACCGACTACGCCACGTACATCGCCGGCCTGCCCCGCGTCCTCGCCGCCGCCGCCGTGCTCTTCCGGGACGCGGCGGGCCGCATCCTGATCGTCGAGCCGAACTACCGCGAGGGCTGGACACTGCCGGGCGGCACCATCGAGTCCGACACCGGCGAGACGCCCCGGCAGGCGGCGCGCCGCGAGACGGCCGAGGAGATCGGCCTGGACCTGGAGCCGGGGGCGCTCCTCGCGATCGACTGGTCGCACGGCGCGGGGCGTCCGCCGATCGTTGCGTATATGTACGACGGCGGGGTGCTGACCGACGAACGGTTCGCCGCGATCCGCCTCCAGGAGGAGGAGCTGCTCTCCTGGAAGCTGATCGACCCGGCCGAGGCGACCCGCCATCTGCGGGGCTCCCTCGGCCCGCGCGTCCTCGCGGCGCTCGACGCGCTCGGCTCGGGCCGGGGCCCGGCGGAACTGGAGAACGGCCTGCCGGCCCGCTGATCGGCTGCTCCGCGAGCGGGAGGGTCGGAGACAGTCTCGAGCGGTGACGCCCGGCCCGTTCGCCTCGTCGTCGCCGGACAGGCCCAACGCCTGCCGGGCTCCGGGCTGTTCGCCCTCGCCCCCGCGCCGTGGCTTCGGCGCCGGCTCGGCACCGCGGGCGCCCGGCCGGCCTGAGGCCGCCGGCACCGCGAGAAACCAGACGCGGCCACCCGGTAATCGGCTCGCGGCAGCCCTGGGGGTCTGTCTACGCTCGCCGTATGACCATGGTCGCGATCCTCAGCGGTGCCGGCATCTCCACGGACTCGGGCATCCCCGACTACCGGGGCCCGAACGGCCTGTGGCGGCGCGACCCGGAGGCCGAGCGGCTCGTCACGTACGGGCCGTACATGGCCGACCCGGAGATCCGCCGCCGCTCGTGGCGGATGCGGCTCGACGGGCCGGTCCTGAGAGCCGAGCCGAACGCGGCGCACCACGCCATCGCCGCGTACGAAACGAGCGGCAACGCGCTACGGGTCATCACGCAGAACGTCGACGGACTGCACCAGGCCGCCGGGGTGCCGGACCGCAAGGTCCTCGAACTGCACGGCTCTGCCCGGTCGGTGGTGTGCACGGCCTGTCATGCCCGGTCGTCGATGGCCGAGGCCCTGGAGCGGGTGAAGGCCGGCGAGGACGACCCGGCGTGCCTGGTCTGCGGCGGGATCCTGAAGTCGGCGACCGTCATGTTCGGGCAGCGCCTCGATCCGGTGGTGCTCGGCGAGGCCATGGCGATCGCGAAGGCCGCGGAGGTCTTCATCGCGGTCGGCACGAGCCTCCAGGTGCAGCCGGCCGCCTCGCTCGCGGGGATCGCGGCGGAGCACGGCGCCCGGCTGATCATCGTGAACGCCGAGCCCACCCCGTACGACCCGGTCGCGGACGAGATCGTGCGCGAACCGATCGGCACCGCGCTCCCCGAACTGCTGCGACAGCTGCGCTAGAAGAGAGCGGTCGGCACGGCACCCGCTTCGAAGGCGAGCAGGCGCTGCTTGCGGCCGAGCCCGCCGCCGTACCCGGTCAGGGAGCCGCTCGCCCCGATCACGCGGTGGCAGGGGACGACGATGCTGACCGGGTTCCTGCCGTTGGCGAGGCCGACCGCGCGGGAGGCCCCGGGGCTGCCGAGGGCTTCCGCCAGCTCGCCGTACGTGCGCGTCTCGCCGTACGGGATGAGGCGCAACTGCTCCCACACCCGCAGCTGGAAGGGGGTGCCGATCAGCTTCAACGGCAGGTCGAACGTGGTGAGTTCCCCGGCGAAATAGGCGTCGAGCTGGCGGATCACCTCGCCGAAGGGGCGGGGGTCGGGCTCGCCGAAGGTCTCCTCGGCGGGGCGGTGGCGCTGGTCGGTCATGTGGACGCGGCTGAGGACACCGTCGACGGCGACCAGGGTCAGCGCCTCGTAGGGGCTGTCGATGACGGTGTGCTGGACGGTGGGCATGGCGCGGTGACTCCTCAGGCGGGGAGGTGGTTGATCGGATGGCTGTCGGTGGCCCAGAGGTACTGGACGGCGTACGCCCGCCAGGGCCGCCACCGCGCGGCGCGGGCGGTCAGCGCGGCCGGGGTGGAGGGCAGGCCGAGGCTCTTGGCGGCGCGGCGGACGCCGAGGTCTCCGGGGAGGAAGGCATCGGGGTCGCCGAGCGCCCGCATCGCGATGACCTCGGTGGTCCAGGGACCGAAGCCGGGCAGCGCGAGGAGCCTTGCGCGGGCCTCGTCCCAGTCGGCGGCGGGGCCGAGGCCCAGGGAGCCTGCGGCGAGGGCTTCGACCAGGGTGAGGAGGGTCGCGCGGCGGCTGCGGGGCAGCGCGAGGGAGTCGGGGTCGAGCCCGGCGAGCGCCTCGGGGGTCGGGAAGAGGTGGGTGAGGCCGCCCTCGGGGTCCTCCACGGGAACGCCGTGGGCGGCGACGAGCCGGGCGGCGTGCGTGCGGGCGGCGGCCGTGGAGACCTGCTGGCCGAGCACGGCCCGTACGGCGAACTCGGCGGCGTCCACGGTCCGCGGCACCCGGCGGCCCGGCGCCGCGTCGACCAGCGGCGCGAGCAGCGGATCCGTGCGCAACTGCTCGTCGACGGCGACCGGGTCGGCGTCGAGGTCGAGCATCCAGCGGCACCGGCTGATGGCGAGGGTGAGATCGCGCGGGTCGGTGAGGGACAGCCGGCAGGCGATGTGGTCGGGCCGCGGGGTGAGGGCGACGATCCCATGGCCGTGCGGCAGCGTCAGGGTCCGCCGGTACGCGCCGTCCCGCCACTCCTCCACGCCGGGGACGGCGGTCGCGGCGAGGTGGCCGAAGAGGTTGGAGGGGTTGAGCGGGGTGCGGTACGGCAGCCGCAGCGCGATCACGCCGGGTGTGCGGGTGCCGGGCGCGGCGGCCGATGAGCGTGCGGCCCGGGCGCGCAGCCGGCCCGGGGCGAGGGCGAAGACCTCGCGGACGGTGTCGTTGAAGGTGCGGATCGAGGAGAAACCGGCGGCGAAGGCGATCTCGGCCATCGGCATCGAGGTCGTCTCGATGAGCACCCGGGCTGTCTGGGCGCGCTGGGCGCGGGCCAGGGCGAGGGGCCCGGCGCCCAGTTCGGCGAGGAGCTGGCGTTCGATCTGGCGGGTGGACCAGCCGAGGCGGGCCGCGAGCCCCGGCACGCCCTCGCGGTCGACGACACCGTCCTGGATGAGCCGCATGGCCCGCGCGACGGCGTCGGCACGTACGTTCCATTCGGGCGAACCGGGGCTGGTGTCCGGCCGGCAGCGCTTGCAGGCCCGGAATCCGGCGCGCTGGCAGGAGGCGGCGCTGGGGTGGAACACCATGTTCTCGGCCTTCGGCGGCACGACCGGGCAGCTGGGGCGGCAGTAGATCCGGGTGGTGAGGACGGCGGTGAAGAACACGCCGTCGAAGCGGGCGTCCTTCGACCGGACGGCCCTGACGCAGCGCTCGGTGTCGGTGTGCATGCGTCCATGGTCGGGTACGCCGGTGGCCGGCCGCTGGCGAGAAAACGACATGGACCTTTTCGCCCGTGCGGTGGCACGACCGTGTCCCGCCTCGATATCCCGCCGCAGCAGGAGCAGCATGGAAGGGACACCGAGGAAGTGGATGGGTGACAGCCGAACTCGTGACGACAGCCAGAGCCGTACCTCCGGGAAGCACCCCATGACCGGACGTCTTGGCCGCCGACCCAAGGGGCTGGGCCTGCGCAGCGTCGCGGGGCAGGTCTTCGCGCTGCAGGCGATCATCGTCGTGCTGCTGGTGACCGTGGGCGTGCTGGCCCTGATCTTCCAGGCCCGGTACGACACCGAGCGTGACGCGCGCAACCGCTCGCTCGCCGCCGCGGAGTCCTTCGCGCACGCCCCGGGGCTCGTGGACGCGCTCCGCGCGCCCGACCCGACCGCTCTGCTCCAGGACCGGGCCGAGACGGCCCGGCGGGCCTCGGGGCTCGACTTCCTCGCCGTGATGACCCCGGACGGCATCCGCTACACGGACTCCCGCCCGGAACTGATCGGGGAGCGCGCCACCGGCGACATCGCCCGCGCCCGGGCCGGTGAGTCGTTCACCGAGATCTTCACCGGGGAGCCGACGGACGCGGTCCGTGCCATCGTCCCCATCCGGACCGACGACGGGGACGTCGTCGGGCTGGTCGGCACGGGGATCGAGATCCAGAACGTCGGGAACGTGGTCGAGGACCAGCTGCCGCTGCTCCTCGGCACGGCCGCGGGCGCTCTGCTGCTCGCCGTGGGCGGCGCCGCGCTGGTGAGCCGGCGCCTGCGCCGGCAGACCCACGGCCTGGGTCCGCTGGAGATGACCCGTATCAACGAGCACCACGAGGCGGTCCTGCACGCGGTGCGCGAGGGCGTCGTCATCATCGACGCCGACCGCCGGCTGCTGCTCGCCAACGACGAGGCGCGGCGCCTGCTGGACCTGGCGCCGGACGCCGAGCAGCGGCACGTCACGGAGCTGGGCCTGGACCCCCGTACCACCGCGCTGCTCTCGTCCGGGCGGGTGGTGACCGACGAGCTGCATCTGGCGGGCGACCGGTTGCTCGCCTTCAACGTCCGCCCGACGGAACCGACCCGGGGCAAGCCCACTGGGACCGTGATGACCCTGCGGGACTCCACCGAGCTCGCCACGGTCTCGGGCCGGGCCGAGCTGGCCAGGGGCCGGCTGCAACTGCTGTACGAGGCCGGGGTGGGGATCGGCACCACGCTGGACATCGTGCGGACCGCCGAGGAGCTGACGGAGGTCGCCGTCCCGCGCTTCGCGGACTTCGTCACCGTGGAGCTGCTGGAACCGGTGCTGCGCGGCGAGGAGCCGACGGGATCGTTCACGGAGATGCGCCGTACGGCGCTGAGCGGCATCCGGGCCGAGCATCCGCTGCAGCCGGTGGGCGACCGGATCAGGTGCGTCGTGCCGACGACCCCGATGGCGAGGGCGCTCGACAGCGGTCACGCGGTGCTGGTGGCGGAGCTGGCTGAGGCCGACGGATGGCGGGCGCAGGACCCGGAGGGGGCGGCCGCCGCCCTGGCGTACGGGCTGCACTCGCTCGTCGCCGTGCCGCTGCTCGCCCGGGGGGTCGTCCTGGGCATGGCCAACTACTGGCGGGTGGACACCCCGGAGCCCTTCGGGGAGGAGGACCTGACATTCGCGGAGGAGCTGACGGCGCGCGCCGCGGTCTCCATCGACAACGCGCGCCGGTTCACGCGCGAGCACGCCATGGCCGTGACGCTCCAGCGCAGTCTGCTCCCCCGTGTCCTGCCCGAGCTGTCGGCGGTCGACGTCTCGTTCCGCTATCTGCCGGCGAAGGCGGGGGTCGGCGGCGACTGGTTCGATGTGATCCCGCTGCCGGGCGCGCGGGTGGCGCTGGTCGTCGGTGATGTCGTCGGGCACGGTCTGCACGCCGCGGCGACGATGGGGCGGCTGCGTACGGCCGTGCACAACTTCTCCACGCTGGACCTGCCGCCCGACGAACTCCTGGGCCACCTCGACGAACTGATCGACCGCATCGACCGGCCGGACACCGGCGACGTGGGAAGCGGGGCCGGGTCCGGGTCCGAGGACCTGATCGACGGCGACGGCGAGGGCAGCGACCGGATGACCGGCGCCACCTGTCTGTACGTCGTCTACGACCCCGTGAGCGGGCGCTGCACCATGGCCAGGGCCGGGCATCCGGGGCCCGCGCTCGTGCACCCCGACGGCCGGGTGGAGTTCCCGGAGGTGCCGGCGGGCCTGCCGCTGGGTGTGGGCGGGATGCCGTTCGAGGCCGCCGAGCTGCAGTTGCCGGAGGGCAGCCGGCTGGTGCTCTTCACGGACGGTCTCGTGGAGGACCGCGACCGGGACATCGACACGGGTCTCCGGATGTTGACCGAGGCGCTGGGCACGAGCGGGCGCAGCCCGGAGCAGGCTTGCGCCGACGTGCTGGCGGCGCTGCTCGTGCCGGCGCCGGACGACGACATCGCGCTGCTGATCGCCGACACGCGGCGGCTGGAGGCGGACCGGATCGCGCAGTGGGACGTGCCCGCGGACCCGGCCGAGGTCTCCCGGGTCCGCAACGCGGGCGCCGCGCAGCTCGCCGCCTGGCAGCTGGACGGCATCGCGTTCACCGCCGAACTGATCCTCAGCGAGCTCATCACCAACGCCATCCGGTACGGCGCGGAGCCCATCCGGGTCCGGCTGCTCCGCGACCGCCGGCTGATCTGCGAGATCTCCGACGGGAGCAGCACCGCCCCGCATCTGCGCTACGCGGCCACCACGGACGAGGGCGGCCGCGGTCTGTTCCTGGTCGCCCAGTTCGCCGAGCGGTGGGGCACCCGTTACACCGAGCGCGGCAAGGTCATCTGGGCCGAACTGCCGCTGTCGACGGGCGACTCGGAGCTGCCGCAGCTGCCCGTGCCGGACCTCGACGCGCTGGAGGACATGGCCTGGTGAGCGGGTCGCCCCGGCTGCCGGGACATCCCGTGGCCCCTGTCAGCGCAGGGGGGTGCGTGCCAGGAGGACCGCCACGTCGTCCGAGGGCGCGTGGGGCAGCAGCTGGTCGAGGATGTCGTCGCAGACCTGGCCGAGCGGCCGTTCGAGGTGCAGCAGCGCCCCCGCGAGCTGGGCCATGCCCTCGTCGAGGTCCCGGTCGCGGGCCTCGATGAGGCCGTCGGTGTACAGCACCAGGATGCTTCCCGGCGGCAGCCGCAGTTCCTCGGTCCGGAAGTCCTGACCTCCGGTGCCGAGCGGGGTGCCGGGCGGTCCCTCCAGGAAGGTGATGGAGCCGTCGGCCGTGGCCACGGCGGGCGGCGGGTGTCCGGCCCGGGCGATGACGACCCCACCGGTGGCGGGATCGTGGACGGCGTAGACGCAGGTGGCCATCTCGTCCTCGCCCAGGTCGGCGACGACGGCGTCGAGGGAGCCGAGCAGCCGGTCGGGCGGCACGCCGTGCCGGGCGAGGGTGCGTACGGCTGTACGGAGCTGGCCCATGACGGCCGCCGCGTGGATGCCGTGGCCCATGACGTCACCGATGACAAGGCCGGTCCGGCCCTCGGGCAGGGCGATGACGTCGAACCAGTCGCCGCCCACGTCGTGGTCGCTCGCGGGGAGGTAGCGGCCGGTGAGCTCCAGGCCGTCCACGCTCGGCAGGGCGCTGTTGGTGAGGCTGCGCTGCAGCGTGAGGGCTGCCTCGCGCTGGGAGGTGTACATCCGGGCGTTGTCGACGTGCAGGGCGGCGCGGGCGACCAGTTCGTCGACGAGGACGCAGTCCTGCTCGTCGAAGGGCTCGCGTTCGCGCAGGCGGGTGACGGTGACGGCGCCGAGCACCTTGCCCCGGGCGACGAGCGGGACGAGGCGCGCGGATCCGATGCTGGCCGCGAGGTAGTCGCGCAGCGGGGCGGTGCGGGGATCGGGGAAGAGCGCGGGGATGTCCGAGTAGTAGAGGTTCATCGGCCGGGCGTCGGTGATGACCTGCTCGTACACGGTGCCGAGCGGGATCTGGAACGTCTGTCCCCGGGTGAGCAGGGCGGTGGGGGCGGTCGGGTCGGGGAAGACGGCGGCGAGGCGGCGCAGCAGTCCGTGCGTGGAGGCGCCCGCCTCGTCCGGTTCGAGGACGCTTTCGAGCATCTGCACGTCGGCCGAGTCGGCGAGCTGCGGCACGAAGAGCTGCACCACCTCTTCGGCGGTCCGGTGCAGGTCGAGGGTGGTGCCGATCCGGGTGCCGGCCTCCGCGAGCAACGCGAAGCGGCTGCGGGCCCGTTCGGCCTCGACGAGCGCCCGCTGGCCCTCGGTGATGTCGATGAGGGAGGCGATGAGACCGAGCCGCCGGCCGGAGCCGTCGAGCAGCGGGGCGTACGAGCAGGACCAGGTCCGGTCGCGGTCGGGGTCGGCCGGGGTCCGGCCGGTGCGGCGCACGTCGACGACGGCCTCGCCGCGTTCGAGGACCTGCCGCATGGTGGCCTCCAGGGCCGCCGCGTTGACCCCGGGCACCACCTCGGTGAGCCGCCGGCCCAGGTGTTCGGCGGCCGAGACGCCGTTCATCCGCGCGAGGGCGTCGTTGACGCGGAGGAACCGCAGGTCGGGGCCGAGGGTGGCGAGGCCGATGGGCGACTGGGTGAAGAGGCTCTGGAGGGCGGCGAGCGAGTCCCGCATCTGCAGGACCTCGGAGGTCTCCACGGCGATGAGCATCGCGCCCGGGCGCCCCTGGGGATCGACCTCGGGAACGATCCACATCTCCATGGTGATCTGGTGACCGTCGCGGTGCCGTACGGGCAGGGTGCCGACGACGGTCTCGCCGGCCTGGACGCGGCGGGTCAGCTGGTCGGCGAGTTCCCGGTTGCTGTCGGGCACCAGAATGGGTGTCGCCGGCCGGCCGAGGAGGTCCTCCGGGCGGTGGCCGAGCAGGTCCTGGGCGGCCAGGGACCACTCCACGACGCACCCGTCCGCGTCCTCCCGCCACAGGGCGATCGGCAGCAGCTCGCGCAGTACACCCGCGTATCCGATGGCCGCCGGGGCCCGCTCCGGCGACTTGCTCGGCGACTGAAAAGTGTCCAACGCTTCGTCCTGACCCCGGGGGGTGCCTTCCTTCTCCATCACCCTAGCCGAGCCGTCGGAACGGGGCGCTGCGGCACCACGCCCCGGCGGTACGGCCGTCATGGGGTCGTGGTCACACGGCCGACATGGCCCTGGGCGCCTCCAGGACGGCGGCGATGCCCTGGGCCAGATACGGAATCCGGTGGGCGGAGATGCCCGCGATGTTGATGCGACCCGAGGTCGTCCCGTAGATGCCGTGGCGCTCGCGCAGCCGGTGCATCCGCTCCGGCGTGAGCGGCAGCATCGAGAACATGCCCTTCTGCCGGGCGAGTGACGCCGCCTGCTCCTCACGGCCGAGCGCGCGGAGGTGGGCGACGAGGTCCGCGCGGTTGGCGGTGATCCGGTGGCGCATGCCGTCGAGCTCCGCCAGCCATGTCGCCCGCAGCCGCTCGTCCTCCAGGACGGTGGCGACGACGGCGGCGCCGTGCTCGGGCGGCATGGAGTAAAGGGTCCGCGCGGCGTTCTGCAGCGCCGTCTCGACGTGCCGCAGGGCCTTCGCGGACGGGCCCACGACGATGGCGCAGCCGGTGCGGTCGCTGTAGAGGCCGAAGTTCTTGGAGCAGCTGACGGCGATCAGGACCTCGGGCAGCCGTTCGACCAGCATGCGGGTCGCCCGCAGGTCGGCGGTGAGGCCGTCACCGAGCCCGTGGTACGCCAGGTCGACGAAGGGAACCCAGCCGTTCGTCCCGGCGAGCGAGGCCAGCTCCTCCCACATGGCGAAGGAGGGGTCGACTCCGGTGGGGTTGTGGCAGCAGCCCTGGAGCAGGACGACGTCGTCACGGCCGGCGGCGCCCAGGTCGTCGAGCATGCGCGTGCCGTACCCGTACGTACGGACCGTGAGCCCGGCGCCCTCCAGGATCGGGCGGTGGTTGACGTACGCGGGGTCGCTGATCCACACCGTGGTGCCGGGGCGGGTACGGCTCACCAGGTCGGCGAGCAGGCGCAGGGCTCCGGTGCCCGCCACGGTCTGGACCGCCGTGGCCCGTGCGCTCGGCCCGTCGGTGGCGAGTTCCCCGAGGACCAGGGACAGCATGGCGCGGTTGAAGGCCGTGTTGCCGGAGAGCCCGCGGTACTCCTTGGAGACGGACCGTTCCGCCAGACGTATCTCGGCCTCCCGGACCGCCGCCATGACGGGGGTGACGCCGGTGGCGTCGCGGTAGACGCCGAGGACGAGGTTGAGGCGCTCGGGGCGCGGGTCGGCCGCGAACTCGGCGGCCAGGTCCCACAGCGGGTCCACGGGCGGGGCGGGAAGAAGCTCAAGCATGGGCGGAGACCTTGGATCGGGGGCGCCGGTTGGCGAGTGCGACGCCGAGGGTGATGAGGGGGACGCCGACCATGACGGGGAGGGTCGGCGACTCGTCCAGAAGGGGGACGGCGAGCAGGACGACGGCGACCGGGCTGAGGCTGCCGACGACGGAGCTGCGTTCGGGTCCCAGGCGGCGGATGGCGAACGCGTACAGCAGCCCGGCGCACAGGCCGACGCCGAGGCCCTGGACGAGGAGGAACAGCGCGATGTCGCCGCCGGCCGCGCGGGCGAGGCCGGTGGGCAGGGCCCCGGTGAGGGCCAGGAGCGCGACGACGGCGAAGGAGGGCAGACAGAGCAGGCCGATCGACCCGATGGGGTCGAGGTCCACCTCGCGCAGGCCCACGGTGTAGAGGGCCCACAGCCCGCTGGCGACGAGGAGCGTGCCGGTCCCGAGCAGGACGTCCGCGTCCAGCGCGGTGGTGGAGCGCCAGACGAGCGCCGCGACACCGGCCACGATGAGCGCGAGACCGGCCGCTTGTGTGCCGCGCGGGACGCTCTTCCCGCCCGCGACCATGAGGGCGGAGACGAACAGCGGGACCATGCCGGGGACGATCGCCCCGACGAAGGCGGCGGAGGTGAGCGAGCCGCCGTACATGGCGGCGAGGAAGAACGGGACGCCCGCGCCGCAGATGATCTTGAGTGCGGGGCCCGGCCGCACGGCGGCCAGCCGGCGCCTGCGCCGCCACAGGGCGGGCGCGAGGACGACGAGGGGCACGCCGAAGCGCAACAGGGCCGCGTCGGCGGGCAGGAGGGTGGAGGCGCTCAGCGCGCGGGCGCTGAGCGCGAACGCCGCCCAGATGGCCACGGTGAGCAGGAGGGCGAGGAGCCCCACGGCCTGCGGGGAGAGCCTCGTGGGCGGACCGGCGCGGCGCACCGCTTCGGCCGGTGGCGCCCCCACCGCTTCCGCCGGTGGTGCCCCCACCGCTCGCGTCATGCTCACCGAAGATTCCTCCCCCTCGAACCCGTCATCGCCGTGCTGGGCAAGGTTACGTTTTTCGGCGGGGCAGGCGATTGCCAGTTCTGCCCTCCAGACATAGCGTGGGGGCAGAATCTGCCAAGGAGTGACGTTGGACGCTGTGGACTTCCGGATCATCCACGAACTGCAGGCGGACGGGCGCCTGTCCAACCAGGACCTCGCGGACCGGATCGGGCTGTCCCCCTCGCCCTGTCTGCGCCGGGTGCGCCGACTCGAGGAGGCGGGCCTGATCAGCGGCTACACGGCCATGGTGGACCAGGTCTCCTACGGCCTCCCGATCACCGTCTTCGTCCGGATCCGCCTGGAACGCCACACGGCCGAGGCCGTCAACGTGTTCGAGGAGCACGTCGATCTGATCGAGCACATCCAGGACTGCTATCTGATGGCGGGCAGCAGCGACTACCTGCTCAGGGTCGTCATCGAGAGCCTGGAGGCGTACGAGGTCTTCGTCCGCACCCGGATCCACGCCATTCCGGGCATCGCGTCGATCGAGTCGAGCTTCGCCTTCGGCAGCGTCAAGCGGTCCAAGGTCTATCCGCGCCCGGGCAGCCCCTCCCGCGCGGGCACGCGGGGGCCGGCGTGATCCACCGGTGCCGGCCCGGGGCCTGAGGGGGACTGCCCGGACCCGACGGCGGCGGCCCGTGCCTGACCGGGTCCACCAGGTCGCGAACCGGGATATTCCGGGCAAGGATGGCGAGTCGTGGACCTCGCGCGGGTCCCGCGCCGACGTCGAGACCGTCGCGTCGTGAAGGAAGCTCGGCCGCACGGGAGGGCCCCTCGTGAACACCCCATCGCCGGTCCGGCCGGTCCGTGGGCGGCTGACGGCCGCCGTGGCCGCCGTCGTCCTCACCTGCGCCGGCGCTGCCGCCCTGGTGTCGTGCGGATCGGACGGCGACGGCGAGAGTCCGTCCGTCGACCGGCCCACCGCACCCGACGCGGCCTCCTTCTCCCCCGGCCTCCTGCCGTCCTCCGTCGCCTCCTCCGCGGCGGCCGCGGTCGAGTCCGCACAGGCCGCGGCCTCTTCCGCCGCGGCCTCGGCCTCGGCGCGGGAGGCGTCCCGCAAGGCGTCGATCGGTACCGAGATCGAACGGTCCCGGCAGGCCGCCGCGGACGCGCTGAAGGGCGTCCAGGGACCCGGCAACGCCGTGAACGAGGTCGGGATGGTGGGCAAGCCCCGCGCCGAGACGGGCGGCAAGCTCACCGTGGTCGTCACCATCACCAACAAGACGAACGCGACGGCCTCCTACGCCGCCCAGATCGACTTCGTCGACCCGTCGGGCGAGGTGGTGGAGACCCAGTTCGTGGGCGCGGAGGACCTGGCCCCGGGCGAGCGGGTCCAGCCCTTGGTCATCAGCCGCGAGCCGGCCGAACCGGCGCTCACGCCGAAGCTCGTCAAGGCCCAGAGGTACTGAGCGGGGGCCGTGGCCCGGCGCCGACGACGGCGCTCCCGACCGCCGTACGGGCGCCGGTCAGAGCAGCGCGGCCTCGAAAGCCGCGTACGCCGCCTCGTCGAAGAGGACGAACCTGATCTCCTCGACGGCGGTGTCGGTGGCGCGTACCGCCTCGACCGCGATCCGGGCACCGTCGTCCAGGGGCCAGCCGTAGACGCCGGTGGAGACGGCCGGGAAGGCGACGGTCCGCGCGCCGAGCTCGTCGGCCAGGCGGAGCGACTCCCGGTAGCACGAGGCCAGTTGGCCGGACCGGTCCTCCTCGCGGGACCAGACGGGTCCGACGGTGTGGATCACCCAGCGCGCGTGGAGCCGGCCCGCCGTCGTGGCGACGGCCCTGCCGGTCCTCAGGCCCCGGCCGTAGTGCCCCGCACGGAGAGCGCGACACTCCTCCAGGACGGCGGGCCCGCCCTTGCGGTGGATGGCGCCGTCGACGCCGCCTCCGCCCAGGAGGGAGGAGTTGGCCGCGTTGACGAGGGCGTCGACGTGCTGCTCGGTGATGTCTCCCCGGACGAGGACGAGGGAAGGCTGTGCGCTCATGCGGCCATCATGGCGCCGCCCTCGCTCCGGCGCCTCGGACATACGCGGGCGGCCCCGCGCCGGTCAGTCGCGCGTCGCGCGCAGGCGGCGCCACACCGCCTTGGCCGCGTTGTGGCCGGACATGCCGTGCACGCCCGGGCCCGGCGGGGTCGCCGAGGAGCAGAGGAAGACGGCGGGGTGCGGTGTCGCGTACGGACGGAGCGACAGTTTGGGACGCAGCAGCAGCTGGAGCCCGCGGGCCGCGCCGCAGGCGATGTCACCGCCCACGTAGTTGGCGTTCCGGGCGGCGAGTTCGGGCGGTCCGGCGGTGGCGCGGGCGAGGACCAGGTCGCGGAAGCCGGGGGCGAAGCGCTCGATCTGGCGCTCCACGGCATCGGTGAGGTCACCTTCCCAGCCGTTCGGCACATGCCCGTAGGCCCAGAAGACCTGTTTGCCCTCCGGCGCGCGGCCGGGGTCCACGAGGCTGGGCTGGGCGGTGATGAGGAAGGGCGTCCCGGGGGCCGTGCCGGAGGATGCCTGGTTCAGGGCGGCGCCGATCTCACCGCTGGTGGGGCCGATCTGGACCGTACCGGCCCGGCGGGGCGCCTCCGCCTTCCACGGCACCGGGCCGTCCATCGCGTAGTCGATCTTGAAGACGCTCGCGCCGTAGCGGTAGCGGTCGTAGTGGCCGCCGAAGCCGGCGATCTTGGCGAGGGCGGTGGGCGAGGTGTCGAAGACGTACGCGCGGGCGGGCGGCAGGTCGTCGAGCCGCTTGATCTCGTAGTCCGTGTGGACCGCGCCGCCCAGCTCCTTCAGGTACGCGGCGAGGGCGTCCGCGATCGCCTGGGAACCGCCGCGCGGCATCGGCCAGCCGCCCGCGTGCGCGGCCAGCGCGAAGACCAGCCCGATCGCCGAGGTGGCGAACCCGCTCAGCGGAGCGATGACATGACCGACGAGCCCGGCGAACAGGGCGCGCGCCTTGTCGTCCTTGAAGCGGCGCATGAGCCAGGTCGAGGGCGGCAGGCCGTCGAGGCCGAACCGGGCGAGCGTGACCGGGTCCCGGGGCAGCGCGGTCAGCGGCAGCGACATGAAGTCCCGTGCCAGGGTGTCCCATTTGCCGAAGTACGGGGCGACGAGCCGACGGTACGTGCCGGCGTCGCGGGGCCCGAAGGAGGCGGCGGTCTCGGCGACGGAGCGGGAGAGCACGGCGGCAGTGCCGTCGTCCCAGGGGTGGGCCATGGGCAGGTCCGGGTGCAGCCATTCCAGTCCGTACCGGTCCAGCGGCATCGTCTTGAAGACGGGCGAGCCGGCCCCCAGCGGGTGCACGGCGGAACAGGGGTCGTGGAGGAAGCCGGGGAGGGTCAGCTCCTCGGTCCTCGCGCCCCCGCCCACGGTGGACTTCGCCTCGAACACGGCGACGGAGAAGCCCCGCCGGGCGAGCTCCACGGCGGCGGTCAGTCCGTTGGGCCCCGCCCCCACGACGACGGCATCGAGCATCGACGGCACCTTCGGACTCCTTCGTCAGCCGATGGCCAAGGCTCCCAGGATATTCCTGGTGCCAGGCCGCCTTCACCGCCCCCGCAGCAGTGTCCGGATCCGGTCGGCGGTGGCCTCGTCACGGGCCGCCGTGAAGGGCAGCGCGTTGCCTCCGGTGATACGGAAGGGCTCGCCGGCGAGCGTCGTGTGCGCGCCGCCCGCCTCGGTCACGAGAAGCAGTCCGGCCGCGTGGTCCCAGGCGTACTCCCATGAGAAGGCGACGCCGTCGAGGACACCCCGGGCCACGTCCAGGTACTCGAGTCCCGCCGAGCCGCAGGGGCGCGGGCGGACTCCCTCGGTGTTCAGGCCGAGCAGGGCGCGCTTCTGGTCCTCCGTGGTGTAGTCGGGGTGGGACGTGGCGACCACCAGGTCCGCCCCGGGCGTGGGCGAACCGGCCCGTATCGGCTCGCCGTCGAGCGTGGCGCCGCGGCCGCGCACCGCGACCGCCATCTGCTCCCGGGCGGGCGCGAAGGTCCAGGAGGCGAGCAGCTCGCCGCGCCGGGCGAGCGCGACCAGCGTGCAGAAGCCGGGGTCTCCGTGCACGAACTGGCGGGTGCCGTCGACGGGGTCGACGATCCAGACCGGGGCGTCGCCCTGCAGCGCCTCGTAGACCGCCGGGTCGGCGTGCACGGACTCCTCACCGACGACCACGGAGCCGGGCAGCAGCGCGGTCAGGGACCGGGTCAGATGCGCCTCCGCGGCGCGGTCGGCGACCGTCACCAGGTCGTGCGGCCCCTTCTTCTCGACGATCTCGTGCGCGGCGAGCTGCCGGAAGCGCGGCGTGATCTCGGCGGCGGCCGCCTTGCGGACCGCCTCCTCCACCTCGGTCGTACCACCGGCGAGGACGTGCTCAAGGAAGTCGTCATCGATCATGCGTCCAGCTAAGCACGGTGGGCTGACAGCGGGGTGCGGAAGGTGTCACCCTCCGTTTCCCCGCAGAGTACGCTTTGGACCGGTTCACCCCTTACGGGGAAACGGGGCGAGGGAGGGTCCGTGCACGGCGAGTACAAGGTTCCGGGCGGAAAGCTGGTGGTCGTCGATCTGGAGGCACGCGACGGCGTTCTCGCGGACGTCCGTGTCGCGGGGGACTTCTTCCTGGAACCGGACGAGGCGATCCTGGCCATCGACCGCGCGCTGGAGGGCGCTCCGGTCGACACCGACGCGTCGGGGCTCGCGGCCCGGATCGACGCGGCGCTGCCGCCCGGCACGGAGATGTACGGACTGACGACCGAGGGCATCGGGGTCGCGGTCCGCCGGGCCCTCGCCCACGCGACGGACTGGACCGACTACGACTGGCAGCTGATCCACGAGCCGCCGCAGTCCCCCGCCCTGCACATGGCCCTCGACGAGGTCCTCACGGCCGAGGTCGCGGCCGGCCGCCGCCCGGCGACCCTGCGGGTCTGGGAGTGGGGAGCGCCGGCCGTGGTGATCGGAAGCTTCCAGTCCCTGCGCAACGAGGTGGATCCGGAGGCGGCCGAGCGGCACGGCTTCGGGGTGGTCCGCCGGATCAGCGGCGGCGGCGCGATGTTCGTCGAACCGGGCAACACCATCACGTACTCGCTCTCTGTCCCCGACGCCCTGGTGCAGGGGCTGTCCTTCGGCGACAGTTACGCCTATCTGGACGACTGGGTGCTCGGCGCGCTCGGCGACATGGGCGTCAAGGCGTGGTACCAGCCGCTGAACGACATCGCCACGGAGGCCGGGAAGATCGCGGGCGCCGCCCAGAAGCGGCTGGTGACGGGCGAGGGCGCGGTCCTGCACCACGTGACGATGGCGTACGACATCGACGCCGACAAGATGACGGAGGTCCTGCGGATCGGCCGCGAGAAGGTCTCCGACAAGGGCACGAAGAGCGCGAAGAAGCGGGTCGATCCGCTGCGCCGGCAGACGGGTCTGCCGCGCGAGGCGGTGATCGAGCGGATGATCGCCTCCTTCCGGGACCGGTACGGCCTGGCGGAGGGCCGGGTGACGGAGGAGGAGATGGCCCGGGCCCAGGAGCTGGCCACGGTGAAGTTTTCGACCCGGGAGTGGACGGCCCGGGTGCCGTAGGCTCGCCGGATGCGTGTCGAACGGCCGGTGCGACCGGGCCTGCGGATGGAGTGCGCCGACGGGGGCCGGCTGTTGCTGGTGCGGTCCGGCGTCCCCGTGCTCTTCGCCCGGCAGCGGGCCACCCACCGGGGCGTGCACTACGCCAGGACCGGACATCACGTCTCCCCGCTCCCGCCCCTGCGGGCCGAACAGGCCCGAGCCTTCGCGGAGTTCGCCGCTCCCGGCTCCAAGGAGTGGACCGAGCGCTGGGCGGCGTACGCCGAGAGCGCCTTGCGGGAGTGTTCGGACGGCCCGCTGCACGAAGGGGATTGGCAGCTCGCACCCGATGCCCGCCGCTGGTTCGTGGACGGCAACTGGCCGAAGCTCCTTTCCCACGACCCCGATCGGGGCCATCTCACCTGGTTCGGCTACGGCGACCCGGTGGAGGACGCCCGCGATCTGCTGCCGCTGCGGGCGCTCTCGCACCCGGAGGCGCCCCGTGTGAAGGCGTACCGCCGCCAGTACCGCGAGGGCGTGCTTCCACCGGTCCTCGCCTGGTGGATCAGCGGCCTCAACTCGCCTGTCGTGCTGGACGGCCACGACCGGCTGACCGCCGCGCTCGCCGAGGGGGGCCGCCCGCCCGTCATGATCCTGTCCCGGGCGGTGGACGAGCGCTGGATCGCCCTCTGCGCCGAGCGTCCGGTCCTGGAGTACGAGAAGCGGATGGCCGCGCTCGAAGGCCCGCTCGCGACGGTGCACGCGGCCGCCGCGGGAGGCCGGCTCGCGGACGACCTCCGGAGCATCACCCTCGCCCCCGACCTCACCCGGGCCTGGCCGCTGGCCGGCGGCGCGGCCGCCTGGGAGGCGACAGCGGCGGAACACGTACCCGGCTGGGCCCCTGATCCCGGCGCCTAGGCTCTGCGTCGCCCCGCCATGAGGGCCGTGTAGAGCAGCAGCGAGGCGGCGAGGCCCACGGCCCAGCCGTAGTCGGCGAGCGGCCTCAGGAAGGGGACGAGCCCGTCCTCCGGGAAGGGGCCCTTTCCGGGAGCCGAGTGGGAACCGCCGACCGCCAGGACGCCGCCCACGGCGAAGGCGAGGACGGCGGCCGGGTTCCAGCCTCCCGCGTACCAGTACGGGCCGTCCGGCCGGTAGAGCCCGGGCAGGTCGAGGACGGTCCGGCGGACGATCCAGTAGTCGGCGATGAGGATACCGGCCACCGTCCCGAGGAGGCCGCCGACCAGTCCGAGCCAGGTGAAGATGTACAGCTCGGGCGTCTCGGTCAGCTTCCACGGCATGATCAGGACGCCCACGACGCCGGTGATCAGCGCGCCCGTACGGAAGTTGACGATCTTCGGCGCGAGGTTGGCGAGGTCGTACGCCGGTGAGACGACGTTCGCCGCGATGTTCACCGAGATCGTGGCGACGAGCACGGTCACCAGGGCGAAGAGCAGGCCGAAGACGTTGTCCGCCTTCGCGGCGAGCGCGACCGGGTCCCAGACGGGCGCTCCGTACACCGCCTGCGAGCCGGAGGTGACGAGGACGGAGAGCAGCGCGAACAGTGTCATCGTCGTCGGCAGCCCAAGCGTCTGTCCCCAGATCTGGGCCCGCTGACCCGCCCCGAAGCGGGTGAAGTCCGGGATGTTCAGCGACAACGTCGACCAGAAGGCGATCATCCCCATGAGGGAGGGGAAGAACACCGGCCAGAAGTCGGCTCCCCAGCCCAGCTTCGACGGCTGGTCGAGCAGCGGGCCGAATCCGCCCGCCTTGACGGCGATCCAGACCAGCAGCACGAGCGCGCCGACGATGACGAAGGGCGCGGCCCAGTTCTCGAAGCGGCGCAGCGCCTCCATCCCCCGGTAGATGATGGCGAGTTCGAGGATCCAGAAGAGCACGAAGCAGAGCCAGAGCGTCCACGGCTGGCCGCCGACCCGGGCCGCCTCGGCCCAGCCGCCGAAGACCTTGTCCAGCAGGATGAAGATGCCCTGGCCACCGATCCAGGTCTGGATGCCGAACCACGCACAGGCGACGGCGGCGCGGATGAGCGCGGGGAGGTTGGCGCCGCGCAGTCCGAAGGAGGCGCGCGCCAGGACGGGGAACGGGATGCCGTACTTGGGGCCGGCGTGCCCGGTCAGGAGCATCGGCAGGAGCACGATGACATTGGCCAGCGCGATGGTGAGGACGGCCTGCTTCCAGTCCATGCCGAGGGCGACGAGACCGGAGGCGAGGAGCCACGACGGAATGTTGTGGGCCATGCCGACCCACAGCGCGGCGAAGTTGTACGTGGTCCAGCGGCGCCGCTCGACGGGGACGGGCAGCAGGTCGTCGTTGACGAACCGGGGGTCGGCGGGGGCCGTGCCGGGCGGAAGCTCGACACGGCCGTCGGATATGGCGGGTCTCCCCGCCGGGGTGGTGGCGGTCATGACGGTGTGCCCCTTCTTCGGGAGGGGTGCTCGGGGACGGAACGGGGCCGTGCGGGGCGTGGGGGGTTCGTCGTTCGGAGCGGACGTCAGGCGTTGATCGCCGGGATGATCTCCTCGCCGTAGGCGTCGATGGTGCCCTCGCGGTTGTCGTGCATGGCGTAGACGGCGAACTGGTCCACGCCCAGCTCCCGCAGCCTCCGCAGCTTCTCGATGTGGGCCTCGGCCGGGCCGAGCAGGCAGAAGCGGTCGACGATCTCGTCGGGGACGAAGTCGGTGGAGGGATTGTCGGCCCGGCCGTGGTGGCTGTAGTCGTAGCCGTGCCGGTCCTTGATGTACGCGGTGAGCTCGGCCGGGACCAGGTCGGAGCGCTCCCCGTACTTGGCGACCAGGTCCGCGACGTGGTTGCCGACCATCCCGCCGAACCAGCGGCACTGCTCGCGGGCGTGCGCCAGGTCGTCGCCGACGTACGCCGGCGCGGCCACGCAGATGGTGAGCGCGTCGGGGTCCCGGCCGGCGTCGGTGGCGGCCTGGCGGACGGCCTTGACCATCCACTCGGTGAGGAAGGGGTCGGCGAGCTGGAGGATGAAGCCGTCGGCCTTCTGCCCCGCGAGCGCCAGTGCCTTCGGACCGTAGGCGGCCATCCAGACCGGCAGTTTCCCGTCCCGTACCCACGGGATGCGGATCGGGTTGCCGTCCACGGCCGCCTCGCGTCCCTCGGCGAGGTCGCGGATGACGTCGATGGCCTCCCCCAGCCGGGCCAGGGTGTTGGGCTTGCGGCCGGCCACGCGCATCGCGGAGTCGCCGCGGCCGATGCCGCAGACGGTCCGGTTGCCGTACATGTCGTTGAGGGTGGCGAAGGTGGAGGCGGTCACCTCCCAGGTCCGGGTGCCCGGGTTGGTGACCATCGGGCCGACGTGCAGCTTGGTGGTGTGCTCCAGGATGCGGCTGTAGATGACGAAGGGCTCCTGCCAGAGCACGGCCGAGTCGAAGGTCCAGCCGTAGCGGAATCCGTTGCGCTCCGCCCGGCGCATCAGCCCGACGACGGCCGAGGCGGGCGGGTCGGTCTGCAGAACGAGTCCGAAGTCCACGTCGTTCTCCTAGTTCAGGTACTGGCAGGTGGCTCGGGGGGTGAAGACGCCGTGTCCGGCACGGCCGGTGAACTTCCGGTGGTCGATGACGAGTTCGCCCCGCGAGAGCACCGTCTCGACCTGGCCGGTGACGGTCTTCCCCTCGTATGCGGAGTAGTCGACGTTCATGTGGTGGGTGTCCACCGACAGGGTCTGGCGGACGTGCGGGTCGTAGATGACGACGTCGGCGTCGGCGCCGGGGGCGAGGGTGCCCTTCTGCGGGTAGAGCCCGAACATCCGGGCCGGGGTCGCGCAGGCGATCTCGATCCAGCGACGGCGGCTGATGTGGCCGTCGACGACGGCCTGGTGGAGGAGGTCCATGCGGTTCTCCACACCGGGCAGGCCGTTGGGGATCTTCGAGAAGTCGCCTCGGCCCAGTTCCTTCTGGCCCGTGAAGCAGAACGGGCAGTGGTCGGTGGAGACGACCTGGAGGTCGTTGGTCCGCAGGCCGCGCCAGAGCGCCTCCTGGTGCTCCTTCGGCCGCAGGGGCGTCGAGCAGACGTACTTGGCGCCCTCGAAGCCGGGCTCGGCCAGGTTGTCGGTGGAGAGGAAGAGGTACTGCGGGCAGGTCTCGCCGAAGACGGGGAGCCCCAGGTCGCGGGCGGCGGCGAGCTCCCGTACCGCCTCGTCCGCGGAGACGTGGACGACGTAGAGCGGGGCACCGGCGACCCGGGCGAGCTGGATGGCGCGGTGGGTGGCCTCGGCCTCCAGCAGGACCTTGCGGACCTCGCCGTGGTGGCGGGGGTCGGTCTCGCCGCGGGCGAGGGCCTGTTCGACCAGAACGTCGATCGCGATGCCGTTCTCGGCGTGCATCATGATCAGCCCGCCGTTGTCGGCGGAACGCTGCATCGCGCGCAGGATCCGCCCGTCGTCGCTGTAGAAGACACCGGGGTAGGCCATGAAGAGCTTGAAGGAGGAGACGCCCTCCTGCACCAGTCTGTCCATCTCCTTGAGCGTGTGCTCGTTCACGTCGGAGAGGATCATGTGGAAGCCGTAGTCGACGGCGCAGACGCCGTCGGCCTTCTCGTACCAGGTGTCGAGTCCTTCGCGCAGGGAGTGGCCGACGGTCTGCACGGCGAAGTCGATGATGGTCGTGGTGCCGCCCCAGGCCGCGGCCCGCGTGCCGGTCTCGAAGGTGTCGGAGGCGGAGGTGCCGCCGAACGGCAGCTCCATGTGCGTGTGCGCGTCGACGCCGCCCGGGATGACGTAGCGGTCGGTGGCGTCGATGGTGCGCTCGGCGGTCCAGCCGGCGGCGGCGTCGGAGCCGTGCGCGGCGAGCGCGGCGATCCTGCCGTCCTCGATCAGGATGTCGGCGTGGATCTCGTCGGCGGCGGTGATGACCAGGCCGCCGCGGATGAGGGTGCGGGTGCTCACGGGTGTCCCCCTGGCTGAAGGCGGTGAACTACAGGGCGCGCAGAACCTCTTCGAGAAGGGCGGCGCCCTCTTCGGCCTCGGCCACGGTGAGCGAGAGCGGTGGGGCGATGCGCAGGGCGCTGGTGTTGTGGCCGCCGCCCTTGCCGATGAGCAGGCCGTTCTCGCGGGCGGCCTCCAGGACGGCCGCTGCCGCCGCCGGGTCGGGCTCGTCGGTGCCGGGCCGGGTCAGCTCGATGCCGATCATCAGGCCGCGGCCGCGGACCTCCCGTACCGCCTCGATGCCCGCGCCGGCGGCGCGCAGCCGCTCGATCAGCAGGCCGCCGACGCGGCGGGCGTTGCCCTGGAGGTCGTGCTCCAGCAGATGGCCGAGGTTGGCGAGGCCGGCGGCCATGGTGACGGGCGAGCCGCCGAAGGTGGAGATCGAGTTGGCGTCGAGGCAGTTCATGATCTCGGCGCGGGCGACGACTCCGCCGACGGACATGCCGTTGCCGATGCCCTTGGCGAAGGTGAGGATGTCGGGCGGGCCCGCCTGGGCGTGGGCCTGCCAGCCCCAGAAGTGGTCGCCGGTGCGCCCCCAGCCGGTCTGCACCTCGTCGGTGATCCACAGGATGCCGTGCCGGGCCAGGACGCGGCGGAAGGCGGCGTAGAGGCCGTCGGGCGGGGAGGTGAAGCCGCCGACGCCCTGGACGGGTTCGGCGATGAGCGCGGCGACGTCCCGGGTGTGACCGAGGAGGTCCTCGAGGTCGGCCACGCAGGCGTCGATGAACCGCTCGTCGCTGTACTGGGCGTAGGGGCCGCGGGTGCGGACGCCGCCGTGCACGTACAGGGTCTGGAGCGGGGAGAGGCTCGTCGGGGACCAGGAGCGGTTGCCGGTGATGCCGACGGTGGAGAAGGAGCGGCCGTGGTAGCTGTTGCGCATCGCCAGGATCTGGTTCGAGCGGCGGTACGTGGTGGCCAGGAGCAGGGCCGTGTCGTTGGCCTCGGTGCCGGAGGTCGTGAAGAAGACGCGGGCGTCGGGGATGCCGGAGAGGGCGGCGATGCGCTCGGCGAGCTCGACCATGGGGCGGTTGAGGTAGAGCGTCGAGGAGTGGATGATCCGGCCGGCCTGCTCGGCGACGGCCTTGGTGACCTCGGGCAGGGCGTGGGCGGTCATGGTGGTGAGGATGCCGCCGAAGAAGTCGAGGTACCGGTTCCCGTCGGCGTCCCAGACGTGGCGGCCCTCGCCGTGGATGATCTCGAGCGGGTCCTTGTAGTAGAGGGCGACCCAGTCGGGGATGACGGCGCGGTGGCGGTCGTGGAGGCTGCTCACGGCTGCACCAGCCCGTCGTAGGCGTCGGGGCGGCGGTCTCGGTAGAAGGCCCACTGCTGCCGGACCTGGTCGATGAGGTCGAAGTCGAGGTCGCGTACGACGAGTTCCTCGGCCTTGTCGGAGGCGACCTCGCCGACGAACCGGCCGCGGGGGTCGACGAAGTAGCTGGTGCCGTAGAAGTCGTTGTCGCCGTACTCCTCCACGCCGACGCGGTTGATGGCGGCGATGAAGTACTCGTTGGCGACGGCGGCGGCGGGCTGTTCCAGCTGCCAGAGGTGGGAGGAGAGGCCGCGGTGGGTCGCGGACGGGTTGTACACCAACTGGGCGCCGCTGAGTCCCAGTTGGCGCCAGCCCTCAGGGAAGTGGCGGTCGTAGCAGATGTAGACGCCGACCTTGCCGACGGCGGTGTCGAAGACCGGCCAGCCCATGTTGCCGGGGCGGAAGTAGTACTTCTCCCAGAAGCCCTTGACCTGGGGGATGTGGTGCTTGCGGTACTTGCCGAGGTAGGAGCCGTCGGCGTCGATGACGGCGGCGGTGTTGTAGTAGAAGCCGGAGTCCTCGATCTCGAAGACGGGGACGACGATCACCATGCCGGTCTCGCGGGCCAGCTCGCGCATCCTGGTGACGGTCGGGCCGTCCGGGACGGGCTCGGCCCAGCGGTAGTGCTCCGGGTCCTGCACCTGGCAGAAGTAGGGGGCGTTGAACACCTCCTGGAAGCCGATGACCTTGGCGCCCTGCCGGGCCGCCTCACGGGCGTGTTCCTCATGCTTGGCGATCATGGATTCGGTGTCGCCGGTCCAGGTCGCCTGGACGAGTGCGGCACGTACGACGTCGGTCATGAGCTGCTCCTTCGGCACGGCGTCAGAGAGCCTCTACGCACGTAGACGCGGTGCGTAGGAGGAGAACGTAAGCCCCGTCACATCCCGGAGCAAGACCACCGCCGTGAACCGCCGGAGTCGATCATGTTTCATACCCGAGTGGTCCACGTCGGACACGTACCGACACGGGCGGGTGCACTCCGGTACGTTCCGATCCGGCCCTCGGGCCCCTCGGAAAAGCCGCCACCGCGGGAGCGGCGGCTACCGCAGGAGCCACGTCCGGATCGGCTCCATCACCTCGGCGCGAGTGCGGCCCGCGTGGTCGGCGGCGATCAGATGGGTGCCGATGCGCATCGAGAAGGTGACCAGACAGCGCGCCTCGACGTCGTCCTCGTCGGGGCAGAAGTCGCGGAACAGCGAGCGCAGATACTCCATGCGCCGGTTGTCGGTGCGGCGGAGCCGCTGCGCGACGGACTCGTCACGGCGGGCCCACTCGCGGACCGCGAGGTCGACGGACGTGCCGGTCGCCGGCCCGTCGAGCGCCGCGACGATGTCGAACAGCCGGTCCAGACGGGCCCGTCCGTCCCCGCCGCCACTCTCGACCTGCTCGATCACCGCCTCGCCGACCTCCCGCTCCCAGGTGTCGAGCATCTCGTCGAGCAGAGCGCCACGATTGCGGAAGTAGCCGTAGAAGCCACCCTTGCTGACACCGAGCGCCTGCGCGAGCGCTTCGATCCGGACGGCCTCCGGGCCCCCGGCGGCAAGGGCGCGCAGTCCCTCGTCGATCCAGGTGGCGCGCGGCGTGCGGGTCACGCCCATGATGTGTCTCCTCTCACGGAGCCCAGGCTCTATACGGTGCCGTATAGACGGGTGTTAGCTTGTTCTGTACGGCATCGTATAGATAGGGGCCCGGCCATGAGACTCCCCAGCACCGCCCACACCTCCCGTCCCTGGCGCATCCACGAGATCGCGCCCGACTTCCGCCTGGAGGACGTGTGGGCGCTGCCCACCCCCGGTGGACCGGACGACCTCGCGCTCCTCGTGGAGCAGTTCGCGACCGAGGACGACGGCAGGCACGACGGGCCGATCTCCTCCCCCGTTCCGCGCCTCCTCTTCGCCATCCGCTGGAAGCTCGGGAAGCTGCTCGGCTGGGACAGGCCCGATTCCGGCGTGGGCGGCCGGGTGGCTACCCTGCGCGACCGGCTGCCCGCCGACCTGCGCGAGGGCCCGCGCGGCCCCGACCTCACGACCGTTCCCTTCACCTCCGTCTACCAGACGCACGACGAGTGGGTCGCCGAGATGGGGAACCGGACGGTGCACGGACTGATGCACATCGGCTGGGTCCCCGACGGGCAGGGCGGTCACCGCGGCCAGATGGCGGTCCTGGTGAAGTCGAACGGCGTGGTCGGAGCCGTGTACATGGCCTTCATCAAGCCGTTCCGCTACCTGGGCGTCTATCCCGCGCTCATCAAGGGGATCGGGCGCGAGTGGCAGGCGCGTGCGGGAGAGAGGAGCGCGGGCTGAGCGGCTCGGGCACGACCCGGCCGCAGCCTCTCGGCTCCGGACCTCCGGGCTCCGGCCCGTCAGGCGCCGCCGAGGCCCGCGACGCGCAGGGCGTGGAGCAGGCCCCGTTCACGGGTCGGGGACACCGAGCGGGCGGCCGCGAGGAGTTGGGGGACGAGGCCGTGGGGGTCGGCCGCCGCCAACCGGGCGGCGTCCTCGGGGGTGCGGACCCGGACGAAGGCGGTGAGCAGGGCGTGCGCCTCGCGGTGGTGACCCTCGGCGCGCAGGGCGCCGCACGCCCCGGCCAGCTCCTCCACCGGGCGGGCCACCCCTTGACGCAGCAGCTCGTCGCAGTCCTCGGGCCTGCCGGCGTCGGCGAGCGCCCCGGCGACGGCGGCGAGCCGGCCGGGCGGGAGGGAGGCCGCTTCCCACAGCAGGGTGGACCAGTCGGCGCCGAGGCCCGCGCGGTGCAGTTCCGTCGCGAGGGCGGGGAGCCAGTCCGGCGGGCCGGCGACGGCCTCGCAGAGCAGGGCGTGCGCCTCCCCGCTGCGCCCCTGGGCGCGCAGCCGCCGTAGCGCGTACACCGCGTTCCCGGCGGCGCGGGCGGCCTCCGGCGAGACCTCCCGCGGGGCCGCGCGGGGCACGGGGGCGATGGACGCCTCGGCGCCGCCGAACCGGGCACCGCGCGGAGCCGCCGGCCCGGCCACGGGAAGTTCCGGTACGGGGACGGCCTGCTGGGTCTCCTCGACCTCGTCCATCCACGCGTACCGGGCCCCCCGGGGCCGCCGCCTGACCACCGGGGCGGGCGCGGAGGAAGGAGCCGACGAGGAGGCGGGCGCGGACGAGGAGGCGGGCGCGGAGGAAGGGGCGGGCGCGGAGGAAGGGGCGGGTGCGGAGGAAGGGGCGGGCGCGGACGAGGGGGCGGACGAGGATTCGTTCGCACGACCGAACGCCGCGAGACGCGCCGTCAGTTCCGCGACGCGAGCCGTGGCACGGCTGTGGTCGTCCTGGATCCAGGCCAGTTCGGCGCCCAGCCGCGCGGCCTCCGGGCCGTCGGGGGCCCCGCGCAGCCGGGCGCCGAGCTCGTGGGAACGGGCCTCGGCGTGCCGCCGTTCCCGCTCCATCACCTCCCGGCGCTCGCGCAGCGCCTCCGCCCCGCCGGGCCGCCGGTCGTGGGCCGCGGCCGCCGCCGCGTGCAGCTCCCTGCCCCTGGCCGTCCACGGGCCGGGATCGCTCTCCCCCAGGTCCTGGAGCAGCGACGCGACGACGTCCCAGGGCAGGATCTCCACGCCGTCCAAGCAGGCCCGAAGACCCTCCGGGTCCCGGCTCGCGAAGATCGCGTACCACCCTCCGCCCGGCTCCAGGCGGGCCGTCAGTTCTCTGAGGAAGTGCGCGAAAGCGCCCACTTCCGCCGGGAGTTGATACACCGTCATATCGCCCGCACCATCCGCGCACTCGACTGGAACCTTCCGGTCCGCAGGCATTCGACCCCAGTCGTGTTACGGGACGGCTACAGGCTGTTTTCATGCGGCGGCGAAGAGCTCAGAACGTCACCGCTATCCCCGTGTGCGGCCGCTTGCCGAGGCGGGCGATCATGGCCGGCCAGTCCACGAGCCAGAACTGCCAGGTGTACTTCCGCCCGAGCAGCTTGCGCACCCGGCGCAGCTCCTCCCCCTCCAGGAGCCGCCCGGCCCCCTCCACGGACGCCGCGCCCTCCGCGACCTTGCCGCGCACGTCGCAGACCGCGACCACGACGCGCGGGTCGTTCCGCAACCGCTTGACCTTCCAGGAGTCGCTGCGGGTCCACGCGTACAGCACGTCACCCTCCATCGCGTACCAGACCGGGGTCGCCACTCCGGTGCCGTTCCTGCGGAAGGTGGTCAGGCTGACATAGCGGCCGCGCCGCAGTTCCTCGGGCATCATGCGGCCGAGACTATCCGCGCCCTCCCGGAGTCCCGCGCCCCGCCCGCTCGGACGGGCACCGGCGCGCAGCGCGTGACGATCTCGTCCATGGAGAGGTCCAGCACTCCCGCCAGCGCCGCCACGGTGAAGAAGGCGGGGGTCGGGGCCCGGCCGGTCTCGATCTTGCGGAGGGTCTCGGCGGAGAGGCCGGCGGCCGCGGCGATCTCGACCATGGACCGGTCGCCGCGGGCTTCGCGCAGGAGCAGGCCGAGCCGCTCGCCGCGCTCGCGCTCTTCGGGGGTCAGGGGTGTACGCACCATGACGCCCATTCTAATACCGGTATAGTAATGGGAATGGTGGAGATCAAGACGAACGAGTCCGTACAGGCCATGAGGGTCGCGGGACGGGTGGTCGCCGAGGCGCTGGCGGCCGTACGGGAGAAGGCGGCGCCCGGCGTCAGCCTCAGGGAACTGGACAGGACGGCCCGGGAGGTCCTGGCGGCGGCGGGGGCGGAGTCGCCATTCCTGGGCTACCGCCCCGACTGGGCGCCGGTGCCCTTCCCCGCGGTCGTGTGCCTCTCGGTGAACGACGCGATCGTGCACGGCATCCCGGACGACCGGCGCCTCGCCGACGGCGACCTCGTCTCGGCCGACTGCGGGGCGCTCCTCGGCGGCTGGGCGGGCGACTCCGCGATCAGTTTCACGGTGGGCCGGGCCCGTCCCGAGGACACCCGGCTGATCGACACGGCGTTCGCCGCCCTGGAGGCAGGCATCGGCGCCGCCGTCGTCGGCAACCGCATCGGCGACATCGCGCACGCGATCGGCCGGGTCTGCCGGGGCGCGGGCTACGGCATCCCGGACGGCTTCGGCGGCCACGGCATCGGCCGCGCCATGCACGAGGACCCGGGCGTCCCCAACGAGGGACGTCACGGCCGGGGAATGCCCCTGCGTCACGGGATGGTCCTCGCCATCGAGCCGATGCTGATCGGCGGGGGCGGGGACGACCACTACACGGCGCGGGACGGCTGGACGATCCGCACCATGGACGGCTCCCGCGCGGCCCATGCGGAACACACGGTCGCGATCACCGACGACGGGCCGCGCGTTCTCACCGCGTTGTAGGCGCGGGGCGGGGCGAGACCGGGGAACCGCCCCGGCCTCGCCCCGGCCCGCCCCTCAGCCCCGGCGCCGCCCGCTCGTGCGCTCGTGCGCTCGCCCGCTCGCCCGCTCGCCCGCTCGTGCGCTCGACGCGAGGTGCTACGGCGCGAGGTGCTACGGCGCGAGGTGCTACGGCGCCGGCCGTACGACCATCGCCGAGCCGCCGCCCCGACGCTGGGTCTCCGCCGCGGCGACCCAGCGCCCGTCGGGCAGCCGCTGGACGCCCGTCGCCGCGCCGATCTCCGGGTTCTGCCGGAAGCCGTGGCCGATCGCCTCCAGCTCGCCCCTCAGCGGGCTGTTCCAGAGCCCCGGCTCCAGCTCCGTCGTCGCCTGGTTCCGCTGGCTGGCGCGCGGGGCCGCGATGGCGTCGACGAGCGGCAGGCCCCGGTCCACGACCCCGGTCAGCGTCTGGAGCACGGTGGTGATGATGGTGGCTCCGCCCGGGGAGCCCAGCGCGAGCACCGGCCGCCCGTGTCCGTCGAGCACGATCGTCGGGGACATCGAGGAGCGGGGCCGCTTCGCCGGTCCCGGCAGGTTCGGGTCGTGGACGGCCGGGTTCGCCGGGGCGAAGGAGAAGTCGGTCAGCTCGTTGTTGAGCAGGAAGCCGCGCCCCGGGACGGTGATCCCGCTGCCGCCCGTCGACTCGATCGTGAGCGTGTACGCGACGACGTTGCCCCACTTGTCGGCGACCGTCAGGTGCGTGGTGTTCTCGCCCTCGTAGGTCGTCGGGGCCGCCGTCCCGCCGCTCGCGCAGTCCGCCGGATCGCGCGGGTCCCCCGGCGCGAGCGGGCTGGTCAGCACGGCGTCGTCGCGGATCAGGCACCCGCGGGAGTCGGCGAACCGCTGGGAGAGCAGCTCGCGGGTGGGCACGTCCTCGAAGGCCGGGTCGCCGACCCAGCGGCCCCGGTCGGCGAAGGCGATCCGGCTCGCCTCGACGAACCGGTGCAGATAGCCGGCCTGCGAGGCGGCGGAGAGGTCCGTCCGCTCCAGGATGTTGAGCGCCTCCCCGACGGTCGTGCCGCCCGACGACGAGGGCGCCATGCCGTAGACGTCGAGGCCGCGGTAGGAAACCTTCGTGGGCCTTCTGTTCACGGTCTCGTACGTCGCGAGGTCACGCTCCGTCAGGTCGCCGGAGCGGACCACCCGGGTGGCGCCCTCCCGGACCGGGGGCTTGCGCACCGTGTTCACGACGTCCCGGGCCAGCGGGCCCCGGTAGAGCGCGCCGACGCCCTCCCGGCCCAGCTTGTCGTACGTACGGGCGAGGTCGGGGTTCTTGAACGTCGATCCCACCACGGGAAGTCGCCCGCCCGGCAGGAAGAGTTTCGAGGAGGCCGGGAAGTCGCGGAAGCGGGCTTCGTTGGCGGCCGTCTGGGCGCGGAAGGTGGCGTCGACGGTGAATCCGTCGCGGGCGAGCCGTTCGGCCGGTTCGAGGAGCGTTCGCAGGGGCTTGCTGCCCCAGGCGTCGAGCGCGGTCTTCCAGGTCGCCGGGGTGCCGGGCGTGCCGACGCCCCGGCCGCTGGTCATGCCCTCCTCGAAGGGGATGGGCTTGCCGTTCTCCAGGAACAGGTCGGGTCCCGCCGACGCGGGCGCGGTCTCCCGGCCGTCGATCGTCCGTACGGTGCGGGTCCTGGCGTCGTAGTGGACGAAGTAGCCGCCTCCGCCGATGCCCGCGGAGTACGGCTCGGTGACACCCAGGGCGGCGGCCACCGCGACCGCCGCGTCGACGGCGTTGCCGCCCTTGCGGAGGACCTCGATGCCGGCGGCGGAGGCGTCGGCGTCGACGCTGGCCACGGCGCCGCCGTGGCCGACGGCCACGGGCTCCTTGACGGGTGGTTTCGGGCCGGTACCGGTCGGTGGCGCCGCCGCGCCCAGCGAGAGCACCGTCACGGCGACGGCGAGCAGGGAGACCTTCCGAGCGGTGGAGCGTCGCACTTGTACCTCCAGTCAACGGCCGTCCGCGCAGCGTAACTTCCGTCCCGCCTTCTCGTCAGGACCGCCTCGAACAACGGTGCGTCGTACCGCTACCATGCGCGCCCATGAACGAAGACCTGCGCAACGTCGTGCTCGGCGTCCTGGCGACCGGGGTCAGCGCCTCGCTGGGCTGGCTGACCCGGACGTATCTGTGGCGCCGCAAGCTCCGGCGCAAGCAGGCGTTCTTCGGGCTGCGCGACGGCTCCGAGTGCCTGCTCGTGGTGAACCGCAAGGCGGGCAGCGAGGGAGCCGTGCACAACGTCGACGTCTCCGCGCTCCTCGAACTCTCCGCCCTGATCAAGGACTGCGGAGCACGCCCGGAGATAGTGCAGCACAACGAGGCCCGGCAGGGTCTGGGGGACCGCGCGGAGTTCTGCGTCGGCGGCCCGTACTCCAACCGCCGGATGGCCGCGCATCTGTCGTCCCTGCTGCCCGGCCTGACGATGAACGTGGAGTCGGACCCGCACAGGGACCGGGGCATGATCACGGTCGGCGGCGAGGTGTACCGGTGCGTGAACGGGTCCACCGAGCACGTGCTCCTCGCCCGTCTCACCGGTGGCGAGGGTGGGCGGCCGGTCTTCCTCCTGTGCGGCCAGGCCGCGGTCGCCAACCAGGCCGCCAGCCGCTATCTGTCCCGGCACCACGAGAGGCTGGCGCGGAAGTACGGCTCCGGCCCCTTCGCGCTCCTTCTGAAGGTCGTCAACTCGGACGCGTACGGCCCCGACGTGGTGGAGCTCGTCGCCGATGTCACGTCGGCGGCGCGGACCGCGCCCGCACCCGAACCGGCAGCGTCTTGAGGCCGTTGATGAAGTTGGAGACGAGCCGCCGCGGCGGGGCGGTGACTTCGAGGTCCCGCAGGGACTGACGCGCTTCCTCGTGCAGGACGCGCAGTTGCAGCCGCGCGAAGTGCGCGCCCAGGCAGACGTGCGGGCCCTCGCCGAAGGAGACGTGCGGGTTGGGGCTGCGGTCCAGGTCGAGGCGGTGGGGGTCGGCGAAGACGCGTTCGTCGTGGTTGGCGGAGGCGTGGAAGACGACGACCTTGTCGCCGGCGCGGATGCGACGGCCGGCGAGTGCGGTGTCGTGGGCGGCGGTCCGCCGGAACGAGAGCACGGGCGGGTGGACGCGCAGGAGTTCCTCGACGGCGCGGTCCACGGCGGCCTCTCCGTTCCAGAGCCGTCGGCGTTCGCCCGGGTGTTCGGCGAGGGCGAGCAGTCCGCCGGGGGCCGCGCTGCGGACGGTGTCGTTGCCGGCGACGGTGAGCAGGAAGAAGAACATCTCCAGCTCGGCGGGGTGGAGTGCGGAGGTGGCGAGTGCGGTCATGACGTCGTCCGCCGGGTGCTTCCGCTTGTACGCGGCGAGCTCCCGGGCGTAGTCGAACATCTCGGCGAGCATGGCGGGCGAGCGGGGGTTGACGGGCCGCCCCCGCTCGTCGAGGACGGGTGGCTCGTCGGGGTCCTGGTAGGCGATGACCCGCTCGGTCCAGGTGTGCAGCAGGCCCCGGTCACTGGCGGGCACCCCGAGCAGGTCGGTCAGGTTGAGCAGCGCGTAGTCGTCCGTGACGGTCCGCACGAGGTCGACCTCGGGGCCCGCGTCGACGGCGGCCCGCAGCAGCTCGCGCGCCCGTTCCCGCGCGGTTCCGGCGAACCGTCCGATACGTCCGGGGGTGAACGCCCGGCTGACGAGCCGCCGCAGCCGCCCGTGCTCGGGCGGGTCCTGGTTGAGCATCATCCGGCGGATGAAGGGCAGATCGGCCGGGTCCGGGTCACGGATCTGTGTGGCGCCGAGGCACGAGGAGTAGTCCGTGGCGTTCTTGAGCACATGGACGACGTCGGCGTGCCGGGTGACGGCCCAGAAGCCGGGCCCGGCGGGCCAGCCGAGGACGTCGTGCTCCGCCTGCCAGGCGACGGGGTGCCGGTCGCGCAGGGCGCGGTACGCCTCGTGCGGCGGTCCGGCGGCATGGATCCGCGGATCGAAGACATCGGGTACGTCGCCGGGGTTCTCCACGGGACCAGCTTGGGGCGCGGGTCCCCGGAATTCCAGATCGCCGCCCGATCGCCCCGCGCTATCCCTCCTCCGCGCGCGTCCAGAGGGTCAGGTCGCTGCTGGTCGCGACGGCGAGCGTCCGTCCGGACGGGGAGAAGCCGACGGCGCGCAGCTCGGACCAGCGGGAGTGGAAGACGTGCCACCACTTGTCGCCGTGCGGGCCGCGGTGGGGCATGCCTCCGGGGGCGCTCAGCAGGACGCGCTCGTGCGGCCAGTCCGGAGCGACGATGCGGACAGTCCAGCCGCCGGACGCGGTGGTGTGCAGCCCTCCGCCGTACAGGCCGGCGATCCGTACGCGTATCCCCTCCAGCGGACCGAGTCCCGGGCAGGAGAGGTCGGGCCCGTCGGGGATGTCACCCTCGGGCTCGGGATCGCGGTCCCGGGCGACGCGCTCCCCCGTGACCGCGTCGAACAGTCCGTGTCCGTCGCTCGAGACGACCATGACCAGGTCGCCTCCGCCGCGCGGATCCACTCCGAACCCGATCCCGAGCAGTCCCCCGACCGCCGCGTACGGCTCGAACACGGGCCGCCACGGCGGGGGCGCGGCCACCTGGGGAGCGGCGAGAAACCGGTCCCTCAACTCGCGCTGGTACGGCGAGAGACCCCGTACGGAGGGCCCGGCGGAGGTGTCGGACATGCGGCTGTCTCCCTGACGGCTGACGCTTGCTCGTACCGGCCGAGCGTAGCGCCGGACGTGTCACACCCCGGCTCCAGGTGTGTCACTTACACGGGGTTACGCTTCGAAGGACCCTCATGGAGTCACAGGATGGAGCAGCACATGGAGAGCCTCAGCCGTACCGCGCTGGTCGAGGGCCTGATGGAGCGCTTCCCGCACGTGCCCCGGGAAGCCGTGATCAAGGAAGACCTCCTCCGGGGCGGCATGGCCTTCGACGAGTCGGCGCTCAGCGGCACCGCCGACGGCGCCGCCGGCGACGTCAAGCCGAAGTCGTACTTCATCTTCTCCTTCGACCACCGCACGCTGCCGGAGCTGGGGGCCGCCGCGCTCAACCGGCCGCCCGAGGAGATCGTCCTCACCGGCGGCCCGTACGACCTGCGCCGTACCGTCGTGTCCGTACGCGTCAATCCCGACTCCCCCTACGTCGTGCGGGGCGGCGAGGACGGCGTGCTCGGCCTCTATCTGGACGGCGTGCGGATCGCGGACGTCGGTCTGCCGCCGATGCCGGAGTACTACCGGCACACGCTGTCGAACGGCAAGTCGGTGATGGAGGTCGCGCCGACCATCCAGTGGGGCTACCTCATCTATCTGACGGTCTTCCGGGTGTGCCAGTACTTCGGTGCCAAGGAGGAGTGCCAGTTCTGCGACATCAACCACAACTGGCGCCAGCACAAGGCGGCGGGGCGGCCGTACACCGGGGTGAAGCCGGTCGAGGAGGTCCTGGAGGCCCTGGAGATCATCGACCGCTACGACACGGCGGGCACCTCCCGTGCGTACACGCTCACGGGCGGCTCGATCACGTCCCAGGTCGGCGGTCGCGACGAAGCCGATTTCTACGGCCACTACGCGAAGGCCATCGAGGAGCGCTTCCCCGGCCGCTGGATCGGCAAGGTGGTGGCCCAGGCGCTGCCCCGCGAGGACGTCCAGCGTTTCCACGACTACGGCATCCGGATCTACCACCCCAACTTCGAGGTGTGGGACCGCCGGCTGTTCCAGCTGCACTGTCCGGGCAAGGAGCGGTACGTCGGCCGCGACGAGTGGCACCGCAGGATCCTGGACTCCGCCGAGGTCTTCGGCCCCCGTCATGTGATCCCCAATTTCGTGGCGGGCATCGAGATGGCCGAGCCCTTCGGCTTCACCAAGGTGAGCGAGGCGATCGAATCGACGACCGAGGGACTGCGGTTCTTCATGTCGAACGGCGTCGTGCCGCGCTTCACCACCTGGTGCCCGGAGCCCACGACGCCGCTGGGCAAGGCCAACCCTCTGGGGGCGCCGCTCGAGTACCACATCCGTCTGCTGGAGGCATATCGGGCGACGCTGGAGGAGTTCGGCCTGAGCTCCCCGCCCGGTTACGGCCCGGCCGGCCCGGGCCGTGCCGTGTTCTCGGTGAGCTCGTTCATGGACAGTCTGGAAGGGCTGGAGGACACGGGGGCCGAGGGCGCCTCCGCCTCCTGAGGAAGCCTCAGCCGCTTCGGTCGCCGGGCGGGCGAAGCCCGGCGACCGCCCATTTCGCCCGCGTGGACAGCGGGCTGAGCGTCTTCGCCGATCCCTTGGCGATCGTGCCCAGCAGGAGACGGCCGTGCGCCATCGTCGCCCGCGCGAGCGCCGCGTCGCCCGCCTCGACCGCGGCGAGCGTCAGCTCCAGATGCTGCTCCGTGATCCGCAGACCGAGGCCGCGGCGGTGCCACTCGTCGACCGTGCCGTCCGTCCTGGCCCCGTCGAGGCCGACCGCGCCCCGGGCACGCTCCAGCGCCCGTCCCGCCGCCGCGAGGTCGCCCTTGCGGCGCTCCAGTCGGGCGAGCACATGCGCCTCCGCCGCCCGGTCCCAGGCCGTGTCCTTGAGCGCAAGCAGCTTGAACTGAGCACGGGCCGCCTGCGCGTGGTCGCCGAGGCGCTCCAGCGCGCGGCTCAGCTCCCGCAGCCGCCGCGCGTCGGGGCCCGTGTCGTCCAGCATGCGGATGAGCGCGGCCCGGGCGTGCTCGACGCGCCCCTGGCGGCGGGCCAGCTCGATCCAGGTGAACGGGCTCTCCTCGGCCGCGTCGAGCCCGTGGGCCCACTCCAGGGCTTCGGCGATGTCGGTGACCTGTCCGGAGGTGGCCGTGCGCAGCAGGGGAACGTCCTCGTCCTGCCCGTGGAGCGCCACGAGCATCGCGCCCAGCCACCGCTCGAGGTACCACTCGTCGCGTTCGGCGGGCCCGCGGCGCAGCAGCTCACGCAGCAGCGGCAGGTCGCCGTCCCGGCGGTCGTACCCCGCCGCCCGCAGCACCCCGGCCCACAGCACCGGATCCTCGGCGACCTCCTTGCGCACGTCGACGTCGCCGGAGCGCATGCGCTCCAGGGCCTCACGGCCCGGGCCGAGGACCACGTCACGCAGGGACGGCCGGCAGGACTCCTCCAGCCGGTACGCGCGGAGTTCGCCGGAGTTGAGCAGGACGTGGTCCGGGTCGGTGCGCCGGGCGGCCGACTCGGACAGGGCGAGGAGTTCGACGAGGGGCCTCTCCGGCAGGCCGAGACCGCTGAGCAGTGCCTCTCGCCGCACGTCCAGGTCGGGGGCGAACTCCTCGCGCGCCTCGTCGTCCGCCGCGCGCACCGCGGCGGCCAAGCCCTCCTCGTCCAGCTCGGTGGAGAGGTCCTCGCACCACCAGGGCAGCCGGACGAGTAACTCCAGCGCCTCGCCCACGCTGTCGGCGAAGAGCACGGCGTCCCCTTCCGACGACGCGTGGAGCACGGCGGTCCCCCCGCACAGGAAGTACGTGCCTCCGGTGTCGTCGCCGGCGATCGGCTCCAGCGGCGCCCCGGACGCCAGGCGCACCTGCTCGACGTGGTGCGCGCGGCTGACGTCGAAGTGGAAGGGGTACGCGGCCGCGTCGGCCAGGTCCGGGCGGCTGCGCAGAAGTTCCAGAGCGCGGTCGGTCATACGACCGCACCCTAGCGAGCCTCGCGCGCCTCTCACTGACACGTTGTCCAATAATCGTTACCCTCGCGTAACTTACCGACTGGTTACCTTCGGTAAGTCGTGGCGGTTACCGTCGGGTCACTTTCACTGTCCCCACCAGTGACACGAGTGAGGAGTGCCCCGTGCGCACACCCCTGGCCTTCGCCGTCTCCGCCGCCCTGATGGCGGGGACGACCCTAGGGCTCGCCCCCGCCGCCCACGCCGCCGATGTCACCGAAGCCACCGCCGCCGGAATACGCTTCGTCGACATCGCCGGCGAGGGCGGCACCGTTCTCAAGGCCAATGTCGTCACGCCCGCCGGCGCCGACGGCTCGGCCCGCTACCCCGTGATCGTGCTGCCGACCAGCTGGGCGATGCCCCAGATCGAGTACCTCGCACAGGCCCAGAAGCTCGCCGACTCGGGTTATGTCGTGGTGAGTTACAACTCGCGCGGCTTCTGGCAGTCCGGCGGCGAGATCGAGACGGCGGGGCCGAAGGACGTCGCCGACGCCTCCAAGGTCATCGACTGGGCCCTCGCCCACACCCCGGCCGACCCCACCAAGGTCGGTATGGCAGGGGTGAGTTACGGAGCGGGCATCAGCCTGCTCGCCGCCGCGCACGACGACCGGATCAAGGCCGTCGCGGCCCTGAGCGGCTGGGCCGACCTCATAGAGTCCATCTACAGCGGCCGCACGCAGCACCTCCAGGCCGCGGCACTGCTCGGCGGCGCCGGCTTCCTCACGGGCCGTCCGGGGCCCGAACTCCAGGGGATACTGACGGACTTCCTCGGTTCGAACCTGGACAAGGAAGCCGACATGATCGCCTGGGGCAAGAAGCGCTCCGCGGTCACCTACCTGGACCGGATCAACGCCAACGGCGCCGCGATCATGCTCGGCAACGCCTGGGGCGACACCATCTTCCCGCCCAACCAGTACGCCTCCTTCTACGAGAAGCTCCAGGGCCCCAAGCGCCTGGAGTTCCGTCCAGGCGACCACGCCACCGCCGAGGCCACCGGCCTGCTGGGGCTGCCCAACGACACCTGGACCAACGCCCACCGCTGGTTCGACCACCACCTCAAGGGCGTCGCCAACGGCATCGACCGCGAGCAGCCCGTCCAGCTCAAGTCCCGTTCCACCGGCGCCTACGAGGGCTACCCGGACTGGAAGTCGGTGGGCGCGAACGAGCGGAAGATCGCCCTCGGCTTCACCCAGCACATCTGGGCGAACGTCGACTCCGGGGCCAACGGCGGCATCGTGCTGCTCTCCAACGCCCTGGACCAGTTCCTCAGGACCCCGCCCGTCGCCTCGATCCCGCTCCTCCCCCGCTCCTTCGCCGGCGTCTGGCAGTCCGAGCGGTACGACACGGCCCAGCAGGTGCGTGGCACGGCGAAGCTGCACACCACGGTCACCTCCACCAAGGAGAGCGGCACCCTCGTCGCGTACCTCTACGACGTGGGCCCGCTCGGCCTCGGCAAGCTGGTCAGCAATGCCCCGTACACCTTCCACGGCCAGACGCCCGGGAAGCCCTTCGCCGTCGACCTGGAGCTGTTCTCCACGGCCTACGACGTGCCGGCCGGGCACCGCCTCGCCCTGGTCGTCGACACCGTCGACCCGCTCTACATCGAGCACAACCCGACCGGCGCGCAGCTGACCTTCTCCTCCCCCTCGGCCGACCCCTCGTACGTGTCGGTCCCGCTGCGGGAGGAGTGATCACCGGCTGCTGCCGGGCGGGCAGGGCTCTCCTGCGCGCTACTGCCCCTTCGGGCCGGGGGCCCCGGGGGGACCCCCGCCCGGCAGCAGCGTCTCCGGTTCGGCCGGGGCGACCCCCACGGCCTTCGTCTTCGGGCTGCGCCGCTCCTTCCTCGCCACCCACGTGGCGAGGAAGGAGAGCAGCATGCACATCCCGATGTAGATCGGTGAGATCACCATGACGACGGGGATGAACGGCAGATCGTAGTCGAGGTTCGACGCGATCAGCTTGCCCGCGTGCAGGAACTCCTCGTACGTGATGAGGAAGCCCAGCGAGGTGTCCTTGAGGGCCACCACCAGCTGGCTGATGATCGTGGGCAGCATCGCCCGGAGCGCCTGCGGCACCAGGACGTAGGTCATGACCTGGGTCTTGCGCATCCCCAGCGCGTACGCCGCCTCCCGCTGCCCGCGGTCGACGGAGTTCACTCCGGTGCGGAACACCTCGGCGAGCACCGAGCCGTTGTAGAGGGTCAGACCGGCGACCAGCGCGGGCAGCGGTTGCACCTTCAGCGCCACGAAGATGAAGAAGATCATCACCAGTACGGGCATGGCGCGGAAGAACTCGACGACGAGCGTCGAGACCCAACGCAGCACGCGGTGTTCGGAGAGGCGGCCGGCGGCCAGGAGACCGCCGAGCGCGAGCGAGAGCACCGAGGCGTACGCGAAGGCCTTGAGGGTGTTTCCGAGGCCGCGCAGCAGCAGTTCCTGGATGCCCTCGTACACGAAGGGCGACCACCTCGTCGCGGTGAACTGCTCGGTGTCGAACAGGAGGTGGAGGATCCATCCCACGAGGGCCAGGAGGACGACGGTCGAGATCACGCCGTAGAGCAGGTGCCGCCTGCGGGTGTGCGGGCCGGGGATGTCGTAGAGGGCGGTGGACTCGGTCATCGGGCGACTCCCCAGCGCTTCTCCAGGACGTGGAAGACCGCGCTGATGGTGAGGGTGATGATCAGGTAGCCGACGGCGATCCAGACGAAGGTCCAGACGATGTTGTAGCCGAGCTCGCTCAACGTCTTGTAGGTGCCGAGAAGTTCGGTGACGCTGAAGGCTCCGGCGATCGCGGAGTTCTTGGCGAGCGCGATGAGCGTAGAGCCGATGGGCGGGATGACGGAGCGGAACGCCTGGGGCAGGACGACGGTGCCCAGGGTCTGCCCGAAGGTCATGCCGAGGCTGCGCGCCGCCTCGCCCTGTCCGCGCGGCACGGTGTTGATGCCCGAGCGCAGTGCCTCGCAGATGAAGGCCGAGGTGTAGCAGCCGAGCGCGAGGACCGCGAACACCTCGAAGGGAAGCACGAGACCGAAGCGCGGCAGGCCGAGCATCACGGCGAAGAAGAGCAGGGTCAGCGGGGTGTTGCGCAGGACGGTGACCCAGACGGCGCCGAAGAGCCGGAAGGAGCCGACGGGCGCGACGCGGAAGGAGGCCATCAGGAAGCCGAGGACGAGGGCCAGGGCCGAGGCGTAGACGGTGAGTTCGACGGTGCCGAGGAAGCCTTCGCCGTAGAGCGAGAAGTTCTCTGTCAGGACGTCCATGTCGGGGAGTGCCTCCTCAGCTCGCCGGGTAGCGGTCGATGGCGGGGGGCTGCGGGGCCGGGACCCCGGAGAGGCCGAGGGTCGCGTCGTACGCCTTCTTCCAGTCGCCGTTCTTCTCGTGAGCGGCGAGGGCGTCGTCGAGCGCGAAGCGCAGGGCGTTGTCGTTCCGTGGGACGCCGATGCCGTACGGCTCGCGGGAGAACGGCTTTCCGACGACCTTGAGTTCGTCGGGGACCTTGGCCGCGTAGCCCATGAGGATCGTGTCGTCGGTGGTGACCGCGTCGACCTGGAAGGTGAGGAGGTTGTCGACGCAGACGGAGTAGGTGTCGTAGGCGACGAGATCGGCCTTCGGATAGTCCTGTTCGATGCGCTGGTACGGGGTGGATCCGGCGGCCGAGCAGACGCGCTTGCCGTCCAGGTCCTGGGGCCCCTGGATGTCGTTCTCGTCGGTGCGCACGAGCAGCGACTGGCCGGCCATGTAGTAGGGGCCGGCGAAGCCGACGAGCTTCTTGCGGTTGTCGTTGATGGTGTAGGTGCCGACGTAGTAGTCGATCTGGCCGTTCTGCAGGGCCGTTTCGCGGTTCGCCGAGGCGATCGTCCGGAACTCGACGGTGGCGGGGTCGAAGCCGAGGGAGGCCGCCATCATCTTCGCGATCTCGATGTCGAAGCCCGAGTACCGTCCGGTGGCCGGGTCCTTCTCCCCCATGTACGGCTGGTCCTCCTTGGCGCCGACGATCAGGTGGCCGCGCTTCTTCGCGTTCCGCCAGGTCGGGGAGTCGGGCAGCTGGAACGCCGTCCGGACCTGGTAGACGGGGAGTTCGTCCGGCTGCGGGCCCTTGACGGGCGGGCTGCCCTCCTTGCCACAGGCGGTCAGCGCGCTCACGGCGGCGGCGAGCAGCGCGAGGGCGGTGAGAGTACGTCGCGTACGGTGCATGGCGTCCCGCCCCCGTTCAGTGCTTGAGGATCTTGGACAGGAAGTCCTTGGCACGTTCGCTGCGCGGGCTGGTGAAGAACTCCTCCGGCGCGCGGTCCTCGACGATGCGGCCGTCGGCCATGAAGACGACACGGTTCGCGGCCGAGCGGGCGAAGCCCATCTCGTGCGTGACGACGACCATGGTCATCCCCTCCCGCGCGAGCTGCTGCATCACCTCCAGGACCTCGTTGATCATCTCGGGGTCCAGCGCGGAGGTCGGCTCGTCGAAGAGGAGCGCCTTGGGATCCATGGCGAGCGCGCGGGCGATCGCGACGCGCTGCTGCTGGCCGCCGGAGAGCTGGGCGGGGAACTTGTCGGCGTGCGCGGCGAGCCCGACCCGGTCGAGCAGCTCGCGCGAACGCCGGTCGGCCTCCTCCTTCTTGCGCCCGCGGACCTTGATCTGTGCCAGGGAGACGTTGGCGAGGACGGTCTTGTGCGCGAAGAGGTTGAAGGACTGGAAGACCATGCCGACCTCGGCCCGCAGCCGGGCCAGCGCCTTGCCCTCGTCCGGCAGGGGCCGCCCGTCGATGAGGATTTCGCCCGACTCGACGGCCTCCAGCCGGTTCATGGCACGGCAGAGCGTCGACTTGCCCGAGCCGGACGGTCCGATGACCACCACCACCTCGCCGCGACCGACGGTGAGACGGATGTCCTGCAGAACGTGCAAGGTGCCGTAGTGCTTGTTGACGTCCCGCAGCTCGATCAACGGATCGACGACGGCCATACGCTGCCCTGCCCCCTTCTCAGCTGTGTCGAGGTCAGCGCAAACTATCCACCACAAAAAGGGACTTCACGCCCGACACGCATGACATGCGCATTAGCCGTATTTACTGCGGAAGGGTGGCCAGTGGGGGGCTGTGGCCGGTCAGAACTCGGCGGCCTCCGCGTACACCTGGGACAGTTCGGGCGCTCCGCTGACAGCCCAGTCGAGCCCGGCCGCCACCACGTCGATCTCCCGGCCCGAGGCCAGCCGGACCACCGGCCGTCCTCCGGGCCACACCTGCCAGACCGCGCCCCGCACCGTGCGGACGATGACCGTGCCCAGGTACAGCCCGGCGTCGTTGCCCAGCCAGGGCAGCTCCTCCGGATCGTCCCGCCAGCGCGGCGGAAGCTGGTCGAGCGCCACCAGCGAGCGCGGGGTGTCGTCAAGCCGCACCCCCGCGTCCTGGGCCCTGGCGCGCAGCAGCTCACACTCGGCGAGCAGCTGGCCGACCCCCTCCGGGTCACGGTCGAAGGCCGCGGCCAAGGGGGATCGATCGACCTCGGGCCGCTTGCGCCAGTTGTCCAGGAACGGGATGTTCATCTGACCAGCGTCGCATTGCACCCTCTGGTGGCACCACCCGGCACGCGGAGATCATCCGGGCTCGGGGACGGCGCGCCGTCCGGCTCGCGTGCCCGGCCTCGACTCGCGCGCCCGGCCTTAAAGTGTGGCGCATGCCCGATCCCCAGACCCCGACCACCCGCGCGCGCCGTGGTCGGCGCCCCGTCGTCGTCGCCCTCGTCCTGACTCTCTCGTGCGCCTCGACCGCCGCGTTTCTGATCACGCGGGAGACGTCGCCGGCGTCCGCCGCCTCGGACGCCGAGGGCGCCTCGGGTGCTTCCGGCGCTTCAGGTGCTTCAGGTGCTTCGGGTGCTTCGGGTGCGGCGAAGGGGCCCGCGAGCGGGGTGCGGCGAGCCGCCAACGTCTTCCTGCGGGCACCCGGCGCGCCGGTGACGGTGATCGCCCACCGGGGGGCCTCCTCGGCCGCGCCCGAGAACACGCTGGTGGCCGACGAGGTCGCCCGCCGGGCCGGCGCCCGGTGGATCGAGAACGACGTCCAGCCGAGCGAGGACGGCGTGCCGTACGTCCTCCACGACACCACGGTCGACCGGACCACCGACGGCACCGGGCCGATCCGCGAGCTCACCGCCGCGGAGCTGGACGCGCTCGACGCCGGCTCGTGGTTCGCCCCCGCCTTCGCCGGCGCACGGGTCCCCACTCTCGCCGCCCAGCTGGACGACCTCCGCCGCCGCGGCGGGAACCTGGTCCTGGAGATCAAGGGCAGGCACAGCCGCGCCGAGGTGGCGCGCATCGTCCACGAGATCCGCGACCACGACATGACCGGCCGGGTGCTCGTCCAGAGCTTCGACCCCGAGGCCCTGCGGCACACCCGCGCCCTGGCCCCCGAACTCCCTCTCGGGCTGCTGCGCGACAAGCTGGACGCCGACCCGGTCGCGATCGCCGGGGAACTCGGGCTGAGCACCTACAACCCGTCCGCCGTGGAGCTGTCCGCCCACCCCGAGACGGTGCGCGCGCTCCACGCGGCCGGGGTGGCCGTGATGGCCTGGACGGTGGACACCCCGGCCCGCTGGAAGACGCTCGACGCGCTCGGCACCGACGGGATCATCACCAACCGCCCGGCCGAGCTGACCGGCTGGAACGCCGCCCGGACGCCTGACCGGTCCCAGGCCGTGTCCGGAAAGTAGCGCCGTCTGCCCGCAGGGCAGGGCCCGCGGCGTCCGGTGCGTGCGATCGCGAGGCGGAGGGTCGTCCTCGTACGGGGTGTAGTCGGGCGATCCGACAACGCACCCGAGGGTACGTGCCGGGCGTCGTGGGCCGGGCGGGGCTTTCCGGACACGGCCCAGGGGATGTCTAGACGTCCAGGTCGACGACGACCGGGGCGTGGTCGGACGCGCCCTTGCCCTTGCGCTCCTCGCGGTCGACATAGCTGTCCTTGACCGCGTCGGCGAACGGCTTGTTGCCGTACACCAGGTCGATGCGCATGCCCCGGTTCTTCGGGAAGCAGAGCTGGCGGTAGTCCCAGTACGTGAAGGGGCGGTCGTACTTGAGCGGGCGCGGGACCACGTCGGTCAGGCCGGTCTCGCGCAGGCCGGCGAGCGCGGCCCGCTCGGGCGCGGTGACGTGCGTGGCACCCTCGAAGGCCGCCACGTCGAAGACGTCGTCGTCGGTCGGCGCGATGTTGAAGTCACCGAGCACGGCGAAGGGCCGCTCGCCCGCCGCGTCCTCGGCGACGGCCGCCTGGAGCGCCTCCAGCCAGCGGAGCTTGTACGCGTAGTGCTCGTGCGCGACCTCGCGGCCGTTGGGCACGTACACCGACCACACGCGGACCGGGCCGCAGGTCGCGGAGATCGCCCGGGGCTCCTGCGCGGTCTCGTAGTCCGGGCCGCCGGGCAGTCCGGTGACGACGTCCTCCAGGCCCACCTTGGAGAGCAGGGCCACGCCGTTCCACCGGCCGGTGGCGTTCACCACCGACTCGTACCCCAGCTCGCGGAGCTCGTCGGCGGGGAACTGCTCGACGGTGCACTTGGTCTCCTGGATGCACAGCACGTCCGTGCCGGAGCTCTCCAGCCAGGCCAGGAGCCGGGGCAGGCGGGCGGTGATCGAATTGACGTTCCAGGTCGCGATGCGCATGAGCGCAAGCCTAACGGCGGGGTGTGACAGTCACCGGTCCCGCGGTGCGGTGGCTCACAGATCCGTGGAGTCGCCCGGGGTCATCCGGCCGTGGTCGGTGCCGCCGAGGGCGCCGATCTGCCGGTCGTAGATGGGCCGGGCGAGGTCGGTGAGCAGGGCGTCGTGGATGTCGATGGCGCGGCGCGGCTTGACCTCCCGTACGTAGTCGATGACCTCGGAGATCTTGTTCCAGGGGGCCATCACCGGCAGCATCAGCGTGTCCACCGGGTGCCCGGGGACGGTCAGCGCGTCGCCCGGGTGGAAGAGGGAGCCGTCCACGAGGAATCCGACGTTGGTGACCCGGGGGATGTCCGGGTGGATCACCGCGTGGAGCTCGCCGTGTACCTGGACGTCGAAGCCGCCCGCGCTGAAGGTGTCGCCGTCGCCGACGACGTGGACGCGGCCCGGGAAGGCGGCCGAGAGCTTGTCCGCGACGCTGCGCAGGGTCCAGATCTCGGCCGCCGGGTTGAACTCCAGGCCGGCCCGCAGCCTGCCCTCGTCGAAGTGGTCCGGGTGCTCGTGGGTGACCAGCACGACGTCGGCGCCGAGGGCGGAGTCCTCCTCGCTGAAGCCGCCGGGATCGATGACGAGCGTCCCCCCGTCCTTCTCCAGACGGACGCAGGCGTGCGACTTCTTCGTCAGCTTCACAAGACTCCACCTCACGACGGGCCAAGAGTGCCCGGCCAGCCTACGCCTGGGGCGTGGTCTCCTCCTTGATCACCCGGGCCATCACGCGCAGGGCGCTCTCGGCGGCGGGCAGCCCGCAGTAGACCGCGGTCTGGAGCGCGACCTCCCTGATCTCGTCCGGGGTCAGTCCGTTGCGCAGGGCGGCGCGGGTGTGGTCGGCGAGCGCGTCCTGGTGTCCGCCGGCGATCAGAGCCGTCAGGGTCACGCAGCTGCGGGTCCGGCGGTCCAGGCCCTCCCTGCTCCAGACCTCGCCCCAGGCGTAGCGGGTGACGAGGCCCTGGAGGTCGGCGCCGAACTCGTCGGCCAGCGCCTGGTCCACATGGGCGTCGCCGAGGATCTCGCGGCGCAGCTTGAGGCCCTGGTCGTACGGGTCGGGCCGGACGGCTCCGGCCGCCGGGCCGGAGGGCTCGGCGGGGGCGATCTCGGCGACGGGCACGACGGGGGCGGAGACGGGCGGCATCGGCGGGGCATGCAGGGCGGACTGCGTGTCGTGCACGATCCCGGCGAAGTGGTCGGTGAGCAGGTCGGTGACGGCCGCGGGCTGCTCGACGGGGGCGAGGTGCGAGGCCCCGGGGACGACGGCGAGCCGGGCGTCGGCGATACCGGCGACCAGGGTGCGGGCCTCGGCGGGGCCGGTGACCTGGTCCTCGGAGCCGACGAGCACCAGGGCGGGGACACCGATGCGGCCGAGGGCTTCTCGTACGTCGAAGACCGCGAGCGCTTCGCAGGCGCCGATGTAGCAGCCGGGGTCGGTCGTCCGGACCATCTGCACGGCCCACTCGACGATCGCGGGCTGGGCGGCACGGAAGGCGGGGGTGAACCACTGCTCGGGGGCGGTCCGGGCCATGGGCTCGAGGCCGTTGGTGCGGACGATCACGCCGCGCTGGCGGAACTCGTCGGCGCTGCCGAAGCGGGGCGAGGCGGCCACCAGCGCGAGTGAGGCGACCCGGTGGGGCGCCCGCAGGGCGAGGTCGAGGCCGACCGCGCCGCCGATGGAACAGCCGGCGTAGCCGAAGCGCTGGATGCCCAGCTCGTCGAGGGTGGCGAGCAGCCGGTCGCCGAGCTCGGCGACGGAGGTGAAGGGACGGGCGGGGGCCCCGCCGTGGCCCGGCAGGTCGAAACGGACGACGCGCCATTGGCGGGTGAGCTCGGGTATCTGGCGGTCCCACATGTGCCAGGTGGTGCCCAGGGAGGGCCCGATGACCAGGACCGGGGCGTCTCCTTGCCCGTCAACGCGGTATTGCAGGGTGTTCGGAAGTGTCTCGCTCACCCGCCCGACCCTCTCATCCCGCCCGCTGGCTCCCCTCGCCGGGTCGGGAGCCCGGCGGGCCCCCATCGCCGATTGATCGAAATTCGATCAATCGACACTAAAACATTGACTCGATCATCGACCGCACATAGCTTCTGGCGGCACCAGACCGCCAGAAGGGTGTCGAGCCATGACCGACAGACTGTGGAGCGCAGGGAAGTTGACGGGCCGTGGGCTCATCGTCGCCGCCCTCGCTCTCACCGGTGGCGTCGCCCTCACCGGCGCGCCCGCCTCCGCCGCCGGAAGCACCACCTACGTCGACTGCTCGCGCGCTACGGCCGGCGACGGCAGCGAGTCGTCGCCGTTCCACAGCATCGGCCAGGCCAACGCGAGGACGTACGGCCCCGGTGACACGCTCGCCCTCGCCTCCGGCACCACCTGCACCGGCTCCCTCGCCCCTCGGGGCAGCGGCACCGCCACCGACCCCATCACCCTCACCGCCTACGGCACCGGCGCACTGCCGGTGATCGACGGCAACGGAGCCGCCGGCGCCGTCTCCTTCACCAACCAGGACCACTGGCGCATCAGCAACCTCAGGCTCACCAATCCCGCCTCCTCCCTCGCCCGACGCACCGGTCTGCGGATCTCCGTCACCGACGGCACGGCGCACCGCGGTTTCGACATCGGCCATCTCGTCGTCGACCACGTCGCCGGACAGACGAACAAGAACAGCCCGACCACCGAGGACTTCGTCCAGTCCGCCGGCATCGTCACAGGCGCGACCGGCGCCAACTCGACCCTCCACGACGTCCACGTCCACCACAACCGGATCAGCGACACGGGAGGCGGCGGCCTCAAGATCCGTGTCGGCACGATGGCGGTGAAGGGCTCCGGCGTCCTGGTCGAGCACAATGTCGTCGAGGACGTCGGCGGTGACGGCATCATCGTCAGCTACGCCGACGCGCCGATGATCCAGTACAACAACGCCTCCGGCGTCGGCAACGGCGCGTACCCCTTCTCCGGTGGCAACTTCGCCGGCATCTGGGTGCTCGGCGACCACAACCCGACCATTCAGAAGAACGCCGTGTACGGCATCACACGGATGTCCGTGGCCGACAGCCAGGCGTTCGACTGCGACTGGGGCAACACCGGCACCTGCACGATCCAGTACAACTTCAGCCGCGACAACATCGGCGGCTTCTTCCTCGACTGCGACGGCTGCGGCACCATCGGCGGCGCCCGGCAGATCATCCGCTACAACATCTCCGAGAACGACTGCCGTATGAGCAGCGTCAGCGCCGGCCGCTCCGCGCTGCACATGTACAACAACGTCTTCTACTGCACGGACAGGAAGTTCAGCGTCACGCTCCCCGAGGAGAGCGTCGTCGAGAACAACATCTGGGTGGGCACCAGCGACTCCCGGCTGCCCACGGGCCCCGGGATCTCCTGGCGGTGGAACGTCTTCCAGGGGGTGCCCCGGCCGACCGCCAACGGCATCGCGGGCGACCCGCACTTCGTGAACCCGGGCACCGGCGGCGACACGATCCACTCCGTCGACGGCTACAGGCTGCGGTCCACCTCCCCCGCCCTGAACAACGGCTCCGTGATCAGCGGCAACGGAGGCCGCGACTACTGGGCCAACCCGGTGACCGCGACCGTGAAGCCGCACCGCGGCGCGTACAACGGACCGGGTCTGTAACGCTCGGACGAGTGGCCGGAAGGCCGAGCGGCCCCCACGTGCGTGCCCCGGCGGGCCCGGTGCCGTATCGGGGCGCGGGGAGCGGGTGTTCGGGAAGCGGCACGCGAAAGCCCCGCCGGACGGTTCCGGCGGGGCTTCGTCGTGTCACGCGCTCCCACACGGGTCGACCGACCGTGTGGACGCCCGTCGGTCAGGCGGCCGCCGGGGCGCCGAGCAGCGCCGAGGCATGCTGGAGCGGGGTGACGGCCGTCGTGGGCGCGGCCTGGGGAAGGCCGCGGCAGGTGAAGCCGAGCATGGTCATGGCCCGGAGCACCTCACCGGCGCTGAAGTCGCGGCGGTCCTGGCGGGTGATGACCTGCCCGACCTGCATGACGGGGTACGTGCGGCGGCCGATGATCACGGAGTCACCGGTGACCGGCTCGGGCTTGACGCCCTTCATGGTTTCGAGCACGCCGCTCTTGGTGAGGTCGAACGGGAAGCGGGCGATGACACAGCGCATGATGCCTCACAGGGAGAGGGAGGGATGGTTCTGCCGCGACGGGGCGGTTCAGCGGGCGAGGATGTCGCGCAGCTGGAGCCGGTCCGTGTAGGCGGAGCCGGCGCGGACGGTGGTGAGCTGGGCGTGGGTGACCAGACCGGTGCACAGGCCGTCGTTGTCGCAGACGAGCAGATGTCCGGTACGGGCACTGGCCATGACGGACAGGGCCACCTCGACGGTCATGTCGTCACCGACCTGGGGTCCGGCCGTGTCCATGGCGTCGGCCACCGTCCGGCGGACGGGGATGGCGCTCGACGGGCGGGGATGCGTCTGAACCAGCGTCACAACATGCCTCCTGCGGAGATGGGTCGGCTTTCGGAGTGGGCGATCAGGCCGCCGCGTCGAAGGTGTTCTGCCGCGCGCTCACGCGCCGGGTGGACGAGGAGCGGCTGCGTCGGCCGCGGGAGGCGGGCTTGCCCTGACGCCGCTCCGCCGGGGGCGCGGTGATCGTCACGGGGATGCCGGAGGGGGCCTGGGCGCCGGTGATCCGGCTGAGGGCCTCCTCGCCGGAGCGGACCTGGGTGGTCTGGGGCACGATGCCGGCGGCCGCCATGAGGCGGGTCATGTCGCGCCGCTGGTTGGGGGTGACCAGGGTGACGACACAGCCGGACTCGCCCGCCCGGGCGGTACGGCCGCCGCGGTGGAGGTAGTCCTTGTGGTCGGTCGGCGGGTCCACGTTGACGACGAGGTCGAGGTTGTCGACGTGGATGCCGCGCGCCGCGACGTTCGTCGCGACCAGGACGGTGACGTGTCCGGTCTTGAACTGGGCGAGTGTGCGGGTGCGCTGCGGCTGTGACTTCCCGCCGTGCAGCGCGGCGGCCCGGACACCGCTGCCGAGGAGGTCCTGGGTGAGGCGGTCCACGGCGTGCTTGGTGTCCAGGAACATGATCACGCGGCCCTCGCGCGCCGCGATCTCCGTCGTCGTGCGCTGCTTGTCGGCGCCGTGCACGTGCAGGACGTGGTGCTCCATCGTGGTGACCGCGCCCTGGGAGGGGTCCACGGAGTGCACGACGGCGTCGGTGAGGTAACGGCGGACCAGGAGGTCGACGTTGCGGTCCAGGGTCGCCGAGAACAGCATGCGCTGGCCCTCGGGGCGGACCTGGTCCAGCAGTGCGGTGACCTGCGGCATGAAGCCCATGTCGGCCATCTGGTCGGCCTCGTCCAGGACGGTGATCGCGACCTGGTTCAGCCGGCAGTCACCGCGGTCGATGAGGTCCTTGAGGCGGCCGGGGGTGGCCACGACCACTTCGGCGCCACCCCGCAGCGCGCTCGCCTGCCTGCCGATCGACATCCCGCCGACGACGGTGGTCAGGCGCAGCCGCACGGCACGGGCGTAGGGGGTCAGGGCGTCGGTGACCTGCTGGGCGAGTTCCCGGGTGGGGACCAGGACCAGGGCGAGCGGCTGACGGGGCTCGGCGCGCTGTCCGGCGGTGCGGGCCAGCAGGGCGAGACCGAAGGCGAGCGTCTTGCCGGAGCCGGTCCGGCCGCGGCCCAGGACGTCACGCCCGGCCAGGGAGTTCGGCAGCGTCGCCCCCTGGATCGGGAAGGGCACGGACAGGCCCTGCGCGGTGAGCGCGGCCAGGAGTTCCTGCGGCATGTCCAGGTCGGCGAACGCCTCGACGGCGGGCAGTGCCGGGGTGATGGTCTTCGGCAGGGCGAACTCCCCCTGCGGGGCGGCGGGCCGCCGGCCGTAGCCGCCCGAACGGCTCGGTCCGCCCGAACGGCTCGGAGCTCCCGAACGGCTCGGGGCGAACGAGCGGCCGCCCCGCGAGGAACCGGCGGAGGCGTCGAAAGCGGGGGCGCCGCTGCGACGGGTGCGGGAGGAGCGGCTGTTCGTACGTGTGGGGTTCATTCAGAACCTTCCTTGACAGGGCACGCATCAAGGAATTCCCGCAGCGGTAAAGCAGCGCGGGGAATCACAGGAACGGGCCTCAGTGAATGCACGATCTCATTTGATCTGCGGTTCGACGACGTGGCTCCGAAGAGCCCTGGAGATAAATGCCCGCAGCTGGGGCCCGCACCCCGAGGGATGCGGGCCCCAGCTGCAGAAATGCGCGTTCGAGTCAGGCGGGAACGATGTTCTCGGCCGTCGGACCCTTTTGGCCCTGTGCGATGTCGAAGATGACCTTCTGACCTTCGACGAGTTCGTACAAGCCCTGGGCGGCGATGTTCGAGAAGTGGGCGAACACGTCCGCGCCGCCATCTTCCTGCTCGATGAAGCCGAATCCCTTGGCTGCGTTGAACCACTTCACAGTGCCGGACGCCATGTCATATCTCCTAGGGAAGTACGTGCGGCAGATCCGCGATGCGCGGATACCGGATCGCCGCGATGATGGCCCGACCGGAAGAATCGCCGGAGATACAGAACGCTTCCAGTGGCCGAAACACCCGCTGAGGTGCCTGAATTATGGGGAGCCACGACGTCAACTGAGATCGACAGTAGCATGCCGCATCGGCCTGCGTACGCTCGATAACTCCGCCCTCTTCAGCAGGGCAAGAACTCTCCCCGCGCCACGCTTCTAATCCTCATCTCGCGGTCATAGATACGGGCACTCAGGCCTCGGGCGGTGGATTCACCGATTCGGCGGCGCGGCGGTACTCGGCGTTGATGCGCTGGGCCTCTTCGAGCTGGTCCTCGAGGATGATGATGCGGCAGGCGGCCTCGATGGGGGTGCCCTGGTCGACGAGTTCCCGGGCCCGCGCGGCGATGCGGAGCTGGTAGCGCGAGTAGCGGCGGTGTCCGCCCTTGGAGCGCAGCGGGGTGATCAGGCGGGCCTCGCCGATGGCGCGGAGGAAGCCCTGGGTGGTGCCGAGCATCTCGGCGGCCCGGCCCATCGTGTACGCCGGGTAGTCGTCGTCGTCGAGACGGCCGTACGAGTCATCTGCTGTCATTTGCACCTCTCCGTGGAACGCGTAGAGGGGCCCTGGCGCCGTACGGCACCAGGACCCCGGAGAAACTGCTATACCATCTGCCGGTTTCGAATGTCTATTTCGGCCGGCGTAGAATTTCGCCCGTGGAGGAGCGAGGTCATCGCTTGGGGGCGGTCACGGTGTGGTGGTGGACACCACGAACACCTTGGGGGCGGCGGGGTCCGTGAGGTCCACGGTGATGTCCTGGCTCGGGCGCGGCTTGTCCCGGCCGACGGTGGTGCCCGACCAGTCCCGGTCGGTCGCGAAGTTCCAGCCCGCGATGTCGGCGTCGCGTTCGCCGACCGTGACCTCGCCGGGAACCAGCTGGGAGCGGCTGGAGCCGACGCTGCCCAGAAAGATGTCGAGCCAGCCGGCGTTCGTCGTGAACTGGACGTACAGCCGGCTCGTCTTCCAGTTGCTGGTCTCGTAGTAGGCGACGCCGGTGCTGCCCGGGGGGATCGGGACCTCGAAGACGCGGCGCTTCATGAGCGAGGGCCAGCTGTCCCGCAGCCCGGTGGCCGAGGACTCGCGTTCCTTGTCGCGGCCGCTGTCGCGGCTCTGCCCGGCGGAGATCACCAGATAGCCGGCGGGGATGCCGACGAGCAGGACGATGATGATCGCCGTCAGCCAGCGACGGCGGATCATGTGGCGCCGGTCCTCCGGCAGCTTGGTCTCCTGCTCGGGAGCGACGGACTGGGTGGGAACGGTCATGAGTCCGGATCCTGGGTGGTGCGGGGGGTACGTCCTTCGGTGCCGCCGCCCCGCAGGGCCTGGGCGTAGCGCTCGTACCTCTCGTGGCGCTCGACGCGGCGGCGGTTGGCACGGCGGAAGCGGCGGGCCACGAGCCGGGCGAGGTCGGCGGCGCCGACCATGCCGGCCTCGGGCCCGAGCTGGGCCTTCACGATCCGGGCCTCGGGGCGGTAGCCGCGGCCGGTGAGGTGGCGGCGGAAGGCGTCCCGGGCGGGGCCGATGAGCAGGTCGTCGGCGGCGCTGACGCCTCCGCCGATGACGAAGCAGGAGGGGTCGAGCGCGGCGGCGAGGTTGGCGATGCCGACGCCGAGCCACTGGCCGATGTCCTGGAAGAGCTCGACGCACATGGCGTCGCCCTCGCGGGCCAGCTCGGTGATGAGGGGTCCGGTGATCTCGGGGACGTGGCCCTTGACCCGCTCGATGATGTTGTACGCGACCGGGGAGTCGGCGACGGCCAGTTCCCGGGCCTCGCGGACCAGGGCGTTGCCGGAGCTGTACTGCTCCCAGCAGCCGCGGTTGCCGCAGGGGCAGCGGTGGCCGCCGGGCACGACCTGCATGTGGCCGAACTCGCCGGCCACGCCGTACTTGCCGCGCTTGACCCGGCCGTCCTCCAGGATCGCCCCGCCGATGCCGGTACCGAGGGTGATCATGACGAGGTGGTCCTCACCCCGTCCGGCGCCGAAGCGCCACTCGGCCCAGGCGGCGGTGTTGGCGTCGTTGTCGACCATGACGGGGACGGCGAGCCGGGACTGGAGGGCGTCGCGCAGCGGCTCGTTGCGCCAGGCGAGGTGCGGGGCGAAGAGCACGGTGGCCCGTTCGGCGTCGACCCAGCCGGCCGCGCCGATGCCGACGGCGTGCACATCGTGCCGGTCGGAGAGGTCCAGGACCAGCTCGACGATGGTGTCCTCGACGACCTTGGGGCTCTTGGACTTGTCGGGGGTCTCGGTGCGGACCTTCTCCAGGATGGTCCCGTCCGCGTCGACGACCCCGGCCATGACCTTGGTACCGCCGATGTCGATGCCGACGGTGGGCACCCGGGGCGCGGTCAGATGGGAGCGCCGCTCCCGGGTGCCGACGGTCCGCAGCGCGGCTCCTCGGGCGGCCCCGCGCTGGGTCAGATCGCGGTAGGTACTCATCGGCTCGATTCTGCCAGGTGCGCTGTCGGGGAAGGGTTACGACGGGGTCGGACGCTCCAGCTCGTGGCGCAGATCCTCCAGCTCGCTGCCGCCCGCCATCTGCCGGGTGAGCTCGTCCAGAGTGACGGCGTCCGGGCCGGACTTGGTGTGGCTGACCAACATGACGCCGCGCTTGAGCAGGACGAAGCGGTCGCCGACGAGATAGGCGTGATGCGGGTTGTGGGTGACGAGGACCACTCCGAGGCCCTGGTCACGGGCCGCGGCCACATACTTCAGGACCACTCCAGACTGCTTGACGCCGAGTGCGGCGGTCGGCTCGTCGAGGACGAGGACCCGGGCGCCGAAGTGGACGGCGCGGGCGATGGCCACGCACTGGCGTTCGCCGCCGGAGAGGGTGCCGATGGGCTGGTCGACGTCGCGCAGGTCGATGCCCATGCGCAGCAGCTGGGTGCGGGTGGTCTGCCGCATCAGCTCGACGTCGAGGCGCTTGAAGGGGCCCTTGCCCTTGGTGGGCTCGGAGCCGAGGAAGAAGTTCCGCCAGACCGGCATCAGGGGGACGACGGCCAGGTCCTGGTAGACGGTGGCGATGCCGCGGTCCAGGGCCTCGCGCGGGCCGGCCAGGGAGACGTCCTCGCCCTCGATGCGGAAGCCGCCCGCGTCGTGCGGGTGCAGCCCGGCGATGATCTTGATGAGGGTGGACTTTCCGGCGCCGTTGTCACCGAGGACACAGGTGATCTCCCCCGCGTGGACCTCAAGGGAGACCCCTTCGAGGGCGCGGACGTTGCCGTAGTACTTGCTGACGTCGTCGAGTTCGACGAGAGCCTGGGCCGTCATTTGGTCGCCTCCACACGCCGTCGGATCCAGGCGTTCAGCAGGGTCGCCAGGAGGAGCATCGCTCCCAGGAAGAACTTGAACCAGTCCGGGTTCCACTCGGCGTACACGATGCCCTTGCTGGTCATGCCGAAGATGAACGCGCCGACCGCCGAGCCGATGGCGGAGCCGTATCCGCCGGTGATCAGGCAGCCGCCGATCACCGCCGCGATGATGTAGATCAGCTCGTTGCCGACGCCCTCGCCGGACTGCACCACGTCGAAGGAGAAGAGCAGGTGCTGGCCGGAGATCCAGGCGCAGAAGGCCACGCCCATGTACAGGCCGATCCTGGTCCTGAAGACCGGGACACCCACCGCGCGGGCCGCGTCGGCGCCGCCGCCGACGGCGAAGATCCAGTTGCCGAAGCGGGTGCGCAGCAGGATCCACGTGGCGAGCGCGACCAGGCCGATCCACCACAGGATGGTGACCTTGAGGTCGACGCCGCCGAGGGTCAGCTGGGAGGCGAAGAGCTTCCGCGCGGAGGGGAAGCCCTCCATGTCGGCGATCGACTTGGTGGAGACGGTGCCGCTGATCAGCTTGGTGAAGCCGAGGTTCAGGCCCGTCAGCATCAGGAAGGTGCCGAGGGTGATGATGAAGCTCGGCAGCTTGGTGCGGGTGAGCATGAAGCCGTTGAAGGCGCCGATCGCGAGGGTGACGAGCAGCGAGACGCCGACGCCGACCCAGACGTTGGCGGTCAGCTGGTAGCTGATCATCGAAGAGATCAGCGCCGAGGTGGTGACCAGCACGCCGGCGGAGAGGTCGAACTCCCCGCCGATCATCAGCAGCGCGACGGGCACCGCCATGATGCCGATCGTGGAGGCCGCGTAGAAGACCGTGCCGAGGCTGGAGGCGCGCAGGAAGCCGTCGGCGACCAGCGAGAAGAAGACGAAGACGGCGGCGGCGCCGACGACCGAGCCGAGCTCGGGGCGGGCCAGGAGCTTCTTCAGCGGGGAGGTGCGCAGCAGCCGCTCGTCGACGTGGTCGAGCTCCGCCGGTGCGGTCGGGCTCATCGGGTCCCCCGCTCCGTGTAGCCCTTCAGCGCGGCGGCGTCGTCCTTGGTGATGATCTGGGGGCCGGTGAGGACCGGCTTGCCGCCGCCGAGGACGTCGGCGTTGTACTTGTACAGCCAGAGCAGGTCGACGGCCTCGTAGCCCTGGAGGTAGGGCTGCTGGTCCACGGCGAAGCCGAGGGTGCCGGCGCCGAGCGCCGCGGCCACCTTGGCGTTGAGGTCGAAGGTGTCGACCTCGGCCCGGGAGCCCGCCGTCCTGGTCGCCTGCACGGCGGCGTCGGCGAAGGGCGCGCCGAGGGTGACGACGGCGTCGATGGCGGGGTCGGACTGGAGCTTGGCCTCGATGGAGGCCGTGACGTCGGGCATGTTGGTGCCGTCGACGTACAGGTTCTGCAGATCGCCGCCGAACGTCTTCCTGGCGCCCGCGCAGCGCTGCTCGTGGCCGACGTTGCCCTGTTCGTGCAGGACGCACAGGGCCTTCTTCTTCCCGCGCTTCTCGAGCTCCTCGCCGACCGCCTCGCCCGCGACGGCCTCGTCCTGGCCGATGTGGGTGAGCGCGCCGAAGGCCTTGGACTGCTCGGAGCCGGAGTTGACGGTGATCACCGGGATGCCGGCCTTGACGGCCTTCTCGACGGCGGTCCTCATCGCGTCGGGCTTGGCGAGGGTGACGATGAGGCCGTCGACGTCCTTGGCGATGTACGAGTCGATGAGCTGGGCCTGCTGCTGCGCCTCGTCGCTGTGGGCGTAGAGGAAGTTGATGTTGTCCTTGACGGCGGCCTGTTCGGCGCCGTTCTGGACGATGTCCCAGAAGGTGTCGCCGTCTCCCGAGTGGGTCACCATGGCGAAGGTCCACCGGGGGGTGTTCACGGCTGCCTTCCCCTGGGCCGCGGCCGCCTTGCGGGCGTCCTCCGCGCGCTTCCCGCCGGTGCTGCTGCACCCCGCGAGTGCGGCGGTGAGCGCCACCGCGAGCACGGCGCCGACTGCGGCCCGTACCCCTCCTGTCCGAAGCCTGGTCACGAGGCCGTGCCCTCCTTTGTGTCCTTCTGCGTGCATTGCAGTATCGGTCATGGGGGTCGCGCGGTTCTTCGCGGGGCGGATGTACGGCTACGGACGCACCAGAAGCTGGAATTCGAAGGAGTACCGCGAGGCGCGGTAGAGGTGCGATCCGAACTCGACGGCACGCCCGGTGTCGTCGAAGGTGGTGCGCTCCATCGTGAGCAGCGGGGCTCCCTCCTTCTCGGCGAGCAGTTCCGCCTCGGCCGCCGTGGCGGCCCGGGCGCCGACGGTCTGACGGGCGCTGTGCAGAGTGATACCGGCGCCGCGCAGCAGGCGGTAGAGGCCGGTGGCCCCGAGCCGCCCGGTGTCGAGGTCGAGGAGCCCGGCCGGCAGGTGGTTGCGCAGGTACGCCATCGGCTCGTCGTGCGCGGACCGCAGCCTTTCCACGTACCGCACGTCACTGCCCTCCGGTACGCCGAGGGCGGCCGCGATCCGGGCGGTGGCGGGCTCGACGCGGTCGGCCAGGACCCGGGTGGTGGGGCGCTGGCCGGCCGCCTCCAGGTCGTCGTAGAGACTGCTCAGCTCCAGGGGGCGCCTGACCTGGCTGTGCACGACCTGGGTGCCGACGCCGCGCCGGCGGACCAGGAGACCCTTGTCGACCAGCGACTGGATGGCCTGGCGGACGGTGGGCCGGGACAGGCCCAGGCGGGTGGCGAGGTCGATCTCGTTGCCGAGCAGGCTGCCGGGGGTCAGGGCCCCCTTCTCGATGGCCGCTTCCAGCTGCTGGGCGAGCTGGTAGTAGAGGGGAACCGGGCTGGTGCGGTCCACGGCGAGGGGCGGGAGCGAGGCGGACGACGGCTTGGACACGGACGGGAGCGTAGCCCGAGGAGAAGATGACAGGAAGTGGTGAAGTCCGATTGTCCTGACAAATCCTTGACAGCGGGTCCGCTCGGCACCACCTTGGGGGCCATGCGCATCGGACTGATCGGAACGGGACGTATCGGGGCCTTCCACGCGGGCGTGCTCGCCCGCCATCCGGAGGTGGAGTCACTCGTCGTGACCGACGTGGACGGCGCCCGCGCGGCACGGGTCGCCGGGGCGATCGGGGCCGGCACGGCGCCCACGGTCGACGCCCTCCTCGGCCACGCCCTCGACGCGGTGGTCATCGCCTCCGCCACCGCCGCCCACGCCGAGCTGATCGGCCGCGCGGCGGAAGCGGGACTGCCGGCCTTCTGCGAGAAGCCGATCGCCCTGGACGTGCCAGGCACGCTGGGCGCGCTGCGGGCCGTCGAGTCGGCGGGCACGGAACTCCAGCTGGGCTTCATGCGGCGCTTCGACGCGGGGTACGCCGCCGCGCGCGAGGCCGTGCGGACGGGCCGGCTCGGACGCCTGCACACCGTACGGGCGGCCACCTCGGACCCGGCCCCGCCGCCCGCCGCGTACCTGCCGCTCTCCGGCGGGCTCTTCCGGGACTGCCTGGTGCACGACGTCGACATCCTGCGCTGGGTGACCGGGCGCGAGGTCGTCGAGGTGTACGCCACCGGCTCGAACGCCGGCCCGGCGATGTTCCGCGAGGCGGGGGACGTGGACACGGCGGCGGCGGTGCTCACCCTGGACGACGGCACGCTCGCGACGGCGACGGCGACCCGCTGCAACGGGGCCGGTTACGACGTACGGATGGAGCTGGCGGGCGAGCGGGACCAGATCGCCGTCGGCCTGGACGACCGGACCCCGCTGACCTCGGTGGAGCCGTCCGGGCCGGCCGCCCCGGTCAAGCCGTGGCCGGGCTTCCTTGAGCGGTTCGCCCCGGCCTACGAGGCCGAGCTGGACGCGTTCGTCCGGCTGGTCCGGGGCGAGGCGCCCAACCCGTGCGACGGCCGCGAGGCCCTGGAGGCGCTGCGGATCGCCGAGGCGTGCGAACGGTCGCGGCGCGAGCGCCGCCCGGTCGCGCTGGCCGAGATTCCCTCGGCACCCGCTTGAACGGGCGGCCGAACGGCGGCTGAACCGGCGCGGACCGGGTAGTCGCGCCGCGGACCGACGTGCGTGTCGAGGAGGCGATCGTCATGGCCGTGAACCGCACCATGGTGCAGCAGGCGGCGATGTTGGTGGGAGCGGTCTTTCTCCTGGTGGGGATCCTCGGGTTCATTCCGGGCGTCACGACGAACTACGACGCCATGGAGTTCGCCGAGCACCACTCCGGGGCCGAGCTCCTGGGTGTGTTCCAGGTGTCGATCCTGCACAACCTCGTCCACCTCGCGTTCGGAGTGGCGGGCATCCTCATGGCCCGCACCGCCGCGGGAGCCCGGGCGTTCCTGATCGGCGGCGGTGTCGTCTATCTCGCTCTGTGGGTCTACGGACTGATCATCGACCTGGACAGCGACGCCAACTTCATCCCCGTCAACACCGCGGACAACTGGCTCCACCTCGCCCTGGGCGCGGCCATGGTGATCCTCGGCGCGCTGCTCGGCTCGCGGAGGAGGCGCGTGGTCCGCTAGAGCCTGACTCCTGGACCGGGCCGGGTCCAGGAGACAGGCCCTCACCCGCAGGGGACGTCAGGCGCCCGCCGACAGGACCGTGCCCTGGGCCACCGCGCACAGGGTCTCGCGGCACTCGCCGTCCGCGCCGTCCGCGCCGTCGACGGTGAGCAGGTCGCAACGGACCACGGCCTGCCGCCGCCCCGCGTGGACCACGCTCGCCCGGGCGACGAGCGTGCGGCCCTGAGCGGGGCGGATGTACTGGATGGAGAAGCCGGCGGTGAGGACGGCGGGGCCCAGCGCGGTGCCGGCCGCGAAGGTGATCGCGTTGTCGGCGGCGTACGACAGCACGCCGCCGTGCGCGAAGCCGTTCTGCTGGCGGAGCTCCTCGCGGAGGTCCACCTCCAGGGTGGCGCCGCCGTCACCGAAGGCGGTGATCCGGGCGCCGACGAGGCGGCTGAACGGCTGGGCGTCCAGCACCTTGCGTGCGAGGTCGAGGCGGGGGTCGGAGTCGGGGGCCGGGCCGACGGGGGCGGGAGCGTGGGCGGCGCCGGGGTCGTACGACGAATCGGGCATCGAAGGTCACCATCTGACGGGAAGGCGGCGTACGCCGCGTACGAGCAGGCCGGGCATCCATTCCCAGGGAGCGCCCTCGGGGTCGAGCTCCAGCCTCGGGAAGCGCTCCAGGAGCGTCCGGAGGGCGATGGTGCCCTCGAGGCGGGCGAGCGGCGCACCGAGGCAGTAGTGGATGCCGTGTCCGAAGGCCAGGTGACCGCGCGGCTCGCGGCGGATGTCGAAGCGGTCCGGTTCGGGGAAGCGCTTCGGGTCGCGGTCGCCGCCCGCGAGGGAGACGAAGACGGCCGAGTGGGCCGGGATGGGGGTGTCCCCGATCACGGTGGGTTCCTTGGCCACCCGGAAGGTGGTGTTCTCCACCGGTCCGTCGTAGCGCAGCCCCTCCTCGATCGCCCCGTCGATCAGGCCGGAGTCGGCTCTCAGCGCGGCGAGTTGGTCCGGGTGGGCGAACAGGGCACGGATCGTGTTGGTGATCAGCCCGACGGTGGTCTCGTGCCCCGCGACGAGCAGCAGATAGGCCATCCCCCGCAGTTCGGGCAGGGACAGCATGTCGCCGTCCTCGGCGCGGGTGGTGATCAGGGCGGACAGCAGGTCGTCGGTGGGCCGGGAGGCCCGCTTGTCCTCGATGAGCGCGTCGAGATAGGCGCCGAAGCCCTCGACGACGTCCCGCGCGAGCGTGCCGTCGGTCGGGGCGACCAGCTCGTTCGACCAACGGCGGAAGGAGTCCCGGTCGGCCGCCGGAACCCCGAGGAGCTCGCAGATGACGGTGATCGGCAGCGGGAACGCGAAGGCGTCCACGAGATCGGCGCGGCCCGCCGGGGCCATGGCGTCGGCGAGTTCGTCGGCGAGCTCCTGGATGCGGGGGCGCAGGGCCTCCACGCGCCGTCCGGTGAACTCCCGGGTGACGAGCTTGCGCAGCCGGGTGTGGTCGGGTGGGTCCACGGCGAGCAGGTTCGGGCCGATGATCTCCTCGTCGAGCGGGACGAAGCCGACCACGGAGGGCGACTTCACCAGGCGCGGGTCGGCGAGCGCCGCCCGCCCCTCCTCGTGGCCGACGACCAGCCAGAACTCCCAGCCGTCCGGCATACGGACGCGGTGGACGGGGCCACTCTCACGGAGCTTCGCGTAATAGGGATAGGGATTCGCGGTGAAGTCCGCGCCCCACTCCCCCAGTTCGATGACGGACATCGCTCCACCCTAGGCCGGTCGTGCCGATCTCGCCGGGCTGATCGGCCGGAAGCCGCTCAGGCCGGCTCGTCGTCGAGGAGGCCGGCGTCGTGGACGAGAAGCGCGACCTGGACGCGGTTGTTGAGGCCGAGCTTGGCGAGGATCCGCGAGACATGGGTCTTGACGGTCGGCACGCTCATGTAGAGGGCGGCGGCGATCTCGGCGTTGGACTGCCCTCGGCCGACCGCGACGGCGACCTCGCGTTCGCGCTGGGCGAGTTCGGCGAGCCGGCTCGCGGCGGTCGTGCTCCGCGGCTGCTCCGGGCGCCCCGCGACATGGCTCATCAGCTGGCGGGTGACGGCCGGGGACAGCACGGGGTCACCGGCCGCGACACGGCGCACGGCGGTCACGATCTCGGCCGGCGGGGTGTCCTTCAGGACGAATCCGGCCGCGCCCGCGCGCAGGGCGCGCAGGACCTGTTCGTCGGCGTGGAAGGTGGTGAGGACGACGACCTCGGGGGCGTCGGGACGGGCCCGCAGGAGTTCGGTGGCCGTGAGGCCGTCGACATGGGGCATCCGGATGTCCATGAGCACGACGTCCGGGGCGAGGCGGGCCGTGAGTTCGGGGACGTCGCGGCCGTCGGCGCCCTCGCCCACGATCTCGATGCCGTCGGCGCCGCCGAGCATGAGGGTGAGGCCCGCGCGGACCAGGGGGTCGTCGTCGACGATGAGCAGCCGGATGGTCATGAGGGCCACGGTAGCCAGGCGCGCAGGGCGAATCCGCCGTCGGGGGTCGGGCCGTGGTCCAGGCGCCCGCCGGCGAGGGTGGCGCGCTCGGTGAGGCCGATGAGGCCCTGACCGGAGCCGGGGACGTGTGGGACCGGACCGGTGGGGGCCGGGTTGTGGATCCCGACCGTCAGACCGTCGCCGGGACGGCCGCGCACCGTGAGGGTGACCTCGGTGCCCGGGGCGTGCTTACGGGCGTTGGTGAGGCCCTCCTGGGCGATGCGGTAGACGGTGCGGCCGGTGGCGGCGGGGACCGTGTCCGGGTCGTCGATGGCGGAGTCGAGGACGACCTTCGTACCGGCCTCGCGGGACTCGTCGACCAGCGCGTCGAGGGTGGCGAGGGTGGGCTGCGGCCGGTCGCCCTCCGCGCCTTCGCCGGGTGCGCGCAGCACGCCGATGATCTGGCGGAGGTCCTGCAGCGCCTCGTGGGCGCTGTCCCGGATGACTCCGGCGGCGCGGGCGACCTGCTCGGGCGGGGCGTCGGGCCGGAACTCCAGAGCCCCGGCGTGCACGCTGAGCAGGGTGAGCCGGTGGGCGAGGACGTCGTGCATCTCGCGGGCGATGGCCTCCCGGGCGAGGCGCTGGGCCTGCTCGGCACGCAGCTCGGCCTCGGCCTCGGCGCGCCGGGCGCGTTCGCGCAGGGCTTCGACGAGCTGGCGCCGGGAGCGTACGAGCATGCCCCAGGCGGTCATCAGCAGGACCAGGATGACGCCGATGGCGATCCCGAGGGGTGTGCCGGTGGTGGGGTCCGGGCGTACGAAGACCTGGGCGGTGGTGCAGGCGGCGGCGAGCGCCCCGATCCAGGCGACCTCGCGGAAGGGCCGCCGGACGGCGACGCTGAACAGGCTGACGAGGAAGGCGCCGCCGGTGAGGGGCGCGACCACGCCGGCGAGGGCGAGCGCGACCACGAGCCCGACGGGCCACCGGCGGCGCAGCCAGAGGGCGCAGCAGGCAGCGGCTCCGGCGATCTGATCGGCGAGGGCGACGGTGTCGCTGTTGAACTGTTCGGTGGTGTCGGCCGCGACCAGTCCGAAGAGCACGGCGCAGAGGAACAGGGTGGTGTCGACGGCCCAGTCGCGTACGGTGCGCCGCGGCCCGCGGTCCGGGGGGCCGCCGGCCGGGGGGTCTGCCAGGGCCGAGGGCAGCAGCCAGGCGTGGCGGTCCGTACGTGTCATACGCACCAACGTACGCACGTCGGGGGCGTGCGGGCGGTCGGAAACGGCGGCCGGCTACCAAAGTCGCACGGTCCGAGACTTCGGTAGCACCGGTGGTGTCCCCCCGGCCGACGCGAGCTCCGTCCGGGAGGGATCAGGCTCGTCCCATGAAGCGATTCCTGGAAGTTGTCGGCTTTCTGACCATGGTGGTGGGCGTCTGTGGGGTGATCCGCGAGCTGACGGACGGCTGGTTCGACCTGATGGGTCTCACCCGTTTCCTGACGGAGAACGTCTGGTTCCTGGAGGGCCGCGAACTGTTCGCGAACATCGTGATCGCGGTGCTGGGCCTCGTCCTCATGATCGCCTCGGACCGGGTGAAGGCGTAGCCCCGGGCTGAGGGCCGGTCCGGCCGGCGCCCACGGCGTCGTGGGTGCCGGCCGCTTCTCGGCGCGGGTCTGCGGCCCGTGGCCCGGTCGTCAGCCGCACATCGCGTGCTCCCGCAGTTTCGACAGCGCGTCGTCGATGGGGTGGGGGCGCTCCTTCCCCGACGCGTCCGGCGCGCTCCACCGCATCAGGTTGATCGCGACGGACATCTGCCGCCCGCCGTCGTCCCGGGTCAGGGACAACGTCCAGGCCCCCCAGACGGTGCCGTCGTGGCCCCAGAAGGTGCCGCAGCCGGGGATGTCGACCCGGTGCAGGCCGAGGCCGTACTGGATCGTCGATCCGTCCAGGGCGATGACCGGCACCGTCTTCCGCATCTGCGCCAGCGACGACCGGCTGACGATCCTGCCGCCGAGCAACTCGCCGTAGAAGCGGTTGAGGTCGGCCATGGTCGACACCAGTGCGGCGCCCGTCCCCGTCCAGGACATGTCGTAGACGCTGTAGTCGCGAGGCGGGTCGAGCACGCCCCACAGCGCCTCGTACATCCGCGAGTGCGGCCCCTTGATGCGCGGGCCGGTCGGGAAGGCGGTGTGCCGGAGGCCGGCGCGCTCGATGACGTTCCGGGTGATGTACTCCTCCGCCGTGGTGCCGGTCACCTGCTCCAGGAGCCGGCCGAGGAGCAGGTAGTTGGTGTTGGAGTAGACCCCTGGGGAAGCGCCGGGTTCGCCGGCGGGGGGCGCGGCCAGCCCCATCTCGATCAGCTCGACCGGAGTGAACTGCCTGAACCGGTTGGCGTCCAGGCTGTCGGCCGAGATGTCCGGCAGGGAGGGGAACCCCTGGAGCGAGGGGAAGGCGTAGGGGATGTAGTCGGGGATGCCGCTGGTGTTGTTGAGCAGCATCCGTACCGTGATCCTCCTGCCGCGTTCGCCCGGCACGAGCTGCGGCAGGTGGTCACCGATCGGTGCGTCGAGCCGGATCCGGCCCCGCTCGACCTGCTGCATGACGGCGGCGGCGGTGAAGGTCTTGGTGACGCTGCCGACGCGGTGCCGCAGGTCGGGCCTGACAGGGCGGCCGGTGGTCACGTCGGCGACCCCGGAGGCACCGCGCCAGGTCCGGCCGTCGTCGCGCACCTCGGCCCACACCCCGGGCATCCCCGCGCGGTGGACCCCGTCCATGAGGGACCCCAGTTCGGCGGGGTCGAGGCCTCGCGCGGAGCCGGTCCCGGCGCTCGGGGCGCCGGCCGGCGCGGTCCGGGTCTCGGGAGGCGCGGGCGGCGGCACGGGGGCGGCCGCGACCGTGCCGCCGCCCACGCTCAGCGCGGCCATGCCGGCACACAACATCCAGCGGATCTTCATGACAGGCGTCCTTTCCTGGTCGACGACGGGTCGTCGGAGGGAGTCGGGGAGGTGAGCGGGACGCTCACGCGGCCAGAGCCCGGCGCAGAGCGGCTTCGAGCGCGGCCATCTGCCGCTGGGAGATGTCGGCGGACATGATCGCCTGCGAACCGTGGAAGGTCCCGGGCCACTGGTGCAGCTCGACCGGCACGCCCGCCTGCAGCAGCCGCACCGCGTAGGTGATGTCCTCGTCGCGGTTGGGGTCGAACTCGGCGGTGGCGATGTAGGCGGGGGGCAGGCCGGACAGGTCGGCGGCCCGGGCCGGGGCGGCGTACGGCGTGGCGGGCGCGGAGCCCAGGTAGTGCCGCCAGGAGGCGGTGACGACGTCGCGGTTCGACCAGGGCGTGTCGGTGAAGTTCCGCGCCGACCAGGTCTCCTGGCGGTCGTCGATCTCGGCCTCGTTGAGCAGCTGGAAGCAGATCGGGGGTCCCTGCTCGTCACGGGACCGCAGTGCCAGCGCCGCCGAGAGTCCCGCGCCGGCGCTGTGGCCGCCGACCGCGATCCGCCCGGGGTCGACCCCTAGTTCGGCCGCGTGCCCGGCCGTCCAGGTCAGCACGGCGTAGGCGTCGTCCAGGGCCGCCGGGAACGGGTGCTCGGGGGCCAGCCGGTAGCTCACCGAGATCACCACGGCGCCGGTGTCCTGGGCGAGGCGGGTGGCCCATGGGTGCTCGGTGTCCACGTCACCCATGACGAATCCACCGCCGTGCAGCCAGACGACGGCTCCCCGCGCCCCGGCCGGGCGGTAGATCCGCACCGGCACGTCCGGATCGCCGGGCACGGTGCGGTCCTCGATCTCCATGCCGGAGGTGTCCGGTGCCGGCCGCGCGGCGGCCAGCTGGGCGTACGTCGTGCGCCCGGCGACCGGGTCGTCGACGGGAAGTCGGGGGAACAGCGGGACGAAGGCTTCGAGTTCGGGATCCATGACGATCATCCTGGGGGTGACCGCCCCGGCCGGTCATCCGCCATCCGTCGCGCGTCCGGGCCCGAACACGCACCGGTCGGCGCGCCGTTGTCCTTCTATGCTTCGTGTCATGGAGGCACTGGCCGTACGGCTGTCGGGACTGGATCCGTACGTCGACGGCGCGATCCGTGTCGTGATGTTCTACGACACGTTGATGCGCCGGCGCGTGGATCTTCCGGCGCTCGCCCGGGCCTCGGCCGGTCTGGCGGAGTGCGTCGTGGGGATACGGCTCCACGGCGCGGGGCGGGCGACCCGTGTCTCACCGCACGGCACGGAGGCGGCCTCTCCGCCGGCACCCGCGTCCAGCACGGCGCCGATCACCCTCGACGGGGAGGAGATCGGCACGGTGTGGCTGGAACGCCCGGGTCCGCCCGGCGCACTCGACGACGTCCTGCTCGACCGGCTCGCCCTCGCCGTCGCGACGGCCGTCGAACGGTACGGTCCCGCCCCCACCACGATGGCCGACCCGGCCCTCGTGGAACTGGTGATCAGCCCCGAGAGCGACGAGGCGGCCAGGGCCCGGGCGCTGCGGCTCCTGGGGTTCGCCGCCGAGGTGCCGGTCCATGTCGCCGCCGTGCGCTCGCGGCTCCCGCTCGACCGGATCGGCGGCCTGGTCTGCCCGGCCCGGCCGGTCAAGGCGGCGCCGCTCGCCGGTGTGGGCGTCCTCCTGGCCCCCGCCTTCGACCGGGCCCGGTTCCCGGAGGGCGTGCGCGCGGGCATCGGCGCCGCTGCCGGACCGGATGTGTCCTGGCGGCAGGCCCGGACCGCCCTCCGCTTCACCACCCCGCGCGAACCCGTCCTGCGCCACGGCGACCTGGGCGCGCTGGCGCTCCTGGCCGAGATACCGAGGGAGGCCGTACGGGACAACGCCGACGTGGCCGCCCTCGCCCGGCTCGCCGGCAGCCCGGAGGACCTGGAGACCCTGGACGCCTACTGTGCCACCGGCTCCCAGCGCCGGGCCGCCGACCTTCTCCATCTGCACCACAGCAGCATCGCCCGCCGGCTCGACCAGATCGGAAGGACCCTGGGCATCGAAATCACGGCGCCCACCGGCCTGGCGCGGGCCAGGATCGCCCTCACCGCATGGCGGTTGCTCCACGACTGAGCAGGGCGGGAGAGCCATCGGCACAGCGCCGACCCGGCCGGGTCGGCGCTTGCACGGCGCCCCGGGAGGCGAGAGCCCCGTGGCCGGGGGTGCTCGCCGCCACCGGCCCGTCGGACGACTCCGGTCCCAGGGAGTGGTGCGAAAGTCCCGCCCGGCCCTACGGGCGGACGGCGTTCCTTTCGCAACACGCCCTACGCGCGCGCCTCGTTGAGGCGGGTGACCTCGGCGAGGTGCTCCGCCATGCGGTGGGAGACCGAACCGCTGGTGTAGAGGACGGCGCCGACGACGGCGACGGGCACCGAGCCGCCGAGGAGGGCGAGGAGTTCGGGCCAGTCGCGTTCGTCCACGCACGCGCTGTCGTCGTCGTGCAGGTTCTCGCTGGTCCAGCGGGCCTTGCAGTCGTCCTCGTCACGGCCGTCCGAGGTGGTGTACGGCAGGAAGATGCCCACCCCGAGCATGATCCACATGAGACCGGCGACGGCCAGCAGACCGAGCCCCCATCCCTGGGTGCGCCGTGCGCGGGCGCGGAATTCTATGTCGTACGAGAGGGAACGCATGGGGCAAGAACCTATCGGTCGCCCCCGTCGGCGGCGCGGCGGCCCCATGTCGTGCCCGCGAGGACCAGCGCCACGCCCGCGATGCCGAGCACGCCGAGGCGGTCCCCGGCGATCGCGATGCCGGCGGCCGCGGCCCACAGCGGTTCGGTGCCGAGGAGGAGGCTGACTCGGGACGGCGAGGTGCGGCGGACGGCCCACATCTGCACGAAGAAGGCGAAGAGCGTGCAGAAGACGGAGAGGAAGATCAGTCCGGCCCATTCGCGCGGTCCGAAGCCGAGCGCCACGGACCAGGGGGACGGGGTGGTGAAGCCGCCGCCCTGGGTCAGCAGCACCACGCCGCCCACCGAGAGCCCGGCGGCGGCCAGGAAGGCGCGGGAGGGGACGGTCCGGGTGACGGCGGCCTCGGCGAGCGGCGTGAAGATCATGGTCAGGCTGATGATCAGGCCCGCGTTGGTGGCGGAGGTGTGGACGACGCCGTACGTCTCCAGGAGGAAGATGCCGCTGAGGATCAGACCGAGGAGGCCGGCGCCCCGCCACTGGGCGGCGTTCAGCGCCCGCAGCCCCCGCCGGCCGGCGACGACGAGGGCGGGCAGCACGACGGCGAACCGCAGGACCAGGACGGCCACGACCGTGTGGGTGGTGGTGATGCCCTTGGCCGCGAGATAACTGGCCCCCCAGACGACGGCGACCAGGAGCACCGGAAGGTCGGTGAGCCAGGCGCGGCGCCGGGCGCGAAAGGGGACGGAAGCGGCAATCGACGTCATCGCGGGGCCTGCTCCAACTCGTCGGACGGGGTGGAGACTTCAGTGGCTCGCACGCGGGACGATCACCGTACCGGGAGAAGCAGGTGGTGGCTACATGTTTCGCTACGCGTAGCTCCCGTACTCGGGGCGGCCCGCCAGCTCGTACGTGTGGATGGCGACGCCCGCCCCGGTCGTCCTGGCGCCGGTGTGCCGGAAGGCGGTGGGCCGTGCGCCGTCGGTGAAGAGCCGCATGCCCGTGCCGAGCACGACGGGGAAGACCAGCAGGTGGAGGGTGTCGATGAGGTCGTGCGCCAGCAGGGACTGGGCGAGGCGGCCGCTGCCGTGCATCTGCACCTCGCCGTCGGTGCGCTCCTTCAGCGCCGTGACCTCCCGCACGAGATCGCCGCCGAGGACGGTCGTGCCGGACCAGTCGGCCGACGTCAGCGTGGTCGAGGCGACGTACTTCGGCAGGGCGTTGAGCTTCGAGGCGACCGGGTCGGCGGGGTCGGTCCGCTTCGGCCAGAAGCCGGCGAAGATCTCGTACGTGCGGCGGCCCAGGAGGAAGGCGGCGGGCCGGGCGAAGACCTCGTCGACGAAGGCGCCGAAGTCCTCGTCGCCGTACGGCACGGACCATCCGCCGTGCTCGAATCCGCCGCTGCGGTCCTCGTCGGGACCGCCGGGTGCCTGGTAGACGCCGTCGAGGGTGACGAACTGGGTGAGGCTGAGCTTGCCCATGGCGCGGTGCCTTTCGGTTCGGGCCGGGTGTCCCCCGGTCCATCGTGTCTCACCGGCTCCGACTCCACCGCCCGGCGAAAGTCATCGGTGTCCGATTGCCGCCAGCGCCCGCTCCCCGCGCCGACTTTCATTGAACTCGCAACCACACGGCACGTTTCAGGAGGTTCGGGATGTCCACGATGAACGGCACGGCGGTTCTGGTCACCGGCGGCAGCCGCGGGATCGGCGCGGCGACGGCCCTGCGTCTGGCCCGGGAGGGCGCGGACGTGGCCTTCACGTACGTCGACGGGGAGGAGCGTGCGAAGGAGGTCGCCGCGCGGATCGAGGCGCTCGGACGCAAGGCGCTCCCCCTGCGCGCCGACGCGGCGGACGCCGGGGACGCGGCGGGTGCGGTGGAGTGGGCGGCGGACGCGCTCGGGCGGCTCGACGCACTGGTCAACAACGCGGGGCTCGGGGTGCTCGGTCCGCTGGAGTCGCTGACCCTCGCGGAGGTGGACCGCGTCCTCGCGGTCAACGTCCGGGCGGCCTTCCTGGCGGCCCAGGCGGCGGCGGCCCGCATGGACCGGGGAGGGCGGATCGTCATGATCGGCACCTGCATGACGGCCCGGGTGCCGGGGCCGGGCGGCACGCTCTACACGACGAGCAAGTCGGCGCTCATCGGCCTGACGAAGGCGCTCGCGCGGGAACTGGGCGGGCGCGGCATCACCGCCAACATCGTCCATCCGGGGCCGATCGACACCGACATGAACCCGGCGGACGGTCCGTACGCGCGGGGGCAGGCGGACATGACCGCCCTGGGCCGCTTCGGCACCGCGGACGAGGTCGCCTCGATGGTGGCGTTCCTGGCGGGTCCGGACGCGGCCTACGTGACGGGTGCCGAGTTCTCGGTGGACGGCGGCCACGCGGCGTGACGCCGGCAGGCGGGCGCCCGGACCGGGCCTGAGAGAAGAGGGGGCCGCGAGGGCGCACCGGTGCTGTCGGGCCGGTGCGCCCTCGCGGGCTTGGGCGGGGTGTCGTTACCCGCCCAGCTCCTGGTGGCGGGCCGTCAGCCGCGCCGATCCCTCCTCGGTCAGGGAGCCGAAGAGGCGGAGGCGGGAGATGCCGCCGTCGGGGTAGATGTCGATCCGTACGCGGGAGCCGATCACCGGCGCGTCGAGCACGAAGCGGTGGTTGGTGTCGGGCTGGAGGCGGGTCCGGGGCAGGATCTCGTTCCAGTCTTCCGAGCCCTCGGCCGCCACGGACAGCGCGGCCCAGCCGGCGCTGTTGCCCTTCAGGTACGCGGTGTCGATCTCGACCGCGCGGATCTCTGACTCGGCGGCCAGGCTGTAGCGGATCCAGTCGTTGCCCTTGTCGCGGCGCCGGCGGGTCTCCCAGCCGTCGTCCATCTTGCGGGAGCGGCCCGGCTGGATGGTGTTGGTCGCCGGGGAGTAGAAGCGGTCGGAGGCGTCCTCGACCTGGCCGCCGTTCTCGAGCGCGGCGAGGTCGAAGGTGCCGAGCGCACCGAGCCACTTCGGGTCCGGGGCGACCTCTCCGTACACGCGGAGCCGCGCGATGCCGCCGTCCGGGTGCTGGTTGACGCGCAGGTGCGTGTAGCGCTGCTCGACGTCGACGGCGAAGCCGTTGGCGGCGTGGCCGCCGATGGCGGTGCGCGGGACGAGGGTCGTCCACTTCACGTCGTCGGCGAGCAGCTCCTCGGGGGAGGGCGAGCCGGCGACGGAGGTGGCCTCGACGGAGACGGCCTGCGGGTAGTTGCCGCGGAAGTGCGCGGTGTCGATCACGATGCCGCGTACGACGCCGGGGGCACCGAGGCGTACGAGCGCCCAGTCGTGGTCGTCCTCGGTGGGGTGCGGCTGCTGGGCGGAGACGCCACGGCGGCGGCGGGTCTCCCAGCCGTCCATGATCTTGCCCTTGTGGCCGAAGTGCTCGGGGTCGAACTCCGCCGGCTCGGGCTTGAGCATGTTCTCGCGCTCGGCGAAGAACTCGTCGTTGGCGGCGATCACCCCGGCGCCGAGACGGCGGTCGGCGAGGTCCGCGTACTGCGTGAAGGGGAAGTCGGCCGTGCGGTAGTCCGCGTACGGGTCGCCACCGCCGTAGGGGCTGGCGTCACCGGTGAAGCTGGGTATGGCGGACACGTCAGTTGTTCCTTTCGAGGAGGCGGCCGGAGGGCTCGGCCAGGGTGCCGTGGTCGGCGATGCGCTCACCGCGCAGCCAGGTGGACTTCACGACGCCGTGCAGGGTCTTGCCCGCGTACGCGGTGATCCGGTTGCGGTGATGGAGCTCGGCGGGGTCGACGGTGAAGGTCGCCTCTGGGTCGAGGACCGCGAAGTCGGCGTCCCGGCCGGCCTCGATCGCGCCCTTCCGCGACAGCCCCGCGAGGCGGGCCGGGGCCTCGGACATCCAGCGGGCGACGTCCTCCAGATCACGGCCGCGGCGGCGCGCCTCGGTCCAGATGGCGGGCAGGCCGAGCTGGAGGGAGGAGATGCCGCCCCAGGCGGAGAGGAAGTCGGGGGTCTTGAGGTCGGCGGTGGAGGGCGAGTGGTCGGAGACGATGCAGTCGATCGTCCCGTCGGCGAGCCCCTCCCACAGGGCGTCCTGGTTGGACGCCTCGCGGATCGGCGGACAGCACTTGAACTCGGTGGCGCCGTCCGGGACCTCCTCGGCCGTGAGGGTGAGGAAGTGCGGGCAGGACTCGACCGTGATCTTGACGCCCTCGGCCTTGGCGGCGGCGATCAGCGGCAGCGCGTCCGAGGAGGACAGGTGCAGCACGTGGACGCGGGCGTTCAGCCGGCGGGCCTGGTTGATCAGGTTCTCGATGGCGGTGTTCTCGGCGTCGCGCGGCCGGGAGGCGAGGAAGTCGGCGTACCTCTCGCCCTTCCGCTGGGGAGCGGCGGCGAGGTGGTGCGGGTCCTCCGCGTGCACGATCATCAGGCCGTCGAAGCCGGCGATCTCGGCGAGGGAGTTCGCCAGCTGCTCCTGGTCCAGCTCGGGGAACTCCTCCACGCCGGAGGGCGACAGGAAGCACTTGAAGCCGAAGACACCGGCGTCGTACAGCGGGCGGAGGTCCTTGACGTTGTCGGGCAGCGCGCCGCCCCAGAAGCCGACGTCGATGTGCGCCTTGCTGCGGGCGACGTCCTGCTTGATCCGCAGGTGCTCGACGGTGGTCGTCGGCGGGAGCGAGTTCAGCGGCATGTCGAGGAGGGTCGTGATGCCACCGGCGGCGGCCGCGCGGGTGGCGGTCCAGAAGCCCTCCCACTCGGTGCGGCCGGGGTCGTTCACATGGACGTGGGTGTCGACGAGCCCGGGGAGCACGACGTCGTCGCCGACGTCCTCCAGCCGCGCACCCGCCGGCACCTCGGCGTCGTACGGCAGCACCGCGGCGATGGTCCCGCCGGCGACGGCGATCGACGCGGGGCGCGTCCCCTCGGGGGTGATGACGCGTGTCGAGCGCAGTACCAGGTTGACGTCCACCCGTACCCCTTCTTTTTCACCCAGCAGAAATTCAACGAACTGTTGAAGGAGTCTTCACTCAGGACGACATGTCGTCAAGGGCACACTTTCAGCATGACCCCGCCGCACCGGGTCGCCACCGCTCGACTTGGATGTTTCCATGAAGTGGAATGGAAATTTCGTACAGTAGAACGTAGCTCCGTACATGCGGGGTGGAGGCGGATGCCACCGGGCAGCCGCCGACACCGGACAAACGCCCCCCTGACCGGCCCGTACGCCGGTACCGGGACCGTGTGTCCGACAGGACCGCCCGGTAGGCTGCTGCCTTGCCCGCCTGCCCCGAAAGGACCTTGACGTGCCGACGTCCAGCGCCAGCACCACCGACGCCGCCAAGCCCGCCGCCGCGAGCGGTGGCGTCCAGTCCCTCGAGCGTGCCTTCGACCTCCTGGAGCGGATGGCCGACGCCGGAGGCGAGGTCGGGCTGAGCGAGCTCTCCGCCAGCAGCGGGCTTCCGCTGCCCACCATCCACCGGCTGATGCGCACGCTCGTGGCCTGCGGCTACGTACGCCAGCAGCCCAACCGCCGGTACGCCCTCGGTCCCCGGCTGATCCGCCTGGGCGAGTCGGCCGCCCGGCTGCTCGGCACCTGGGCCCGCCCGTACCTCGCGCGGCTCGTCGAGGAGACGGGCGAGACGGCGAACATGGCGCTGCTCGACGGCGACGAGATCGTGTACGTCGCGCAGGTGCCGTCCAAGCACTCGATGCGCATGTTCACCGAGGTCGGCCGCCGGGTGCTGCCGCACTCCACGGGCGTGGGCAAGGCGCTGCTGGCCTACACCCCGGCGGACGAGGTACGCGCGCTGCTCGCCCGTACGGGCATGCCGGCCGCGACCGAGAAAACGATCACCACGCCGGAGGGCTTCCTCGACGCGCTCGCGGTGGTCCGGGACGCGGGGTACGCGGTCGACGACAACGAGCAGGAGATAGGGGTCCGCTGCCTCGCGGTGTCGGTCCCGAACTCCCCCACGGCGGCGGCCATCTCGATCTCGGGTCCGGCGGGCCGGGTGACGGAATCGGCGACGGAGAAGATCGTCCCGATCCTCCAGGAGGTGGCCCAGGAACTGTCGACGGCCCTGGCCAACACCACGGGGAACGGCGGCGCGTAGCCTCCCGGAGGTTGTGGGCATCCGTTCCGCGGGGCGGAAGGGGTGGGCACGACCCACGGCGGCGCCGCACCCGTCGGCACCCCGCGCCGGGGAGCCAGGGCCCCGCGAGGGCACCGTCCCGTGGGCCAACCCGTCAGGCCGCGACCGTGGCGAACAGCCGGCCGTCCCGGACCTGGACCGTGGTGTCCGCGCGGGACAGGTGGGTGCGGTCGTGGGTCACCAGGACCGTCGCCGTGCCCCGCTCCCTCGTCAGGCCCGTCAGCAGCTCCACGATCGCCGCGCCCCGCTCGTGGTCGAGCGCGCTGGTCGGCTCGTCGACGAGGAGGACGGAGGGCTCGTTCATCAGGGCCCGCGCGATGTTGACGCGCTGACGCTGACCGCCCGAGAGCTGGTGCGGACGGCGCGCCGCCTGCCGAGTGAGACCCACCGCCTCCAGGAGACCCAGGGCCCGTTCCCGTACCGCCTTCGGCCCGGCACCGGACAGGTGGGCCATCACCTGCAGCTGCTCCACGGCCGTCAGCGACGGCAGCAGGTTCGGCTGCTGGAAGACGATCCCGATCCGCTTCCGCCGCAGCGCCGCCCGCCCCGCCGGATCCAGCTTCCCCGTCTCCGTACCGGCCACGACGACCCGCCCCCGGTCCGGGGTCACCAGCGTGGCTGCCACCGCCAGCAGGCTCGACTTGCCGGAGCCCGAGGGTCCGACGACCGCCGTGAGGCGACCGGCCGGAACCTCGAGGGAGACCGCGTCGAGGGCGGTCAGACGCCCCTCGCCGTCCGGATAGGTCAGCGTCACATCGTCCAGGACAAGGCTCATCGGGCGCTCCCGAGCGCGGTCAGCGGGTCGACGGCGGTGATCCGCCGGATGGACAGGGCGGCGCCCAGGACGCCGAGGACGATCATCACGGCGGCCGGTCCGAGCACGGTCAGCGGTTCGAGGACGAACGGCACGTCCCCGCCGCTGATCAGCGCCCCGGCGCCGACCGCGAGGCCCGTGCCGAGCAGCGTGCCCGCGCCGAGCATCAGGACCGCCTGACCCAGCGCGTCCTTCAGCAGGTACGGGGTGGAGGCGCCGAGCGCCTTCAGGACGGCCACGTCCCCACTGCGCTGGATGGTCCAGACGGTGAAGAAGGCGCCTATGACGAGCGCGGAGATGACGAAGAGGAAACCGCGCATCAGCTGCAGCGAGCCGTTCTCGGCCTGGTAGGACCCCAGGGCGGTGAGGGATTCCTCGATGGTCCGCGACCGCGTGCCGATGGCCTCGTCGCCGGCGGCGACCTCCGCCTCGCCGGTGGTGCGCAGCGCGATGACGGTCGCCTGCTCCTCGGGCGTGGTGCCGTCGTGCCCGAGTTTCTGCCAGTCGTCGAGCGAGGTCCAGGCGACGGGCGTGTGGCTGTACGAGGCGTCGCCCGCCACAGCCGCGACGGTCGCCTCCAGGGGGCCGAGGCGTACGGTCCCGCCCGCCTCGACACCGAGTTCCTCGGCGGCGGACTCGGAGAGGACGATCCGGCCGGGCGCGAGCCGGCCGCTCTCGGGGGCGAGACCGGCCGACGGCTCGGTACCGAAGGCGGAGACGGCCGCCGTGCGGTCCCCGGCGGCCGCGTTGAGCGTGCGGATGCCGAGCGGCTGCGCGCTCGTGACGCCCGGCCGCTCCGCCCACCGCCGCCACTCGTCCTCCGTGACCGTGGAGCTGGTGAAGGAGACGGACCGGCCGGACGGCGGGGCGGCGAAGGACAGCCGGTCCGCGGGCAGTCCGGTGATCGCCGAGATGTTCTCGCGGGCCAGCCCGGAGGTCAGCCCGGACAGCAGTCCGACGAGCAGTGTGATGAGCACGATCACCGTGCCCATCAGGGTGAACCGCCCCTTGGCGAATCTGAGGTCTCTCCATGCCACGAACATGGGGCCAAGCTTTCCGAAGGACGCCGGGCCGGGGCATCGCGCCACGGATTGCTCCGCCGTCAAACTTTCGGTTGAGTCCGGATTGGATGCCACGACCTACCCTTGAGGGATCATGGACCCGCGTTCCCTCACCCCTGCCCTGCGCGCTCTGCGCCTCTGCCTGCATCTGCTGATGGCGGGCCTGCTGGCCCTCGCGGCGCTCCGGGCGGACTCCTGGGCCGGGGTCGCGCTCGCGGTGGTGACGGGCGGGGTGTACGCGGCCGGCTCGGCGCTTTCCGCCGTACGGGACTCTCAGCGGGCCGCCGCGCTCTGGCTGGGCGTGCTGTGCGCGTCCTGGCTGGCGCTGCTGTGGGCCACCCCCGACGGGCTGTGGGTGGCGTTCCCGCTGTACTTCCTCCAGCTGCACCTGCTGCCCGTGCGCGCGGCGCTGCCGGCGGTCGGGCTGACGGCGGCCGCGGCGATCCTCTCGTACGTACGGCACGGCGCGCCGCTCAATCCCGGCGTCTTCATCGGGCCGCTGCTCGGCGGGGCGGTGGCGGTGGCGACGGTGCTCGGCTATCAGGCGCTGTACCGGGAGAGCGAGCGACGACGGCGGATGGTCGAGGAGCTGATCGCGACCCGGGCCGAGCTGGCGGCCGCCGAGCGGCACGCGGGCACACTCGCGGAGCGCGAGCGACTGGCCCGGGAGATCCACGACACGCTGGCGCAGGGCCTCTCCTCCATCCAGCTGCTGCTGCGGGCCGCCGAGCGGGCGCTGCCGGAGGGCGCGCCGGCCGCCGTGCACATCGAGCGGGCGCGGCGGGCGGCGCAGGACAACCTGGCGGAGGCCCGGCGGTTCGTACGGGCCCTGTCGCCACCGGACCTGGAACACGGTTCGCTGGCGGCGGCGCTCGAGCGGCTGTGCGAGCCGGTGGAGGCGGGGCCGCGGGTGCGGTTCTCGGTGAGCGGGACGCCGGTGGAGCTGCCGACCCCGTACGAGGTCGCGCTGCTGCGCATCGCGCAGTCGGCGCTCGCGAACACGGTGCGGCACGCCTCGGCCGCGCGCGCGGAGATCACGCTGTCGTTCATGGACGCCTCGGTGACGCTGGACGTGGTCGACGACGGCAAGGGCTTCGATCCGGCGCCGCTCGCGCCCTCCGCCGAGGGCGGGTTCGGGCTGCCGGCGATGCGCTCGCGGGCGGAGTCGCTGGGCGGCACCTTCACGGTGGAGTCCGCGCCCGATCAGGGCACGGCCGTCGCCGTGGCCCTGCCCCTTCCCGCCGGACCCTCCGGAGTGCCGACATGACGATCCGTCTTCTTCTGGCCGATGACCATCCGGTGGTACGGGCCGGGCTGCGCGCGGTCCTGGACACGGAGCCGGATTTCGCCGTGGTCGGCGAGGCGGCGACGGCCGAGCGGGCGGTGGAGCTGGCCGGGGAGCTGTCCGCCGGGGGCGGGGTGGACGTGGTGCTGATGGACCTGCAGTTCGGGTCGGGGATGCACGGTTCGGAGGCCACGGCGGCGATCACCGCGCGGGCCGGCGGGCCGAAAGTCCTGATCCTGACCACGTACGACTCGGACGCGGACATCCTTGCGGCGGTCGAGGCCGGCGCCTCGGGCTATCTGCTGAAGGACGCGCCGCCGGAGGAGCTGGCGGCGGCGGTCCGGACGGCCGCGGCGGGGCAGTCGGCGCTGGCCCCGGCGGTGGCGCACCGCCTGATGGACCGGATGCGGACCCCGGCGGAGGCGCTGACGAAGCGGGAACTGGAGGTGCTGGGGCTGGTGGGCGAGGGGCTGTCCAACCAGCAGATCAGCAAGGCGCTGTTCCTCAGCCAGGCGACGGTGAAGTCCCACCTGGTGCACATCTTCGCGAAGCTGGGTGTCGACTCGCGCACGGCGGCGGTGGCCACGGCGACGGCACGCCGTCTGATCCGGCGGTAGGCGCGGCGCTCACCCTTCGGCGCGCGGGAGGTGGAGGAACGGGGCCCCCGCCCCGCCCCGTTCAGGGTGCCTCGCGGGACGGCTCCCCGAAGAGCTCGACCGCCTGGCGGACCCCCGCCAGACCGTTCGAGAGGGCGCTGACGGACCCGATCGCACCGGCGATCACCAGCAGGGAGCGGCGCAGCCGCCGCACCTCGGGGATCCCGCTCACGGCCATCGCGTGCAGCGCGGCCAGTTCGTCCTCGGCGATCCCCCGGTCGGCGAACTCGGGCCGGTGGACCGCCAGTTCGCGACGGAGCCGGGAGACGGCCGCGGTCAGCTCCGCCACCCTCGGGTCCTCGCCGCCACCGGTCGTCACACGCCTCTGCCCCACGCTTCGCAACACGATTCTCCCCCTCTCACGACTCTGTGCGGTCGTCCAGGCGCCCAGGGTCGCGGGCAAGTTAACGCCATCGCGCGCCGGCGGCGCCACTCCGTGGACGTAATTCAGGCATACGTGTGTACGGGCTTCGGTGACGCCCCATGAGGTATGCAGGGCTCATGACGCACACAGCACACACCCCTCCCCTGATCGCCGGTCTGCTGCTCGCCGCGGGCGGCGGGCGGCGGCTCGGCGGCCGGCCCAAGGCGCTCCTGACCCACCGCGGCCGTCCGCTGGTCGAGCACGCGGTGCGCGTGCTGCGCGAGGGGGGCTGCGAGGTGGTCCATGTGGTGCTCGGCGCCTCGGCCGATCGCGTACGGGAGCGGGCCGAGCTGCCCGGCTGCGTCCTGGTCGACAACCCGGAGTGGGCCGAGGGCATGGGGTCGTCCCTCCGGGTGGGGCTGGCCTCGCTCGCCGCCGAGGCGCTGCCGGTGGAGGCCGCGCTGGTCTCCTTGGTCGACCAGCCGGGGATCGGCGCCGAAGCGGTGGCGCGGATCCACTCGGCGTACCGCTCGCGCGATTCCCTCGTGGCGGCCTCGTACGACGGGAAGCGCGGCCATCCGGTGCTGTTCGGCGTGGACCGATGGGCGGGGATCGCGGCGGGTGCGGTCGGCGACCAGGGGGCACGCGACTATCTGAGGGAGCACCGGGATGCGATCACGCTCGTGGACTGTTCGGATGTGGCCGAGCCGTACGACATCGATACGGAGGCGGATCTGGGACACCTGGAGTGAAGGGGGTGGCACTGAGCGCCACCTTGTGTCGACCCGAAGAATCTCGACATCAACAAACCATTGAACTTCCACCATGAGGAAACTAGTATCCACTGTTCAGAAGCGCCTGATCCTCTGACGGCGCTCGCGGCCGTATCTCGGCGCCTGCGGCACTCCGTGCCGACCGCGACGCCCGGCGGCCGCAAGGCACCGCCCGTGAAGCCCGCTGAAGGAAGTGACAGTTCATGTCCGCACCAGCGCCGTCCCCCCTGGCCGTCGTCGAAGCCGAGCCCCTGCCGAGGCAGGAGGAGGTGCTGACCGACGCGGCCCTCGCCTTCGTGGCGGAGCTGCACCGGCGGTTCACGCCGCGCAGGGACGAGCTCCTCGCCCGCCGGGCGGAGCGCCGCGCCGAGATCGCCCGTACCTCGACCCTCGACTTCCTCCCGGAGACGGCCGCGATCCGCGCGGACGACTCCTGGCGCGTCGCGCCGGCCCCGGCCGCGCTGAACGACCGCCGCGTCGAGATCACCGGTCCGACCGACCGCAAGATGACGATCAACGCCCTGAACTCGGGCGCCAGGGTGTGGCTGGCCGACTTCGAGGACGCCTCGGCCCCGACCTGGGAGAACGTGGTCCTCGGTCAGGTCAACCTGATCGACGCGTACACCCGGAACATCGACTTCACGGACCCGCGGTCGGGCAAGTCGTACGCTCTCAAGCCGGCCGACGAGCTCGCCACGGTCGTCATGCGGCCGCGCGGCTGGCACCTGGAGGAGCGCCACCTGACCTTCGAGGGCCGCCCGGTCCCCGGCGCCCTGGTCGACTTCGGCCTGTACTTCTTCCACAACGCCAAGCGGCTCATCGAGCTCGGCAAGGGCCCGTACTTCTACCTCCCGAAGACGGAGTCGCACCTGGAGGCCCGCCTCTGGAACGACATCTTCGTCTACGCCCAGGACTACGTGGGCATCCCGCAGGGCACCGTCCGCGCCACCGTGCTGATCGAGACGATCACGGCCGCGTACGAGATGGAGGAGATCCTCTACGAGCTCCGCGACCACGCCGCGGGCCTCAACGCCGGCCGCTGGGACTACCTCTTCTCCATCGTCAAGAACTTCCGTGACGGCGGGCAGAAGTTCGTGCTCCCGGACCGCAACGCGGTCACGATGACGGCCCCGTTCATGCGCGCGTACACCGAACTCCTCGTCCGCACCTGCCACAAGCGCGGCGCGCACGCGATCGGCGGCATGGCGGCGTTCATCCCGTCCCGCAAGGACGCCGAGGTCAACAAGGTCGCCTTCGAGAAGGTCAAGGCGGACAAGGACCGTGAGGCGGGCGACGGCTTCGACGGCTCCTGGGTCGCCCACCCCGACCTGGTCCCGATCGCGATGGCCTCCTTCGACGCGGTCCTCGGCGACAAGCCGAACCAGAAGGACCGGCTGCGCGAGGACGTCTCGGTGGCGCCCGGCGACCTGATCGCCATCGACTCGCTCGACGCCAAGCCCACGTACGACGGGCTGCGCAACGCGGTCCAGGTCGGCATCCGCTACATCGAGGCGTGGCTCCGCGGTCTCGGCGCGGTCGCCATCTTCAACCTGATGGAGGACGCGGCCACGGCCGAGATCTCGCGCTCGCAGATCTGGCAGTGGATCAACGCCGGCGTCGTCTTCGAGAATGGCGAGAAGGCCACCCCGGACCTGGCCCGCAAGGTCGCGGCGGAGGAGCTGGCCGCGATCCGCGCGGAGATCGGCGAGGAGGCCTTCGCGGCCGGCAGGTGGCAGCAGGCGCACGACCTGCTGCTCCACGTCTCCCTCGACGCCGACTACGCCGACTTCCTGACCCTCCCGGCGTACGACCAGCTGATCGGCTGACCGTCTGATCTGACCGTCTGATCGACTGCTTCGCATCGATCGAGCGACCGACCGACCGGCTGACCGCACAGCGGCCGAACAGCTCGCTCGACAGCACCACGAACAGGCTCCGCCCCCGGTGTACGCACAGCATCGGGGGCGGAGCCACTTTCGCTCCAGTGCGTTTCACAGGCCATGTGACGTAACCGAAATACGCAGCTACCTAGCGGTAACAAGCCACGGCGTGCCAGATTCCGCATTGCCACCGGCCGGCGGCTGTCCCCCACGTCACTGCGCACCGCAGGAGCACAGCCATGCCTCCCACTTCCCACCGGGCTGTTCGCGGGTTTCTCGCCCTCGCGCTGGCCGCCGCCGCCCTGACCACCGCGGGCGGCGCCTCCCCCGCCGTCGCGAGTTCCGGTTCCGGGCCCACCGCCGTCGTCTCGATGGGTGACAGCTACATCTCCGGAGAGGCCGGGCGCTGGCAGGGCAACAGCCTCACCACGAGCGGCAGCCGCAACGGGACCGACCGGGCGTGGACGGGGGCCGTATACGATCCCTCCCGGGTCTACGGCACCACGGCGGTCAACGGCTGCCACCGTTCCGACGCGGCCGAGGTGAAGAGCGCGGGCGCGATCGCGTCGGCCCTGATCAACCTGGCCTGCTCCGGCGCCACGACCCAGAACGTCTTCCGGGCGTCGAACGGCGGTGTGGCCTACAAGGGCGAGGCTCCGCAGGCCGACCAGCTCGCCGCCGTCGCGGCCTCCCACGACGTACGGACGATCGTGCTGTCCATCGGCGGCAACGACCTGGGCTTCGCCGACATCATCCGCAACTGCGCCACCGACTACATCGTCTGGTACTCCTACTGCCACGACGACCAGCAGGCCGCCGTCGACGCGAAGATCGACGCCGCGATGGCGGGCGTCGGCAAGTCCGTCGACGAGATCCGGGCGGTGATGTCCGGCGCCGGGTACGCCGCCTCCTCCTACCGGATCGTGCTCCAGTCGTACCCGTCCCCCATCCCGCGCGCCGCGGAGAACCGCTACGGGGAGAGCGGCTGGACCCGCACCAACACGGGCGGCTGCCCGTTCTGGAACCTGGACTCCGACTGGGCCCGGGACTCGCTCGTCCCGCAGGTCGCCAACCGCCTCAAGGGTGTCGCCGCCGCCAAGGGCGTGCAGTTCATGGATCTGCGGGACATGCTGCAGGGCCGTGAGGTGTGCGCGAAGGCCAGCAAGCAGGTCAGCTCGACGGTGCCCGCCTCGGCATCGACGAGCGAGTGGGCGCGCTGGATCGACCAGAACCAGACGCAGGGGCCGATCCAGGAGAACGTGCACCCCAACCACTACGGCCAGTTGGCGCTCGGCCGCTGCCTCGCGCTGATCCACGCCCAGCCGAGCGGCGACTTCTCCTGCCGCAACACGGCCGGGACCGGCGCCTCCGGGATGTACCTGACGGCCGTGTCCTGACGGCCGGTCGCGACGGCGATCTCCCGACGGCCCTGTCCCGACGGCGATCCCCTGACCCCCCACGGGGTCGCTCAGCGGGCGCGGCGCTTCCCCCGGCTCCGGCGCCGTGCCCGCGGCTTCCCCGTCCTCGGCCGCCCGGCCACCTCGACACCGAGGCCGCCGAGCGTCCGCTCGGCACGGTACGGGTCGGCCGCGGCCATCTCCGCGACCAGCGCGCCGAGGCCGCCCGGCCAGCCCGCGGCGGCGGAGTCGAGGACCTCCCGGCCGCCCGTGCGGTGGCGGGAGAGCCGGTCCAGGATGAGCACGGCGCGGGCGGACCGTGGCACCCGGGTCTCGTCCGCGGGCTCGCCCCTGGCCCGCAGGACCCCGTACGCGTACGCCCCCATCACCGGGTCGCCGAGGGCGGCGCGCAGGGCTTCGACGGGAGCGGCGGCCGGGTCGAGGAAGCCGAAGACGGCGCGGGTGTCGGCGGCCTCGTGCGTACCGGCGTTGACGGTGCCGAGGGCCGTGAGCAGCCGGCTCCAGGCGTCGACGGTGTTCCCGCGCGCGTGGAGCCACTCGTTGAGGACGCGCGTGGCGGCGGAGGCGGACCAGCCCTCGGCGGCGGCGATGACGGTCGGGGCGTCCCAGGCCGCGGCCTGCGCGGCGTCGGGCGCCGCGACTCCCCGGACCCGCAGCAGGTAGTGCAGGACCTCGACGCCCCACGGGGTGAGGCCGAAGGCGTCGCCGGCGCGGAAGACCATGCCGGTCCCGGCCATCCGGTCGACGGTGTCGGCCATGGCGCGGGCGGAGGGTTCGAGGCGGGCACGGTCGTCGTCCGTGACGGGGGTCCCGAGAAGCCGGGAGAGCTCCGCGGCGGGCGGAACCACATAGGCGCCGGGGGCCTTCGCCGGTACCAGGACGGGCGCGTCCTCCAGGCGGGGGTCGACCGGCCAGTCCTCGAACTCGGCGGCTCGGCGGGCGACCGATTCGGCGCTGGAGCCGCGCTGGTAGAGCGCGTACAGCAGGTGCGCTGCCTCGCCGTCGTACAGACCGGCCGTCTCGCTCTTCATCTCCTCGACGGCCGCGGCGAGCAGGTCGGCACCTGCCTCGACCGAGCGCTGGGTGTCATGGGCCTCGACGGGTGGCGGGGGGAGGGGGACGGAGGAGTCCTCGTAGTAGTTCAGGTGTTCGTCGAGGAGGGTGTCGGCGAGGACGAGGTGCGGAAAGGCGTCCGGGCCGGGGGCGAGATGGGCGTACGGCCCCGCGAGTGCCTCGGCGAGCCCCTCGGCGGTCCAGCGGTCGACCAGACGGCCCGCCAGCGTGCCCACGCCGTGCGCGACGTCGCCGTCGGACAGCAGGGGGCCGGCAGGGGACGGTGTTTCCGCCTCCCGTACGTACGCGCCGGTGAGGGCCTCGGCGAGGACCATGTCGGCGAGCTCGCTGCGGTTCATGAGGTCGGCCCGGCGCAGCCCGTCCGGCGGGGTGATCCCGTCGTGGGCGGCGAGCCAGGTCCGGACAGCGGCGGGGTCCCGGGGGTCGGTGCCGTCGGCCCGCAGCAGCGAGGCGTACCAGCGCTGCCAGGTGAGGTTGGCGGGATCCTTCATCGCCCGCTCGAAGTCGGGCACGGTCTCCTCGACGGCGGCCAGGATGCGCGCCTGCCGCTTGCCGTTGAGCCGCCCGGCCTCCCGGACCCGCTCGGTGAGCGCCACGAGGACGGCGGGATACGCGGACAGCTCCTCGGGCGTCGCGTACACGAAGGCCGGCACGTCCTCCACGAGCACGTGACGCACGAGGTCCACGGTCGGCTCGGGCAGCCCGCTCCTGCGATCGGCCCCGCGCAGGGACAACAGCCCGAGCAGCGCGTCGGCGGCGCGCGCGTACGAGGAGGCTCGGGACTCGGGGGTTCCGTCGAGGAACGTGTCGAGCCCGGTGTTGGTGAGCACGGTCGCTGCCACCTTTCCCAGGGTAGTTCCGGCGCGCCCCGGCCGCCGAGGTGGGCGGGGCGGCTGTCATGGGACGACAACGGTCCGCTGGGCGGAGAAGTCACCCCAGGTGCCGTCGGGCAGTCTCGCCCGGAGTTTGACGCTGTAGCGGGTCCCCGGGGCGTCGGTGACCGTGAAGGTGTAGGTGGCCGGGCCGGGTGGGGGGCCGGCGCCCCAGACGATGGTGGTGGCGAAGGATCCGTTCAGGTAGAGCTGGTGTTCCTTGACCGCGGCTCCGGTGCTCGGCGGCGTCCAGGTCAGGGTGATCCCGTCCGGGGTGGCGGTCGCCCCGAGGTGCGTGGGGGCGGTGTTCGCGGGGGCTCCGGGGGCGCGGGCGGTGGTGAGGTCGGCGGGGCCGCTGTCCGGGGAGGAGTTCTCGGCGGCGTCACGGGCGCGGACGGTGAAGGAGTAGACCGTGCCGGGGCGCAGGCCGGTGATGCGGGCGGTGGTCGCCGTGCCGGGGACCGTGTGGACGCGGGCGTCGGCCTGGTAGACGTCGTACGCGGTGACCTTGGTGTCGTCGCGGGCCGGCGTCCAGGTCAGGGTGGCCGCGTGGCGTCCGTCGGGGGTGGCGCGCAGGGCTCCGGGGGTCGTCGGGGGCGTGCGGTCCCTGGCGGTCGCGGCGAGGGTGGTGGCGGGCACGGGCGCGCTGGGCGCGGAGCGGTTCCCGGCGGCGTCGCGGGCGCGGACGGTGAAGGTGTAGGCGGTGGCGGGCGTGAGGTTCACGATGTCCGTCATGAGCGTCGTGGCGGGGAGGTCCTTCACCTTGCGGCCCTGCTGGTACACCTCGTAGCCCGTGACGGCGCGGTCGTCGGTGGCCGCGCTCCACATCACGTGCACGGTGCTCGCGCTGCCCGCGGAGGCGGTGATTCCGGTGGGGGTGGTGGGGTTGTGGGTGTCCTTCTCGGGTTCGCCGGAGCAGGCCATGAGGGAGAAGGCGGCGAGGGCCGACAGGCTTGCGGCGAGCGGGCGTTGCACAGGAATGCCTCCGTCCGTCGGAATGGTCCAGACCTGTATGGCATGAGCCCGGCGAGGCGGCAAGAGGGTCGCTGTCAGTGGCGTGCGCTTCACTGAGTTCGTCACTCTCCGTGACCGAATCGTGGGGGAATCATGACGGACCGTATGACGTATGTGACGCTCGCCGGGCTGCGCGAGCGCGGCTGGACCGACGCGATGGTGCGCGACCTGCTCGGCACGCCCGATGTGCAAGGGCGGGATCCGCGGCGCTGGTCGCTCGCGCCGGTGCGGCTGTATCTCGTGGCGCGGGTGGAGGCGGTGGAGCGGACTCCGGAGTTCGCCCAGTGCGCGGACGCGGCGGGCCGGCGCTCCTCGGCGGCGGAGGCGGGGGCCGAGGCGCGGCGGCAGGCGGTGCTCGCCGCGATCCGGGCGGAGCCGATCGAGGTGCCGCGACTGCCCTCTGCCGAACTGGAGCGCCGGGCGGTGCGCCACCGGCATATGCTCGGGGCCCGCAGCCCCGGAGGGGTCGCGGCCGGGGCGCTGGTGCGCTGGCAGGTGAACTACCTGTGGCACGCCCTGTCGCGGTACGAGACGCTGCTCGACGGCCTGTACGGGTCGACCGGCCGGGCCGAGGCCGAGCGGCTTCTGCGCAGGCGGCTGTACGAGGCGATCGCCGCCGCCTACCCGGCGCTCGCGCCGGAGTGCCTGCGGCGGATCGGAGCGCGGCGATGAGGCCGGGGTGGTTCCGGGGGCGTGGTCCGGGGGCCTGCGACGCGTTCCGGCGGCGTCGTCCGGGACGGTGCGATGAGTTCCGGGGGGGCCGGACGGTCTGTCCTGCATGGAGAAGACGACGCATATCGATCTGGGTCCGGCGGCGGAGCGCGTGGCGCGGCTGGCGGAGGGCATCGGCGACGAGCGGCTCGGGGACCCGACCCCGTGCCCCGCCTATGCGGTACGGGAGGTGCTCGCCCATCTCGTGGGGCTGAGCGTGGCCTTCCGCGACGCGGCCCGCAAGGACTTCGGCCCGACGACGAGCACGCCGCCCGGCTCGGAGCTGCCGGTGCTGGAGGACGACTGGCGCACGGCCCTGCCGAAGGCTGTGGAGGAGTTGGCGGCGGCCTGGCGGGAACCGGGTGCGTGGGACGGGGACACACAGGCGGGCGGGGTGGAGCTGCCCGCCGCGGTCATGGGCCGGGTCGCGCTCAACGAACTGCTGATCCACGGCTGGGACCTGGCCCGTGCGACGGACCAGGAGTACGCGGCGGGAGAGGAGGAACTGGCGTCTTCCCAGGAGCTTTTGACGCCCACGGCCGACTCCGCCGACGACGAGGGCTTCTTCGGCCCGATCGTCCCCGTGCCGGAGGACGCGCCTCTCCTCGACCGGGTGATCGGGCTGAGCGGCCGCCGGCCGGACTGGCGGCCGGCGTAGGCACGCCCGCCCGGCCCGCGGCGTCTTGCGCCGGCCCTCGGCGTCCCGCGGCGTCCCGCGCCGGTCAGCGCGAGGGCGTCAGGATCTCCCGGAGGCGTCGGCACGCGGCCGGGACGGGGGCGATGACGGGGACGGCGAAGCGGGGGCGGAGGGCTTCCGCCGCATCGCTCAAGGGGCCACCGGCGACGACGAGGGCGCGGGCCCCGTCCCGTACGACACAGCGCTCCCCCGCGAGGGCCAGGCTCTCGCGGAGCCGGTCCGGATGGGCGGAGAGCCGTTCGGGGGCGCCCTGGGTCAGGCGGAGGCCGGTGAAGAGGGCGGTGAGGCCGAGCCGGGCGACCCGGTCGGCGATCGAGTCCGCGAGCAGCGGGGTCGTCGTCACGATGCCGAAGGGCGTACCGGCGGCGGACGCCTCGAGCAGGGCGGCCTCACCGATCCCCACGACCGGCACGCCCGCCAGGGCCCGGAGTTCGTCGAGGCCCGGGTCGCCGAAAGCGGCCACGACCAGGGCCGCGGGGGAGCCGGTGGCCAGCGTCCGGCGGCCGGCCGCGACGACCTCGGGGGAAGCGGCCCGCAGCGCCGCCGGGTCGGTCAGCATCCGGGGCCCACGCTCCACGGTCACGCCCTGGACGCGCAGCGCCGGCCCGAGGGTCCGCCGCGCGACGGCGGTCATCATCGCCGTCGTGGCGGCGGAGGTGTTGGGGTTGATGAGCACGAGCGTGCGGGGGCCCGGGCCCCGGGGCGAGGGCACACGCGCGCGGCCGGTCCCCGCGGCGTACGCGGGGACCGGCTCGGGGAGCGGAAGGGGCGCGTTCAGTGGACGTGCGCCGCCTTGGCCGTGCGGGTCCCGGAGATCTCCTCGCCCGGCTCCATGGGCGCCGTGACCTCGTCGTCGTCCCGGCGCCTCCCCAAGTGGTTGAAGACCAGGTTGAGCAGGACCGCGGCGACGCAGCCGGTCGAGATGCCGGAGTCCAGGATGATCTTCGCGGTCTCCGGGAAGGCGTGGTAGAACTCCGGCACCGTGATCGGGATGATGCCGACGGCCAGCGAGACCGCCACGATCAGCACGTTGTTGTCCTTCTCCAGACCGGCCTTGACGAGCGTCTGGATGCCGCTCGCCGCGACCGAGCCGAAGAGGACCACGCCCGCGCCGCCGAGCACCGGCCGCGGGACGACCGAGATCAGCGAGGCGGCGATCGGCGACAGACCCATCAGGACGAGCACGCCGCCTCCGCAGGCGACGACGAACCGGCTGCGGATCTTCGTCATGGCGACCAGCCCGATGTTCTGGGCGAAGGCGCTGCACATGAAGCCGTTGAAGAGCGGGCTGATGGCGGAGCCGAGGGTGTCGGCGCGCAGCCCGGCCGCGATGGTCTTCTCGTCGGCGGGCCGGTCGACGATCTCGCCGAGGGCGAGCATGTCGGCGGTCGACTCCGTCATCGAGACGAGCATGACGACGCACATGGAGATGATCGCCGCGAGCGCGAACTGCGGGGCACCGAAGTGGAACGGGGTCGGGAAGCCGACCACGGACGCCTCGGTCACCGGGCTGAAGTCCGTGACACCGAACGGGATCGCGATGAGGGTGCCGATGACCAGACCGACCAGGACGGCGATCTGCTTCAGGAAGCCCCGGGTGAAGCGGCGCAGGACCAGGACGACCACGAGCGTGATCGCGGCGAGGCTCAGATAGGTCGTCGAACCGTAGTCCTTCGCCGTCGGATTGGGCCCTTGGGCCCAGCCGAAGGCGACCGGGAGCAGCGAGACACCGATGAGGGTGATCACGGTGCCGGTGACGACGGGCGGGAAGAAGCGGACGAGTTTGGAGAAGTACGGGGCGGCTATGAAGCCCAGCACTCCGGCCACGATGATCGCGCCGAAGATGATCGGCAGCGCGTCGGACTTGTCGTCGGTGGTGTCGACGATCGCGAGCATGGGCGCGACGCCGGCGAAGGTGACGCCGTTGACGAACGGCAGCCGGGCGCCGATGTTCCAGACGCCGAGCGTCTGGAGGAAGGTGGCGAGTCCGGCGGTGAAGAGGCTCGCCCCGGTGAGGAAGGTCAGTTCGGTGCCGGAGAGTCCGACGGCCGCGCCGACGATCAGGGGCGGGGCCACGACACCCGCGTACATGGCGGCCACGTGCTGGAGGCCGCTGGTGAACATCTTCAGGGGCGGAAGCGTCTCGTCGACCGGATGCCTCTGGTCTTCGGTGTCGGCGCTTGCATCGGGTGCATCATTGCGAAACCTGGGCTTGGCGGCCACGGCGGTTCCTCCGGTCGGTTACACGTCGGCGACGCGGATGTCAGGGAGGTGGTGCAAAGTGGTGCAGATCCTGCGCCTCACGGGTGCGGCTCATGAGGAAGTGGGGGGTGCTTCTACAAAGGGATTTCTCGGGGGTGGTGCGGTGCGTCAGGTGTCCGGGGAGGGCTGGACACGTCGACCGTCCGGGGGGTGCCGTACCTCTTTTCGTACGGGCACCCCCCGTCCGGCCGGCCACGGACCCCGCTCGGGTCCGTGGCGACCGACCGAGGGCCGTCCCCCTCGGTCGGACTCCTTGGGGCGGATCAGCCCTGGGCCGTGATGCGGGCCAGGCGCTGCGCCTCCGCGCGCGCGTCGCGGGCGATCGCCTCTTCGTCCGCGAACAGCAGGCGGTTGTTCTCGACGATCTGCTTGCCGTTGACGAACGAGGCCGTCACCGGGGCAGCGGCGCCGAACACGATCGCGGTGACCGGGTCGGCGATCGAGGAGTGGCCGAGGCCGTCGACCTTCCAGAGCACGAAGTCGGCGAGCTTGCCGGGCTCCAGAGAACCGATGTTGTCGGCTCGGCCGAGGACCTGGGCGCCACCGTACGTACCGAGGCGCAGGGCCTGGCGGGCGTTGAGCGCGGCCTCGCGGTGGGCGCCGAGGCGGTTGACGAGGAGCGCGTTGCGCAGTTCGGTGTGGAGCTCGCCCGACTCGTTGGACGCCGTGCCGTCGACGCCGAGGCCGACCGGGACGCCGGCCTTGAGCATGTCCGGGACCCGGGCGATGCCGGCGGCGAGGCGCGCGTTGGAGGAGGGGCAGTGCGCCACACCCGTACCGGTACGGGCGAAGGCCGCGATGTCGGAGTCGTTCATGTGGACGCAGTGCGCCATCCACACGTCCTCACCGAGGAAGCCGGTGGACTCGAAGTAGTCGGTCGGGCCCATGCCGAACAGCTCGTGGCAGAACTTCTCCTCCTCCACCGTCTCCGAGCCGTGCGTGTGCATCCGCACGCCGAGGCGGCGGGCCAGCTCGGCACCCTCCTTGAGCAGGCGGGTGGAGATGGAGAAGGGGGAACACGGGGCGACGGCGACCTGGGTCATCGCGTCGAAGGAGGCGTCGTGGAACTTCTTGACCGTCTCCTCGGTCGCGGCGAGCGCGCCCTCGGTCGTCTCGACGGCGAAGTCCGGCGGCAGGAAGCCGTCCTTCTCGCTCATGTCCATCGAACCGCGGGCGAGAGTGAAGCGCACGCCCATGTCGGAGGCGGCACCGATGATGGCGGCCGACAGGTCACCGGAGTTCTTCGGGAAGACGTAGTGGTGGTCCATGGCGGTGGTGACACCGCCGCGGGCCATCATGGCCAGCGAGCCCTGGGCGGCGACACGGACCATCGACTCGTCGATGCGGGCCCACGTCGGGTAGAGCGCGACCAGCCAGTTGAAGAGGTTGTGGTCGGTGGCCAGGCCCCGGGTGATCCACTGGTAGAAGTGATGGTGGGTGTTGATCAGACCGGGCGTCACCAGATGACCGGTGGCGTCGATCCGGCGTACCACGTTCTCCAGGCCCTCGGGCGCCTTGCCGGCGCCGATGGACTCGATCTTGTTGCCGGCGACGACCAGGTACCCGGAGGCGTACTCGGTGTCGTTGGCGTCCACGGTCGCGATCGCACAGTTCTCGATGACGATGCGCTGGGCTGCCGAAGGTGCTGCCATGGCGGTGGTTCCTTCATTCCTCTGCGGTGGTGTGGGCACGGCAGGACCCTAGGAGGATTTGAGTGCCGGGGCCGCGTGACGGCTCCGGGTGCCGAGATGGTGGAAGAACAGATTGAGCATGACCGCGACGAGCGCTCCGGCGCTGATGCCGGAGCCGAGCACGGTCTGCGCCCAGGCCGGGAAGTCCGCGTAGAAGGTGGGAGCGGCGAGCGGGATGATGCCCGCGCCGAGCGCCACGGCCACCAGGATGATGTTGGAGCTGTCGTCGAGTCCGGCTTCCGAGAGCGTACGGATGCCGGAGACGGCGATCGAGCCGAAGAGGACGATGCCGGCGCCGCCGAGGACGGGCATCGGCACCATGGAGACGACCGCGCCGAGGACCGGGAAGGCGCCGAGGACCAGCAGGGCGCCACCGGCGACGGCGACGACGTAGCGGGAGCGGACCCGGGTCAGCGAGACCACGCCGACGTTCTGGGCGAAGGCGGAGGTCGGGAAGCCGCCGAAGACAGGGCCGATCAGAGTGGCGACGCCGTCGGTCCGCAGGCCCCGGGTGATCGTCCGGCCGTCGCTCCTGCGGTCGCAGATCTCGCCGAGGGCGAGCATTCCGGCGCTGGACTCCGTCATCAGGACGAGCATGACGATGCACAGGGAGAGGATCGCGGCGGGCTGGAACTCCGGCGCGCCGAAGGCGAAGGGCGAGGGCAGCGCCGCGACCGGCGCCTCCCGCAGGGCGGTGAAGTCGGCCATCCCGAAGGGGATCGCGGCCAGCGTTCCGACGAACAGTCCGAGCAGCAGGGCGACCTGCTTGACGAAGCCCTTGCCGAAGCGCTGGAAGAGCAGGATCACGACGAGTGTGAAGGCGGCGAGCGCGAGGTACTTCATGGCGCCGAAGTCGGCGGCTTCCCTGTTCCCGCCCTGGGCCCAGCTCACCGGCACGGGCATCAGGGTGACGCCGATGAGGGTGATCACGACGCCGGTGACGAGCGGCGGGAAGAAGCGGAGCAGCCGGCCGAAGAAGGGTCCGACGGCGAGGCAGAAGACTCCGGCGACCATCACCGCGCCGTAGATGGCGGGGAGCTGGTGGCCGGGGGCGCTGGTCTCGGCGATCGCGAGCATCGGTGCGATGCCGGCCGACGAGGCGGCGTTGACGAACGGGAGCCGGTTTCCGGCGAAGCGGCCGGCGCCGATCGTCTGGAGGATGGTGGCGCAGCCCGCGATGAGGAGGCTCGCGGCGATGAGCCGGGTCATCCCGGCGGCGTCCAGGCCGACCGCCTGGCCGATGATCAGCGGAGGGGTGACGACACCCGCGTACATGGCGGCGATGTGCTGGAGCGCGGCGGGAACGAGCCGCGAGGCGGGGAGCTTCTCGTCCACCGGGTGGACCTCGGTCGAGGTGGCCGATGGGATGGAACACGGGCCTTCTGCGGATGCCGGCCCCATGACGGGCTGTGCCATTGGTAGGTCCCTCCGGTGGTGGCGGCCCCCGCCCTGCTGCGGGCGGGCGGGGGCGGCCACGGGGTGCCGCTAGAGGTTGGTCATGTCGACCGGGATCTGCGCCGTGGCTCCGTCACGCAGCACCGTGGCCTCGATGAGGCCGTACATGCGGTCGGCGGCGTAGTAGACCTCGTTGTCGTTCTTGAGCCCGAAGGGCTCCAGGTCCACCAGGAAGTGGTGCTTGTTCGGGAGCGAGAAGCGCACTTCGTCGATCTCCGAGCGGTGGTTGATGATGCGCGAGGCCATCTGGTACAGCGTCTGCTGCAGCGAGAGGGAGTACGTCTCGGCGAATGCCTGCAGCATGTGCTTCTTCGTCTCGGCGTACGAGCGCTCCCAGTTGGGCATCCGCTGGTCGTCGTCGGTCCAGTTGAAGCGCCAGCGGCCGGACACCTGCGTGGCCAGGATGCGGTCGTACGCCTCCTGCAGGGTGGTGTACTTGTCCTTGATGTAGCCCCAGAACTCCGAGTTGGTGGAGTTCATCACGACGAGGTCCTTGAGGCCGGAGATGACCTCCCACTTCTCACCGTCGTACGTGATCTGGGTGACGCGGGTCTCCTGGCCCTGGCGGACGAAGGAGTGGTTCACCTCGTCCGAGCCGATGAACTTGGAGTTGGCGTCCGAGGTCGCGATGCGGTCCCAGGCGTACTCCTCGATCCGGATCCGGGCCCGGTGGATGGGCTCCTGGCTCGTCACGAAGTGACGGGCGAGGTGGATGCCGAACTGCTCGGCCGACTCGATCCCGTACTCCTTGGCGAAGGCGAATACGGTGTTCTTGGTCGTGTCGGTGGGCAGGCAGTGGGCGTTGGAGCCCGAGAGGTGGACATCGTCGAGGTCGCCGGAGAGGGCGACGGAGACGTTCAGGTCCTTGATGTGGTGGGTGTCGCCGTCCCGCGTGATCTTGACGACGCGGTTCTCTGCTTTGCCGTACTGGTTCTGGCCGAGAATCGTGGGCATGTCTGCTAGCTCCCTCGGTAAACGGAGTAGCCGAACGGGTTGAGCAGCAGCGGTACGTGGTAGTGCTCGCCCGGCTTGACGGCGAACGTGATCGCCACCTCCGGGAAGAACGCACCGCTGTCCCTTACGCGGGGGGCGTCCTGCTGCGCCTCGGCTTGCTTCTTGGAGAAGTACTCCTCGACCTCGAAGTCGAGTCGTACGTGGGTGGTGCCCTCCGGCAGGGCCGGCAGGTCCTTGCAGCGCCCGTCCGCGTCGGTGGCGGAGCCTCCGAGCGTGACCCACTGCGCGTCGAAGCCGCTGCGGGCCGCGAGCGTGATGGCCACGCCCTCGGCGGGGCGGCCGATGCTGGTGTCCAGGATGTGCGTGGACACCGAGGCGGTGGTGTCGGTGCTCATACGGCGCTCTCTTCCTCTACGAGACGGGTCAGGCGGATGCGGTTGATCTTGCCCAGTTCGGTGCGGACGATCTCCCGCTCCTGCTCGGGCGAGTGCTCGATCCGCTCGCGGACCGCGTCGCGCATCTGCTCGCCGGTCTTGCCGGTGGCGCAGATCAGGAAGACATGACCGAACTTGTCCTGGTAGGCCAGGTTGAGTTCGAGCATCTCGGCCTTGAGCTCCTCGGAGGCGCCGGCCATCCCGCTCTGCTCGCGGGAGGAGGTCGGGTCCCCTGCCTTCGGACGACCGATCGGCGGGTGGCCCGCCATCGCCTCGGCCAGATCCTCGGCGGTCAGCTCGGCCATGGCGGCGTCGCTGGCGAGGAAGAGGGCTTCGACGGTGGCGTACGGGCGCTGGGCGAGGATCTTGCTCCCCCACGCCGAACTGGAACACACCTCGTGGAGCGCGGCGACAGCGTCGCTGTCCGCCGAGGTGTTGAACCGGGTGAGGCCCGGTGTCGTACCTGAAGTCACGGGAAGCCTCCGTGGCTGTTTTTCGCTGTGCGTCGGACGGGCTGCGGATAGCTAACGCCCTCCCGCAACACCACGTCAACACTTTGTTGAAAACTCGGCCACACAAAAGCCGTCGTCCCGACATCCGGACGACGGCTTGTGGCCACACATGATCAACTAGCTGTTCTTGGGGGCCTTTTCCCTGTTCAGGGCGGTCTCCCTGTTCAGGTAGTTGTATACGGTGAACCGGCTGACACCCAGTGCCCCGGCCACCGTCTCCACTCCATGGCGTACGGAGAAGGCGCCACGCGCCTCGAGCATCCGGACCGCCTCCTGCTTCGCCTTGCGGTCCAGCTCGGCCAGCGGCATCCCGTGCCGTCGCTCCATGGCGGCCAGAATGTGGTCGAGCGAGTCCGAGAGCTGCGGAAGGCGGACGGCGAGGACGTCCTCGCCCTCCCAGGCGAGCACCACGTCGTCGGTCTCGGCCTGCTCGGGGCCCAGTATCTCCGCGCCCATCGCGTCGACCAGCGGTTTCACCGCGGCGATCAGAGGGTGTTCGGTCACGACTCCTCCCCGATCACATTGACCTGGAGGGAGACACGGGTCGCGCCGGCCGCCAGAGACCGGCGCAGCAGCGCGTCCACGGCCGTCAGCACCGCGTCGGCTTCCCCTTCCGCCGTGTTTCCGAAGGGACCGACATCCACCGCGTCCAGTTCGGCCGCCTGGATGACCTCACGCGCCACGACCGCGTGCGCCGGCGCCTCGTCCAGGTCGAACGGCTCGGTCGTGAACTCCACTTTCAAACGCACCATGCCCCCACGCTACTGGCCGGGAGTCGGCCGACGGCAGCCCTGAGCTGCCGAACCCTCTTGACAAGTCAGCCGCTCCACTTGCAACATTCCGTCAGACAGAAAGTTACTTCCGCAATACGGAAGGAGCGCCGCCCCTCATGGCCCGCTTCTCAGAAGGCGCAGTCACGGACCAGCGCTTCGATGTGAACCTGTCGATCCTCTTCACGGAACTCCCGCTCCTGGAGCGCCCCGCGGCCGCCGCCGCGGCGGGCTTCACCGCGGTCGAGCTGTGGTGGCCCTGGATCGACACCGCCATCCCCGACCAGAGCGAGCTCGACGCGCTCAAGAAGGCTCTGGACGACGCCGGCACCCAGCTGGTGGGCCTGAACTTCTACGCCGGTCAGCTGCCCGGCCCCGACCGCGGCGCCCTCTCCGTACCCGGTGAGGAGTCGGACCGCTTCCGCGCCAACATCGACGTGGCGGCCGACTTCGCCGCCTCGGTCGGCTGCAAGGCGCTCAACGCGCTCTACGGCAACCGCGTCGAGGGCGTCGACCCGCAGATCCAGGACGCCCTCGCCCTGGAGAACCTGGTCCTGGCGGCCCGCGCGGCCGACCGGATCGGCGCGATCCTGCTGATCGAGACCCTGAACAAGCCGGAGTCGCCGCTCTACCCGCTGGTGAGCGCCCCCTCCGCGATCGAGGTCGTGGACAAGGTCAACGCGGCCACCGGGCTCGGCAACGCCAAGTTCCTCCTCGACATCTACCACCTGTCGATGAACGGCGAGGACGTCAGCCAGGTCATCGCGCAGTACGCCGACAAGACCGGCCACGTCCAGATCGCCGACAACCCGGGCCGTGGCGCGCCGGGCACCGGCGAGCTCCCCCTGGCGCAGCTCCTCGACGAGCTCAGGAAGGCCGGTTACGACGGCTGGGTCGGCCTGGAGTACAAGGCCGCCGACGCCGCCGCGTCCTTCGAGTGGCTCCCGGCCGAGGCCCGCGCGGCCCGCTGACTTCCTCCCCGTACCACCAGTTTTTCGAGAGGCACCCTCACCATGAGCACTCTTCCCAAGATCGCATGGATCGGCCTCGGCATCATGGGCTCCCCCATGTCCGAGAACCTGATCAAGGCGGGCTACTCCGTCACCGGCTTCACCCTGGAGCAGGACAAGCTCGACCGCCTCGCCAAGGCCGGCGGCACCGCCGCCACGTCGATCGCCGAGGCCGTCGAGGACGCCGACGTGATCATCACGATGGTGCCCGCCTCCCCGCAGGTCGAGGCCATCTCCTACGGCCCCGAGGGCATCCTGGAGAACGCCAGGCAGGGCGCGTTGATCATCGACATGTCGTCGATCACCCCGCAGACCTCCGTGGACCTGGCCAAGAACGCCAAGGAGAAGGGCATCCGCGTCATCGACGCGCCCGTCTCCGGCGGCGAGGCCGGCGCCATCGAGGCCGTCCTGTCGATCATGGTGGGTGGCGAGCAGGCCGACTTCGACGAGGCCCTGCCGGTCCTCGAGGCCCTCGGCAAGACCATCGTCCTGTGCGGCCCGCACGGCTCCGGCCAGACGGTGAAGGCCGCCAACCAGCTCATCGTGGCCGTCAACATCCAGGCGTGCGCCGAGGCCGTGGTCTTCCTCGAGAAGTCCGGCGTGAACCTCCAGGCCGCCCTGGACGTCCTCAACGGCGGTCTGGCCGGCTCCACGGTCCTGACCCGCAAGAAGGACAACTTCCTGAACCGGGACTTCAAGCCCGGCTTCCGGATCGACCTGCACCACAAGGACATGGGCATCGTCACCGACGCCGCCCGCAATGTCGGCGCGGCCCTCCCGGTCGGTGCCGTCGTCGCCCAGCTCGTCGCCTCCCTGCGTGCGCAGGGTGACGGCGGCCTGGACCACTCGGCCCTGCTGCGCGCCGTCGAGCGCCTCTCCGGCCGGCAGGTCTGACCCTCCGCCCTCGCCAGGGGGCCCCAGATTTCCGGACGGCGGCGGCGCTGACACCTGTCCTGTCGCGCCCAGGCGTCGTCGCCGTCCGGAACACCACACTTCATTTTCAACAAACTGTTGACGTTGGCTTCGGGACGTACTTACGCTCCAGCCACCCCCCAGCAGTGCAGCTCCCGTACGGAAGGTCACGATGTCGAAGCGCGTGCTTACGACCGAGTCCGGCGCCCCGGTCGCCGACAACCAGAACTCCGCCACCGCCGGCGTCGGTGGCCCCATCCTGCTGCAGGACCAGCACCTGCTGGAGAAGCTCGCGCGCTTCAACCGTGAGCGGATCCCGGAGCGCGTCGTCCACGCCCGCGGCTCCGGCGCGTACGGCTACTTCGAGGTGACCGACGACGTCACCGGCTTCACGAAGGCCGCCTTCCTCTCCGAGGTCGGCAAGCGCACCGAGACCTTCATCCGGTTCTCGACCGTGGCCGACTCGCTCGGTGGCGCGGACGCCGTCCGCGACCCCCGCGGCTTCGCGCTGAAGTTCTACACCGAAGAGGGCAACTACGACCTCGTCGGCAACAACACCCCGGTGTTCTTCATCAAGGACCCGATCAAGTTCCCCGACTTCATCCACTCCCAGAAGCGCGACCCCTTCACGGGCAAGCAGGAGCCGGACAACGTCTGGGACTTCTGGGCGCACGCCCCCGAGGCCACGCACCAGATCACCTGGCTGATGGGTGACCGCGGCATCCCGGCCTCGTACCGTCACATGAACGGCTACGGCTCGCACACCTACCAGTGGACCAACGAGGCGGGCGAGGCCTTCTTCGTCAAGTACCACTTCAAGACGAACCAGGGCATCCGCTGCCTCTCCGCCGAGCAGGCCGCCGAGGTCGTCGGGTCGGACGCGAACTCGCACCAGACCGACCTGCTGCAGTCCATCGAGCGCGGTGTGAACCCCTCGTGGACCCTGTACGTCCAGGTCATGCCGGCCGCCGAGGCCGCGGACTACCGCTTCAACCCGTTCGACCTCACCAAGGTGTGGCCGCACGCCGACTACCCGCTGCAGCGCGTGGGCCGTCTGGTCCTCGACCGCAACCCGGACAACGTCTTCGCCGAGGTCGAGCAGGCCGCGTTCTCCCCGAACAACTTCGTCCCGGGCATCGGTCCCTCGCCGGACAAGATGCTCCAGGGCCGCCTCTTCGCCTACGCCGATGCCCACCGCTACCGCCTCGGTGTCAACCACACCCAGCTGCCGGTGAACGCCCCCAAGGCGACCGTGGCCGAGAACTACGGCCGCGACGGCCTCATGGCCACCCGCAACGGCTCGCGCACGGACAAGAACTACGAGCCCAACTCGTACTCCGGTCCCACGCAGACCGACGCGGCGCTCTCCGCCCCGCTGGCCATCCACGGCTGGACCGGCACGCACGAGGCCCCGCTGCACAACAAGGACGACGACTTCTTCCAGGCCGGTGAGCTCTACCGCCTGATGTCCGAGGACGAGAAGAACCGTCTGATCGCCAACATCGCCGGCGGCCTGTCCCAGGTCTCCCGCGAGGACGTGATCGAGAAGAACATCGCGCACTTCGCCGCCGCCGACCCGGAGTACGGCAAGCGCGTGGAGGAGGCGGTCCGCGCCCTGCGCGAGGACTGACCCTCACGGAGTTTCCAGACCGCGTACGGCACTTGACGGGAGGTCAGCTGCCGTACGCCGTCCGGACCGACGGCCCGGATGAGGGGTGGCCGGCGGAACGGACAGCGTGAGGACCGCGGCGGCGTACGAGCCAGTGCGGTGGTAAGGGCGAACCAGGCCCCTTCTTGACCTGAAGGAAGGGATCCGGGCAGCCCGTCGTCGCCGCCGCGGTCCCAACGCCCCACCTCCCCCAAGACTCCGCCCGGCGGCGCGAACGTCCTGTCGCGCCAGCCTCGCACCGTCGGGCGGGTTTCAGACGAGAGCGCGGAACCAGGTTTACGGTCCCTGGTTCCGCGCTCTTCCGCGTGCTCGTCACCCCCGGCCGCCAGCGCATCGTTTCTGCGGTGAAGATCCCCACCCGCTCGGGCGAGCGCACCGCGCTTCTCCTTCACTGCGCCCCTCCCCCGCCGCTATCCACTCCTGCATGATCAAGAACTTGGTGCGGGGCCTGACCCCGCTCGCGCTGATCCTGTCCGCGCTCGCCGTGCCCTCCCCCGCCCTGTCGGCGAACGTCGTCCTCCTCCCCGACGCCCTCGCCGACCTCACCGAGGCGACCGAGGACCCGGAGGGCTACAAGGTGACCGCCTTCCGCCACTGGAACGCCGGTCTCGACCCCGACGACGGCTGCGACACCCGTGGCGAGGTCCTCCTGGAGGAAGCCGTCGAGGCCCCGAAGACCGGCCCCGGCTGCACCCTGAGGGGCGGCCGGTGGACCTCGTACTACGACGGTCAGAGCGTCAGCGACCCCGCCGCCCTCCGCGTGGACCACGTCGTCTCCCTGGAGGAGACCTGGCGGTCCGGCGCCTCCGACTGGACCGCGGCCCGGCGCGAGAGGTACGCCAACGACCTGGGCTCGCCCGGCACGCTCGTCGCCGTCACCGCCCGCAGCCGGCGGGACAAGGCCGGCCGGGACCCCGCCGACTGGGTCCCGTCGGCCTCCAGCCAGTACTGCCGCTACGTCTCCGAATGGGTCGGCACCAAGCTGCGCTGGGGCCTGACCGCCGACAAGGAGGAGATCGAGGCGCTCAAGCTGTTCGCCGACGGGCCCTGCGAGGAGACGGTCGTGGTCCGGTCGAAGGCCCCTCAGTAGCGACGAGCCCGACGCTGACGGCCAGCGAGGCGGCGGCGAGCACCGTCATCGCCGTCGCCGGCGAGGTCACCTGGGCGACGGCGCCGGCCAGCGCCGCGCTCAGCCCCTGGAGCGCCGCCATTCCCGAGGAGTGCAGCCCGAGAGCGTGACCGCGCAGCGCCTCCGGCACCAGGGCCACCAGCCGCTCCTGGTACAGCAGGCTCGCGCTGTAGCCCACCGCGGACACGGTCACCGCCACCAGGGCGAGCGGCAGCCCCGGGCCGAACGCGAAGAGCAGGTACGGGGCTGCCAGCAGCATCTGGAGCGGCGGGCCGAGCCTGGCCCGCCGCTCCGGCGACAGGAAACGCCCGACGACCGTGTCCCCGGCCAGCATCCCGAACGCGGCGCAGGCGAAGAGCGGCCCCGCGCTCTCGGGAGCGTACGGGACGAACAGCGCTTCGCAGCCGACGATCAGGCCGTTCGGGACCCAGAGGGCGAGATAGACGAGCCGGCGCGGACGAGAGGACCACAGGAGCGCGTTGCCGCGCCAGGTCTCGGCGGCCGTGACCCGGCCGGTGGTCCGTGGCGCGCGACGGGAGAGGCCCAGGCGGGCGAGGAGCGCCGCGGCGAGATGGAGGGCGGCGCCGACCAGCAGCGCTCCGCGCGGCGAGAGCATCGCCACCAGCACTCCGCCGGTCGCGAACCCGGCGATCTGGCACACACCGGCGGCCATGTTCAGCACCGAGCGGCCGAGCGGATAGCCCTCGCGGGCCAGGATCTCGCCGAGGAGTCCGTAGCGCACCCCGCCGCCCACGGAACCGGCCGGACCGAGGACCAGGAGGATCGCGAAGACCGCGGCCACCGGAAGTCCGGGAGCCGCCTGGGCGGCCGTTCCGAGGGCGAAGACCAGCGCGACGCCGGACAGGGCGGCGCGCGGCGGCAGCCGGTCCGCGGCCGACAGGAGCGTCGTCGCGCCGAGGACCTGGGCGAGCGCGGGACCGAACAGGGCGAGCGCGGAGAGGAAGGGGGAGCCCGTCGACCGGAACACGAGCGTGGCGATGCCCAGACCCGCGACCGTCTGGGCCGCGACCTGGACGGCCGCCGTGAGGAAGAGCGGGGTGAACTCCGGCGTACGGAACAGCTCCTGGTAGCTGCGCATGCGTCGGAGTCTCCGAGAGCGCGGCGGCCGGCCGATAATCTTCGCGGGGAGGCGAAACATGGGCTGGTGGCAGATCGACGCGGACGCGCTCGCCGGCAGCCGGTTCCTGGTGTCCCCGCTGGCCGAGACCATCGCCGCGCTGCAGACGCTGGACCTGCCGCGGCCCTCCCATCCGGGCGAGAGTGCCTGGCTCGCGGACCATCTGCCCGCCTACCGGGCACGTCTGACGGCCGATCCGCTCGACGCCCCGCTGGTACGGGCCGCGCTCGGGACGGCGTGGAACGCCGACTTCGTGACGCCCACACCGCTTGGCGAGGGCGAGCCCGACTTCGACCGGGAGCTGGCCCGGATCCGGGAGACACCGCCCGCGGCGGCGGTGGCGGATCTGGCCGTCTCGCTCGGCGGTCCGGTGCCGGAGCCGCTGGCGTCGGCGACCGATCTGCCGCACCGGATGGCGGAGTTGCTCACCTGGGTGTGGCGGGAGACGGTCCTGCCGACCTGGCCGCAGCGCCGGCGCGTGCTGGAGGCGGATGTGCTGGCGCGTACGGCGCGGCTGTCACGGAGCGGCTGGGCGGCGGCGCTCGACGAGCTGTGCCCGGGCAGGACGCGGTGGCTCGGGGAAGGACGGCTGCAGGTCAACACCCGTGCCGGTCCGCCGAGATCGGCCGCGGGCGGGCGCCTGTTCCTCGTGCCCGTGACCCCGAGCCGGGGATGGGTCTCGTGGGAGGGGACGGAGCGCTTCGCGATCGTCTACCCCTGCGCGGGAGCCCTCGCCGGCTCGGAGGGCCCGGCCGTGCCCTCGGCCCTTGCCGCGCTGCTCGGGAGCGGCCGGGCCGGAGTGCTCGTCCGGCTGGAGTCCCCGCTGTCCACCAGTCAGTTGGTGGCGCTGACGGGCCAGGGGCTCGGGTCGGTGGGGCGGCATCTGAAGGTGCTGCTCGACGCCCGGCTGGTGCGGCGGAGGCGGGCCGGGAGGTCCGTCCTCTACGACTGGACGGAGGCCGGGGCGGCTCTGGTGCGGGCGCAGGGCGGCCCCCGCTCCGGTGCTCTCGGAGCGGGGGCCGTCACCGCCGTACGGTGATCGGGCCTTCAGGGCCTCGATCGGGCGATCAGACCTTCAGGGCCTTGATCGCGGTCGGCGCGTGACCGGGCTCGGTGGCGATCTCCTCGAACTCGGTGACGTCGCTCATGTCGACCGTCTTGCTCATCGCGATGTTGGTGATGCGCTCCAAGATGGCCTCGACGACGACCGGGACCTGGAACTCCTGGGCCATCTTCTTGGCCTCCTCCAGGGCGGCGCCCAGCTCCTCCGGGTCGGTGACGCGGATGGCCTTGACGCCCAGGCCCTCGGCGACCTTGACGTGGTCGACGCCGTAGACGCCGATCTCCGGGGTGTTGATGTTCTCGAACTCGAGGTTGACCTCGAAGTTGATGCCCAGGTTGCCCTGCGCCTGGCGGATCAGGCCCAGGTACGCGTTGTTCACGAGGACGTGGACGTAGGGGACCTTGTGCTGCGCGGCGACCGCCAGCTCCTCGATCATGAACTGGAAGTCGTAGTCGCCGGAGAGCGCGACGATCGGGGTGTCCGGGTCCGCGGTGGCGGCGCCGATGGCGGCCGGGATGGTCCAGCCGAGCGGGCCGGCCTGGCCGCAGTTGATCCAGTGGCGCGGCTTGTAGACGTGCAGGAACTGCGCGGCGGCGATCTGGGAGAGGCCGATGGTGGTGACGTAGCGGGTCTCCGGGCCGAACGCCTTGTTCATCTCCTCGTAGACGCGCTGCGGCTTCATCGGGATGTTCTCGAAGTGCGTACGGCGCTGCAGGGTGGCCTTGCGGTCCTGCGCGGAGGCGGCCCAGGCGGAGAAGTCCGGCAGCTCGCCGGAGGCCTTGAGCTCCTTGGCGACCTCGATGAAGAGCTCGAGGGCGACCTTGGCGTCGGAGGCGATGCCGTAGTCCGGGGCGAAGATCTTGCCGATCTGGGTCGGCTCGATGTCGACGTGGACGAACTTCCGGCCCTTGGTGTAGGCCTCCATGTTGTAGCCGGTGTGGCGGTTGGCCCAGCGGTTTCCGATGCCGAGGACGAAGTCCGACTCGAGGAAGGTCGCGTTGCCGTAGCGGTGGGCCGTCTGCACACCGACCATGCCGGCGGCCAGCTCGTGGTCGTCCGGGATGGTGCCCCAACCCATCAGGGTGGAGATGACCGGGACGCCGGTCAGCTCGGCGAACTCGACCAGCAGGTCGGAGGCGTCGGCGTTGATGATGCCGCCACCGGCGACGATCAGCGGGCGCTCGGACTCCAGCAGGAACCGGATCGCCTTCTCGACCTGGGCACGGGTGGCCTGCGGCTTGTAGACCGGCAGCGGCTCGTACGTCTCCGGGTCGAACTCGATCTCGGTCAGCTGGACGTCGATCGGCAGGTCGATGAGGACCGGGCCGGGGCGGCCGGAGCGCATCAGGTGGAAGGCCTGCTGGAAGACACCGGGGACCTGCGCGGCCTCCAGGACCGTGGTGGCGGCCTTGGTGACGGGCTTGGCGATCGAGGCGATGTCGACGGCCTGGAAGTCCTCCTTGTGGAGCTTCGAGACCGGCGCCTGGCCGGTGATGCACAGGATCGGGATCGAGTCCGCGATCGCGGAGTACAGACCGGTGATCATGTCGGTGCCGGCCGGGCCGGAGGTACCGATGCAGACACCGATGTTGCCGGCCTTGGCCCGGGTGTAGCCCTCGGCCATGTGGGACGCGCCCTCGACGTGGCGGGCGAGGGTGTGGCTGATCCCGCCGACGTTCTTGAGCTCGCGGTAGAAGGGGTTGATCGCCGCGCCGGGCACGCCGAACGCGTTGGTGACGCCTTCGCGCTTGAGGATCTCAACGGCCGCTGCGGCGGCGGTCATACGAGGCATGGAGGGCTCCTGCTTCGGCCAGGCGGAAACGGGTGCGCCACCGTCCCGTGGGCTCGTTTCCGTATTGCGGAAGTATTGTTCTACTATGTGGAAGCAATGTAGGTCGGGGGGCCGACGGCCGTCAAGAGACGGCGGTCGGAGGTTGGCCGAAGTACCTCCCCTCCCGTGGCGGATTGATGGACGATGGAGTCGGGACGACAGGGGGTTCGGCGTGGGGTTCGGTGTGAGTGAGTCGGTACCGGTGCACTGCCCGGAATGCCTCCGTACGCTTCCGTACGCGGCGCCGGTGTTCCCGTGCGCGTGCGGGACGCCGGTGGTGCCACCGGTGATCCACGGGGCGACGGGTGAGCCGGTCACGCACCGCAACTGGACGGACGAGTGGGTCGCCGTGCGCTGCCTCGCCTGCGGCCGTCAGGACGAGTGGCCCCACCCGGAGCTCGGCTGCACCTGTGGCGCGGTCCTCCGCGTCCCGGTCCGCGAGGCGGGACAGGCCGGCGGCGGCACGTCGCCGGGCGCTCCCGCTCTCCAGGGCATCCCGGGGCGGACGGACGGCGTGGGGCGGGACAGCGGCGCCCTGCCGGGCCCGACGTCGGCCGGGCACAGCCACGGGCACGGTACGGGGAGCGGCGCCACGGCCCTCCCGGACGGTGACGCGGACGTGGGCCTCGACGCCGGCCCGGAGGCGCTGCCCGGTACCGCCGGAACGGGCGAGACGGCACCGGCGCCGGGCGCGCGGCCCGGAGAGGCCGAGGGCGGGCCGGACGGCCCCCACGACGTCGCCGAGGGACCTGCCGAGGGTCCCGGTTCCGATCTCGGGGCCGGCTTGGGTTCCGAGATCGGAACCGCCCTCGGACCCGGCCTCGATCTCGGTACCGGCCTCGATTCAGGAGCGGCGCGGCGCCGGGCGTTCGTCGAGCGCTACCCCGCGCACATCCCGCTGCCGCCCACGGCCCGGCACCCCGCGCCCCCGCGGCCCTCGTTCCGGCCGGTGACCATCCGTACCGCCCGGGACGCGGTCGCCGCGTCCGCCGGGTATCTGCGCTGGCTCGGGTTCCGGGACGTCGTCCAGCCCGAGGAGCGGTCCGCGTCCGGGGTCGACCTGCGGGCACCCGGACTCGTCGCCCAGGTCGATCCGAGCACCCGCCCCTCGGCGCTGCGGGCCGTCGAGTGCCTCTGGCTGAACGGGCTCAGCGGCTCGGCCGCGAGTGTCTTCTTCTCCCTCGCCGGCTACACCCCCGAGGCCCGCTCCCGCGCCGACGAGCTCGGCATCCCGCTCTTCGTCCTCGACCTGACGGGCACCCCGCAGGCGGTCAACACGCACGCCGAGGATCTGATCTCCAGGACCACCGGATGACCCCGCCCCGGCGTGCCGTGGCCACGCTCCGTCCTCCTCGGCGGCGAACGCGTCCCGCTGTCGTGGCCCGCCCGAGGCACGGGCTCCGGCTCAGACCCCGAGCCGCTGTTTGACGTCGGCGAAGAAGGGGAGGTGGCGGTAGTCCCGCGCCTCCTCGTCGTAGTCGGTGTACTGGTTCGTGAACTCCAGCAGACCGGACTTCACCTGGGCCACCGACGCGGTGTGGATCCGGCGCTCGACGGTCCGGATCTCACCGAGGAAGCTCGCGAGCACCTCCGGCAGCTCGGGCCGGAGGTGGATCCGCTCGTCGCGCAGTGCGATGCCGCCGTGCTTCGAGAGGTAGTTGAAGAGCAACTGGGAGGCCACGGCGTCGTAGTTGGGGCGCGGGATGCCTTCCACCGCGTACCGCAGCAGCCGCTCGGCGAGGATGTACTCGTACGCGCGGCGGGCCTCCTCCGCCGGGAGTTCCCGGTCGTTCAGGCACACGAGCATGGAGGAGACGTCGACACGCAGCTCCTCCAGCCCGGCGAGCGGCTTCAGCTTCTTCGCGTGCAGGTAGTCGGGTATCGGCATGTCGCCCTGCCGGTGGTGGAACTCGTGCAGCCGCACCCACCAGGAGGAAGCCGCCTCGACCAGGTCGTCGTCGGCTCCCTGGATGAGCGGGAAGCTGCCCGGCGCCATCACCTCGTCGATCATCTTCCGCGTGATGCGGTTGTGGCGTTCGACGAACTTGTCGATGAAATAGAAGATGAGGTCGTCGGGGTCCTGCCGGCCGTCGATGTGGTTCTCCGGGAAGAGCGCGACGACCACCCGGGAGTTGAATCCGTCCGAGCACGCCGTGATGTTCACCGGCATGGTGTTGCTTCCGTAGCGACGGGCCAGATGCGGGTGGGTCGGCAGCGGCTCGTAGGTGAGGTAGTCGAGGGAGAGACGGGGGAAGTAGGAGGCGTTGAACAGCGAGAAGAGGTGCCGGTCGCGCTCGGTGTTGATGTGCTCCTTGGTACGGCTCAGCCGGCGCTCCGGCGGGCCCTCGCGCAGGTCGTCGCGCAGGTCGTCCATGAAGGCGCGCACGACCGGCTGGTGGCGCGCGTGCTCGGAGGTCTCCAGGTGGCGCAGGAGTTCGGCCAGGAACACGGGGCTCGTGACATCCGTGCCGGGGGTGATCCGTCGGCGTATCTCGTTGACCTCGTCGATGACCGGCTTGATCTCGTTCGACACCGCTACCGCCTCGTCTTCGTCGTGGGATGTTTCTGCCGCTTCCCGCGCTCGAGGCCGCCGGGAACCCCGGAACCGGAGTTCCCGCGCGCGGCCCCTGCGTCACCGCTCCGGTCCGTCGGGGACTGTGTCCTGTGTGATCTGCTCATCCGCGTTCTCGTTCTCCGCAATCCAGCTCTCGATGAGGAACCTGTCGATGGAGTCCGGCCGGTAGCCGTGACCGGCCTCGATGTGCGCGCTCAGCTCGGCGGGGGTGAACCAGCGGGTCTCGACCACTTCCTCGCCGTCCGCGACCGTCTCGTCCGAGACGGCCTCGGCCCGGAACGCCACCATCAGCCCGGCCGGGAACGGCCAGGCCTGCGAGCCCTGGTAGACGACGTCCTTGACCACCACGCCGGCCTCTTCGAAGACCTCCCGGCGGACGGCGTCCTCCAGGCTCTCGCCGATCTCGACGAACCCGGCGAGGGTGCCGAAGGCCTCCGGCTCGGCTCCCGCGTGCCGTCCCAGGAGGCAGCGCCGGGGCTGCCCGGCCCGCTCCACCAGGACGATCACCGCCGGTTCGATCCGCGGGAAGAGCAGCTTGCCGCAGTCCTGGCAGACCCGCACATGGCCGCCGTCGCGGCTCTCGGCCGGGCCGCCGCACGCCCCGCAGAACCGCTGGTTGCGTGTCCAGTGCGTGATGCCCCGGGCGTAGGCGAACAGGCCCGCCTCCGCCGTGCCGATGGCCGACACCAGGGCGCGTACGTCCTGCACGGTGTCCGCCCCCGCCAGAGTGAGGGCCTCCTCGCGGGGCAGCCCGGACAGGTCGGCCGCGAGGACCGCGGTCTCGCCGTCCAGGCCCAGGAACACCGGCTCGGGGGCAGCGTCCAGGAGCGCGCGGGCCTCGACCGCTCCCAGGGTGACCGGCGCGCCGTCGCGCACGAGGCACTGGTCGCGCCAGAGCGGGACGACCCGGGTGCCGGGCCGGGCGGCGAGGCCCGTGATCCACGCGGCGTCGGTGCGTCGGCCGCCGGCCCGGTCGATGTCGAGTCCGGTGTAGTGCACGGAAGTTCTCCTGTCGTTCCTCGCCCCGCCGAAGGCCGGGGCCGGGGGTGGGTGGCTCACCCCTGGCCGCCCGCCGTGGCAGGCTCCGGTTCGCGGGCACGATCCGCGAGGGAGGCGCCGAGCACGGCGAAGGCGGCGGCCAGATCGTCCGGACAGTCGTCCAGGAGGCCGGCGACAGCGTCCCACACCACCCGCGCCGCTCTGACCAGGAGATGGTCCTGAGAGGGCGTCAAAAAGTGCTGGAAGCCCAGCATCTCCAGTGGGGCGGCGATCTGGACGAGGACGTGGTCCGGCGTCTCGATCAGCCATCCGTCGAACCGGTCCGATTCGACGATGTGTTTCACCGCCGAACGGACCGATGCGATGTCGACGGGGTCGGGTCGTCGTCTGCGGAGCACGGTCAGTCCTCGTAGCGGATGGGCTCGTAGGAGGCGAGCCGTTCGAAGTCGCGGTAGAGGGTGGCGTAGTCGTGGTTGCGGACGAGGAACGTGCCCCCGTTGTCGATGAGGGAGGCGCCCTGCTTGATCTCCTCCCCGACCCGCACCTTCCACTTCATCTCGACCTCGCTCTCCACGTCCGGTTCCACCAGTTCGGCGACGATCCCCGGCCGCTTGGGCATGACCGCGTCGAAGCAGTACATCTGCTCCTGGTCCCAGGGGTGGCTCTCCAGGCCGGCCTCGATCTCGAAGGCCAGGTTGAGCAGCGCGACCGCGTAGTTCTGCTGCATGGCGGCGAGCCCGGCGAGCCCCTTGAAGCGGGCGCCGACCTCCAGGAAGACCAGTTCGTCGTCCTTGGTGTGGAAGAGCTCCAGGTGGCTGGCACCGTCCAGCTTGCCGAGCGCGTCGAGGACGGTCTCGGCGAACCGGATCATGCGGGGGACGCGCGGGTCGGAGTCGATCAGATTGATGTCGGCGTTCACCCGGCCGCGCTGCACCTCGGTGGAGTTGACCAGGTACTCCGTCACTCCGCCGAAGACGGTCCGCCCGTCCCGGACGACGAGGTTGACGCTGAACATGGTGCCGTCGATGTGCTCCTCGTACTCGTAGCTGCGGCCGAGGTCGCGCGGCAGGGCGAAGAACTCCTCCGCCGTGAAGATCTTGTACACGCCGTCCGCGGAGGCGGCGTCGACCGGTTTGAGGACGAACGGCATGCCGACGTCCGCGACGATACGGTCCAGGCAGGCGGCCGGGTCGTCCTGGTGGGCCCGCTGGTCGAAGCGGCCGAAGCGGGGCACGCGCAGACCGGTCCCGGCCAGCTTCTCCTTCATCAGGCACTTGTCCCGGTACGGCAGGAGCTGCTCGTAGGTGGGCCCGGAGAGGCCGAACTCCTCCCGCAGCTCGGCCGTCAGCAGCAGGTTGCGCTCGTCGAAGCAGTGCAGCGTGAGCTCTCCGGGGCCGGCCGCGGCGGCCATCTCCCGCACGATGGCGCGGGTGGCGGCGGGGTCGACGATCGAGGACTCGGTGTACGACGGGTCCTCCAGGCCGCACGGGACGACATGGATCCGGTGGAAGTAGGCCCGCTCGGCCTCCGAGACGTTGGCACTGTCCTGCTCGGAGAAGATCCCCACGAAGCGGACCTTCTCCGGCTCCACCAGCAGGTCGTGGCGGAAGACTCCGAAGCCACGCGTCGATATCACTGCGACTGTCCTCATGCGGTTTCTCCGATCGGCTTCGTGGTGTGCGCTCGCCGTTCCAGCACCAGCAGCAGCGGGATCGCCAGCAGGCTCAGTCCGAGCAGGAAGAGCATCGGCAGGACCTTGCCCCTGGCCAGCAGGAAGGTGAGCAGACCTGGCGCGGCGACCTCGCCGACGGTCCAGGACAACTGGTAGGTGGCCAGATAGCGGCCGCGGATGTGCGCGGGGGCCATCGACACGCTGAGCGTCTCGACGGCGGGGAAGGCGATGACCTCGGCGAGGGTGAAGACGACCATCGCCAGGAAGAGTCCCGCGTAGGTGACGGCGTCGGGTGTGGTGTACAGGATCGCGAAGAGGCCGAAGGCCGCCGCGTTGAGCACCGCCGCCAGCATGATGACGCGGGTCATCCGGGACCCCTCGGTCCGCTTGGAGACGAGGGTCTGGGTGAGGGAGACCTGGACCGCGTTGACCACGATCAGGGTGCCGGCGGTCCAGGCGGGCAGCTCCAGCGCGTCGACGATGTAGATCGCGAGCAGCACCTTGATCAGCATCTGGCCGAAGACCAGGGTGGCGTTGACCCCGATGAGAAGGGTGTACGAGACGTCCCGCAGGACGGTGGCGTAACTCGCCCTGGCCTGATCCACCTGCTCCCCTACGCCGGCGGGTGCCACGGGCTCGGGGGGCTCCCGCCGCACGGGCCTCCACAGGAACAGCAGGGTCGCGGCCAGGACGTAACTGACCGCGTTGCCGACCACGATGGCGTGCAGGGCGGTGCCCTCGCCCAGGGTGAACGCGAAGGCGGCGAGCGCGCCCCCGATGCCCATCGCCGTGTTCCGCAGGGCCGTCATGAAGCCGAACCAGCTGGTGCGCCGGTCCTCCGGAGAGGCCAGCACCACCAGACCGCTGCTTGAGGTCCAGTAGGTGGTGTGGCCGACCTGCACCAGGAAGACGACGAGGACGATCTGCCAGACGGAGTGGGCCATGAGGAAGCCGAGATAGCCGGCGACCGAGACGAGGTTGCCCCAGGCGGCGGTACGGCGGGCGGTGAAGCGGTCGATCAGCGGCCCCACGACGAGCGCGGCGGGCAGCGCGATCAGCCGCGCGACGGTCATCGCGGCGCCGATCGCCGTGACGGAGACCGAGGTCGTCCTGGCGAAGTACACCAGCGTGAACGCCATGATCAGCCCGGTGCCGAGGCTGTCGATGAGGCTCGCGGAGACGAACCTGCCGTTGCCCTTCAGACGCGGTATGCCGAGTTTCTGCCATACCGTCTCGGGTGCGAGGGTGGTTGCCACTGTCCCGGCTCTCTCTCGTTGGCTCGTGGGGGCGGGGTCGGGCTCAGCCCGCGGCCGGTCGGGTGACCACCCGCACCCGGCCGATGAGCGCGTCGATGCGCTCGATGGCGGCCGCGGTGGTGTCGGCGGTGACCAGGACCTGCACGTGACGGCCGAAGTTGTCGCTCATCGGCTCGATCACGTCCCCCGGGCGCACGTGGACGTCCACCCCCAGGACCCCGGGCTCGGCGCGCAGTGCCTCGACTCCCTCGACGGTCTCGACGATGCCGGGCTCGCCGTTGACCCACTTGGTGGCGGCGCCGAGGACGGGCTCGGGGCGGTCGGTGAGCGCGGGCAGGACGCGCGTCGGCCAGCCGGAGGCGTACCGCTCGATGTCGAAGCCGTGGGTGACGGCCATGAAGTCCAGCAGGCGGTCGCCGGCGACCCGGTCATGGCCCTCGATGATCCGCGGGCCCTTGGAGGAGAGCTTGATCTCGGTGTGGCCGACGCCGTGCCTCAGCCCCATGGCCGTCAGGAAGCCGACGACGTGGTCCACGATGGTGGACTCGTCCTCCTCGCTCAGGATCGCCGGGAGGGCGTGCCCCATCTCGACGCAGCCTTCGTGGAACTTGTCGGTGATCGAGACGACGATGTGCCGGCCGTCGAAGGAGAAGCTCTCGACGCTGTACTCGACGCCGTCGATGTACTCCTCGGCGATGAAGCGGTCCACCGGGTAGAAGGTGGCCATCGGCAGGTCGTCGCGGCCGCGCAGCCCGGTCAGCTCCGCCCACGCCTCGTCCGTCTCCTCCGGGCCGTGGATGACGGCGATGCCCCGGCTGGCGGTGCCGTCCAGCGGCTTGACGATCACCGGGAAGCCGTACCGTCCGGCGAAGTCGCGGACGTCGGCGGACGAGGCGACCTCGGCACAGCCCACCGACTCGAATCCGGTGCTGTGCAGCCACTCGCGCATCCGCAGCTTGTCGTGGAAGCGGCGCGCCACCTCGTACGAGGTGCCGTCGAAGCCCAGCATGTCGTTGATGCGGCCGGCCAGTTCGGTCGCCTGCTCCACCAGGGTCATGACCGCGGTGAAGCCGTACGCCTCGTGGGCGGCGCGGACGATCGGGCGGGTCACCTCCCAGTCGAGGTAGTCCACGAGCAGCAGGGCGTCGGCCATCTCGGCCTGGCCGGGGAGCAGGCGCTCCTTGTGCTGGAGGAAGACGATCCGCAGGCCGAGTTCCTTGGCCTTTTGCAGGGCCTCCAGGCGTCCGCCGATGATGAGGATCGTGGCGGGGTCGTCGCCACCGGGGGTACGGGAGGGGGTGTCGGTGTTCACGTGGGCCGCTCCTTCGCTCGTCATGAGGTCGCCGTCATCGGGGCGATTCCGTCGGTCGCGGGGCGCCGGCGGGCGCCTTCCGCCTCGTCGTAGAGGGCCTCGACGATGATGTCGAGGCCACGCAGCAGGCTGCTGTCCTCCGCGATCAGCGGCGGAAGGATCTTGACCACCTCGCTGTCGCGGCCGCAGGTCTCCACGATCAGTCCGTGCTCGAAGCAGCGGCGGGAGACCTTGGCTCCGGAGATGCCGGTGGCGCCGAGGTCGATGCCCTGGATCAGGCCGCGCCCCCGCAGCCGGGCGCCGAACCGGGCGACCACCTCCCGGCGGAGGAAGCCGGCGACCAGCTCGCCCTTGCGGCGCACCTCCGCGCCGAAGGCCGGGGCGGCGCCGTCCGCCCAGTGGGCGCGCAGGGCGGCGGCGGCCGCGACGAAGGCGAGCTGATTGCCGCGGAAGGTGCCGTTGTGCTGGCCCGGCTTCCAGATGTCGTACTCCGGCTTGAGCAGGAGCAGCGCCATCGGCAGGCCGAAGCCGCTGATCGACTTGGAGAGGGTGATCAGGTCCGGTGCGATCCCGGCCTCTTCGAAGGAGAAGAACGAGCCGGTCCGGCCGCAGCCGACCTGGATGTCGTCGACGACGAGGAGCACCCGGTGGGTGTCGCACCAGCGGCGCAGCCCGGTGAGGAAGGCGTCCGGGGCGACGTACACCCCGCCCTCGCACTGGACGGTCTCCAGGAGCACCGCGGCCGGTTTCTCGACACCGGAGCTGGGGTCGCCCACCAGCCGGTCCAGGAGGTCGAGACTGTCGAACGGGCCCATCGGCGAGTCCGGGTAGGGCACGTGGGTGACGCCGGACAGCGTGGGGCGCAGGCCCTGCTTGTAGAAGTCGGAGCCGACCGCGGCGAGCGCGCCGGTGCTCATCCCGTGGAAGCCGCCGCCGAAGGCGATCACGTTCGTGCGGCCGGTCACCAGGCGGGCGACCTTCAGCGCGGCCTCCACCGCGTTGGTCCCGGACGGGCTGCAGAACATCACCTTGTGGTCGAGGCCGCGCGGGCGGAGCACCAGGTCCCGGAAGACCTCCAGGAAGTCCTGTTTGGCGGTGGTCGCCAGGTCGAGGCCGTGGGTCAGCCCGTCCCGCTCCACGTGGTCGATGAGGGCCTGTTTGGCGAAGCCGGGGTTGTGGCCGTAGTTCAGGGCGCCCGCGCCGGCGAGGAAGTCGAGGTAGCGGGTCCCGTCCGCGCTGACCATGAATTCCCGGCTGGCGGTCTCGAAGGTGGCGGGGAAGGACCGCGCGTACGAGCGGACCGCCGATTCACGGTCCTCGAACACCTCGGCCAGGTCTGGGCCCTGGGTCATGGTTCCCTTTCCCTCTCTGTCGGGTGCGGGGGCGGTCATGGCTGCCGTCCGTCGGACGCGGGCAGGTCCCGGCCGATGTGCTCCGAGAAGGCGACGATGTTGTGCGGGTTGTCGCCGAGCCGTACGCCGTTGACGACGACCTCCTGCCGGGCCGCGAGGCCGCGTCGGTGCGCCTCGGCGGCGGTGGGCGCGGTGACGATGAACATGCCGACGGCGTCCAGTTGGTCGGCGCGGCCGCTGAGCCGCTCCCCCGGGCTCTTGGTGGCGCGGGCGGCGATGCTGTCCCCGGGGAACTCGATGGTCCGGAACTCGGTGGTGCCCGGCGGGGGCAGCACCACCATCTCGACGGCGTACCGCGGCGTCCGTGCGGTGAAGCCGAGGTCCGGTTCGATGCCGCAGCCGATGTCGACGAGGACGCTCGCGTAGTCGAGTCCGTACGCCTCTCCGATGGACACCGGGGAGGCGAAGCCGGCGGGGCGCGGGTTGAAGTCGATGAGTTCGGCGGTGCCGTCGTCGGCGACGATGAACTCCAGGTGTGTGCCGCCGTGGTGGAAGCCGAGGCACTCGTGGACGGCCCGGGACTTCTCGACGAGCCGCGGCAGGTGTGGGTGGTGGTAGGGGGTCTGCATGCCCTGTTCGACGACGGGGTCGGAGGCGAGGACGTAGCGGCCGGTCAGGGTGACGAAGCCGACCTCCCCCCGGTGCACCACGGATTCGACGGAGAGCAGCTCGCCCTCGGCCTTCTCCTCCAGGACGAATCCGCCATGGGCGCGGATGTACTCCCGCATCAGCGGGTTGACGACGTCGGCGGTGCGGACGCGGGCGGCGACGGCGTGCAGTTCGGCGATCGTGGAGACCTCGAAGCAGAGCGCGCTGCCGGTGCCGTTGGCGGGCTTGAGCACGGCCGCTCCGGCGAACTCCCAGCTCTGCCAGGCCAGCGCCTCGTCGAGCGGTACGCCGCGCAGGGCGGAGAGGCCGGCCTCGTGGAGCGTGGCGCGCACCTGGGTCTTGTCGAGGATGCGCAGCAGGGTGTCGGGGTCGGTCGTCGGGAGGCCGGCGAGCTGTCGCAGGGCGGCTTGGTGGGGCAGGGCGGGCTCGAGCATGCTGTGCGTGCCGACGATGTCGTACCGGCCGGCCAGGTCCTTCAGGACGCTGTCGAGCGCCGGAGTGCCGCTCCAGGAGGCGACGGTGACGAGCTCGTCCACGAGGCCGTCCGGGACGGTGAAGGGGCCGGTCGCGCAGAGCGGGTTGTGGTTGAGGGCGACGATGTCGAAGCCGCGCGCCTTCGCCTCCCGCGCGGTGTAGATCATGGCGTTCATCAGCTCGAAGAGGACGAACGCTTTTCTGCGGGGCATGGGCGTTCTCACTTCCCTGTGGGGACGGCGACGGCGTGCGGCGCGGTGGCCGTGGCCGGTTCGGCCCCGATGTCGGTGCGGTAGCGCATGCCGGGGAAGGAGATGCGCTCGATGCGGGCGTAGGCCCGGCGGCGGGCCTGGTCGGGTGTCTGTCCGGCGCCGACGACATGGACGACGCGGCCGCCGGTGGTCCGCGGGGTGCCGGCGGCGTCGCGGCGTACGTGGGCGCAGAAGACGAGGGCCGCGTCGGGGTTGTCGGGTCCTTCGCCTCCGTCGGATCCTCCGCCTCCGTCGAGTGCTTCGCCTCGGTCAATCCCGTCGGTCCGGTCCAGGCCGTGGACCGGTTGGCCGGTGGCGAAGGGGCCGAAGGGCCAGCCCACGAGGGCGTCCGGGTCCGCCGGGTCGAGGCAGCCCTGGACCAGAGCGACGGAGCAGCGGGCGAGGCCGTCGGTGTCGAGGCGATGCCGGGCCAGGTCGCGGGCGAGGACGGCGCGGCACAGCTCCGTGAAGTCGCTGCGGACGCCCGGCAGGACGGCCTCGGCCTCGGAGTCGCCGAACCGGGCGTTGATCTCGATGACGACCGGGCCGCGGGAGGTGAGCATGGCGCCGATGTAGACGAAGCCGGTGAAGTCGAGGCCCTCCGCCTTCAGCCCGCGCACCAGCGGGTCGACGAGCGTGGCCCGCAGCCGCTCGCGCAGCGCCGGGCTGTCGTACGGGTGCGGGGCCACGGACCCCATGCCGTCGCAGTTCTTGCCGGCGTCGGCCTCCAGGGTGCGCTTGTAGTCCATGGCGGTCGGGAAGAGGAGCGCGGTGTCCCCGTCGAGCAGGGCGAACACCGAGACCTCGCGGCCGGTCAGGCGCTCCTCGACGACGACCCGCAGGCCGGAGTCGGTGCCGCCGGCGCGCTCCGCGCCGGCGGCCCGCCGGGCCTCCGCGTCGAAGCGGTCGATCGCCGCGAGGGCCTCGGCCGGGGAGTCGCAGACCACCGAGCCGTCGCCGTCGGGGGTGAGCCCGTCGGTCTTGACGACACAGCGGTACGGCCGCGAGCCGACGTACTCCTTCGCCTTCGCCGCGTCCGTGAACACCTCGAACTCGGCCACGGGGATGCCGTGGTCGCGGCAGAACGCCTTGCCCCGCGCCTTGCTCGTCTCCAGGGCGGCCGCGGCGGCGGTGGGCCCGATGACCCGGTGCCCGGCCCGGCGCAGCTCGTCGACGTACCCCAGCGACAGGGCGTCGATGTGGGAGACGAAGACGAACTCCACGGGGTGGGCGTCCAGGTAGGCGAGGGCCGTGCGCGGGTCGTCCAGGCTGACGGAGCCGGCGGGCACGATGCGCGGATGGTCCACGACGTCGCAACCAGGGCCGTAGTGGACGGTCACGTGCGGGTCGGTGCGGGTGAACAGCTCGCAGATCGCGTGGCCGCGTCCGGTGCCGTCCACGACGAGGACGGCGTGGGGTCTCCGGGTCACCGGGTCACCCCGCCCTGGTCGGGGTGAGCGGTGCGGAGGGTACGGCGGTCCAGTCGCGGACGCTGTTGCCGACGTACACGTGGGTGAGCAGACCGCCCCACGCCTCGAAGTAGCGGTCGGCGTTGCCGGTCTCCAGGTCCTCGTTGCGGATCCAGGAGGAGTTCGCCCAGTCGACCTTCGGGCGGACGTGGTGCAGGTCGTGCTGCACGGTGTCGCCGACGAGGACCCACATCCGGTACGGCGCGTAGAGCAGCACCATCCGCAGCCACCAGCCGGTCCAGGCGCCGCAGCGGGCCAGCGCCCCGGCGCCGGTGGTCGCGGGGACGGGCACACCGCAGAAGCGGCCGAAGGTGAGCTGGTCGCGCTGTGCCTTGGTGAGCCGTTCGGCGTTGTCGTACAGCCACCACCGGTGCTCGCTGAGGGTGTAGAGCAGCGTCTGGTTCTGGAAGAAGAAGGTCGCGGGGAGGAACCAGAAGAGCAGCCATTCGAGCCACCAGCCGGTGAGGGCGAGGAAGGTGGCGGTGCCGGCGAGGTAGGTGTACGCCATCGCCATCCGGTAGAGCGGTGAGCGGGTGAGGAAGTTGCCGCGGATCCGGCTGGAGAGGAAGCCCCAGTGGTGGGCCGGCGACAGGACCGCCTTGAGCAGGTAGCGGCGGAACTCCCGCCGGTTCATGCCCGGTCCGGCTCCGGTGCTCAGGAGGTAGAGGGTGTCGCCGTCCTTGAGGGAGCACGGGAAGGCGTGGTGGGTGAGGTGTTCCTGGCGGTTGCCGTCGTACGGCGGGCGCCACAGCAGGGTGGTGATGATCTCGCTCACGACGCGGTTCCCCGCCGTGGAGCCGGTGAACATCTTGTGCAGCGTCTGGTGGACGACGACCACGTCGAGACGGCGCATGCCGCCGGCCGTGGTGGGCCAGGAGAGCAGGACCAGCGGGACGAGGACGTACCAGGGCCGGGTCAGCGCGTGGACGCCGAGGGCGATGCCGAAGGCGGTCTGGACCGCGCCGGCGATCAGGGCCAGGGTGGGCCGCCACAGCACCCGCGGCCGGGCCCCGGCCAGCGGTACGCCGGTCACCCAGGTCAGGAAGGGCTGGACGGCGCGCGGCAGGCCACGCATCGTCTCGCGCGGCTGCACGGCCTCACCAGGACGCGCCTCGGTACCGGCGGCTCGCGGCACCTCGGTACCGGCGGCTCGCGGCGCCTCGGACGACGGCGTCGGCTCCTCGGGGCGGGGCGTCCCGGGGGACGGCATCGGCTCGTGTGCGGGCATCGACGGCTCCTCGGTGGACGGCCGCACCGGTTCAGCCCGCACTTCGGGGGTCCCGGACGCCGCCGAAGAGCGTGTCGTTGGTCTCGTGCGTCATCGGCTTGGTCAGGTCGTCGGTGCTGGCCAGCGTCATGTTGACGATGGTGCGTCGGCCCTCGCCGCGGATGGGGTGCACGCGGTGCATGGTGGTGTTCGTCTTCACGACGTAGGCGTCGCCGGCCTCCAGCGCGTACGAGCGCACCTGACTGCTGATCAGGGCGCCGTAGACGTCCGGGTTCTCCTTGTTCCAGGAGGTGTGGGGCACGGCCTGGACGAAGCCGCCCTCGGTGTAGTGCGGCGCTTCGAGGACCAGGATGATGCCGTAGGTGTAGTCGTCCCAGTGCCAGCCGTGGGTGTCGCCCGACTTCCCGAGGCGGCTGATGACGTAGTGCTCGCCGGCGTACGGGCAGGAATGCACCTGCTCACCCACGAGGTCGGAGACGAATCCGAGGACTTCCGGGGAGAAGTAGAACGCGTCGATCAGCGGACCTTCGTCCTTGATCACCGGCTGCCCGACCGTCGTCATACTGCGCGGTGTGTTGTCGGTGATCTCGAAGACGAGGTCGTGTTTCACTCCGTACCTGTCCATGATGGAACAGGCTTCGTCCTTGATCGGCCCGAAGAGTTCGGGCGGCAGGAGTCGGCGGAGCGGGACGATGTGTTCCGAGGCGAACTGCTCGCGCAGCGCGGCCTTCCTGTCGGCGTCGAAGGTCTCCGTGAAATGGCGGCCGAGCAGCCCGTTCACCTCGGCTGCGGTGACGCGCAGCGTGCTTCCCTCAGCGGTCATCTGATTTCCCTCGTGGTGTGGTGGTGCGGTGCGGAGCTGTGCGGTCGGAATACCGGGACCCGGAACTCACCTCCGGAGTCCCCTGACGCGCGTCAGGCGTCCGCCGGCCGCCGGAACTCCAGCGCGTGGACCGTGAACCGCTCGCCCTCGAATTCGGCGCTGCCGATCGCACGCTGCGCCTCGAGAATGCCGAGCATGGTCTCCTTGTGTTCGGCGTACGCCAGCAGCGGAATGTCCATCTCGCAGACTTCGAGCGTGCGCCATTCGTAACCGCGCATCTCCAGGTCGGCGATGGTGCGCGGCACGTCGGCCAGCGAGGAATGCGCCATGATCAGCCGGCCGCCGGGGGCGAGGAGATCGTCCATCCGCGCGACGACGGCGTCGTACAGCGCCCGGCCGTTCCGGCCCGCCACCAGGGCCGTCTCCAGGCCGTTGTCGGTGGAGTAGCTCGGGTCGTGGGGCAGGTGCGGCGGGTTGGTGACGACCAGGTCGAACTTCCGGTCGGGCACGTACAGCGCCAGGTCGGCCGTGACACACGACAGGCGGCCGGTGTCCAGGCCGTTGAGCTCGACGTTGGCCCGGGTCTCGGGGGCCGAGGCCGCGTTGATGTCCAGGGCGGTCACGTGCGCGGCGCCGGCGGCGAGCAGGGCGACGGTGTAGAGGCCGGATCCGCAGCCCACGTCGAGCGCACGGACACCTTCGAGGTCCAGGGCGTGCTCGCCGTCGAGCGCGGCGACCAGGCTGAGGCCGCAGTCGGTGGGGAAGAGCACCTCGGAGGGGTCGTCGACGCCGATGCGCAGCTTTCTGCCGCGGAACTCGAAGACTCCGAAGGACGGCCTCGCGGCCCAGAGGGATCCGTTCTCGCCGACGGGCAGGACGCGCTTCCTGGTGAGCACCTTCGTGGGGGCGTGGGTCATCTCAGCCGGGACCTTTCGACTCGTGTATGACGGACAGCCTGAATTCACCTGCGCCGGACATGTACGGACCCATGCACGCCGGACCGAAAAGGCAGGCAGAACCGGGGCGCGCAGGGCAGGGCAGGGCAGGGCAGAGCGAGAAAAGAAGAATTGACAGGGAAACCAGCCGTCAAGGCATGGACATGACACGTCTCAGGGCATGTACGCGTGTGTCGAAAAGAGCACGCGAGGCATGCCGGACGTGGTATTGATCCGCAATCGCAGAGGAGGGCCGTCTCCAGGGACGACCGTCAGAACACCGCCGCCTGGCTCGCTTCAGAGGCCACTGCAGAGATCAGTGGGGCCCAGCGGGGGTGAAAAAGGTGCGTGAAGGACTGAACGGGTGGGGGGAACGCCATAAGCGCAAACCCACCCGTGGTCGGGTGTTCATACAACGTACTGCCTCCGGCTGGCGGGTTACCGTATGCGGACCTGCGAGGAAGGGGTGATCCTCTGCGGGGAGTCGAGCAGTATTTCGATGTGTGCGGCCGGGCATGGTGTGCGCGGCATGCGACAAGCTAATGATCGGCAATGCCACCCGTCAACCTCCGGCGATCGGGCAATTACACAACGGGAAAGTTGTACGGTGCTCGGAATAAATGATTCCGAGCTTGGAAAGGGTGGATATCCCTCCACAACCGGGCGTTGCGGGCCACGAGATCCGGCCATCCGCCGCGTGACGATCAAGCTTCTCGTGGGCACAACTCCCTTGGGGGGTGGGCGTGATGCCGATCGAGATGTGGTGGTTCCTTGCCGCGGCCTGCGGCCAACTGGCCGCCGCGGCCTATCTGTCGCGAAACCGCAGCCCGCGAGGGGTGGAGCTCTCCCCGCAGGCGCTCGCCCTCCTGCGGGGCGGACGGCGGGCCGCCGTCACCGTGGCGCTCGTCGCCCTCCACCAGCGGGGCGCGGTCGCCGCCGGCCGCAAGGGGACCATTCGCGCCAATGGTGGGCCGGGACAGACCCGCGACCCGGTGCAGCTCGGAGTGCACCGCTCCCTCCAACGAGCCCTTGACATAAGGACGTTGGCCTCGCGCCCGCCGGCGCGCCGGGCCGTCGACGCGCTGTGGGCCGAGCTGGGGCGGGCCGGGCTGGTCCGGCCGCCGGAACGGGTCACGGTCGTGCGTGTCCTGCTCGGGTGCGTGCCGCTCACGGTGGCCGCGGGGCTGCTGACCGCGCTGCCCACGGGGGCCGTCCTCACCCTGGCCCTCGGCATGGGCGCCGTACCGGTCCTGGCGGCGGCCGCCCTGTTCGTGGCGGCGCCGACGTCGCGTGCCGCGCACCGGCTCCTCGCGGAGCTGCGCGAGCGGCACCCGCTGCCCGCGCACCGCTCCGAGGTCACCGACGGAGAGCTGGTCCAGCTGTACGTCGCCCTGTACGGCGACCCCGCGCTGGCCCTCTTCCTCCCCCGTTTCTCACGGGACGGCGGGCTTCTGGCCCCGGACCGCCCCGACCGCTCCTGACCGCTTGGAGACCGCGCCATACTCGTCGTATGCGCATCCGAGCGGCCACGCCGGCCGAACTCCCGTTGCTCCAGGACATCGAACGGGCCGCGGGTGAACCCTTCCGCTCCCTCGGCATGGCGGTCATCGCCGACGACGAACCCCTGCCCCTGGACGTCCTGGACACCTACCGGCGGGCCGGGCGCGCCTGGGTGGCGGTCGACGCGGGCGACCTTCCCGTCGGGTACCTGCTCACGGACCCCGTCGACGGGGCGGCCCACATCGAGCAGGTCTCGGTGCACCCGGCCGCCTCCCGTCGCGGCATCGGACGCTCGCTCATCGAGCACCTGGCGACCGGGGCGGCGCGGCAGGGGCTGACCGCCCTGACGCTGACCACCTTCGACGAGGTGCCGTGGAACGCCCCGTACTACACGCGCCTCGGCTTCCGCGCCCTCGCCGACACGGACCCGGCGCTCACGGCCGGCCTGCGGGCCATCCAGCGGGCCGAGGCCGCTCACGGCCTGGCGACCTGGCCCCGGGTGTGCATGCGCCGCGAACTGGGCGCCGCCCCCGCCCGCCCGCCGTCGGACGGGTGACGGCGCCGCCCCGACGAGCGGGCCCTGAGCGGCAGGGAACGCCTCGGTGAAGCCCCGTCATCCCTCCTCCTCCGCGCCCCCGTCCCCGTACCGCCGGCGCAGCTCCACCTTCCGCACCTTGCCGCTCACGGTCATCGGGAACTCCGCGAGGATCTCCACCCGGCGCGGGACCTTGTAGTGCGCCAGACGGTCGCGGCAGTACGCCGTGATGTCGTCCAGGGTCGGCGGGTCCGCGGGGTCGCACGGGATCACGCAGGCCAGGATCTCCTCGCCGTACCGGTCGTCGGGGACCCCGACGACCTGGACGTCGGCGATCTTCTCGTATCCGTGCAGGAACTCCTCGATCTCCCGCGGGTACACGTTCTCCCCACCACGGATGATCATGTCCTTGATGCGGCCGACGATCTGGACGTAGCCGTCCTCGCGCATCACCGCCAGGTCGCCGGTGTGCATCCAGCGGCCCGCGTCGACGGCCTCGGCCGTCCTCTCGGGATCGTTCCAGTAGCCGAGCATCACGCCGTAGCCGCGGGTGCAGAGCTCGCCCGCCTCCCCGCGCGGCCGCGTCGTGCCGTCCACCGGGTCGACGATCTTCACCTCCACATGCGGCATGACCCGCCCCACCGTGCCCGTGCGGCGCTCCAGGTCGTCGTCGATCCTGGTCTGGGTGGAGACGGGCGAGGTCTCCGTCATCCCGTAACAGATCGACACCTCCGCCATGTTCATCTCGGTGACCACCCGCTTCATCACCTCCACCGGGCAGGGCGAGCCCGCCATGATCCCGGTGCGCAGTGTGGAGAGGTCGTACGAGGCGAAGTCGGGGAGGTTCAGCTCCGCGATGAACATGGTCGGCACGCCGTAGAGCGAGGTGCAGCGCTCCCGCTCGACCGCGCGGAGGGTGGCCGCGGGGTCGAAGGACGGTGCCGGGATGACCACGCAGGCGCCGTGGGAGGTGGCCGCGAGGTTCCCCATCACCATGCCGAAGCAGTGGTAGAACGGGACGGGGACACAGATCCGGTCCCGCTCGGTGTAGGCGATCATCTCGCCCACGAAATAGCCGTTGTTGAGGATGTTGTGGTGGGAGAGGGTCGCGCCCTTGGGGAATCCCGTGGTCCCCGAGGTGTACTGGATGTTGACCGGTTCGTCGCAGGACAGCTCCGCCGGCCGCCGGTCCCCCGCCGTACGGGTGAGCAGCGCGTCCCAGCTCGGATCGCCGATGTAGACGGTCTCCCGCAGCTCCGGGCAGTTCGGGCCGACCTGCTCGACCATCGCCCGGTAGTCGCTCGTCCTGTGCGCGAGGGAGGCGAAGAGCAGGGAGATCCCGGCCTGCCGGAGCACGTACTCCACCTCGTGCGCCCGGTAGGCCGGGTTGATGTTCACCATGACGGCGCCGATGCGGGCGGTGGCGTACTGCACGAGCATCCACTCGGCGCAGTTCACCGCCCAGATTCCGACCCGGTCCCCCTTGCCGACCCCGCTGCCGAGCAGCGCGTCCGCCAACCTCGCGACATCCGCGCCGAATTCGGCGTACGTCCAGCGGCGCCCGGTCGGGACGTCGACGAGCGCCTCGCGCTCGGGCCAGGCCGCGACGGCTCGGTCGAGGTTGGCGCCGATGGTGTCGCCGAGGAGCTCGGTGGAGCTCGCCCCGTGTGCGTAGGAGAGGGTCATGCGAGGTCCCCCTCCGCGTACTCCGTGCCCTCGCCCTTCGCCGTACGCTCGCGCAGCTCGATCCGGCGGATCTTCCCCGAGACCGTCTTCGGCAGCTCGGCGAACTCGATGCGCCGGACCCGCTTGTACGGGGCGAGCACCGCGCGCGAGTGCGCGAAGAGCGCCTTCGCCGTGTCCTCGCCCGGCTCCCAGCCGTCCGCGAGGACGACGTACGCCTTCGGGACGGCGAGCCGCAGGGGATCCGGGGCCGGGACGACCGCGGCCTCGGCCACCGCCTCGTGCTCCAGGAGCGCGCTCTCCAGCTCGAAGGGGCTGATCTTGTAGTCACTGGCCTTGAAGACGTCGTCGGCCCGCCCGACGTAGGTGATGTAGCCCTCGGCGTCGCGGGAGCCGATGTCACCGGTGCGGTAGTAGCCGCCGGCCATCGCCTCGGCCGTGCGCTCCGGGTCGCCGTGGTAGCCGGTCATCAGGCCGACCGGGTCGGTGGCGAGGTCCAGACAGATCTCGCCCTCGTCCACGTCCGCCGTGCCGCTCACCGGGTCGACCAGGGTGACCCGGAAGCCGGGGCTCGGCCGGCCCATGGAGCCTTCCTTGAGGCGCTGGCCGGGGCTGTTGGAGACCTGGACGGCCGTCTCGGTCTGGCCGAATCCGTCGCGGACGGTGACGCCCCAGGCGCGGCGCACGGACTCGATCACTTCCGGGTTGAGCGGCTCTCCTGCGGCGACGACCTCCCGCGGCGGGTTCTTCAGCTGCGTCAGGTCGGCCTGGATCAGCATGCGCCAGACGGTCGGCGGGGCACAGAAGCTGGTGACGCCGTTCCGGTCCATCTCGGCCATCAGGCGGGCCGCGTCGAAGCGGGTGTAATTGTGGATGAAGACGGTCGCCTCGGCGTTCCACGGGGCGAAGAGGTTGGACCAGGCGTGCTTGGCCCAGCCCGGCGAGGAGATGTTCAGATGCACGTCGCCGGGCTTGAGGCCGATCCAGTACATGGTGGCGAGGTGGCCGACGGGGTACGACGTGTGGGTGTGCTCGACGAGCTTGGGCCGGGCCGTCGTGCCGGAGGTGAAGTACAGCATCAGCGGGTCGTCGGCGCGGGTGACTCCGTCGGCCTCGAAGGTGCCGAAGGCGCCGGCGGCCTCCTCGTACGGGAGCCAGCCGTCGCGCCCTCCCCCGACGACGATCCGGGTGTACTCCCCCGGCACGTCGTCGAACTTCGCGGTGTCCTCGGCGCGCACGATCACATGACGGGCCCGGCCGCGCTCGACACGGTCCCGCAGGTCGGCGGGGCCGAGGAGCGGGGTGGCCGGGATGACGACGGCGCGCAGCTTCATGGCGGCGAGCGCGGTCTCCCACAGCTCGGCCTGGTTGCCGAGCATGACGATGATCCGGTCGCCGGCCCGAACCCCTTGTGCGCGCAGCCAGTTGGCGGCGCGGTGGGAGCGTTCGCTCATCTCGGCGAAGCTGAGGCGCGTCTCGGTGCCGTCCTCCTCGACGATGTGGAGGGCGGTCCTGTCGTTGCCGGCCGCGATGACGTCGAACCACTCCAGGGCCCAGTTGAACCGTTCGGGGCGGGGCCAGGCGAAGCCGTCGTAGGCCGTCTCGTAGTCCTCGCGGTGCTGCAGCAGGAAGTCGCGGGCGGCCCGGAACCTCTCCGTCGCCGTGGTAGCCGTCATGTGTCCTCCTCGTTGCGGGACCGGTCCCGGACATCGTGTAATCAGTGACCCAGGTCTCACTACCCCCGTTCGGGGGTGAAGGAGTGGTCGCGTGCCCGAGCGGACGGATGCGGTGGAGATGCGCGGAGCTCTGCTGCGGCTGCGCCGGACCACCGGACTGCAGGTGGTCTTCGGCGGACTGCTGCACGAGGGCAGGCCGCTGCACATCACGGAGCTGAACGGCACCGTCACTCCGGCCCTGCGCGGACTCGCGATCTCGGCGGGCAGCGGCCTGGGCGGGAAGTGCCTGGCCCTGGCGCGGCCGTGCGCGGTCGTCGACTATCCGTCGGCGCGGCACATCACACACGAGTACGACGGTCCGGTGTCGGCGGAGGGCCTGCGCTCGGTGATCGCGGTGCCCGTGGTCGTACGGCGCAGGGTGCGCGGGGTGCTGTACGGGGCGCTGCGGGACGCCCTGCCGCTGGGTGAGCGCGTCGCCGACGCGGTGGTGGCGGCGGCGCGGGACGTCGAACAGGCGCTGGCGGTACGGGACGAGGTGCGGCGGCCACCGGCGGCGCCGGCCGCGGGCCCGTCGTGGGAGGAGGTCCGCCAGGCACACGGCGAGCTGCGCGAACTGGCCCCGCAGATCGCGGACCCGCGGCTGCGGGCGCGGCTGCTGGCGGTGTGCGGCCGGCTGGAGACGGCCTCGGCGGAGCCGGAACGCCGACCGGGCGTGTCGCTGACACCGCGCGAGCTGGACGTGCTGGCGGCGGTGGCCTCGGGAGCGACGAACGCGGCGGCGGCGGCCCGTCTGGGCCTGCGCCCGGAAACGGTGAAGGGCTACCTCCGCTCCACCATGCGGAAGCTGGGTGCGCACACGCGACTGGAGGCGGTGGTGGCGGCGCGGAGGGCGGGGGTGCTGCCGTAGGGATGTCGGGGCCGGGTGCCGGGGCCGGGTGCCGGGGGGCGCCCGCCGGGAGTTTCCGTGTCGCCGTCCGCGCGCAGGACGGGGCCGGGCGTCGCGGGCCCGGCAAGATCGGCAAGACACCCCCTAGGACTCCACGGTGCCGAACCCCGCCTCGTACGGAAGGTCCGGCCGGGCCAGCACCCCCAGCATGCGCTCGGCCTCCGCCTCCAGTTCGGCGCGCTGGGTCCTGGTCGGACTGCCGAAGGGCTGGATGGTCATCGTCGTGCGCTCCTTGGTCTCCTCCAGGCGCCAGAGGCCGGCGAGGAGGCCGTCGAGCAGGAAGACGCAGTACGCCTGGCTGCCCTTCCAGGTGCGGCGCCTGGCCTCCGGGGAGAGGACGCGGCTGCGGTCGGCGTGGGAGAGGAGCAGGTTGTCGAATTCGGGGAGGAAGCGCGGCGGGGCGGGGGTGTCCTCGGCGGGGCGCGGGGCGTCGGGCAGGTCGAAGAGTTCGACGCCCTGCTCGTCCTGGAAGGTGAGGAGCCGGGGCCGCAGGCGCTCGAAAGCTTCGCGGAGACGGGTGAGCCCGGACCAGGTCTGCATGTCCTTGACGGAGGCGGGGCCGAACGCGGCGAGATAGCGCAGGACGGTGTCGTCGGGGGCGGGAACGGGCGCGGCGGGACGGCCGAGCCAGGTCTCGGCCGTCGTCAGGGAGACCTGCCCGCTCCGGCGCCACAGGCCGCGCGGCGTGACCTGGACGAGGGGGAGCAGACAGCGCGCGGCGACGCCGAGGGACTGCGGGTCTGCGTCGGGCCACTCGACGAGGAGGGTTTCGCGGATCTCCTTCGGCGTGCGGGGCCGCTCCTCGACGAACGCGCGGGCGAGGGCGGCGAGCCGGTCGAGGTCGACGCCGGCGAGGCCCTTGCGGAAGATACCGAGCTCGCGGTCGCGGGCGGCCTGGACCAGGGGTCGCAGGGTGAGCACGTCCTCGGCGGTGTGGGTGTGGATGGTGGAGCGCATGGTGACGATGCGGGCGACCTCGCGGGACTCCATGAGCGCGGAGAGGTGCTCGGGGCGAAAGCCTTCGAGGCGGGCGGCGAGCGCGACGTACGGCGGCTTGGTGTTCTGCGCCTGGAGGCCGAGGAGGTGGGAGACGGCGTCCTTGGCGGACATCGCGGCGGGGGCGAGGAGGAGCTGGCGGGCCAGCGTGGCGCGGCCCAGCGCGCGGGGGGAGAGGACCGGATGCGTCGTCACCGTGGCCTTCGACATCTTCGTCGCCTTCGTCGTCTTCGTCGTCTTGGAGGCCATGTGCGGCACGCTACTCGGGCTTGCGGACAGGTACGGTCCGCAAGCCGGGCAAGGGCTGGGGACAGGTACGGTCCGCAAGCCGGGCAAGGGCCGGGCCCGGCGCCGTCGCGCTGCCGTAATTCGCCCCGTATATCCTGCCGGGAGACCCTGGCCCCGATCATGTACAGGGAGATGGACCCACGATGTCGGAGCGCCGCCCCCGCGCCGCCTGGCGCCGCCAGCCGGAACCCCCGGCCGCGCCGCCCGAGCGGCCGCCCGGCCCCGCGGCCGACGCGCCGGCCGCCCGGCCGGCCGTCGTCCAGGCGACCGTCTACCGGGACGGCCGCCGGGTGTCCTCCCCCGCCACCCTGGCCGAGACCTTCCGGCAGCTGCGCGAGTACCCGGACGGCATGGCGTGGATCGGCCTGCATCGGCCGACGGAGTCCGAACTCCATTCGCTGGCCGGTGAGTTCGACCTCCACGAGCTGGCCGTCGAGGACGCCCTGGAGGCGCACCAGCGACCCAAGCTGGAACGTTACGGCGACACCCTCTTCGTCGTCCTGCGCGCGGCCCGCTATCTGGACGCCCAGGAAGAGGTGGACTTCGGCGAGCTCCACGTCTTCGTGGGCCAGGACTTCGTGATCACGGTCCGCCACGGAGCGGCCCCCGACCTCTCGGCGGTCCGCCACCGCATGGAGGAGAACCCCGACCTGCTGGCCCTGGGCCCCGAGGCGGTGCTGTACGCGATCCTGGACGCGGTGGTGGACGGCTATGCCCCGGTGGTCGCTGGCGTCCAGAACGACATCGACGAGATCGAGACGGAGGTCTTCGGCGGCGACCCGGCGGTCTCCCGCCGCATCTACGAACTCTCCCGCGAGATGGTCGAGTTCCAGCGCGCCACCCGCCCGCTGGTGAGCATGCTGCACGGCCTGATGGCGGGCTTCGCCAAGTACGGCACGGACGAGGAACTGCAGCGCTACCTCCGCGACGTCGCCGACCACGTGACCCACACGAGCGAACGCGTGGACGGCTTCCGCCAGGCCCTGACGGAGATCCTGACGGTGAACGCGACCCTGGTGACACAGCAGCAGAACGCGGAGATGCGGGCACTGGCGGAGGCGGGCTTCGAGCAGAACGAGGAGATCAAGAAGATCTCCTCGTGGGCGGCCATCCTCTTCGCCCCCACGCTGGTCGGGACGATCTACGGCATGAACTTCGACAACATGCCGGAGCTGCACTGGGCGGGTGGCTATCCCTTCGCGATCCTGCTGATGGCCGTGGTGTGCACGAGTCTCTACGTCATCTTCAAGCGGCGGGACTGGCTGTAGCCGGCGGTCGGACGGGTGCCGTGCCGCTGTCATGTCCGGGCGGGGCGGAGCAGCCGCCGCGGTCGGCCCGGGCGGCGGCGAGGACGGCCGGTGCGACGCGGGTCGCCACCCGCGTGAGCGGGAGCGACCGTCCCCCTCAGCGCCGGTCAGCGGGCGGGGGCCGCTGACGCCCGGCGGTGCTGGATGTTGACGGCCGCGGCCTTGGCCGGCGCCAGGGGGTTCAAGAAGCGCACCGGGCTGATCAGGCGGGATGCGAACAGATGTGCCCGAGGAGCGGATCGACGCCGGGGGTCTCCCCCGCGCGGGACCTGATCAACGGATCGAGGGTGCTGCGCCGGAGGTTGTACGCGTACGGCAGCTCAGGGCCCTCCGGCGCGGCCCTCGGCTCGATCCAGCCCCAACGGGTCTACCAGCGGGCCTCGTTGCGGACGGCGCCCGCCTTTTCCAGCGCGGCGACGAGTCCGAGTTCGTCCAGCACCGGGTAGGCGTTGGCCGTCAGGGAGTGGGTGCACAGCACCTTGTACGCCTCGGGGTCCGAGCGGCGTTCCAGCAGGGCGAGGCGGACTCCGCGCCGGGCGAGCAGGATCGCCGCGGCACTGCCGGCGAGGCCGGCTCCGCTGATGACGACGTCGTAGTCGTCCCTCGCGCTCTCGGGCTCGGTCATGCGCTGATCGCCCCCTTGTGGTGCAATGCCACTGCTGTCAGGAGCATGACTGATTGTCAAGGGCGGGGCGCGCCGGCCGGCGGACCGGAAACGACGATGCCCCCGTCGCCGCGCGAACGAAGGAGTGCCGACCTTGCTCACGACGGGGTACACGGAAGCGCAGTACGGCGGAGTGAACGGCGGAGTCACCGTGCTCGTCGGCGCCGAGCGGGGCACCTACCCGTACGCCAACTCCATGCTCGTACGCGGCACCTCCGAGACGCTGATCATCGACCCGTCGCTGTCACTCGTCGGATCGGCACCACCCGCGGACCTCGCTCTCGTGAGCCACGCGCACGAGGACCATGTCGCGGGTCTCGCCGACTACGACGACCACGTACCCGTCCAGACCCACGAGAAGGACCTCGCCGCGCTGCGCTCTCGCGCGGTCATGGCCGCCAACTACGACCAACCGCCGGACGCCACCGAGCACACGGAGCGGATGCTGCGCGACCAGTTCCACGTACGGGACCGTCCCGACGCGAAGGGATTCACCGACGGCGCCGTGTTCGACCTCGGCGGTCGCACCGTGACCGTCGTGCATCTCCCCGGCCACACCCCGGGCCACAGCGGCTTCCTGATCGAGCCGGACGGCTTCCTCTTCGTGTCGGACATCGATCTGACGTCGTTCGGCCCCTACTACGGAGACATCGGCAGCAGCCTCCCGGATTTCGAGGCGTCCATGCGCCGGTGCCGGGAGATCGACGCCCGCTGGTACGGCACGGCCCACCAGAAGGGCGTGATCGAGGGCGCCGCGGAGTTCTCCGAGCGGCTCGACGCCTTCGTCGGGGTGGTGGAGAGACGGGACGCGACCCTCCTGGCGTTCCTCCACGAACCGCGGACCGTCGAGGAGATCGCCCACCACAGGCTGGTCTACCGGCCCCACGTCGAAGGCGCCCATGTGCAGCCGGTGGAGCGACGGACCGCGGTGCAGCACCTGGAGCGGTTGACCGGCGCGGGGCTGGTCACCGAGGTCGAAGAAGGACGGTTCCGCGCCATGTGACCCGTCGGCGGTGGTGTGCGTGACCGGCATCAAGAACGCGTAAAGATTGCCGGAGTCCGGCAATGAACTGCCGTGCGCTTCGGTGGGAACATCCGCCGACGGCAGAAACGGCACGGCCTGCGCGTGCGGACCGAGGGGACATGGCATGACGTGGTTTCTCGGTTTCGGCATGGCAGGACTCGTGCTGCTCGTTCTGTCCCTGGTCCTGGACGGGGTGCTGGAGGGGGTTCTCGAAGGGATCGGCGGGGGACTGGACGGATTCCTGTCGTTGCCGGTGATCGCCGGGTTCGTGTCCGCGCTCGGCTTCACGGGCGCGATCGTCCTGGGGACCACCGGTACGGGGGCGGGGGTCGCCACCGGTGCGGGTGTGGCGGCGGGGGTCGTCGCGAGCCGGCTGTCGTGGAAGTTCAGCCGGATGCTGATGCGCGACGGAGCCGCGCCCGCACCGAGGGGTGAGGACCTGACCGGGAGTACGGGCTCGGTGGTCACCGCGATTCCCGCCGGCGGATACGGCGAGGTGCTGCTGTACCTGGCCGGTCAGCCGGTCAAGTACGCGGCGAGGTCCGCCCGCCCCGTGCCGCGCGGCGTCGAGGTCTGGGTCGAGTCGGTGCTCTCCCCGACGTCGGTGGCCGTGCGTCCCGTCGAGCTCTGACCCTCCCCCGTACCCCGTTGCACCTTTCCGTCGGATCCAGTCTCAAGGGATGTGCGTCATGAGCCCTGTCCTCACCGCTGTGGTGGGCATCGTCGTACTCGTCGTACTGCTCGCCCTCGCCATCGTCACGCGCTACAAGGTCGCCGGGCCCAGCGAGGCCTTCATCATCACCGGACGACGCGGCAAGCAGGCCACCGATCCGGCCACCGGACGGGTGTTCACCGACAACAGCGGCCAGAAGGTCGTGGTCGGCGGTGGCGTGTTCGTCGTCCCCTTCGTGCAGCAGAAGTTCACGCTCGACCTGTCCAGCCGCCACATTCCGGTGGCCGTGCGCGGCGCGGTGACCCTTCGGGGGGTCAAGGCGAATCTGGAGGGGGTCGCGATCGTCAAGGTCGGTGGCACAGAGGACTCGATCCGGGCCGCCGCCCAGCGGTTCCTCATGCAGCAGGACGGGATCGTCGGCTTCACCCAGGAGGTGCTGTCGGGCGCGCTGCGCTCCATCGTGGGCCGCATGTCGGTCGAGGACATCATCCGCGACCGCGCCGCGTTCGCCGGCCAGGTCGCGGAGGAGGCCGAGGCGAGCCTGTCGGGGCAGGGTCTGGTCCTGGACGCCTTCCAGATCCAGGACATCACCACCGAAGGCTCCTACCTGGAGGACCTCGGCCGCCCCGAGGCCGCCCGCGCCAAGCAGGAGGCCGACATCGCCGAGGCCGTCGCCCGCCGCGCCGCCGAACAGGCCCGGCTGAAGGCGGAGGAGGAGATCGCGATCGCGCAGCGGACCCTCTACCTGAAGCAGGCCGAGATCAAGGCCCAGACCGACGAGGCCGCCGCCCAGGCCAACGCCGCCGGTCCCCTCGCCGAAGCCGACCGCCGGCAGCAGATCCTCGCCGAGCAGGAGAAGGTCGCCGAGCGGCAGGCGGCACTGACCGACCGTCAGCTCGACACGCAGGTCCGCAAGCCCGCCGACGCCGCCCGCTACCAGGCCGAGCAGGAGGCCGAGGCGCGCCGCGTCGCCCTGGTCAAGCAGGCCGAGGCCGACGCCCAGCGCTCGCGCCTGACCGGTGAGGGCGAGAAGGCCCACCGCGCGGCGCTCGCCGACGCCGTACGCATCGAGGGCGAGGCCCAGGCCGCCGCCATCGCCGCCCGGGGCTCCGCCGAGGCGGAGGCCATGCGTAAGAAGGCCGACGCCTTCGCCCGGTACGGCGACGCCGCCGTCCTGCAGATGCTCGTGGAGGTCCTGCCCCAGGTCGTCGCCAAGGCAGCCGAACCGCTGTCCGCCATCGACAAGATGACGGTGATCTCCACGGACGGGGCGAGCCAGTTGTCCCGTACGGTCGCCGACAACGTCGCCCAGGGCATGGAACTCCTCAGCTCCACGACGGGAGTCGACCTGGCCTCGCTCCTCGAGGGCATCACCCGGAAGAAGCCGGTGTCCGAGAGCACGGCGGTCGAGATCGGCGACGAGGTCGGTAAGGGATGACGGGGACGACGAGCGGAGCTGCGTGTCTGACGACAAGGCGTTCTGGTGGGGCACGGCAAACGTCACCGGACGGCCGCCTGCCAGGCTGGTCGTGGAGGGCCTGGCCGTCGGCCTCCTGACAGCCGGTCCGGTCGCGGGTGCGGCGGTGACGGGTGCGCTGACCGGTTTCGTCGCGGCGGGCACGGCGGTCGGTGTCGTCGTGGGCCTGGCCGGCGCGTGGTACCTCTTCTCGACGAACGCGGGACGGGTCCTGGTGGGCGCGGTCGCCCTGCTCGCCGGGGCCCTCGCCTGGTGGCTGCCGGGCATGACCGCGCAGGCCGTCCTCGTGGCACGCGGCGAGAGCCGTACGGTGGTGGTGACCGAGGTTCACGTCCACCGCCACGAGGGACGGAACCACGCCAAGAACTCCTGCTCGGTACACCTCCTGGACGGCACCCCGGTCCCGACCGAGGCGTGGCGCACCTGCGGCGCGGCTGCGCGCCCGGGCCGGCACCTCGCGATGGTCTTCGACCCGGAGGGCGCCGTCGCGCCGACCGACCGCGTCCTTCCCGCCACCGCCACCGAGGCCCTCGCGGGGCCGGCGGCGGCGACTCTCGCCCTCGCGGCGCTGTGCTGCGTCGCGGTGATCCGGTCCGCGTCACCCGGGGCGGTCGAATCCCGATGAGGACCGTAAAGCGTATCGGGAAGCCGGGGCAACCCTTTCTCGTCCAAAGTCATTTGGTTCAGTGGGAGTTTAGCGGTCGAGGCGAATTCGCGATTACCCGCCTATTGACGCGGAAGGAACGCGCAGTGCCTCATGGTGAGGACCTCCGGCCAACTCGCGCCACCCAGAGGGAATTCCGCCGCACAACGGCCGTTCCTTTGGCATTCGTCTGGCTGCTCTCCATCGCAAGACAACGTTGTCAGAAGCTGCCCTCTTCGGTGACCGGCCGGTCCCCCACGCAAGAACGCCCCTTGAGGAGAGGCATGAAGAAATCATCGCGCAGCACGTGGCTCACGGCCCTCGGCGCTGCGATCGCCGGCGTCGCAGGGCTCCTGCTGCCCGTACTCGGGCCCGCCGGTGAGGCCGAGGCGGCCGCCACGGGCATCCGGGTCAGCAACGGCCGTGTGTACGAGGCCAACGGCAACGAGTTCGTGATGCGTGGCGTCAACCACGCGCACACCTGGTACCCGGACCGGACCGGCTCGATCGCCGACATCGCCGCCAAGGGCGCCAACACCGTCCGTGTCGTGCTCAGCAGCGGCGACCGATGGACCCGGACGAGCACGGAGGAAGTCGCCTCCCTCATCGGCCGGTGCAAGGCGAGCAAGCTGATCTGTGTGCTCGAGGTGCACGACACCACCGGCTACGGGGAGGACGGCGCCGCCACCTCCCTCGACAGGGCGGCGGACTACTGGATCGGCATCAGGAGCGCGCTGCAGGGCCAGGAGAACTACGTCGTCGTCAACATCGGCAACGAGCCCTTCGGCAACACCGACCACGCCGCCTGGACGCAGGCCACCAAGAACGCCATCGGCAAGCTCCGGAACGCGGGCATCGGCCACGCCCTGATGGTCGACGCGCCCAACTGGGGCCAGGACTGGTCGCACACCATGCGGAACAACGCCGCCGCGGTCTTCGCCTCCGACCCCGACCGCAACACCATCTTCTCGATCCACATGTACGGGGTGTACGACACCGCCGCCGAGGTGCAGAGCTACCTCGGGCACTTCGTGAACAACGGTCTCCCGATCGTCGTCGGGGAGTTCGGCGACCAGCACAGTGACGGCAACCCGGACGAGAACGCGATCATGGCGACCGCCCAGTCGCTCAGGGTGGGCTACCTCGGCTGGTCGTGGAGCGGCAACGGCAGCGGGGTCGAGTACCTCGACCTGGTCAACGGCTTCGACGCCGGCTCCCTGACGAACTGGGGCAACCGCCTCTTCAACGGCCCTGACGGCATCGCCACCACGTCCAGGACCGCCACCGTCTACGGCGGAACGGGCGGCGGCACCGGCGGTGGTACGGGCGGTGGGACGGCGCCCAACGGCTACCCGTACTGCGTCCACGGCTCCGCCTCCGACCCCGACGGGGACGGCTGGGGCTGGGAGAACAACCGCTCCTGCGTCGTCCGCGGCAGCTCGGCGGACACCGGCACGGGCGGCGGCACAGGCGGTGGAACGGCGCCCAACGGCTACCCGTACTGCGTCCACGGCTCCGCCTCCGACCCCGACGGGGACGGCTGGGGCTGGGAGAACAACCGCTCCTGCGTCGT